>NZ_JAJDJU010000018.1 GCF_020567705.1 Acidocella sp. KAb 2-4 | reverse complement strand
CGGCCCGACCAAGACGATGACCGTGCGCGAGGCGCTGCGCGAGGCGATGACGCTGGAGATGCGCGCCGATAAGGATGTGTTCCTGATGGGCGAGGAAGTCGCGCAATATCAGGGCGCGTATAAGATCTCGCAGGGTATGCTGGACGAGTTCGGGCCCAAGCGCGTGATCGACACGCCGATCACCGAGCATGGCTTCACCGGCATGGCGGTGGGCGCGGCGATGAACGGGCTGAAACCGATCGTCGAGTTCATGACCTTCAACTTCGCCATGCAGGCGATCGACCAGATCATCAATTCCGCCGCCAAGACCCTGTATATGTCGGGCGGGCAGATGGGCGCGCAGATCGTGTTCCGCGGCCCCAACGGCGCCGCCGCCCGCGTCGGCGCGCAGCATAGCCAGTGTTACGCGAGCTGGTACGCGCATTGCCCCGGCCTGAAAGTGGTGGCGCCGTGGAGCGCGGCGGATGCCAAGGGGCTGATGCGCGCCGCCATCCGCGACCCGAACCCGGTGATCGTGCTGGAAAACGAGATCCTGTACGGGCACAGCTTCGAGTGCCCCGTTTCCGAGGATTTCGTGCTGCCGATCGGCAAGGCAAAGATCGAGCGCGCGGGCAGCGATGTGACCATCATCGCCTTCTCGATCATGGTGGATGTGGCGCTGAAGGCCGCCGAGGCGCTGGCCGAGCAGGGCATCTCCGCCGAGGTGATCAACCTGCGCTCAATCCGCCCGCTGGATATCGAGACCATCGCGGCAAGCGTGCGCAAGACCTCGCGCGTGGTGAGTGTGGAAGAGGGCTGGCCGTTCGCGGGCATCGGCTCGGAGATCATCGCCACCGTGGTCGAGCATTGCTTCGACTGGCTGGATGCCCCGCCCGTACGCGTGGCGGGTGTGGACGTGCCGATGCCCTACGCCGCAAATCTGGAAAAACTGGCGCTGCCGCAGCCCGGCTGGGTTGTGGACGCGGTGAAGAAACTGTTCTGAGCACGGGAGGCGCAAAATGGCCATTAACATTCTGATGCCCGCTCTGTCGCCGACCATGACGGAGGGCAAACTCGCCAAATGGCTGAAGGCCGAAGGCGATGAAGTGAAGTCGGGCGACATTATCGCCGAGATCGAGACCGATAAGGCGACCATGGAAGTGGAAGCCGTGGATGAGGGGTATCTCGCCAAGATCGTGGTGCCCGAGGGCAGCGAGGGCGTCGCGGTGAACGCGGTGATCGGTATTCTCACCGCGACCAAGGGCGAGGCCGTGACGGCTCCGGCCGCCGCCGCTCCGGCCCCCGTGGCTGCCGCGCCCGCGCCGGCCGCCGCCCTTGCCCCGGCCCCCACCGCCGCGTCTCCGGCCGCTGCGCAGGGTGAGCGCGTGTTCGCCTCGCCGCTGGCCAAGCGCATCGCCAAGCAGGCGGGCATCGATCTCGCCAGCGTAAAGGGCTCCGGCCCTGGCGGGCGGATCGTGAAGGGTGATCTGGACGGCGCGCCCGCTCATGCTCCAGTGGCTTCCCCTGCCCCGGCGGCGGCTCCGGCGCCCGTGGCCGCTCCGGCGCCCAAGCCCGCCGCGCCCGCGCCGGCCATCGCCGCGCCGCACAAGGCGATCCCGCACAGCACGATGCGCAAGGTCATCGCACGGCGGCTTACCGAGTCGAAGCAGAGCGTGCCGCATTTCTATCTGAACCTGGATATCGAGCTGGACGCGCTGCTGAAGCTGCGTGCCGAGCTGAACGCGAAATCGCCCAAGGAGGGCGCGGGCGCGTTCAAGCTTTCGGTCAATGATCTCATCATCAAGGCCTGCGGCGTGGCGCTGAAGCGGCATCCGGGGGTGAACGCCTCGTGGACCGATGAGGCGATTGTGCAATATGACGAGGTGGATATCTCGGTCGCCGTGGCGATCCCCGACGGGCTGATCACGCCGATCGTGAAGGGCGCGGACCGGCTGGGGCTGGCGGCAATCTCCAACGCCATGAAGGATTTGGCCGCGCGGGCCAAGGCCGGCAAGCTGAAGCCCGAGGAATTCCAGGGTGGCGGCTTCTCCATCTCCAATCTCGGCATGTTCGGCATCTCCAGCTTCTCGGCCATCATCAATCCGCCGCAGGCCGCCATTCTGGCCGTCGGCGCGGGTGAGAAGCGCGCCGTGGTGAAGGGCGACGCGATCGTGGCGGCGACGGTGATGACGGCGACGCTGTCGGTGGATCACCGCGTGATCGACGGCGCGCTCGGCGCCGAATTCCTCGCCACGCTGAAGAAGCTGATCGAGGAACCCCTGAGCCTGCTGCTCTGACCCGGAGGGATACAAAATGGCTGATAATTTTGACCTGATCGTCGTTGGCGGCGGGCCGGGCGGCTATGTCGCGGCGATCCGCGCAGCGCAGCTGAAGATGAAGGTGGCGGTGGTCGAGGCCAAGCATCTCGGCGGCATCTGCCTCAACTGGGGCTGCATCCCGACCAAGGCGCTGCTGCGCTCGGCCGAGGTGAAGCACCTGCTCGACCATGCCGGGGAATTCGGCATCTCGGCCGAAAATGTGAAGGTGGATCTGCCGAAGGTCGTGGCCCGCTCGCGCGCGGTCTCCAAGCAGCTCTCGGGCGGCATCGGGCATCTGCTGAAGAAGAACAAGGTGACCGTGTATGACGGTTACGGCAAGCTGATGGGCGGCGGCTATCTCGCCGTCTCGCGCGATGGCAAGCCGGTGGCGCAGCTCGCCGCGCCGCATATCATCCTGGCCACCGGCGCGCGCCCCCGGCAGATTCCGGGGTTGGAGGTCGATGGCAAGCAGATCATCTCCTATTTCGAGGCGATGGTGCCGGAGACCCTGCCGAAATCGCTGCTCATCATGGGCTCGGGCGCGATCGGCATCGAGTTCGCCAGTTTTTACGCCACGCTTGGCACGCAGGTCACTGTTGTCGAGATGATGGACCGTATCCTCCCGGTTGAGGATGCCGAGATTTCGGCACTGGCCCGCAAGAGCTTCGAGAAGCAGGGGATGAAGATCCTGACCTCGGCCACGGTGAAGAAGGCCGAGAAGGGCGCGGCCTCGGTAAAAGTGACGGTAGAGGCCGGCGGCAAGGAGCAGGTCTTCGAGGTCGAGAAGGTGATTTCGGCGGTCGGCATCGTCGGCAATGTCGAGAATATCGGCCTGGAAAACACCAAGGTGAAGGTGGAGCGCACCCATATCGTGGTGGATGGCTATGCCCGCACCGCCGAGCCCGGCGTTTACGCCATTGGCGACGTGGCCGGGCCGCCCTGGCTGGCGCACAAGGCCAGCCATGAAGGCGTGGTCTGCGTGGAGGCGATTGCCGGGCTGAACCCTCACCCGTTCGAGACCTGGAACATCCCCGGCTGCACCTATGCCCGCCCGCAAGTGGCGAGCGTGGGCCTGACCGAGGAGAAAGCCAAGGCCGCCGGACATGAGGTGAAGGTGGGGCGGTTCCCGTTCATCGGCAATGGCAAGGCGATCGCGCTCGGCGAGCCGGAGGGGCTGATCAAGACCATTTTCGACGCCAAGACCGGCGCGCTGCTCGGCGCGCACATGATCGGGGCCGAGGTGACGGAGATGATTCAGGGATATGTCATTGCACGACAGCTGGAGACCACGGAAGCCGAGCTGATGCATACCATCTTCCCGCATCCGACGATCTCGGAAGCCATGCACGAATCCGTGCTTGACGCATTCGGCCAGGTTATCCACTTCTAGCGGCATGGCGACACGCATCGAAATCGACCACCGCGTCCGGCACCCCGAGAAACAGGGGCGGCCGGACAACCCCATCCAGCGCAAGCCGGGCTGGATCAGGGTGAAGGCGCCGACCAGCGCCGTGTATCAGCAAACCCGCGAGCTCATGCGGGAGAAGAAGCTGTCCACGGTGTGCGAGGAGGCGGCTTGCCCGAATATCGGGGAATGCTGGTCGCAGCGCCACGCCACCATGATGATCATGGGCGAGATCTGCACCCGCGCCTGCTCATTCTGCAATGTCTCTACCGGATTGCCGGCGGCGCTGGACGCGGACGAGCCGCGACGCGTGGCGGAAGCCGTGGCGACGCTGGGCCTGCGCCATGTGGTCATCACCTCGGTGGACCGCGACGACCTCGCCGATGGCGGGGCGGCGCATTTCGCCGCCGTGATCGCCGCGGTGCGCGCGACGGCGCCAGGGGTGACGGTGGAAATCCTGACCCCGGACTTCCTGCGCAAACCCGGCGCGCTGGAGGTGGTGGCCGCCGCCAAGGCCGATGTGTTCAACCATAACCTGGAAACCGTGCCCCGGCTCTACCCGGGCATCCGCCCCGGCGCGCGCTATTACCAGAGCCTGCGCCTGCTGGACCGGGTGAAGCAGCTGGAACCGGCGACCTTCACCAAATCGGGCCTGATGGTGGGGCTGGGCGAGACAAGGGCGGAGATCGGCCAGGTGATGGATGATCTGCGCATCGCGGATGTCGATTTCATCACCATCGGGCAGTATCTGCAGCCGACGGTGAAGCACGCGGCGGTGGATAAATTCTGGACCCCGGAGGAATTCGAGGAGCTGGCCAGTATGGCGCGGGCCAAGGGCTTCCTACAGGTTTCGGCGACGCCGCTGACCCGGTCCTCCTATCATGCGGATGCGGATTTCGCGGCGCTGCGCGAGGCCCGCGCCAGGCAGCTCGCGGCGTGACCAAATACACTGAGCAGAAGCTGGTCCCGTATACACCGGACCAGCTCTTCGCGCTGGTCGCGGATGTGGCGAAATATCCGCGCTTCCTGCCCTGGTGCGTGGGGTCGCGCATCCGCAGCCATGTGGGGCATGAGATGATCGCGGATCTCACCATAGGCTTCGGACCGTTCCGCGAGAGCTTCACCTCGCGCGTGCTGCTGCACCCCCCGGCGCCCAATGGGGCGCGCGCGATCCGCGTGGAATATGAGAACGGACCGTTCAAATATCTGCATAATAGCTGGGATTTCACGCCGCATCCCGAGGGATGCCTGGTCGATTTTTTCGTCGATTTCGAATTCCGCAACATCATTCTGCAGAAAGCCATCGGCGCGGTGTTCACCGAGGCGGTGCACCGGATGGTGACCGCCTTCCTCAAGCGGGCGGAGACAGTGTATGGGCCGCCCGCCCTCTCGTCCCCGGCCGGGGTGCGGCACGCCGCCGAATGAGCTTGCGCTAATCGGCCCAGACCAGGCGATGGTGGTCGAAGCCGCGCGGGATCTCGGGCTTGATCACCTGGAAGAAGGGCGAGAGGTCGAAATCGCGCGGGGTGAACAGCCCAGTGTCGTGAATATGGTAAATTTCGCGGGCCTTGCGCGCCACAGCCGGGTCGGGTGAGGCGGTTTCGATGTCCGGCAAGATCGGGTAGCGGATCGCCTGGAAGCTCTCCGCCACCAGGGTGGAGCAGATCGCGCGGGAGGGATCGGCCGACCCCAGCGCGATGGCGCGGCGGCGCCAGGCGCGGGGCAAGGGCAGTGGCACCATATAGCGCGCGAGGTCGAACACGTGCTTGAGGTCATATTGCACGCCGAGGCGGGATTCGGCGTGGGCGACGACCTTCTCCGCCTCTTCATCGGTGAGATCAAGCGCGCGGCAAATGCGCAGATGGTAGCGCGCCAGCTCCTCCAGCTTGAAGCGGCGCACGCCCTGGATGACATCGGCCTCAATGCATTCGCCATCGCCGGCATAGAGCACGGCATGAGACCAGGTGGATTGGGTAAGATATTTGATGACGGAGGAAATCCGCAGATCTCCCTCAACCAGAATCACATCCGCCTTGCGCAGCATCCGGCACAGGGCCGTGATGTCGACCGGCAGGGCCGGCTCCACCTGCACCGGCGTGGTGAGGAAGCGCGCGAGCAGCTCGCCGATGACACGGCGGAGCCGGTTCATCCGGCCTTCTTCTTCCGGGGCTTCGCCGGCGCGAGCAGCGGTTTCAGGAAGCGCCCCGTATAGCTCTCGGGCGCGGCGGCGATCTGCTCGGGCGTGCCGGTGGCGATGATGCGCCCGCCCCCTGCCCCGCCTTCCGGCCCGATATCGATGATGTGGTCGGCGGTTTTGATGACTTCGAGATTATGCTCGATGACGACGATGGAGTTGCCGGCATCGACCAGCGCGTGCAGCACTTCGAGCAGCTTGCGCGTATCCTCGAAATGCAGGCCGGTGGTGGGTTCGTCGAGGATGTAGAGCGTGCGGCCGGTGGCGCGGCGCGCCAGCTCCTTGGCCAGCTTGATGCGCTGCGCCTCGCCGCCCGAAAGCGTGGTGGCCTGCTGGCCGAGCTTGATGTAGCCGAGCCCGACGCGGGCGAGGATGCTGAGCCGGTCATGGATTTTCGGCACGGCGGCGAAGAAGGTGAGCGCCTCGTCCACCGACATGTCCAGCACATCGGCGATGGATTTGCCGCGGAATTTCACCTCCAGCGTCTCGCGGTTATAGCGCTTGCCCTTGCAGGTGTCGCAGGTGACGAACACATCCGGCAGGAAGTGCATCTCGATCTTCAGCACGCCGTCGCCCTGGCAGGCCTCGCAGCGCCCGCCTTTGACGTTGAAGGAGAAGCGGCCGGGCTTGTAGCCGCGCTGGCGGCTCTCGGGAAGTTCGGAGAACCAGTCGCGGATCGGCGCGAACAGATCGGTATAAGTGGCGGGGTTGGAGCGGGGGGTGCGCCCGATCGGGGATTGGTCGATGTCGATGATCTTGTCGAGCTGGTCCAGCCCCTCGATGCGCTCATGCGGCGCGGGCACCTCGCCCGAGCCCATCAGGCGGCGCGAGATCGCCTTGTAGAGCGTATCGACCACCAGCGTCGATTTGCCGCCGCCGGAGACGCCGGTGACGCAGGTGAACACGCCAAGCGGGAATTCGGCCGTGATGGATTTCAGATTATTGCCGCGCGCGCCAATGATCTTGACGACGCGGTTGCTTTGAACGGAACGGCGCGTGGGAACGGGAATGACCCGCCGGCCCGAGAGATAATCGCCGGTGATGGAGGCGGAATTGGCGGCGACCTGGGCGGGCGTGCCCTGCGCCACCACGTGCCCGCCATTCACGCCCGCCTGCGGCCCCATATCGACAAGGTGATCGGCGGCGCGGATCGCGTCTTCGTCATGCTCGACCACCAGCACGGTGTTGCCGAGATTTTTCAGCCGGTTGAGGGTGCCAAGCAGGCGCTCATTATCGCGCTGGTGCAGGCCGATGCTCGGTTCGTCCAGCACATACAGCACGCCGGTGAGGCCGGAGCCGATCTGGCTGGCGAGGCGGATACGCTGGCTCTCGCCGCCCGAGAGCGTGGCCGAGCCGCGCGCCAGGGTGAGGTAGTTGAGCCCGACATCGAGTAGGAATTGCAGGCGGTCATGGATTTCACGCAGGATACGCCTGGCGATTTCGAGACGCTGCGGGGTGAGCGTGTCGGCCACGGTGTCGAACCAGGCTTTCGCCTCGTCGATCGCCATTTCCGCCACCTCGGCCAGGTTTTTGCCCGCCACCTTCACCGCCAGCGCCTCGGGCTTGAGGCGCGCGCCGTTGCAGGCGCGGCAAGGGCGCTCGGCATGGTAGCGGGAAAGCTCCTCGCGCACCCAGACGGAATCGGTTTCCTTCAGGCGCCGTTCAAGGTTTTTGATGACGCCCTCGAAGGGTTTGGTGGTGGTGAAGGACCGCGAGGAGTCGCGATAGGTGATCGTCACCTCCTCCTTGGTGCCGTAAAGGATCGCGTCGCGCACAGGCTCTGGCAGCTTCTCCCAGGGCGTGGTCATCCGGATGCGGAGATGCTTGGCCAGGGAGGCCAGCGTCTGCTCGTAATAAGGCGACATCACGCCCGACCACGGGGCAATGGCGTTGTTCTCCAGGCTGCGCTGCTCGTCGGGCACCACCAGATGCGGATCGAAATAGATCTCGTGGCCGAGGCCGTCGCAAACCGGGCAGGCGCCGTGCGGAGAGTTGAAGGAGAACAGGCGGGGCTCGATTTCCTCGATGGTGAAACCGGAAACCGGGCAGGCGAAGCGCGAGGAGAACACGGTGCGCGCGGCGCTATCGGCGTCTTCGGCGTAGACGATGCCATCGGCCAGGCCCAAGGCGGTCTCGAAGGAATCGGCGAGGCGCTTTTCCAGGCCCGGCTTCACCACCAGGCGGTCCACCACCACCTCGATATCGTGCTTGAGCTTCTTGTTCAGCGCCGGGGCCTGGTCGAGCTCGTAGAGCTTGCCGTCGATCTTGGCGCGGGTGAAGCCCTTGCGCTGTAAATCCTGCAGCTCCTTTTTATACTCGCCCTTGCGGTCGCGGATGACCGGCGCGAGCAGCAGCAGGCGCGTGCCCTCCTTCATCGCCATCACCCGGTCCACCATCTGGCTCACGGTCTGCGCCTCGATCGGCAGGCCGGTGGCGGGCGAATAGGGCACGCCCGCGCGCGCCCAGAGCAGGCGCATGTAATCATGGATTTCGGTGACGGTGCCGACGGTGGAACGCGGATTCTTGGAGGTGGTTTTCTGCTCGATGGAGATGGCGGGAGACAGGCCCTCGATGGAGTCGACATCGGGCTTGCCCATCAACTCCAGGAACTGGCGGGCATAGGCGGAGAGCGACTCGACATAGCGGCGCTGGCCCTCGGCGTAGATCGTGTCGAACGCCAGGGAGGATTTACCCGAACCGGAAAGCCCGGTGATGACGGTGAGCTGGTTGCGCGGAATCTGGATGTCGATGTTCTTCAGATTATGCTCGCGCGCGCCGCGGACGGTGATGAACCCCGCGCCCTTGTCTTCCGCCATGTCTGCCCCAAATGTTCCCGCAATGTTCTTGTAAGATATGGGGTTAGCGGCTACAAAGCAAACCCTGCCGCGCTGGTTTATTTGCGCCGGGTGAGGTAAACTTGAAGACAATTTTCGGTTGAGGAGGTCGGTGTGGCTGGTAGTGTGAACAAGGTGATCCTGGTGGGCAATCTGGGCAAGGACCCTGAGGTCCGCAACGCGCAGTCGGGCATGAAGATCGTGAACCTCACCGTCGCCACCTCCGACACCTGGAACGACAAGGCCAGCGGCGAGCGCAAGGAGCAGACCGAGTGGCACCGCGTCGTCATCATGAATGACCGGCTGGCCGATGTGGCCGAGAAATATCTGCGCAAGGGCTCGAAAGTGTATCTGGAGGGCAAGCTGCAGACCCGGAAATGGACCGACCAATCCGGCCAGGACCGCTACACCACCGAGGTGATGCTGGGCCGCTTCGGCGGCGAGCTGGTGCTGCTCGACCGCGCCGGGGGCGGCGCCATGGGCGGCGAGGATTACGCCCCCGCGCCGCGCGCCGCCGCCCCCGCCCCCGCCAAGGCTCCGGCCCGCGCTGTCGGCGGCTGGGATACGCGCCCCAGCAATAACGATCTGGACGACGAAATTCCGTTCTAAGCCGGACGGGCGCGGCCTTTTTGTGAAAGAGGCCGCGCCCGGCGCGCTTTTATAAATGGGCGGACCCCGCAAAACCCGCTAAAGCGACGGCGGGTTTTTTTGTTTTGGAGCAGCAGATGAGCGAGACAAAGCAGCCGGTGATCGGCATTATCGGCGGGTCGGGCCTGTATAATATCGAGGGGCTCACCGATACGCGCTGGGTGGCGGTGGAAACGCCGTGGGGCGCGCCGTCGGACGAGTTGCTGATCGGGCAGTTCGAGGGCACCAAGGTGGTGTTCCTGCCCCGCCATGGCCGCGGCCATAAGATCTCCCCCTCCGGCCTCAATTACCGCGCCAATATCGACGCGCTGAAGCGCCTGGGCGTGACGGACATCATCTCCATGTCCGCCGTGGGCTCGCTGAAGGAGGAATTGCCGCCAGGGCATTTCGTCATCGTCGACCAGTTCATCGACCGCAGCTTCGCGCGCGAGAAGAGCTTCTTCGGCACGGGCTGCGTCGCGCATGTCTCCATGGCGCACCCCACCTGCCCGCGCCTGGGCGACGCGCTGGAAGCCAGCCTGAAAGCGCTCGGCCTGAGCTACACGCGTGGCGGCACGTATCTGGTGATGGAGGGGCCGCAATTCTCGACCCTGGCGGAGAGCAATCTGTACCGCAGCTGGGGCTGCTCGGTGATCGGCATGACCAACATGCCCGAGGCCAAGCTCGCCCGCGAGGCGGAGATGGATTACGCGACCGTGGCCATGGTGACCGATTACGATTGCTGGCACGAGGAGCACGACGCCGTGACCGTGGAGCAGGTGATCAAGGTGCTGCACGGCAATGCCGACAAGGCGCGCAGCGTGGTGAAGGACGTGCTGCCGCGCCTCGCCGCGCCGCGCGGCACCTGCCCCGCCGGGTGCGACACCGCGCTGCAATATGCGCTGATCACCGCGCCCGAGTGCCGCGACCCGGGACTGGTGGCCAAGCTGGACGCCGTGGCCGGGCGGGTGCTGTAAGGCTTATTCCGCTGCCGCTAAAACGCGCTTGCCGCGTTTGGCGGGGGCGGGCAGAGCGCCGGCCTGGAACTGCGCGAGCCGGCCGATGATACCCTCGCCAGCGCGCGCCAGGCTTTGCGCGGCGGCGGCGACTTCCTCGACGATGGCGGTGTTTTGCTGGGTCATCTGATCCATCTGGTTCACCGCCGCGTTGATCTGCCCCACACCTTCGGATTGCCCGGCGGCCGAGGCGGCGATGGCGGTGTTGATACCCTCGACATGGGCGATGATGCGCTCAAGCGTCACCCAGGCGGCCTCCACCGCTCTCACCCCCGCCACCACCTGTTCGGCCGACGCGCCAATCAGGCCCTTGATCTCTCTCGCGGCATCGGTTTCGGCGGCCTTGCGCACCGTTATCGTGATCTGCAGCGGTCTGCTCCAGCGCGGCGGCTTCGTCGGGCGTGAGCTGCACGCGGTGGTGGCGGCCGATGAGCTCGGCCTTGCGGTAACCGCTCACGCGCTCGAAATTCGCGTTCAGGTCCAGCACCGTGACGTCAGGGGCGAATTCGATCACCGCGAAGGCCCGGCAAAGAGCCTGCATCGACCCCGCGGCCCTGAATGCTGAAAACAGCCATCGCCATCCTCCAGAAATGATGCAGAGGATGTGACGCAAAGCCCTTAATATCGGGCGAAGGCTTCGAGCCGACAAAAAAACCCCGGCAGGTGGCCCTGCCGGGGTCTCGCCTCAGCCTCGCGGCTGGGTGCGCTTAGTCTTCGGTCTGCTGGTTGCGGCGGCGGATGGCCGCGCCCAGGATATCGCCCAGCGAGGCGCCGGAGTCGGACGAGCCGAACTCGGTGATCGCCTGCTTGTCCTCGTCGATCTCCTTGCCCTTGATGGTCAGCTGCAGCTTGCGGGCCGCGCGGTCCACCGCGGTGATCTTGGCATCGACCTTGTCGCCCACGGCGAAGCGCTCGGGGCGCTGCTCGGCCTTGTCGCGCGCCAGCTCGGCGCGGCGGATGAAGCCGGTCAGCACGTCGTCCACCTTCACCTCGATGCCGTTGCTCTGCACGGCGGTGACCACGCAGGTGACGATCTGGTTCTTGTGGATGCGGTCCAGCACGCCAGCGGCCGGGTCGACCTCAAGCTGCTTGATGCCGAGCGAGATGCGCTCCTTCTCGACGTCCACGTCCAGCACCTTGGCCTTGACGATCTCGCCCTTGCCGTATTTGGCGATCGCCTGCTCGCCGGTCTCTTCCCAGGAGAGGTCGGACATGTGGACCATGCCGTCGATCTCCGGGCCGACCGCGACAAACAGGCCGAACTCGGTGATGTTGCGGATCTCGCCCTCGACCACGGAGCCGATCGGGTGCTCGTCCTGGAACTCTTCCCAGGGGTTGCGCTGCACCTGCTTCAGGCCCAGCGAGATGCGGCGCTTGGAGGCGTCCACATCCAGCACCACGACCTCGACCTCCTGAGAGGTGGAGACGATCTTGCCCGGATGCACGTTCTTCTTGGTCCAGGACATCTCGGACACGTGCACCAGCCCCTCGACGCCCGGCTCCAGCTCCACGAAGGCGCCGTAATCGGTGATGTTGGTGACGCGGCCGGTGACCTTGATGCCCGGCGGGTACTTGGCTTCCACGCCTTCCCACGGATCGGCCTCGAGCTGCTTCATGCCGAGGCTGATGCGCTGGGTCTCCGGGTTGAAGCGGATCACCTGCACCTTAACCGGCTGGCCGATGGTCAGCGCCTCGGCCGGGTGGTTGATGCGCTTCCAGGCGATATCGGTGACGTGCAGCAGGCCGTCCACGCCGCCGAGATCGACGAAGGCGCCGTAATCGGTGATGTTCTTCACCACGCCGTCGAGGATCATGCCTTCCTTCAGGCCATGGATCAGCTCGGAGCGCTGCTCGGCGCGGGTCTCTTCCAGCACCGCGCGGCGGGAGACGACGATGTTGCCGCGCTGGCGGTCCATCTTCAGGATCTGGAACGGCTGCGGCACGCCCATCAGCGGGGCGACGTCGCGCACGGGGCGGATATCGACCTGGCTGCCGGGCAGAAACGCGGTGGCGCCGCCGAGATCGACGGTGAAGCCGCCCTTGACGCGGCCATGAATCACGCCGTTCACACGGGTCTGGGCCTCGAAGGCCTTCTCAAGCTGGGTCCAGGACTCCTCGCGCCGCGCCTTCTCGCGCGACAGCACCATGGCGCCGTCCTTGTCCTCGTAACGCTCGATGAACAGGTCGAACACATCGCCGACATTAACCTCGGGCTTGGCGCCCATCGGGGCGAACTCGCGCAGCGGCACGCGGCCCTCGGATTTGAGGCCGACATCGACGATCACGAAGTCGTCATCGATCCGGAGCACCTTGCCGGAGACGACGGAACCCTCGAAAGCGCCGCCGGCGCCGAGGGAGGAATCAAGAAGAGCAGCGAAATCATCGGCGCCGGCATAGGCCGGAGCGTCCGAGTGGCGGAGGGCGTGGGAAGAAGAAGCCATGTGGCTGGAAATGTCCTTAAGCATACGGGCAGTTTGGCCCGGTGGGGTGTGCGCGGCGCGCTGGCCGGGGCGGCAAGCGGCAACGGCTAGAGCATCCCAGGCAAAGGGCCGGGGATGTCCGGTTGTGGATGGGCGTGGTTTAGTCCGCCCGGTGGGGAAGTCAAGCAAATACGGCGGCAAACAAGGGGCGGACAGAGGCTTCGCGTTCGCGTTTTAACTGCTATAAGCCGCACGCAATGACAAATTTCCGCTCCGGCCTTGCCCGTGTTTCCCTGCTCGCCCTGGCCCTCGGCCTGGCCGGGTGTTCGGCGTTACAGAATAGCGAACCGAAGGAAGGGGAATTCCCCGGCGGCGTGGTGCCGCCAGCGGACAAGCTCTACGCCCAGGGCGTGGATCACCTGCAGAAGGGCGATTACGACCGCGCGGCGCAGGATTTCAACGCCGAGGAGGAGAATTACCCCTATTCGGTCTGGGCCAGCCATGCCGAGCTGCTGGCCGGTTACGCGCAATATAAGCAGCAGAATTACGACGACGCGATCAGCACGCTGACGCGCTTTATCGGCCTGCACCCGGCCAGCCCCGAGGCGGCCTATGCCTATTACCTCAAGGCGCTGTGCTATTACGAGCAGATCGAGGACGTGCAGCGCGACCAGACCACGACCTATGAGGCGATTCAGACGCTGCAGGACGTGATCAACCGCTTCCCCGACAGCGCCTATGCCCGCGACGCGCGCATCAAGCTGCGCCTCGCCTATAACCGTCTCGCCGGGCACGACATGGAGATCGGCCGCTTCTACGAGAAGCAGCATCTCTACGCCGCCGCGGTCGGGCGGTTCCAGGACGTGGCGACCAACTACCAGACCACCACGTATACGCCGGAGGCGCTGGAGCGCCTGGTGGAGTGCTATCTCGACCTCGGGCTGAGCGACGCCGCCGTGCGCACTGCCTCGGTGCTAGGCTATAACTATCCGGGCAGTAGCTGGTATCAGGCGGCCTATGGCAAGCTGCAGGACCACGGGCTGGTGACCGCGGCCAGTGAGGCGCAGGCCGCGAATGGCGGCAACGCCCCGCCCCCGCCCCCGCCGCCCGCCAAGCATCACTTGTTCTGGATCTTCTAAGCCGCCCATGCTGAACAGCCTCTCGATCCGCGATGTCGTGCTGATCGAGCGCCTGGACCTGCATTTCGAGGCGGGGCTGACCGCGCTCACCGGTGAAACCGGAGCGGGCAAATCGATTCTGCTGGACAGTCTGGGCCTGGCGCTGGGCGCGCGGGCCGATGCCGGGCTGATCCGCGCCGGCGCTGAGCAGGCGGTGGTGGCGGCCAGCTTCGCGGCCGAGGATGGGCACGCGGCGCGCACGCTGCTGGCCGAGCACGGGCTGGATGCGGGAACGGAGATCCTGGTACGGCGGATTCTCGGGCGTGACGGGCGCTCGCGCGCGCTGATCAACGACCAGCCGGTGAGCGCCGGATTCCTCAAGAAGCTCGCCGGGCTGCTGATCGAGGTGCAAGGCCAGCATGAGCAGGTGGGGCTGGCTGATCCGGCCAACCATATCGCGCTGCTGGATGCGTTTGGCGTGGCGGCCCAGCCGCGCGAGGCGGTGGCCGGCGCGCATAAGGCTTGGCGGGAGAGCGCGGCGCAGCTCGCCGTGGCGGAAAAACGGATCGAGGAGGCTGCGCGCGAAGAGGATTTCCTGCGCCATGCCGCCGAGGAACTGGCCAAGCTGAACCCGGTGGCGGGCGAGGAAGAGGCGCTGGCCGCCGAGCGCATCCGCCTGCAGGCGGGCGAGCGCCGGGCCGAAGCGATCGCCGCCGCCATTGCCGAGCTGCGCCCCAAGGACCGCCGCGCCTCCGGCCCCGCCGCCGCGCTGCGCGGGGCCGCTCGGGCGCTGGCGCGGGTGAGCGTGCCCGCCGGGCAGGTCAATCCGGCCGGGCCAGCGATGGCGGCGCTGGAGCGCGCGGAGATCGCGCTGGCCGAGGCCGAGGATTTCATGGAGCGGCTGGCGGCGTCGGAGGAAGATGATCCTCGCGCGCTGGAGGCAACCGAGGAGCGGCTTTTCGCCCTGCGCGCCGCCGCGCGCAAGCATGGCGTGCAGGTGGCGGAGCTGCCGGAATTCCATGCCGGGCTGCGCGCGCGGCTGGCGGCGCTGGAGTCGGGGGTGGCGGATATCGCCGCGCTGACGGCGCAGACAGCGCGGCTGCGCGCGGCCTATGTCGAACAGGCGGCGGCGCTCTCGGCCTTGCGCGAGGATGCGGCCAAGCGGCTGGAGGCGGCGATCAGCGCCGAGCTGCCGCCGCTGAAGCTGGAACGCGCGCGCTTCGTGGTCGAGCGGACGATGCTGCCCGAGGCGCAATGGGGGCCGCGCGGGGCGGATGCGATCCGCTTCCTGATCGCCACCAACCCCGGCGAGACGCCTGGCGCGCTCGACAAGATCGCCTCGGGCGGCGAGCTCTCGCGCCTGATGCTGGCGATGAAGGTGGTGCTGACGGGCGGCGGCTCGGTGCAGACGCTGATCTTCGACGAGGTGGATTCCGGCATTGGCGGCGCCACCGCCGCCGCGGTGGGTGAGCGCCTCGCCCGCGTAGCCGAGGGTGTGCAGGTGCTGGTGGTGACGCATAGCCCGCAAGTGGCGGCACGTGCCGGGGCGCAGTTACGCGTGGCCAAGCGCGTGACGGGCGAACGCGCGGTGACGGATGTGGAGGTGCTGGACGAGGCAGAGCGGCGCGAGGAGATCGCCCGCATGCTCGCCGGCGAGGTGATTACCGACGCCGCCCGCCAGGCGGCTGAAAGTCTGCTGCGGATATGAGCGCGAAAACCAAACTCAAGGCGCTGCTCGAACGGATCGAGGCGGCGAACGCGGCCTATTACGAGCGCGACGCGCCGGAGATGACCGACGCCGAATACGATTCCCTGCGCCGCGAGGCCGAGGACATCGCCGCCGCGCATCCCGAATTGCGCGAGGAGGCGCGGGTGCTGGCGCGCGTGGGCGCCCGCCCGGCCACCGGCTTCGGCAAGGTCCGCCACCGCACGCCCATGCTGTCGCTGGACAATGTGTTCAGCCCGGAGGCGTTCGCGGAATTCTGGCAGGGCAAGCGGCGCTTTTTGGGGCTGGAGGCGGCGTGGGATTTCGTGGCGGAGCCGAAGATCGACGGGCTATCGATCTCGCTCACCTACGAGAGCCGCAAATTCGTGCGCGCCGCCACGCGCGGCGACGGCACCGAGGGCGAGGACGTGACCGCCAACATGCTCACCCTTGCCGAGCTGCCGCGTGAATTGCCCGAGGACGCGCCGGATTTCATCGAGATCCGCGGCGAGGTTTACATGACCAAGGCGGATTTCCTGGCGCTGAACGAGGCGAATCCGGACAAGCCCTTCGCCAACCCGCGCAACGCGGCGGCGGGCAGCTTGCGCCAGCTCGACCCCAGCGTGACCGCCAAGCGCAAGCTCTCGCTCTTCGCCTATGCCCAGGGCGAAACCGCAACCCCGGTGGCGGACACGCATTGGGGCTATCTGGAAACGCTCAAGCGCTGGGGCTTCAAGGTCAACCCGCTCTCCGCGCGCGTGGGCGAGGCGGAGGCGGAGGCGTTTCAGGCGGGCATCGGGGCCCGGCGCGCGGCGCTGCCTTATGACATTGACGGCGTGGTGTATAAGGTGAACGACCTCGCCTTGCAGGCGCGGCTGGGCTTTGTCGGCCGCGCCCCGCGCTGGGCCTGCGCGTGGAAATTCCCCGCCGAAAAGGCCAGCACCGTGCTGGAGGATATCGAAATCCAGGTGGGCCGCACGGGGGCGCTGACGCCACGCGCGCGGCTAACGCCGGTGAATGTGGGCGGCGTGCTGGTGCAATACGCGACGCTGCATAACGAGGACGAGATCGCGCGCAAGGATGTGCGCATCGGCGACACCGTGGAGTTGCAACGCGCGGGCGATGTGATCCCGCAAATCCTGGGCGTGCTGAAACGGGGCGCGCATACGCATCCGTTCCACTTCCCCACGCATTGCCCGGTCTGCGGCGCGCTGGCGGTGCGCGATGCCGACGAGGCGGTGCGCCGCTGCACGGGCGGTCTCTCCTGCCCCGCGCAGGTGGTGGAGCGGCTGATCCATTTCTGCTCACGCGGGGCGTTTGACATCGAGGGCATGGGCGAGAAGACCGTGCAGGAATTCTATGAGGCCGGGCTGCTGCGCGCCGCGCCCGATATCTTTGCCCTGCCCCGGCATGAGGCGGAGATCGCCAAACGCGAAGGCTGGGGCGAGGTGTCCGCCGCCAAGCTCAGCGCCGCCATCAACGCGCGGCGCGAGATCGGGCTGGAGCGGTTCATCTACGCGCTCGGCATCCGGCGCATCGGCGAGAACAATGCCAAGCTGCTCGCGCGGCATTACGGCAGCTATGCGCATTGGAAGGTGGCGATGCGCGCGGCCATCGAGATCGGCTCGGATGCACGGCTGGAACTGGGCTCGATCTCGGGCGTCGGCCCGGCCATCGCGACGGATCTGGTGGCGTTTTTCGCCGAGGCGCATAATCTGGACACATTGGCGGCGCTGGAGCGCGAGGTGACGGTGTTGGATGCCGCAATGGCCACGGCCTCGGACTCACCGCTGGCGGGCAAGGTTATGGTGTTCACCGGCACGCTCGCCATGGCGCGGCCGGAGGCGAAGGCACGGGCCGAGGCGCTGGGCGCGAAGGTGACGGAATCAGTCTCGAAGAAGACGGATTTCGTGGTGGTGGGCGAGGATGCTGGCTCCAAGGCCAAGAAGGCGGCGGAGCTGGGCATCAGGATGCTCACCGAACAAGAGTTCAAGAAGATGGCCGGGCTTTAGGGCGCGGCGGAACGGGAAATGCCCATGACCGAAATCGCCATCAACGCCTTCCTGCTCGCCTTTCCGGCGCTGCTGTCGATCGTGAATCCGCTCGGCAGCGCCATGATCTTTCATGAGGTCACGTTTGGGCGCGAGGCCCAGCGCGCGGCGCTGGCGCGGCGGGTGGCGGTGTATGCCACCCTAGTGCTGCTGGTGGCGGTCGGGGCGGGCACCTATATCCTTAGCTTCTTCGGCATCTCGCTCAACGCGCTGCGCATCGCGGGCGGGTTCGTACTCTCGGCGCGGGCCTATGAGATGCTGTCGGCCCCAGACACCACCAATGCGCGCAAGCAGCGCGATGCCGAGCCGGTGGGCGCCGCCGAGGAGGAAGACCTGGGCGGCTATGCGTTCTTTCCGCTCACCCTGCCCTTCACCACCGGGCCGGGCACGATCGCGGTGGCGATTTCGCTGGGCACGGCGCGCCCCCTGGGCTGGCCCGCGGTGGGCGCATTTTATGCCGGGGCGGCGGCGGGCGTGGTGGCGCTGGCCTTGCTGATCTGGGCCTCTTACGCCACGGCGGACCGGGTGGCGGCGGCGCTGGGCAATACTGGGCGAATCGTGATGGCGCGGATGATGGCCTTCCTGCTGCTCGGCATCGGGGTGCAGATCGCCATCAACGGCGTGGTGCCGGTGTTGCAAGGCGCGCTTGCCAGATAGGCGTTTTTTGCGCGGTAGCTTTTTATAACGCCGCTTATTATATAGCCCATTATGAGTGTGGAATTCGAGCGGGATTTATTCTTCCTGATGCACGACGTGGCGCGGCTCACGCGTGTGGAGGCCGATAAGCGCGCGCGCGTGAACGGCATGACGCGGGCGCAATGGGGCATTTTGCTGTACCTCTCGCGCACGCCAGGGATCAGTCAGAAGGAACTAGCCGACACGATGGAGGTGGAGCCGATCACCGTGGCGCGGTTGGTGGACCGGCTGGAAGCCGCCGGGCTGGTCGAGCGCCGGGCGGATGAGCAGGACCGGCGCATCTGGCGGCTGCACCTGCGCGACAGCGCCACCGGCATGATCAGCGACATCACACACCAGCGCAATGAACTGGCGGGGCTGATCACGCAAGGCGTACCCGGGCCGGTGCGCGAGGCGATGATCGAGGGACTGACGCGGATGAAGACGAATCTGCTGCGCATGACGCACCCCGGCGCGGCCAAGGCCCCGGCCGGCAAGCCGGCCAAGGAGGAAGCGTGATGTCACAGGCAAAACCGATGACGCGAGGGCAGGAAGCGGGCCAGGGCGATGAGAGGCTGCGCCGGCTGAACCGCGACCGCGTGCTGCGTCCGGTCTTAATGCTGGGGGGCGTGTTCGTAGTCGCGCTGGCCGCGCTCATCTTCTGGCTGAGCGGCGGACGCTACGTCGCAACCGATGATTCCTATGTGGACGCGGCGAAGGTTTCGCTCTCCACGGATGTCTCGGGGCTGGTGGGCGAGGTTTATGTGCATGACAACCAGCATGTCGCCGCCGGGCAGAAGCTATTCTCGCTGCGACAGGGCACATTCGAGGCTAATGTGGATGCGGCGCGTGCCCAGCTCGCCCAGGCGGTGCAGGATGTGAACGCGGCGAAGCGCGCCTATGCCGAGGCGCTGGCCGGGATTAGCGCGCAACAGGCGCAGATCGCCAAGGACCGCGCGGATGTGGCCCGCTACGCCAAGGTAGTGGGCAATGGCGGCGTGACGCGCGCGACTTATGACGACGCACGCTTCGCCTTGCAGGCCGATGAGGCCAAGCTGACCCAACTGGGCGAGGCCGCCGGGGTTGACCTCGCCAAGCTGCAGGGCAATCCGCAGATCCAGCCGGTAGACACACCGGAATATCAAAACGCGCGGGCGGCGTTGGAGAATGCTCTGATCGCGCAGCGCAACAGCGTAGTGACCGCGCCCTATGCCGGCACCGTGACGATGGTGGAACAGCTGCAGCCGGGCATGTATCTGGCCGCCGGGACCGCGGCGTTTGGCCTGGTTTCGGATAGCGACGTATTCATCACCGCGCAGCCGAAGGAGGACCAGCTCACCTATGTCCGCCCCGGACAAAAGGTGGAAATCGACGTCGATACCTATCCCGGCCAGGAGTGGAAGGGCGAGGTGGAGAGCATCGCCCCTGTTTCAGGCTCGGAATTCTCGATTTTGCCGGCACAGAATTCCTCGGGCAACTGGGTGAAGGTGGTGCAGCGCATCCCGGTGCGCATCCGCATCCTCTCCGGCCCCGCCAACATGCCGCTGCGCGCGGGCATGAGCACCGAAATCACCATCGATACCAAGCACCACCGGCATCTTTCGGATCTGTTCTGATGGCCGCCGCCCAGGGCAAGGTTGAGCTGGAGGTCGAGCACCGGGGCATCGTGACCATCTGCCTGATGATCGCGACGCTGATGCAGGCGCTGGATTCGACCATCGCCAATGTGGCGCTGCCTTATATGCAAGGCTCGCTCTCGGCGTCTTATGACGAGATCACCTGGGTACTGACCTCCTATGTGGTGATGGCGGCGATCATGACCGGGCCGGTGGGCTGGCTGGCGGCGCGATTCGGGCGCAAAAATTTGTTCATTGTCTGCCTCGTCGGCTTCACCATGACCTCCATGCTGTGCGGCGTGGCGGGGTCGCTGACGCAGATGGTGCTCTACCGGCTGGCGCAGGGCGCGTTTGGCGCGGCGTTGGTGCCGCTCTCGCAATCGACGATGCTGGACATTTACCCGGCCGAACAACGCGGCTCGGCGATGTCGATCTGGGGCATGGGGGTGATGGTCGGGCCGATCCTGGGCCCCACGCTGGGCGGGTATCTCACCGCGCAATTCGACTGGCGCTACGTGTTTTTCGTCAACCTGCCCTTTGGCGTCGCCGCCGTGCTGGGGCTGATGTTCTTTATGCCCAGCGACAAATCGCATGGCGTCAGGAAGTTTGACTGGACCGGCTTCGCCGCGCTCTCGATCGGGCTGGCCGCACTGCAATTCGGGCTCGACCGCGGGGAGGAGTTTGACTGGTTCAGCGCCGCCAGCATCACCGCCGCGTTTATCATCGCCGCGCTCGGGATCTACATGTTTGTCGTGCACATGGTGCTGGCGCGCAACACCTTCCTGGCGCGCGAGCTGTTCGAGGACAGGAATTTCGTCGCCTCGCTGATCACCATGTTCTCGGTCGGCATCGTGCTGCTCGCGGCCTCGGCGCTGCTGCCGCCCTACATTGAAACGCTCAGCGGCTATCCGGTGGCGTCGGCCGGATTACTGATGGCCCCGCGCGGCATTGGCACGCTGCTGGCCATGCAGGTGATGGGACGGCTGACCAACCGCGTGGACCCGCGCCTGCTGATGTTGTGCGGCTATGTGCTGCTCGGGCTGGCGCTGTATATGCAGGAAGGCTGGACGCCGGATGAGAGCGAAGCCTACATGATCCTGACGATCACCATCCAGGGGGCCGGGCTGGGGGCGGTGTTCGTGCCGCTGCAAGTGGTGGCGTATTACACGATGCGCCCGGCGCTGCGCACGCAGGGGGCGGCGCTGCTCAGCCTGGTGCGCAATGTCGGCAGCGCCATCGGCATCTCCATCACCGGCGCGCTGTTGCAGCATATGGCACAGGCTGAACACGCCGTGCTGGCCGGGCAGATCACGCCGTTTAACCGCACGCTCCAGATCGGCGGCACGGTCAGCCAGATGCTGGACCCGACAAAGCCGGCCGGGGCGGCGCTGCTCAACAGCCTGATCGACACGCAGGCGCAGATCATCGCCTATATCGATGATTACAAATTTATGCTGCTGGCGACAGTGCCGGCGATGGCCTGCCTGCTGCTGATGCGCAAGCCGCCCCAGGCCACGGCAAGGCTCGACCCGGAAACCGTGTTCGAGGCGTGACAAACCACCCCCCGCGCGGGCATGATGCGCGCGGAGGACTTTGGTTTGGCGGCGCAATTAGAGGCATATATCGAACTGATCCGGCAGAGCGGGCTGTTCCTCGCCTCCTGGTATCTGAAACAGCACCCCTTGCTGGAGGAACTGGGCCAGGACCCGCTCGCGCATTTCTGCGCCGAGGGCTGGGGCGGCGGCGCGCGGCCCAACCCGTATTTTGATGCGGGCTGGTATCTGGCACGCAACCCCGATGTGGCGGCGGCGGATGTGGACCCGCTGGTGCATTACATCACCGCCGGCGAGGCCGAGGGGCGCGATCCGTCGGCGCTGTTTCACACCGCCTGGTACCGCGAGACCTATCATCTGCCGCCCGACGCATCCTGCCTGCGCCATTATCTGGAACGGCGCTGCACTGGGCAGGTGAACCCGGTGCCGGTGTTCGACGCCGCCTGGTATCTGGAGACCAACCCGGATGTGGCCGAAAGCGGGGCTGATCCGTTCGAGCATTTCCTGCTCTTCGGCGTGGCCGAGGGGCGCAACCCGGCGCCCGATTTTGATCTGAAATTCTACATCAACCGCTATGGCTCGATGCTGGGCGGGGAGAATCCGCTGCTGCATTACCTCGCGCATCGCGAGAGCGGGCTGTTTATGCCGCAGCGGCCCGAGCATGAGGGGCTGGTGCCCGCCGCCGTGCGCCGGGCCACCCGCCCTGCCCCGCATTTCGAGGAATTCCAGCCCGCCCCCGCGCATGCACAGCGCAAGGCGCGGCTGCTGGCTTATTACCTGCCGCAATTCCACCGCGTGCCGGAGAACGACGCCTGGTGGGGCAAGGGCTTCACCGACTGGACGAATCTCGGCCGGGCGCTGCCGCGCTTCATCGGCCATGTGCAGCCGCGCATCCCGCGCGATCTTGGCCATTACGCGCTGGATGATCCGGCGACATTGCGCCGGCAGATCGAGATGGCCAAGGGCGCGGGGCTGGAAGGCTTTGTGTTCTACACCTATTGGTTCAACCGGCACCGCCTGCTGGAAAAGCCGCTCGAACAATTTCTTGCTGATAAATCCTTGGATTTTTCGTTCTGCGCGATGTGGGCGAATGAGAACTGGACGCGCCGTTGGGACGGGATGGAGCGCGAGGTTTTGATCGCGCAGGAATATCTGGAGGAGGATGACGCGGCGCTGATCGCGCATTTCGCCCGGCTATTCGCGGATCCACGCTATATCCGCATCGACAGCCGGCCGCTGTTGATGATCTACCGCGCCACGCTGATCCCAGACGCCGCCGCGCGCATCGCCAAATGGCGGCGGATGTTTGAGGATTTGCATGGCGAGCGCCCGCTGCTGGTGATGGCGCAAAGCCTGGGCGATTACGACCCCGAACCCTATGGGCTGGATGGGGCCGTGGAATTCCCGCCACACAAGCTGAGCCAGGAGACCCCGCGGATCAATGATACGCTGACCCTGCTGGACCCGGATTTCTCGGCCACCGTGCATGAATATGCCGATCTCGCCGAAACCTCGCTGCGCCTGCCGGTGCCGGATTATCCGCTGATCAAGACCATCGTGCCCGGCTGGGACAATGATCCGCGCCGCGAGGGCAAGGGGCTGGCGCTGCACGGTGCCACCCCCGCGCATTACCAAGAATGGCTTGAGAAACTCATCGATTATACCGTGGAGAATCCGTTTTATGGCGAGCGGGTGATCTGCGTGAACGCCTGGAATGAATGGGCCGAGGGGGCGTATCTGGAGCCGGATCTGTATTCCGGCGCGGCGTATCTCAACGCCACCGCGCGCGCGGTATGCGAGCGCGAGGCGGCGGAATTTGCCGCCGGCATCTTGCTGGTGGGGCATGACGCGCAGCCGCATGGGGCGCAACTCCTGCTGCTCAACATCGCGCGCAAACTGGCGCGGCAATGGGGCCTGAAGGTGCATCTGCTGCTGCTCGGCGTCGGCCCGCTGCTCGGTAAATATTACGAGACGGCGGAGGTCAGCGTCGCCTACGACAAGACCATCATCTGCAATCTGCTTGATAAATACAGGGCGATGGGCATCCGCACGGCGATCGTCAACTCCGCCGCCGCGGCGCGGGTGGTGCCATGGCTGGAGCAGCGCGGCATCAGCGCCACGCTGCTGGTGCATGAGATGCCGCAATTGCTGAAGGAATATAACCTGGAAATCCAGGCGCGGCTGGGGGCGGGGGCGGCGAGCCAGCTCGTATTCTCCTCGCTCTATCTGCAAGAGGCGTTTGCGGCGGCGGTGGATTTGCGGCGCGAGCAGGCTGTGGTGCTGGCCCAGGGCAATTATCAGGAGATGCGCTTCGACGCCGAAGCCCGCGCGCGCATCCGCCGCGAGCTGGGTGTGGGCGAGGCGCAGTTCCTCGTGCTCGGCGCCGGGTTTGGGCATCTGCGCAAGGGGTTTGATCTGTTCCTGCAAATGGCGCGCAGCACGGCGGCGCGGCGGGGCGATGTGCGCTTCGTCTGGGTGGGGGATGTGGAGTTCATGCTGCGCACCTATCTCGCCCCCGAGATGCGGCGCGCGCAGGAGGCGGGGTGCTTCACCCATATCCCCTATACCGAGCGCGTGGCGGAGTATTTCTCCGCCGCCGACGTGCTGGCCCTGCCCTCGCGCGAGGACCCGCTGCCGACCGTGGTGATGGAGGCGCTGGCCTGCGGCGTGCCCTGCGTGGCGTTTGACGAGAGCGGCGGCATCCCCGAATTGCTGCGCCGCGAACAGGCTGGCGGCGTGGCCAAGCCCGGCGATGTCGAGGATTTCCTGGCCAAGCTGGACGAGTTGCTGGACCACGCGGCCCTCGCCGCGCAGCGCCCGCGCCTGAGCGCGATGGCGGCGCGGGCGTTTGATTTCGCCGCCTATGTGCGTGAGCTGCTGCACCTCGCGGCGCCAGGGCTAAAGCGCGTGAGCGTGGCGGTGGTGAATTACAATTACGCCCGCTACCTGCCGGAGCGGCTGGAGAGCGTGTTCGCGCAGACCTACCCGGTCCAGGAGGTGCTGCTGCTCGACGACGCGTCCACCGATGAGTCGCTGGCGGTGGCGGCGCGCGTGGCCGAGGCCGCCGGGCGGGAGCTGCGCGTGCTGGCCAACGCGGCGAATACCGGGGTGTTCGCGCAATGGCGGCGCGCGGCGGAGGCCGCCACGGGCGAGTATGTCTGGCTGTGCGAGGCCGATGACGCGGCCGATCCGCGCTTCCTCTCGCGGCTGATGGAGGCGATGGCCGCCGCCTCGGCCCCGCTGCTCGGCTTCACCGATAGCCGCGCCGTGGACGAGGCCGGCGCCCAGGTGATGCCCGATTATCAATCCTATTACTTCGCCAACGGGGTGACGGCGCTGAGTGGCTCGGGCATCTGGGACGGGCGGGATTTCGCGGCGCGGCTGCTGGCGGTGCGCAATCTCATCCCCAATGTCAGCGCCGTGCTGTGGCGGCGCGAGGCGCTGCTCGACGCGCTGGACGCGGTGCCGGACCTGGAAAGCTGGAAGCTGGCCGGGGATTGGCGGCTCTATCTGGCGCTGCTCGCCGGGCAGGAGGGGCAGATCGTGTATCTCGCCGCGCCGCTGAACACGCATCGCCGCCATGGCGCGGGGGTCACGCAATCGCTCAGCGCCGAGGCGCATCTGGCCGAGATCGCGCGGATGCACGCGCTGGCCGCTACGGCGCTGGACCTGCCCGCCGCCATGCGCGCCGCCCAGGAAGAGGACCGCGCCCGGCTCGCCGCGCAATTCGCGCGGAAGGCGGAAAAAGCCGCCGCCCCCGTTGCCAGACGGCGCAAGGTTTGATTGAAGCGGGGCGGCTGAACGTTTCTCTTTCGTCTGGATGCGCACATGAAAATTCTTCTCACCGGCGGCTGCGGGTTCATTGGCTCGGCGGTGGTGCGGCGTGCAGTCCGGCAGGCGGGGCACGAGATCGTCAATATCGACAAGATGACCTACGCGGCCTCGGAGGACGCGCTCGAAGACGCCCTCACCCACCCCGCGCACAGGCTGATCAAAGCCGATATCTGCGACCTCGCGGCGATGCGCGCCGCCTTTGCCTCGCACCAGCCGGACGCGGTGATGCATCTGGCCGCCGAGAGCCATGTGGACCGCTCGATCGACGGGCCGGGGGCGTTCGTGCAGACCAATGTCACCGGCACCTTCATCATGCTGGAGGCGGCGCGTGAATATTTCGCGACACTGAGCGGGGAGCGGCGGGAGCGTTTCCGCTTCCATCACATCTCCACCGACGAGGTGTTCGGCGCGCTCGAAGACCATGACCCGCCCTTCAACGAGCACACGCCCTATGACCCGCGCAGCCCGTATTCGGCGAGCAAGGCGGCGTCGGACCATTTGGCGCGGGCCTGGATGCATACTTACGGCCTGCCGGTGATCGTCTCCAACACCACCAATAATTATGGCAAGTGGCAGTTTCCGGAGAAGCTGATCCCGCTGATGCTGATCAACGCCCTCGAGGAGAAGCCCCTGCCCGTCTATGGCGCCGGGCTGAACACACGCGACTGGCTGTTTGTGGACGACCATGCCGAGGCGCTGCTGAAGGTGGTGACGCAAGGCGCGCCGGGGCAGACCTATTGCATCGGCGCCCGCCAGCCACGGAAGAATATCGACGTGGTGAAGGCGATCTGCGCGATTCTCGACGAGCTCCAGCCCAGCCCGAACGGCGCGCGCGAGCGGCTGATCACCTATGTCACCGACCGGCCCGGCCATGACCACCGCTACGAGATCGACCCCTCCGGGGCCGAGGCGGCGCTGGATTGGACAGCTTCGCATGATTTCGAGCGTGGCTTGCGCGCTACCATCGGCTGGTATCTCGACCATGCGGCGTGGTGGCGGGGCATCCGGGCCAGGACTTACGCCGGGCAGCGGCTGGGAGCGGTGGCATGATCAACAAGGGCATCATTCTGGCCGGCGGTTCGGGGACGCGGCTGCACCCCATCACCCAGGCCAGCTCCAAGCAATTGCTGCCGGTATACGACAAGCCGATGATCTATTACCCGCTCTGCACGCTAATGCTGGCGGGCATCCGCGAGGTGCTGATCATCTCCACCCCGGCTGATCTGGGGCAATTTCAGCGCCTGTTCCATGATGGCGCGCATCTGGGCATCCGCATCTCCTATGCTGAGCAGCCGAGCCCGGACGGGCTGGCCCAGGCCTTCCTGATCGGCGAGGACTGGATCGGCGGCGAGGCCTGCGCCCTGGCGCTAGGCGATAATCTGATCCATGGCGATCACCTCTCCACCCTGCTGCGCGCCGCCGGGGCGCGGCCCGAAGGGGCAACCGTGTTCGCCTATCAGGTGCGCGACCCGGAGCGTTACGGCGTGGTCAGCTTCGACGCCGACGGCAAGGCGCTGGATATCGTGGAGAAACCGGCCGACCCGGCTTCCAACTGGGCGGTGACAGGGCTGTATTTTTACGATCGCCGCGTGGTGGAGCTGGCCAGGACGATCAAGCCCTCTGCGCGCGGGGAGCTGGAGATCACCGATCTCAATAATCTCTACCTGCGCGAGGGCACGCTGAAGGTGGAGCGGCTGGGGCGCGGCACCGCCTGGCTGGATGCCGGCACGCCCGACAGCCTGTTGCAGGCCGCGACCTTCGTGCAGACCATCCAGACCCGCCAGGGCAACCTTGTCGGCTGCCCCGAGGAAGTCGCCTTCCGCATGGGCTTCATCGACCGCGCGCAGCTGAAAGCCCGCGCCGATCTGATCGGCAAGACCGAGCTGGGGCGGATTCTCAACGAGATCGCCGAAGGAAAACACTGACATGAAGATCGAGAGCCTCGCCATCCCCGAGGTGAAGCTGATCACCCCGCCGAAATTTGGCGATGCGCGCGGCTTCTTCTCCGAGACCTGGAGCGCGTCCAAACTGCGCGCGCACGGGTTCGATGAAAATTTCGTGCAGGATAATCACAGCCTCTCCGCCGCCAAAGGCACAATTCGCGGGCTGCATTGCCAGGTGGCGCCGCGCGTGCAGGGCAAGCTGGTGCGGGTGGTGCGCGGCGCGATCTGGGATGTGGCGGTGGATATCCGCCAGAGCTCGCCGACCTATGGCCAATGGGTGGCGGCGGAACTCTCCGCCGAAAACTGGGCGCAACTCTGGATTCCGGGCGGGTTCCTGCACGGGTTCTGCACGCTCGTGCCCGATACCGAGGTAATCTACAAAGTCACCGCCGATTACGACAAAGCCGCCGAGCGGGCGGTGATCTGGAACGACCCGGACCTCGCCCTGCCCTGGCCGGTTGAGCCAGGGGCGGAACTGCTCTCGGACAAGGACCGGATCGCCCCGCGCCTGGCCGATTGCGAAACTTGGTTTACCTACGCATGATCCTGATCACGGGAGCCTCCGGCCAGCTGGGCAACGCCCTGGTGACGCTGTGCCAAGCGCGGGGCATCGCCTTCCAGGCGGTGGCGCGGCCGAATTTTGACTTTGAGAAACCGGAGACGCTCAGCGCCTGCATGGCCGCCGCGAAGCCCGATTTCGTGATCAACGCCGCCGCCTATACGGCGGTGGACAAGGCAGAGACCGACCAGGCGGCGGCGCGCGCGGGCAACCATACCGGGCCGCTGGCGCTGGCTAGGCAGTGCTCTCAGCGCGATATTCCGTTCATCCATGTCTCCACCGATTACGTGTTCGACGGCGACAAGGGCGCACCCTATGTGGAGACGGACCGCCCGCACCCGACCGGGGTTTACGGCGCCACCAAGCGCGATGGCGAGGACGCCATCCTCTCGCTGGGCGGCAAGGCGGTGATTCTGCGCACCGCCTGGGTGTATGCGGCGCATGGCAAGAATTTCGCCCGCACCATGCTGGCGGCCGGGCGCAGGATGCCCGTGCTGCGCGTGGTGGCCGACCAGCGCGGCACGCCCACGGCGGCGCCAGATCTCGCCGCCGCGATCTTGGCGATCGTCGGGAAAATCGAGGCAACGGGCTGGCGGCCTGACTACCGGGGCGTATTCCACGCCACCGGCGCGGGCGAGACGACCTGGCATGGCTTCGCCGCCGCGATCTTCGAGGAGGCCGCCAAACTGGGCTACAAGGCGCCGGCGGTACAGCCGATCAGCACCGCCGAGTGGCCGACGCCCACCCGCCGCCCGCCCGATTCGCGGCTAAACTGCACGAAACTCGCGCAAGTTTTTGGCGTCACCTTGCCCGAGTGGCGGGCGAGCCTGCCCGGCATCGTGGCCGGGCTGCTGGCGCTGGATGCCCCAAGCTGAAGAGATTCTCCCAAGCGTATGAAGTTATATGAACTTTTATGCTCGGCATCACAAAAGCGGGAGGTCGCGTTGCGTCGGCGCGAGGCGCCCTTTAAGACGAAAAGTGAAGCAATTCTTAACTTTGAGCGCGTATTTCCGGTGGGCATGAGCAGCTATTTCACAATCTCGCAAACCACGGCGCGCCTCATATGACCAATCCCGCGCGGCGCGGCATTGCCCGGGGCAGGGTCGCCATCCTCCTCTCCACCTATAACGGCGCGCGCTTCCTGCGGGCGCAGCTCAACAGCTTCCTCGCGCAAACGCATGAGGATTGGGTGCTGCACTGGCGCGATGACGGCTCGACCGACGAGACGGTGGAGATCATGCGCGCCTTCACCGCCCGGCTGGGGCCGGAGCGCTGTGTCGAATCAGCCTCATCTGGGCCGCATCTGGGGGCCTCGCCCAGCTTCCTCACCCTGCTGCGCGAAAACATGCATGCCGAGGCCGTGGCCTTTGCCGACCAGGACGATGTGTGGCTGCCGGAAAAGCTGGTGGCGGCGCTGGAGGGGCTGGCCGAGGCCGGCGATACCCCCGCGCTGTATTGCGCCCGGCAATATCTGGTGGATGAGGCGCTGCGCGGCGCCCGGCTTTCAGCCCAGCACGCCGCAGCGCGCGGCTTTCCCGCCTGCCTGACGCAGAACATCGCCAACGGCAACACTCTGGTGATGAACAACGCGGCGGCGAAGCTGGTGGCCACCGCCAACCACCCAGCCGACACCGTGCATGATTGGTGGAGCTATATCGTCGTCTCCGCCTGTGGCGGGAAGGTGATCTTCGACGAGCGCCCGCAAGTGCTCTACCGGCTGCACAAAAACAACCTGATCGCCCGCGACCGCAAGCTGCACGCCCGCGCCCTGGCGGCGCTGCGGCGGGGGCCGCAAATCTATATGACCATGCTGCGCCGCCATGCCGACGCGCTGGCGGCCCATGCGGTGCGGCTGCCGCCCACGGCGCGGCGGGACCTGCGGTTGGTGCGCGCGGGGCTGCGTGGCGGGCTGCCGGAGCGGCTGACGGCCCTGGCATGCGGGCGCTTCCGCCGCGCCACGCCGCTGGAGAATCTGCTGTTCGCCTACTGGTTCCTCACCAGCCCGGCCTTACCCCCGGCGGCAAAGCCGGAAACCGCCGCAGAGCGCCCGGCCCCGGCGGCGGAAATCCTCGAAGCGCCCTGAGCGGGCGGCGCCGTGGCGTCAGGGCGAGACTTCCTCGCGGATGTCCTGCCACTCCTCGGTGAAGGGGCGCTTGCGGAACGTGGCCCAGAAGAAATTCATGGTGTAGCGCAGGCCGATGGTGAACACCCCCTCGCCCACCAAGCGGCGGCCGGAGGATTGCGCGGGCAGGCGGAAGGTGAACTTCACCCGGCCCACCTTGGAGAGCCGGTTGGCCATGTCGGTATCCTCGCCATAGAAAGAGAACCGCAGGTCGGGGTTGCCGAGCTTCAGCATCGCCTCGCGCTTGACCACGAAATTACCGCCCTGAAGCATCGCCCCCACGTTCAGCACGTGATGGTTGAACACATAGGCCAGCCAAGCCAGCCGGTAATACAGCGCCACCACCACATTCACCTTGCGCGGCACACCGTAATACACATAGGGGCCGGAAAGGCCGACCAGTTTGGGCGTGCGCGCGAACTGGCGCAGCACCTCGCTCAGCCAGCCGGGCGGGAGAATGGTGTCGGCGTCGATATTGGCGATCAGCGCCCCGGTGGAATGCTCGAAGCCGCACCAGCGGGCCTGCACCAGCCCTTTGCGCGGCTCGTCCACCACCTTCACGCCGGGCACCGACTCGGCCACTTCGCGCGTGCGGTCCGTGCTGGCGTTGTTGACGACGATGATTTCGGCATCCTGCCCTAAAACCTGCCCGGCGCGGGCGATCTCCGCGCGGATCGCGTGCAGCGAGTTGGCCAGCAGCGCTTGCTCGTTATAAGCTGGAACCACGAAACTGATCTTCATAGGCAATGCTCCACTCGACTCGGCGGTTTTGACCTGCTGAACCGGCTTTCAACAGCGGAACCGGGGATAAAGCGAATGACCGTTTTATGACGCGCGAAGCCCGGTTTGCGGCGGCGGGAGGCGGACCATGGTTGACAGCGCCGCGCGCACCCGGCATACCGCGCCACCAATTGTTCCATCTTTGTCTCCGAGAGCCGTCATGAAGATCCGTAACTCCTTGAAGTCCGCGAAAATCCGCGACAAGAACTGCCGCGTCGTCCGCCGTCATGGCCGGGTCTACGTGATCAACAAGAAGAACCCGCGCATGAAGGCGCGCCAGGGCTAATCTTCTTTTCCTCACCTCTGGTGGCAAGCAGCCCGGCATTTTGCCGGGTTTTTTGTTGCCCGCCAGGCGGGAGAGTCCCAGGGGGCAGCGCCCCCTGGAGTCGGACCTGGAGCAGTTCAGCCAGCCAACAGGGCCAGCGGGCGCGGCCAGAACATGCCGGCGCGGGCGCGGTAGGCGGCATAGGAAGCGGCAAGGTCGGAGGTCGCGAATTTGCGCTCCTCGCGGGAGGCGGCGTCGACATAGAGCGCGGTCATCACCACCGGGGCGAGCCAGCCGGCCAGGCTGTGCACGGCCAGCGCGGTGCCGAACCAGAACAGCACATAAGCCAGATAGAACGGATGACGGACGTAACGGTACGGGCCGTGCTTGAGCAGGAAGTTCGGGGCGTCGGTGTCGTAGGCCAGGGTCGGCGGGGTGCGGCGGCTGGCCAGGATGGCGGTGGCGAACACGCCGAGCGAGGCGGTGAACAGCACAATGGAGACGAACCATGCCGCGCCCAACCCATGCGCCAGATGCCACAGGAAACCGCCAAACAGCGCCAGGCTGAGCAGGCTGGTGATCTTCATGCCCAGCGGCATGGCCCCGGTGGAGCGGAAATGCCCGCGCACGCCCCAGGAGAAGGCGGCGAAGCAGAGGGTGGCGTCGAGACCGGTGATGACCGTGAAGATGTTGTGCATTTTTCAGAATCTTTCGTGAGATATGGGGATCAGAAGACGTTGACGGTGTCGCCGCGCAGCAGCCCGCCATAAGCGGCCTTGGTGTTGTCATCGGTGGCGACAAAGGGGATGTCGGCCATCAGCCGCTCGTAGCGCTCGCTGGGGCAGGACATCAGGTTGGTCTCGAACTTCACGCCCGCATAGCGGCGCGGGCCGGCGATGTAGCCAAAATGCATGCGCTTATAGAACGGCGTGTGATTACGCCGCACGCAGTTGAGCATCATGTCGGCGCCGGACTCGATGACCAGGAACGAGACGAAACGGTAAAGCACGAAGACCAACTGGTAATCATTGGCGTAATCGGGATGCCGCACGAGGCGGTTGATCTCGGTCAGCTTCGGCGGGCGCCCATGCGTCACCCCGGCGGCCAGCGCCGCCACTTCCTCGGGAAAGATGCGCGAGGCGGGGATATCATCCCACCCGCTCACGGCCGGGTCGTAATCCAGCGTGCACAACCGCACCGAGGCCACCGGCTCGCCGTGTTTGTACACCACCACTGACCGGCTGTTGGGCTTGAGGTCGTCGGCATCCGAGAACACCCCGCCCGGCATCGGGTCGATATAGCCGCCCGAGAGGTAGCTGGCATGGCGGATGCGGTAGGCATCCGCCTTCGTTGCCTCGTCGAGCGCCAGGCGCGCGGTGAGGTCGTCATCCTGCGGCTGCACACGATGGTTACCGCGCACGATGCTTGTCGTCACAACTTGTAAAGAGCTCATTAAGTTTCTCCTTGATTCAACCCAAACAAGAAGAATTAGTAATCATTTCGCCTTCTGGCTGCATCTGTATTTTTTATTGCAGAAAGGCAATTTGTTAGCCGGTTTGGGCAGCAAAACGCTAAGAAAACGCCCAACGCCGTTAACGTGTTCGTTTAAGAATCGTTTCTAAGTTTTTGGTGTTGGCCGTATTCGCCTCAGGGCGCGGATTCGGAGCTGTCCGAATTCGGGTCGGCGAGGCGCGATTTCGCACCCACGCAGGGCTGTGCAGTTTTTTTTGCGGCACCCTGGTCGCCCAGGCAATTAAAGATAGCGTGATGCCGAGAAAGGCGTTACGTAAAGTTGTGCATGCGCGCGGAGAGGCCGACTCGTCGGCGCAGCCAATGACTTTGGAGCGGTTTTTGATCCCTCGTGCTGAGGCGAGTTCTGCTGGTGCCTCTGGTCACTATACGCAGGTGCGGCGTGTGGTGCGCGGTGGTGCGGATATTTGGGGCATCTTGAAACGCCTGACCAGCAGCGCCTCGGTGCCGCCGGAGTTGGCCGAGCGCCTGCTGCTCGATCAGGCCAAAGACTTCAGTTACATCATGGGGGCGATCACGCTGCTCGGCGTCAACACCGTCGGGCTGCTGTTTTTCGACTTCCTGCACGACCGCACCGCGCCGTTCCGGCATGTCGCGATGGCGCTGGTGGTGCTTTGCTATGGCGCATTGCTGCACAATGCACGGCGGTGGTTGCGCATGATCGCGCCCGGCGCGCGGGAGGCCAAAGCCTATTTCGCCACCATGGTGCGGCTGCTGGTGGTGCTCGGCGCGCTGTGGTCGGTCATGCTGTTCGTGCTGGTGCGCGAGGCCAATCCCGGCCAGCTCTCGCTGCTTTACGGCATCATGGTCGGCTGTCTGGCGACGCCGGTGATGGTGTCGCCCGCGATTTGCGGCATCGCCTATTGGGCGCCGGTCTCGGTCGGCATTCTGATCGCGCTGATCTCCGCTGGGCGGATGGACGCTTATGCCCTGCTGGATCTGTTCGCCTTCATCCTGCTAACCGGCTTCTGCATGCTCTACATCAACCGCCGGCTCAATGAGCGCGCGCTCGGCGCCATCCGGCTCGAGGAAAACGCTGAACTCATCAAGCTGCTGCTGCGCGATTTCGAGGAGAGCGCCTCCGACTGGCTCTGGGAGACCAACGCCGCGCTGGAGTTGCAGCCGGCGAGCCAGCGCCTTGCCCAAGTGGCGCGCCGCCCGGCCGAGCAACTGCGCGGCGTGTTTCCCGATGTGCTGCTCGGCGCGCCGGCGCAGGCCGCGCAACCAGGCTCGGCGCTGGAAAAGCTCCGCCACGCGATCGCCGAGCGCTCGCCATTCCGCGACCTCGTGGTGCCGGTCGTGGTGAATGGTGAGGAGCGCTATTGGTCGCTCACCGGCAAGCCGATTCTCGACAAGCAGGGCCGCTTCGCCGGGTATCACGGCGTGGGGTCTGATATGACCGGCCAGCGCCGCCAGCAGGAGCAGATCTCGTTCCTCGCCCGGCATGACAGCCTGACCAAGCTGCCCAACCGCGTGCTGTTCTCCGAGGCGCTGCACAGCGCCTGCGACCATTGCCAGACCAGCGGCTTCGCGCTGCTCTGCCTCGATCTCGATAATTTCAAGCTGATCAACGACACGCTCGGCCACGCCACGGGCGATGCCGTGCTCGTCGCCGTGGCCGAGCGGCTGCGCGGCGCGATCCGCGAGTTCGACATGGCCACCCGCCTGGGCGGTGACGAGTTCGCGGCGATTCTGGTGACAGACCAGGCCGACGAAGCCGCGACCGTGGCGCGGCGCATCATCGAGCGCATGGCCCGGCCCTTCCAGTTCGACGGCAAGCTGGTGCAGATCGGCGTCAGCATCGGCATTGGCATCGCGCCGCGCGATGGCGACACCCCCAACCAGCTGATGAAAAAAGCCGATCTCGCGCTCTACCGCGCCAAGGCCGATGGGCGCGGCACGGTGCGCTTCTATGACCCGCAGATGGATGAGCGCGTGCAGGAGCGCCGCAAGCTGCTCTCGGCCCTGCGCCATGCGGTGGCGCATGACGAGCTGCGGCTCGACTTCCAGCCGGTGATCGACATGCAGACCCAGCGCATCATCGGCGCCGAGGCGCTGGTGCGCTGGCAGCATCCCGAACTCGGGCTGCTCGGGCCGGCTTCGTTCATTCCTCTGGCCGAGGAAACCGGGCTGATCCATGAGATCGGCGATTGGGTGCTGAGGGAAGCCTGCGCCAGCGCCACCACCTGGCCGCTGCCGGTGATGGTGGCGGTGAATCTCTCGCCGCTGCAATTCCGCGATGGCGAGGTACTCACCTCGATCGACAAGGCGTTGAGCAGCTCCGGCCTGCCCGCCACGCGGCTGGAGGTGGAGGTCGTCGAGTCGGTGATGCTGGAAACCAGCGCCGAGACCGAGAAGCTGCTCTGGAGCCTGCGCGAGCGCGGTGTGCAGATCGCGCTCGATGATTTCGGCACCGGCTATTCGTCGCTCTCTTATCTGCGGCGCTTCCCATTCCATAAAATCAAAATCGACCGTTCCTTCATCCGCGACCTCGGCCCCGCGCAGGATGGCAGCGCCATCATCCTCGCCATCATCGGGCTGGCGCAGCGGATGAGCATGCAGGTGACGGCGGAAGGCGTGGAAACGCCGGAACAGGCGGCGCTGCTTGCCGCCTATGGCTGCACCCAGGCGCAGGGTTATCTGTTCCACCACCCGCTGCCCCCGGCGGAGTTCGCGCGCGTGCTAGCGCAGGACACGCCTTACCCCTCCGGCGCTCCCGGCCCCTGGGATGGCGTGACGCCGTAACTCCCCCCTCTTGGCCTCGCCGCGCGGCAATGGCTAAATGCCGGGTTTATGAATGATGCTGCAGGCGCTTCCCCCGCAATGGCCCAGTGGTTCGCCATCAAGGCGAAACACGAGGACGCGCTTTTGTTTTTCCGGATGGGCGATTTCTACGAGCTGTTCTTCGCCGACGCGCAGGCGGCGAGCGCGGCGCTGGACATCGCGCTGACCGCGCGCGGCCAGCACCAGGGGCAGCCGATCCCGATGTGCGGCGTGCCGGTAAGCCAGGCGGAGATGTATCTGGCGCGGCTGATTCGCCGGGGCTTCCGGGTCGCCATCGTTGAGCAGCTCGAAGACCCGGCCACGGCCAAGGCGCGCGGCGCCAAGGGGCCGCTGAAGCGCGACGTGGTGCGCCTCGTCACCCCCGGCACGCTTACCGAGGAGGCGCTGCTGGAAGCCGGGCGGGCGAATTTCCTGGCCGCCATCATGCCGCAGGACGGGCAGATCGGCATCGCCTGGGCGGATATCTCGACCGGGCTGTTTGAGACCGAGGCCACCGACGATGCCGGGCTGACGGCGATCCTGGGGCGGCTGGACCCGGCGGAGATCCTGGCCGGGGCGGAGATCCCGCTAGGGCCGTTCGCGGCGCGGCGGGTGGAGACCGGGCGGCTCGCCATCACCACCCCAGCCACGGCGGAGGCGGCGCGGCGCGAATTGGCGCAGCGCTTCGGCGCCGCCAGCCTGGAGGCGTTCGGCGAGTTCTCGGGCGCCGAGGCCATGGCCGCCGCGCTGGTGCTGGCCTACATCACCGCCACCCAGATGGGGGCGACGCCCCGGCTCTCGCCCCCGGCCAGCGCCGGGGTGGCCGGGCAGCTGGCCATGGACGCCGCCACCCGCGCCAGCCTGGAACTGCTCGCCGCCCGCGGCGGCAGCGAGGCGGGGAGCCTGCTCGGTGCAGTGAAGCGCACGGTGAGCCCGGCCGGGGCGCGGCTGCTGGCGGGCTGGATCGGCGCGCCGCTGAACCGGCTGGAGCCGCTCTTGGACCGCCAGGCCGCATGGCTCGCCCTGCGCGACAGCGACACCGCCGCCCCGGTGCGCGCGGCGTTGCGCGGGGCGCCGGACATGGCCCGCGCGCTGGGGCGCATCGCGCTGGGCCGGGCCAGCCCGCGCGACCTCGCGGCCATCCGCGCCGGGCTGGAGGTGGCGCAAGCGCTGACCCCGCTGCTGCCGCCGGGCACCGCGCTGCTGGATCAGGCGATCGCCGCGCTCACCCCCGCACCGGCGTTGCTGGACACGCTGCGCCGCGCTCTGGCCGAGCCGGCGCCGCTGAAGCTGGAGGATGGCGGCGTGATCGCGCCCGGGTTCGACGGTGAATTAGACGGCGAACGCGCCCTGCGCGACGATACACGGCGGGTGATCGCGGAATTCCAGACCGAGCTGGCGCAGCGCTATGGCGTGGCCTCGCTGAAAATCCGCCACCATGCCCAGCTTGGCTATGTGCTGGAAGCGCCGGCCGCCGCCGTGGAGACCCTGCGCGCCCATCCCGAATTGCTGCTGCGCCAGGGCATGGCCAATGGCGCGCGCTTCACGCATCCCGAGCTTTCGGCGCTGGACCAGCGCATCACCGAAGCCGCGTTCCGCGCCGCCGCGCGCGAGAAGCTGGTGTTCAACTGGCTGATCCGGCAGGTTTTGGAGGCCGCCGCGGCGCTGGCCGCCTGCGCCGAGGCGCTGGCGCTGGTCGATGTGCTGCAATCGGCGGCGCATCTGGCGCTGGGCGGGCGCTATTGCTGCCCGGAGCTGAGCGCGGATGAGGCGTTCAGCATCGAGGCCGGGCGCCATCCGGTGGTGGAGGCGGCGCTGCCGCCGGGCACGAGCTTCATCCCCAATGGCTGCGGGCTCGACCCGGGGCAGCGGCTGATGCTGCTCACCGGCCCGAACATGGCGGGCAAATCCACCTTCCTGCGCCAAAACGCGCTGCTGGTGGTGCTGGCCCAGGCCGGGCTGCCCGTGCCGGCAGAGGCGATGCGCCTCGGCCTCGTGGACCGGCTGTTTTCGCGCGTGGGCGCGGCGGATGATCTCGCCTCGGGGCGCTCGACCTTCATGGTGGAGATGATCGAGACCGCCGCCATCCTGCATCAGGCAGGGCCGAAGAGCTTTGTCATCGTCGATGAGATCGGGCGCGGCACCGGCACGCGCGACGGGCTGGCGATTGCCCAGGCGGTGCTGGAGGCGCTGCACAATAACAACCGCTGCCGCGCCATATTTGCCACACATTTCCATGAATTATACATGCTGGCCGAGGCTTTGCCGCGGTTGAAACCGCATACCATGCGGGTGAAGGAATTCCGGGGCGAGGTTGTATTCATGCACGAGGTCGTGACGGGGGCGGCGCAGAAGAGCTGGGGCGTACACGTGGCGCGCTTGGCCGGGGTGCCCGAAGCCGTGGCCAAACGCGCGGAAACCCTGCTGAAAGCCGCCGAACGGGGCAGCCTGGCCGCGGCCCCGCTGCCGCTCTTCGCCACCGCGCCCGCGCCTGAACCCGCCCTGGAACCCGACGCTCCCCTGGCGGAAACGCTGCTGGCGCTGGACCCCGACGCCATGACCCCGCGCGAGGCGCTGGACGCGCTCTACCGGCTGCGCGCCGAGGCGCTGAAAACGCAGCCCGCGCAAAATTGAGGGTTGAGTGAAAACTAACACGTTCCCACGCCGGATGGATTGATCTACCGTGTTCGACATGCCTGCTGCCCGGAAAAAGCCCGATATCGCCGCCGCCCTCGCCGAACTGCTCACGCCGCCAGAAGCGCCGGGGCGGGACGAGGCGCTGGCTCTGTTCCGCCGCCAGCTCGGCCGGGTGCAGGGGCATGTGCAGCAAAGCTTCGAACAAGATGGGCTGAACGGCCTGCTCGCCGCGCGGCTGCATGCCGGGCTGATGGATGAGCTGATCGGCGCGCTGTTCGCCTACACGCTCAAAGCACTGCCGCTGGCGCCGCAGGACCGGCTGGCAATGGCCGCCACCGGCGGTTATGGCCGCGCCACCCTGGCGCCGTTCTCCGATATCGACCTGCTGTTCCTGTCGCAGGAACAGCCCTCCCCGGCGCTGGAAAAGGCGGTGGAGTTCATCCTGTATTTCCTCTGGGATCTGGGGCTCAAGGTCGGCCATGCCACGCGCTCGATCGCCGATTGCCTGACCGAGGCGAAAGGCGATGTGACCATCCGCACCTCGCTGCTCGACGCCCGCTGCCTGTGCGGCGACCGCGCGCTGTTCGCCGAATTCCAGACGGCCTTCCGCGAGGATTGCGCGGCTGACGGGCCGGGCGAGTACATTACCGCCAAACAGGCCGAGCGCGCCGCGCGCCACCGCCGCTTCGGCGAGACGCCATTCATGGTCGAGCCGAATGTGAAGGAGGGGCGCGGCGGGCTGCGCGATTTGCAGACGCTGTATTGGCTGGCGCGCTACGTGTTCAACACCTTCGCCATGACCGAGCTGGTCGGCAAGGACGCGCCGGGCGGCGGCATCCTCACCGCCGCCGAGGCCAGAGCCTGCAAGCGGGCCTGGGAATATCTGTGGACCGTGCGCTTCCACCTGCATTACGTCGCCGGGCGGGCCGAGGAGCGGCTGACCTTCGACCTGCAACCCGTGGTGGGCGGGCGCATGGGCTATACGCGCCATGGCCGGCAAAACGGCGTGGAGCGCTTCATGCGCCATTACTTCCTGATCGTGCGCGAAGTGGCGCGGGTGACGGCGGTGCTGGAGCCAGCGCTGGTGCGCGCCGCCCTTGGCCCGCCCGCGATCGCCGCCGAAACCGATGCGGCGCTGATCGAGCAGGGCTTCGTGCTGGCCGACGGCAAGATCCTGTTCGCGCCGGGGCATGACCCGGCCACCGATCCCTCCAGCGTGTTCCGCATCCTGATCTGCGCGCGCGACCGCAAGCTGGAGCTACACCCGCTGGCGCGGCGCACGCTGATCCGCTCGGCTCCGCTGGGGCAGGAGCTGCGCGGCGACAAGAAAGCCGCAGCGATGTTCATGAACCTGCTCTGCGGCTCGCAGGAGGCGGGGCACGACCCGGATTGCGATTCCGCCACCTGGATGGCGATCCTCAACGAATCCAGCATTCTCGGGCGCTATCTGCCGGATTGGCGGCGCATCGTCGGGCAGATGCAGTTCGACACTTATCACGTCTACACGGTGGACGTGCATACGGTGCAGTGCATCCGCAACCTCAACACCATCGAGGCGGGCACGCTGAAGGAGATCGCGCCGGTCGCCTCCGACCTGATCGGGCAGATCCAATCCCGCCGGGCACTGTATGTGGCGATGATGATGCATGACATCGCCAAGGGCCGGGGCGGCGATCATTCGGTGCTGGGGGCGGAGCTGGCGCTGCATGTCGGCCCGGCGCTGGGGCTGAGCGCCGAGGAGACCGAGATGGTCTCCTGGCTGGTGCTGCACCATCTGCTACTGAGCCAGACCGCGTTTTCGCGCGATATCGACGATCCGAAGACGATCCTCGACCTTGCCGACACCATCCAATCGCCCGAGCGGCTGCGCCTGTTGCTGGTCCTGACCGTCGCCGATATCCGCGCCGTGAGCCCGAAAGTGTGGAATGGCTGGAAGGCGACGCTGCTGCGCGAGCTGTATGCGCGCGTGGCCGAAGTACTGGAAGGCGGGCTTTCGACGACCGAGCGCGATATGCGTATCGCGCGGGTGAAGGAGGTCGTGGCCGAACTGCTCGCCGACTGGCCGGCCGAGGAGCGCGAGGAATTTCTCTCGCTCGGCTACCCCAGCTATTGGCTCGGCTTCGACCCGGAGAGCATCGAGCGCCATGGGCGCATGATCCGCGACGCCAAAACACGCCACGCGCCGCTCACCGTGTTCACCGAACCCCTGCCCGCCCGCGCGGTGACCGAGGTGGTGGTGTACACCGCCGACCATGCCGGGCTGTTCAGCCGCATCGCCGGGGCGCTGGCAATCGCGGGGGCCTCGATCGTGGACGCGCGCATCCACACCCTCACCGACGGCATGGCGCTGGATACGTTCTGGATTCAGGACGCCAATGGCGGGCCGTTTGACACGCCGCACCGGCTGGCCAGGCTCGCCGCGCTGGTGGAGCAGGCGCTCTCGGGCCGGTTGCGGCTGGCCGAGGAAATCCGCAAGGCGACCCGCAGCGTGGTGCAGGCGCGCATGCGCGCGATCCATGTGCCGCCGCGGGTGGTGGTGGATAACCGCGCCTCCAACCGCCATACGGTGATCGAGGTGAACGGGCGCGACCGCCCCGGCCTGCTGCATGATGTCACCGCCGCGATTTCGGCGCAGGGGCTGCAGATTGCCTCCGCCCATGTGACCACTTACGGCGTGCGCGCGGTGGACGTGTTTTATGTGAAGGACGTGTTCGGCATGAAGGTGGAGAATGAGCGCAAGCTCCACCAGCTCCGCCAGGCGTTGCTGGAAGCCCTGAACCTGGCGCTGGACGAACCGCCGCCGCCCAGCGCCAGAAGCGCCGCCACCGCCGCCTGAGCCGACGCCGGAAATTCATATACACGGCGCCAGCCGGGCCTGTTACTGTTACGGCTCGACAACCGTGACAGGGAAGGACCGGGCATCATGGCGCAGGCGGCACAGCAGGATTTCATCGGCGCGGTGAAGAGTTGCCTCAGCAAATATGGCGATTTCTCAGGCCGGGCGCCGCGCACCGAGCTGTGGTGGTGGGTGCTGTTCGTGCTGTTGCTCGATATCGGCGCCAGCCTGATCGGGGTGGCGCTCGATTCGGGCGCCGAGGGCGGGCATGTATATGTGATGGTGCTGCGCGGCTTGGCGTCGCTGGCGGTGCTGCTGCCGGGCTTGGCGGTGGCGGTACGGCGGCTGCATGATATCGACAAATCCGGCTGGTGGCTGCTGATCGGCATCATTCCGTTTTTCGGCGCCCTGGTGCTGCTGATTTTTTATTGCCTGCCCGGCACGCGCGGCGCGAACCGCTTCGGCCCGGACCCGCTGACACAAGCGGTTTGACAGCGGCGCAAAACCAGCCAAAGGCAAGACCATGGCCAAACTCTCGTTCTCGCGCCTCGGCTTCATGCTGTGCGCCTTTTTGCTGCCGGGGCTGATCGGCACGTTCGCCAGCTTCTCGATCCCCGCCCCGGTGATTGACGAGCAGCACCAGCAACAGGCGCTGGATGCCGTGCTCGCCGCCCCCGATGCCAGCGCCCAGGCGGCGGCGATCACCGCGCTCGCCGATCAGGTGGACCCGGATACCGCCGCGATCGTGAGCAATGGCACCGCGCCATTGGCTGAGCGTGTGGCGGCGGCGGAGCGCAATATGCGCGCCGAGGTCATCGCCCAGGCCCGGGCCGAGGCGTATAAAATCCGGCTGATGGTGATCACCATGACCGTGCTGGGCGCGGTGTTCGGCGTGTTACTGATGGGGCCAGAGAGAAAATGACGGAACATGTGAAATCCTATTACGCGGCCACGGCCAATAAGCAGGATGCGCGCCCACCGCTGCAGGGCAGCGTCAACGCGGATGTGTGCATCGTCGGCGGCGGGTTCACGGGCATCGCGGCGGCGCTGGAACTGGCCGAGCGCGGCGTTTCGGCGGTGGTGGTGGAGGCTGTGCGCGTGGGCTTTGGCGCCTCGGGCCGCAATGGCGGGCAGATCGTGAACGGTTATTCGCGCGATCTGGACGTGATTTCGGCACGCTACGGCGAGAAGGCCGGGCGGCTGATCGGCGGGCTGGCCAATGAGGGCGGCGACATCATCCGCGCGCGCATCGCCAAATATGGCATCCAGTGCGATTTGCAGCCCGGCATGCTGGCGGTGGCGATGACACCTAAGCAGATGCGCGAGTTGGAGCACCATGTGAAGGTGTGGAACAGCTTCGGGCATGACCAGTTCGAGCTGCTCGACAAGCCCGGCCTCGCCCCGCATGTGGTGACGGAGCGTTACGCCGGCGGGCTGATCGACAAGAAGGGCGGGCATATCCACCCGCTCAACTTGGTGCAGGGCGAGGCGGCGGCGTTCGAGTCGCTGGGCGGCACGATCTATGAAAACTCGCCGGTAATCGCCATCGACATGGACAACGCCGTGGTGCGCACCGCAGCCGGCGAGGTGCGGGCGAAGCAGGTGTTTGTGTGCGGCAACGCCTATCTGCACAATGTGCTGCCCAATCTCGAAGGGCGGATCATGCCGGTCTCGACCCAGGTGCTGGCGACCGAGCCGCTGGGCGAAACGGCGCGGCGGTTGCTGCCCTCCAATGTATGCGTGGAGGATTGCAACTACGTGCTGGATTATTTCCGCCGCAGCGCGGATGACCGCATCCTCTACGGCGGCGGCATCAATTATGGCGGCGCCGACCCGGCCTCGATCCGCGATGCGATCCGCCCGAAGATGCTGAAGACCTTCCCCAGCCTCAAGGATGCGCGCATCGACTTCACCTGGAGCGGCAATTTCGCGCTCACCCTCACGCGGTTTCCGCAGATGGGCAAGCTGGCGCCGAAAGTGTTCTTCTCGCATGGCGATAGCGGGCACGGCGTAACCACCACGCATCTGCTCGGGCGCATTCTGGCCGAGGTGGCGGCGGGCGACACGGCGCGCTTCGATGTTTTCGCCAGCCTGCCCTATTTCCCCTTCCCCGGCGGCAAGACGTTCCGCGTTCCGCTGACCGCGCTGGGCGCCTGGTATTACCAGTTGCGGGACCGGCTGGGGATCTAACTTCCCCAAAGCCCCGGAATCGGGTAACCCGCGCGGATGGTCAAAGTTCGCTTCGCTCCCAGCCCCACGGGCTATCTGCATGTCGGCAACGCCCGCGCGGCGCTGGTGAATTTTTTGTTCGCCCGCCACCAGGGCGGCACGTTTCTGCTGCGCCTCGACGACACCGACACCGAGCGCGGGCGCCCTGAATATGAGCAGGGGATTTACGACGATCTGCGCTGGCTCGGCATTGGCTGGGACGAGACGGCCCGGCAATCCGACCGGTTCACGCGCTATGCCGAGGTGGCGGAGCAACTGAAGGCGGCCGGACGGCTTTATCCCTGCTTCGAGAACGAGGACGAACTGGCCGCCAAGCGCGCCGCCTTGGTGAAGCGCAAGCTGCCGCCGGTGTATGACCGCGCCGCCCTGGCGATGACGCAAGCGCAGCGCGAAGCCGCCGAGGCCAATGGCAAGCGCCCCTATTGGCGCTTCAAGCTCTCGGACGGCGCGGCCGGCTGGAACGACCTCGTGCTCGGCCCGCGCAATATCAAGCTCGGCACAGTGTCGGACCCGGTGCTGATCCGCGCCGATGGCACGCCGCTTTACACCTTCACCTCGGTGGTGGACGACGCGGATATGGGCATCACCCATATCATCCGTGGCGAGGATCATGTCTCCAATACCGCCGTGCAGATCGATCTGTTCGAGGCCATCACCAAGGCGCCGGTGCCGCGCTTCGCGCATCTGCCGCTGATCTCGGGCGGGGATGGCGAGAAGCTGTCTAAGCGGATCGGCTCGATCTCGCTGAAATCGCTGCGCAAGGATGGCATCGAACCGGGCGCGATCACGGCGTATCTGGCGCGGCTGGGCACCAATAAAGACCCCGCCCCGGTGGGGATGGAGGAGCTGATCGCCAGCTTCAACCTCTCCGATTTCTCGCGCTCGCCGCCGCGCTTCGATGCGCGCCAATTGCTCGGGCTGAACCGCAAATTCTTGCACCAGCTCGCGTTCGAGGCCGTGTGCGAGCGCCTGCCCGAGGGCACGGATGAGGCGTTTTGGCTGGCGATTCGGGGGAATCTCGACCTGCTAACCGAGGCGCGGCGCTGGTGGGAGGTGGTGCGCGACGAGCTGCCGCCGCCCGAGCTGCCCGGCAATTCGCAGGTGTTGCGCGCGGCGCTGGACACGCTGCCCGCCGAGCCATGGAGCGAGGACACGTGGAAAGCCTGGAGCGGCGCCGTCGGCGCGGCCACGGGGGCCAAGGGGCGGGCGCTGTTCCTGCCGCTGCGCCTGGCCCTGACCGGCGAGGAGCACGGACCGGAGATGGCGAAGCTGCTGCCGCTGATCGGGCGCGAGCGCGTGGCGCGCCGTCTGGCCGCCTGCGTTGCCGCGCGCGGCACGCCCGGCTAAGAGATTGGGCAAGAGAGAAGTATAGGGGCCCGGCGTGGTCGATATTTTTGACGAAGTTTCGGAAGATCTGCGGCATGACCAGGCGGTGGCCCTGGCCAAGCGCTATGGCGGGATGCTGATCGCCGCCTGTGTGCTGGTGCTGGCCGGCGTCGGCGCGCAGCAGGCCTACAGCGCCTGGCAGGCCAAGCAGGCGCAGAAGGCGGCCACACAATATCTCGCCGTCACCCAGGCGGCTGACCAGCAAGGCGCGCAGATCACCGCGGACCAGGCCGTGCAGACCGCCGGGGCGCTGACCAAATTCGCCGCCACCGCGCCCGAGGGGTACAAGACCCTGGCCGATCTGCGCGCCGCCGGGCTGTATGCCGCCAGCGGCAAGCTGGACCAAGCCAATGCGCTATGGACCCAGGTGGCCCAGGATGGCAGCGCCGACAAGCTGCTGCGCGACCTCGCCACCCTGCTCTGGGCCCAGCACGCGCTGGGCGCGGTGCCGGACACGGACATCCAGGCCAGGCTGCAGCCCCTCGTGGCCAGCGACAACCCTTATCACGCCCTGGCCCGCGAGGTGCAGGCGCTGACCTATCTGCACCAGGGCAACCCGGACATGGCCAAAGCCCTGTTCTCGGAACTTGCCTCTGACCCCACCGCCCCGGTTGGCGTGCGCGAACGCGCGCAAGGCCTGCTTGCCCAGTTGAACGGATGAGATCCCCCATGATGCGACGCCGCGCCGCCACCGCCAGCCTGATGCTCGGGCTACTGGCCTCCTGCTCCAAGCCGAAAGTGACCATCGTCGGTACGCAGATCCCCGTTTTGCCCAACACCAACGGCATGGACGTGGCCGCCGACGCGCCGGCCGTGAGCCTGCCCCAGGCCAGCGCCCTGGCCGCTTGGCAACAGCCCGGCGCCAATGCCGCGCACGCGCCCGGCAATGTCGCCGCCCCACTCAACTTCGCGCCGCGCTGGCATGCCGGTATCGGCGCCGCGGGCGGCTATCGCCAGCCGCTCTCGGCCAGCCCGGTGATTGCCGAGGGCCACGCCTTCGCCATGGACGCGGATGCGGCGGTGCGCGCCGTCTCACTCGCCGATGGCAGCCTGATCTGGCATGCCAGCACCCGGCCCAAGCACGCCAGCGAGCAGAATCTCGGCGGTGGCATCGCTTATGATTCGGGCAAGCTCTATGTCAGCACCGGCTACGCCGAACTGCGCGCGCTGGACGCCGCCACCGGCAAGCTGCTCTGGCTGCAGGCGCTGGATTTCCCCACCCGCTCCGCCCCGCTGGTGGCGAACGGGCTGGTTGCCGTGGTCACGCAGGACGACCTGCTGCTGACCTTCGACGCGGCCTCCGGCACGCCGGGCTGGCGCTTCGCCGGGGCGCCCGGGCAGCCCAACACCACCGCCGTCGCCATCGCCGGGCCACCGGCCTATGCCGATGGCATCATCGTCGCCGGATTCTCCTCTGGCCTGCTGGCCGCGATTGACGCTCTTTCCGGCACGCCGGTCTGGGAGCAGAGCCTCGCCGCTTCGTTTGGGCAGAGCGGGCAGCTCGACCTCTCGGACATCGTGGCCTCGCCCGCGATTGCCGATGGCGTGGTTTACGCCATCAATCTCGGCGACACGATGATGGCCGTGGACCTGCATTCCGGCGCCAAGGTGTGGACGCACAGCGCCACCGGCACACAGCCGCTCTGCCTCTCCGGGGGGTTCCTGTTCGTGCTCGACAAGACGCAGACGCTCTACGCCGTGCATGCCGATGACGGGCTGGTGAGCTGGGCGCTGCCGATGCCGGGCTTCCAGAACATGAAGAAAAAGACCAACCCGATCGCCTGGGCGGGGCCGGTGCTGGTGAACGGCACGCTGGTGCTGGTGAGCGACCACGGCCAGGCCGCGCTGGTCGACCCGGTGGCCGGGCAGCTCAGCAAAATCGTGAAACTGGGCGGCGTTGCCGACATGCCGCCCATCGCCGCGGGCGGGCTGCTGTTGCAGCTCACGCGCGACGCCAAACTGACTGCCTATGCGTGACCATGATGCTGCCGCGCGTTGTCATTGCCGGACGGCCGAATGTCGGCAAGTCCACACTCTTTAACCGGCTGGCCGGGGCGCGCATCGCGCTCGTGGCCGACACGCCGGGGGTAACGCGCGACCGCAAGGAAGCCGAATGCGTGCTCGCCGGCACCAAGGTGCTGCTGGTGGACACAGCCGGGCTGGAGGAGGCCGCGCCCGACACCCTACCGGGGCGGATGCGGGCCTCGACCTCGCTGGCGGTGGATAATGCCGACCTTGTGCTGTTCGTATTCGATGCCCGCGCCGGGCTGATCCCCGAGGATCACCATTTCGCCGCCTGGCTGCGCCGCTCGGGCAAGCCGGTGCTGGTGGTGGCGAACAAGGCCGAGGGGCGCGGCGGGGCGGCGGCGGCGATGGAGGCCTATGAGTTGGGGCTGGGCGAGCCTTGCGCCGTTTCGGCAGAGCATAACGAGGGCATCTATAACCTGATGACCGAGATCGCCGACCAGCTGCCCCGGCCGGAAGCGCAAGAGGGTGAGGAGGGCGAGACCCTGCCGCTGCATCTGGCCATCGTCGGGCGGCCCAATGCCGGAAAATCGACGCTGATGAATTATCTGCTGGGCGAGCAGCGGATGATCACCGGGCCTGAGCCGGGGCTGACGCGCGATGCTGTCTCCGCCGATTTCACCGGGCCGGATGGCAAGCTCTACCGGATTGTGGACACGGCCGGGCTGCGCAAGCGCGCGCGCGTGGATGAGGGGCTGGAGAAAATGTCCACCTCCTCCTCGATCGAGGCGCTGAAGCGGGCCGAGATGGTGGTGCTGGCGGTTGACGCGGCGCAGGGGGTGCAAGAGCAGGATCTGCACATCGCCCGGCTGATCGAGCGCGAGGGCCGGGGCTGCGTGATCGCCCTGACGAAATGGGACGCGGTGGAAGACCGCGGCGGGGCGCGCAAGGCGGCGCTGGACCGCATCTCCATCTCGCTGAGCCAGATGAAGGGCATCACCGTGGTGCCGCTCTCGGCCGAGACCGGCGAGGGCGTGGCCAAGCTGTTCCCCGCCATCCGCGCGACCTACGAGAAATGGAATCTGCGCATCCCGACCAGCCAGCTCAACCGCTGGTTTGAGGCGGCGCTGGAGCGCTTTCCGCCGCCGCTGGTGGATGGGCGTCGGTTGAAGCTGCGCTACATCACGCAGATCAAGGCACGGCCGCCGACTTTCGCGCTGTTTGGCACCCGCGCCGAGCAGACGCCGGAGACGTATCAGCGCTATCTGGTGAACTCGCTGCGCGAAGTGTTCGAGATGCCGGGCGTGCCGATCCGTATCTATCTGCGCGGCACCAGTAATCCGTATGCCGACTAGGCTTTAAAACTTTCCGCTGATTTGGCCTGTTTTTCAAAAAACGGCCAAGTCTCGCGCGCCCGCTTTGCACAAGGCGGGCGCGCGCAAGCGCTCACCCTTCTTTCAGCATCTCCAGCTCCAGCCAGCGTTCCTCAGCGGCTTCCAGCTTGGCGTGGAGCGCGCCCAGGGCCTCGGTGGCCTGGCTGAATTTCTTCGGATCTTTCTCATACAGCCCGGGCGTGGCGAGGATCGTGTCCAGCCTCTGGATCTCGTTGTGCAGCTTGTCGATCTCGGTGGTAAGGGTTTTGAGTTCGTGCTGCTCCTTGAAGGAGATTTTGCGCGCCGCCGGTTCCGCGGGCTTGGCGGGCGCGGGGGCGGGTTTGAGCGCGGGCTTCTTCTCGGGCTTGGCCTCGGCCGCCGGCGCGTTGCCGCGCTGGACTAGCATGTCGGCATAGCCACCCGCATATTCCACCCAGCGCCCCTGCCCTTCCGAGGCCAGGATCGAGGTGGCGACACGGTCGAGGAAGTCTCGGTCATGCGAGACGACGATCACCGTGCCCGTGTAATCGGCAAGCATCTCCTGCAACAAATCCAACGTTTCGAGATCGAGATCATTGGTCGGCTCGTCGAGCACCAAAAGATTGGAGGGCTTGGCCAGCGCCACCGCCAGCAGCAAGCGCCCGCGCTCGCCGCCGGAGAGCGTGCCGACCGGGGTGCGCGCCTGCTCTGGGCGGAACAGGAAATCCTTCATATAGCCGATGACATGGCGCGCCTGCCCGCCGACATGCACGAGATCGCCCTTGCCGCCTGTGAGTGTGTCGGCCAGCGAGGTGTTGGGACTGAGCGCGGCGCGCTGCTGGTCGAGCGTCACTACCTCCAGCGCCGTGCCGAGTTTCACCGCCCCGGCATCGGGGGCGAGCTGGCCGAGGATCAGCTTCAGCAGCGTGGATTTGCCCGCGCCATTGGGACCGACAATGCCCAGCCGGTCGCCGCGCAGCACGCGGAAGGTGAGGTTTTTCACCACCTCCTTGTCGCCAAAGCTCTTGGAAACACCATCTGCGTCGACAACGATCTTGCCCGAGGTCGCGGCGTCGAGGCTGGCGAGTTTGGCGGTGCCGAGCTTGTGCGTGTAGTTGCGCCGCTCGGCCCGCAGGGCATGCAGATTGGCGAGGCGCTTGACGTTGCGCTTGCGCCGGGCGGTGACGCCGTAGCGCAGCCAATCTTCCTCGCGCACGATCTTGCGGCCCAGCTTGTGGAATTCCTTCTCTTCCTGTTCCAGCACTTCGTCGCGCCAAGTCTCGAAATGCGCGAAGCTCTTGTCGAGGCGGCGGGTCTGCCCGCGGTCGAGCCAGACCATGGCGCGGGAGAGGTTTTCCAGGAAGCGGCGGTCATGGGAGATCAGCACCAACCCGGAGGAGAGCGATTTCAACTCGGATTCCAGCCATTCGATGGCGGGCAGGTCGAGATGGTTGGTTGGCTCGTCGAGCAGCAGGAGGTCGGGGCTGGGCGCAAGGGTGCGGGCCAGGGCGGCGCGGCGGGCCTCGCCACCGGAGAGGTTGGCGGGCTTCTCGGCCCCGGTCAGGCCCAGCTCGCCCAGCAGATAGCGGGCACGATATTCATCGTCATTCGGTCCCAGCCCGGCCAGCACATAGTCCATGACATCGGCATGGGCGGAGAGATCGGGCTCCTGCGGCAAATAGCGCATGGTGGCGCCGGGCTGGAAAAACCGCGTGCCGGAATCGAACGCCACCTCGCCCGAGGCGATCTTCAGCAGGGTGGATTTGCCCGAGCCATTGCGCCCAACCAAGCAGAGCCGCTCGCCCGCGCTCACGGAGAGCGAGGCGCCGGTGAGCAGCGGCACGGAGCCGAGGGTGACGGAGATATCGGTGAGCAGCAGCAGCGGTGGGGAGGCCATGCGCGCTGTTTGGCCCCTCGCGCCGCCGGACTCAAGTGCCGCGCGTTACGGGGCGGGGATGGCCACCGGCTGGGCCGGGCCGGAGGGCGCGTAGCTCTGCACCGGTGGCGCACCGCTGGGAGCGGGAACAGGCGTTTGCGGGGGCGCCTGGGTTGTAGCTGGCGCGGGAGGCGGGCTGATGGGGGCGGCGGATGGCGGGCGCGTGGCGTCCAGCTTCGCCTGATAGCGCCGGCCATCGTCGAACCCGCGCTGGTAGGAGACGTGTTCCGCCCAGCGCAGTTGCTGCAGCGTATACGTCCCGCTCGTGGAGGGGGCGATCTCGGGTTTGGCCGCCATCTGCGAGGGCTGCGCGCAGGCCACCAGGGCGAGAAGCGGCAGCGCCACGCCACAGGCGCGCGTCAGGGTTCCGGGCTTGAACATTGCCGCCTCATAACAGCCCCGGGCCCTGCCGCACAATTTGATTCTGCCGGAGCGTTGACGCGGCGGCGGCGCTGCGGCACGAGGCCCGCGCAACTCCCAGGCCAATCTTACGATGTGTTTCTCCTGCCGCCCCCTCACCCGCCGCAGCTTCTTCAGTGGCGCGCTCACCCTGCCGCTCTGGCATGGCGGGCGCGGCGGGCTGGTGGAGCCCTGCCTGCGCGTGCCCGGGCAAGGCGTGGCGGTGACGCTGGATGCCTGTCCAGGCCGGTTCGATGAGCGCGTGGCCAGCGCGCTGATAGAATGTAACATCCCGGCGACGATTTTCGTGACCGCCACCTGGATGCGCTGGAACCCGGAGGGACTGGCGCTGCTGAAATCACGCCCCGACCTGTTCGCGTTGGAAAACCACGGCGCGCGGCATCTGCCGCCGATTCTGGGTGACAAACCGATTTATGGCCTGGCGCCCGCGGGCACGCTGGAGGCGATCCGCGCCGAGGTGTTGGACGGGGCGGCCGCGATCACCGCCGCCACCGGCAAGGCCCCGCGCTGGTACCGGGGCGCGGCGGGGATCTACAGCCCGGAGACGATCCCGTTCATCGAGTCTTTGGGCTTCAAGATCGCCGGGTATTCGCTGAATGGTGACGAAGGCGCCTCGCTGCCCGCCGCCACGGTGGCGGCGCGGCTGGGCGCGGCCAAAGATGGCGACGTGACCGAGGGGCACATCAACCAGCCCAAGCGAGCAAGCGGCGCGGGCATCGCCGCGGGCTTGCTGGCGCTGCACGCCGCAGGCACCAAATTCGTACGGCTCGACGAATTGCCGCCGACGCTCGACGTGAGCGCCTGAGATTTGAATTGTTTTGCGGAAAATGGTGGGTGCACAAGGATTCGAACCTTGGACCTACTGATTAAGAGTTACCGGGTAGAAAAATCCTGCCAAGTCCCGCACTATTTCACCGTATCCATAAAATCAAGCATTTTCAGTTGATTCATGGAGACGCATCCGCTAATTCTTGTCCCACACTGCCTCAGTAAGGCCCAAATTGTTGAAGCCCCGCTGAATCCCCAGTGAAGCCCCACGGAGAAAAGCAGATGGCCAAGGCAATCACGGAAACGGCAATCTCGGCGGCGGTGAAGCAGGCGGCCAGCACCGGCCAGCGCGTGGAATTGATCGACGCCACCCAGCCCGGCCTGCGCCTGCGCGTGACCAAGGCGGGCGCCAAAGCCTGGACCCTGACCGCCCGCGACCCGCACGGGCGCATGCGGCGCTTCACCTTGGGGATTCACCCCACCTTGAGCATATCCGCCGCGCGTGAGGCTGCCCGCGTGACCTGGGCACAGGTGCGGGGCGGAGCTGATCCGGTGCAGGAGGCCCGCCACAAGCGCGCCGTGGCCAAGGCGGCAAAAGAGGGCATCGGCACCCTCAACGCCCTGCTTGACCTGTATGCGCGCAAGGATGGCGCGGCGCTCAAATCATGGCCCGAGTGCCGCAAGCGCATCGAGAGCGTGTTCAAGCCCTACCTCAAAAAACCGCTCGACACGCTCAAGGCCAAAGACCTCCAGCTCCAGGCCGATTCGTGGAAGTCCGCCCAGTCCGCCGCCGCTGCGGTGCGCTATATCCGCCCCTTGCTGAAATGGGCCGCCGCCACCGGGCGCGGCTATGTCTCGCGCGAACTGGCCGACTTGGTGCCGCCCGCCACTGTGGGGCGCCGTGAGCGGGTTCTGAGCCCCGATGAACTCTCCCGTTTGCTGCCTGCCCTGCGCGACTCTCAGAGCCCCTACGCGGCCTGTATGCGCCTCATGCTGCTGACCCTGGCCCGGCGCTCTGAGGCTACCGGCGCGCACTGGCGCGACATTAACCTTGAGGCGGGCACCTGGACCATCCCGCAGACCAAGAACGGCAAGCCGCATATCGTGCCGCTCTCCACCCAGGCCAAGGCGCTGCTGGAGGCCGTGAAGCCCGCCAGAGCCCGACCCGAGGCGCTGATCTTCCCCACCCGCGACGGCAACCCGCTCGACAACTGGGACTCGGCAACCAAGGAGATCATGAAGGCGAGCCACACCGAGGGCTGGACCCGCCACGATCTGCGCCGCACGGGGGCGACCATGCTGGGCGAGATGGGCGAGCTGCCCGACATTATCGAGGCCGCACTCAACCATGTGAGCATCCGCTCAACCCTGGCCGCTACCTATAACCAAGCCCGCTACCGGCCTCAGGTGGCAGAGGCGCTGCAGCGCTTGGCCGATGCCCTCGATGGTATCGAAGCGGGTGGTGCCGAGATCGTGCCACTGAGGAAGGCATGAACCGGCCACATATCCCCCTTTGACACCATGACACTGTGGACACTTGCGACGCATGCCCCGGCATCTAAGGGCGCCATACAGCCCCATGACACTATGACACTTTGGACACTATGGACACTTGCGACACTACGGCAGCCACGCATGCAAAACTTTCCCAAACCGGGAACAAACTTCTTGTTCCCAAACATGGAACGAGCTAGATAAACCATGCAGATCATCGCCAAACGAACGCTGCGCCTATTCTGGGAAAAGCACCCCAGGGCCGAAGCGCCGCTGCGCGCTTGGTTTGCAACCGTGAGCGCCGCCCAGTGGAAGGCGCCCGCCGATGTTCGCGCCCAGTTTGGTTCTGCCGATTTCGTGGCGGACAGCCGGGTGATCTTCGACATCGCGGGCAACAATTTCCGCCTGGTGGCTCACGTTTCCTATGGCTTCGGCCGTGTCCTGGTGAAGTTTGTCGGGACACACGCCGAATATGACAAGATCGACGCGGGAACCGTGTGATGGACATTCGCAGCATCAAGACCGAGGCGGATTATGACTGGGCGCTCAAGGAGATCGAACAGTATTTCGAGCATGAGCCCGCCGCCGGCACGGCCGAAGCCGACCGCTTTGACGTGCTGGCCACGCTGATCGATGCCTATGAGGCCAAGCACTGGCACATCGAGGCGCCCGATCCGGTTTCAGCCATCCAGGAGGTTATGGAGCGCCAGAACCTTAAACAGGCCGATCTTGCCCGCCTGCTTGGCTCCCGCTCCCGCGCCTCGGAGATCCTGGCCCGCAAGCGTCCGCTGACCATGAAACAGGCTTGGACCCTCCACGAGCAATGGCACATTCCTGCCGAGGTGCTGCTGCGCCCAACCGTGGAAGGATGACGAGACCCGCGCGCGGCGGTTCCGCGCAATGAGAAGGGCCGGAGGTGCTGGAACACCTACCGGCCCGATGATCTGAACAATGGAGATGAAGCCTATGAACGAGATCAAGCAGGCCGATAGCACGGCAGACACCGACTCGGCAAAAAATTTTGCCCTGGACGCGATCTGTACCATACTAGGCACTTGCCCATGTGCGGCCCCGTGCGACCGTATGCGGGATGTGTTGGTCCATGCGACCTGGCCGGTTCTTCAAGGAAATTTGGGGGGCGTCGTATGAGCGCCACCCCTAAAACCGGCTGGGATGAGTCCGGCGCAGATCACGGGCCGTTCACTGAGGTAACAACCTTCCCTTGCCCGGTCCCTGGCCTATGCCCTTGCGCCAGGCCGTACGAGCGGATGGCGAAGGCTTGCAAGGTGGCCCCGCTATTGGCCGCCGCCCCCCTCCCGGAGGCTGCGCAATGACCAGCACCAGCAAGGAAAGCGGGGAGCAATCCCTGCCGAGCCGGGACGATGAACTCTTCTTACTTGCGAAAGAGTGGATTACGAGTTCGATAAACTCGAAGAGCTATGCCATCCCCGCTGACGAGGAAATCCGACGCTTCGCCCGCTTCTTGGCACAAGACCATCTCAAAACATACGGCGGGCCGCCCGTTGACCCTCTTTCCGATTCCCGCAGACTGGCGCAAGAACTTCAAGCCTCATTGGTCAAAGCGTTGGACGAAATCGCCGCTTACACTGAGAATCGGCGAGTTTTATGGGATGATGAAATCGGAAAAATCAACCAGGCACTTGAAGATGTCAGAGCCTTCACAGAATCATTCCCTGTCCCAAAAACTTATACTTGGCATGACCTCGCCCGTCTTATCGCCAAGACTGCACAGACCATGTGGCGCGATGAGAAAAAAACACCCCGTAGCGCGAACGACGAGGCACCAATAACGCAAATCACTGTGAAAGCCTTGGAATACCTTGGCTATCATTTTTCAGGTGCCGCAGTTTCCGACGCACTCTATGACAGGAAGCGCAAAAATCCCATTCCAACTTTCCTGCGCTTGAGAAAATAAGAGGCGTAGCAATTCATGTGCGTTGGCGTCCTTTATAGCGCACATGGATTGAGCCGTCGCTCATCGTCTAACTGCGTTTCCATT
>NZ_JAJDJU010000017.1 GCF_020567705.1 Acidocella sp. KAb 2-4 | reverse complement strand
TGGCGGCACGGATTCCGGCACGGTGGTGAGCAGCGGTGGCGTGGAAATCGTGTCGGCGGGTGGGACGGCGAGTTCGACTGCGTTGAGCGCGGGCGCCGTACAGTCGGCTTACGGCACCACGGTGTCGGTGACGGTCGGCAGCGGCGCGACGCAGTTTGTCTCGTCGGGCGGCACAGCCAGCGCGACGGCGGTGTCGGCCGGCGGTACGCAGAGCGTGGCCGGCACCGGCAAGACGGTGGGCACCATCCTCAGCGGTGACGCAACTGAGGAAGTATATTCCGGCGCCACCGCCAGCGGCACCGTGGTGAGTAGCGGCGGCACGCTGGTCACTTACTCGGGCGGCACGGAATCGGGGACGAATGTGAGCGCTGGCGGGGCGGACTACGTGCTCAGCGGCGGCATCGCCAGTGCGGCCACGGTGCAGTCGGGCGGTGCGCAGACCGTATATGGTTCCGCGTCGGCGACCACCGTGAGCAGCGGCGGCGTGCAGAACGTGTATGCGGGCGGCGTGACCACCGCCACCAAGGTCAGCTCCGGCGGGTTGGAGATCGTATCTTCGGGCGGTGTGGCGAGCGCCACGACGGTCTCGACCGGGGGCTATGTGGTGGTGCTTCCAGGTGGCACGGCAACAGCGAACGGCACCTCAACGGGCGTGGTGCTGGATAACGGGGGCGTGATCACCAGCGCCGGGACGATGACCACCTCCAGGATCAGCGCTGGGGGGACGGAATACGTGCTCTCCACAGGTGTCGCGACGAGCAACACGGTGAGCAGCGGCGGTGTGCAGAACGTGTATTCCGGCGGCACGGCGAGTAGGACATACATCGCCTCGGGCGGTGCGCAAAACGTGTATTCCGGTGGCAAGTCCATCAGCACCACCATCAGTAATGGCGCGGTGGAGAGTGTTTACTCTGGCGGAATTGCCAGCCGCGGCATCGTGCAGAGCGGCGGCCTTGAGGTCATTTCCTCTGGCGGCACCGCGAGCACCACCACGATCAGCGCCGGGGGTTATCTGGTCGTGCTCTCAGGTGGCGCGGCGGCTGGCACCGGCACGGCGACGAAGACCGGCGTGGTGCTCGACAACGCCGGGACCATCACCACCAGCGCATCCATCACCAACTCCACCATTAGCGCGGGCGGGGTGGAATATGTGCTGAGCGGCGGCACGGCCACCAGCAACACGGTGCTGAGCGGCGGCACACAGATCGTCGATAACAGCGGCACGGTGACCAGCACGGTGATCAGCGGTGGCACGGAAATCCTGAACCAGGGCGCCAATGTCAGCGGCAGTATCGTTTTCGCGGGCAGCGATGGTGTGCTCGTGGTCAGCGGCACCACCATGCCCACCGCGGTGATCAGCGGCTTCGACGCGGGCGGCAGCACGGGGGATGAAATCGTGCTGGCCGGGTTCAGCTATGCGGCGGCGGATACGGTATCGCTCGGCGCCAATAACGTGCTGACCGTGAGTTCCGGCGGCACCGCGATCGCCACGCTCTCTCTCGATCCGGCGCAGAGTTATGCCGGGCATTATTTCGCGCTGGAGGAAAACAGCCAGGGTCAGCTCGTGATCGTCGATCCGCTGGACGGCTATACGGCGCCGCAGGCCGGCTTTGCCCTTCCCCCGCAGAGCAGCGCCACGGGCTCGGCCGCCACGCCTCTGCCCAGCCTCGGCACGGTCACCAACTCGCAAGCTTATGCGGCAGGCGTGCTGGGCGTGGGAGCCTATTTCAGCGGCAGCGCCGGGGTTGGCGGAGTGGTCAGCGCCTCGGCGCAGCCGCCCGGTGGCGTGACGCTGTTCACCTCGGCCAGCCAACACACGGTGCAGATCCCGGTGATGTCGCATGGCTGGTAGGCCCGGCCGCTTGCGGAGCCCGGCGTGGTGATGTGATTATCCGGGCGCAGAATGGGATGAGGGTGCCGAAATATGGATATGGCCGTAACGCCTGAGCCGCAGGTGGAAGAGGTGGAGACCGCCGCGCCGGTGCCGCAGCCGGTGCAGGAGGAGAAGGGGCCGTATCCCCCGGCGGCGCCAATGCCCACGCAGATGGGGCCGCTGGGCATACGCTACGACTTCAATCTGGGCGCGCGCGTCACCATCCCCGAGGGCAAGGCCTGGCGGGTGCGCCTGCGCGATCTCGACACGGGGAACATCCTGTTCGAGAGTAACCCTGGCGGCACCTTCATTAACAGCACTAAGCGCTATTACATCCGCTTCGGGGTCGAGGTGTTCGACGAGGCGAATGTCTTTTTCCAGCACGACTACAACGCCGAGGGGCGCGAGGTGCTGGTGCAGTTCCCGGTCGGCACGCTGGGCGACATCATGGGGTGGTTCCCCTATGCCATCAAGTTTCAGGAGAAGCATCGCTGCAAGCTGAGCTGCGCGATGTCGCATCTGTTGGTGCCGTTGTTCAAGGATGCGTATCCGGACGTGAATTTCATCACGCATGAGGAGGTGAAGCCGGAGAGCTTCTACGCCACCTACAGCATCGGCCTGTTTTTCGACGATGAAGACCATCACTGGCAACCTTGCGATTTTCGCCTCGTCGGCCTGCACCGCACCTCCGGCTACATCCTGGGCGTCGACCCGACCGAGGTGGCGCCCAAGCTTGGCATCCCCAATGACGGCCCGCCGATCGCGGAGCCCTATGTCTGCATCGCCGTGCAGAGCACCACCCAGGCGAAATATTGGAATAACCCCTATGGCTGGCAGGAGGTGATCGCGCATCTCAAGGCCAAGGGCTATCGCGTGATCTGCATCGACCAGAAATCGGTGCATGGCGGCGGGCTGGTCTGGAACCATCTGCCGCATGGGGTAGAGGATCACACGGGCGACCGCCCGCTCGCCGAGCGCGTGCGCTGGCTGCGCCACGCCAAGGCGTTCATCGGGTTGTCCAGCGGCCTTTCCTGGCTCGCCTGGGCGGCGGGCGCGCCGGTGGTGATGATCGCCGGGTTCACGCATCCGACCAATGAATTCGCCACGCCGCATCGCGTGATCAACTATCACGCCTGCAATTCCTGCTGGAACGATGTGCGCCACCGCTTCGACCATAAGGATTTCCTCTGGTGCCCGCGCCATGCCAACACGCCGCGCCAGTTTGAGTGCACGCGGCTGATCACGGCGGCGCAGGTCATCGCCACGCTCGACAATTTTCTCTGACGCGCCGCAATGGCGGATCTGAGCGGGCGGACCATCTGGTGCCTCGGCATGTATGGCAGCGCCTCTACTTGGCTGTTCAATGTCGTCAGGTTGGTGCAGGCGCTGGCACTCGAGGCCCAGCCGGTGAGCCATTTTTTCAGCGGCGGCGAGAGTTTGGCGGAGTTTGGGCGCGCGGGCACCGTGGACCTCGTGAAATCGCACGAGATCGCCGGTGAGGCGACAGTGCTGGCGCTGGCCGCGCGCGCCGCGCGCATCTTCATCACCGTGCGCGACCCGCGCGATGCCGTGGTCTCGCTGATGCAGGCGCGCAGCCACAGCTTCGAGCGGGCGCTGTATTTCGTCGGAGACGCCGCGCGGCTGTGCATGGAATTCAGCGGCGACGCCCGCGCCCGGCTGTATCGCTACGAGAGCGGGTTTTTCAACGACGAGCAGACAGTGCATGAGATCGCGGTGTGGCTCGGCGGCGCGATCTCCGCGGCGGATGCGGCGCGGATATTCGCCGCCACCAGCCGTCCGGAGGTGGAAAAACATATCGCGCGGATGCATGGCCAGCCTGGAATTTTGCAGGACCGGCAGTCGGGCGATCTGCTTGACCCGCACACGCAATGGCATTCGCACCATGCCGGGCGCAGCGGCGAGACCGGACGCTGGCGCACAGTGCTGACGCCGGAACAAGTGCTTGAGATTGAAACGCGAATTCCATATTTTCTGGTTCGGTAGCGATATATCATCAACCGTGCGGTCGGAGGCGCCATGCCAGATTCGGGGACTGAACGGATTACCAGGGTCAAGGATTGCCGGCACGGGCGGATGATCTATCTGCTTACCGACCGCTTCATCGGCGCCTCGCTCGATCTTTATGGCGAGTATTCCGAGGGCGAGGCGGAAGTCTTCGCCCAGCTCCTGGCGCCGGGAGATATCGCCATCGAAGTTGGCGCCAATATCGGTGCGCATACGGTGTATCTGGCGCAACTCGTCGGGCCAACCGGACGGGTTTACGCGTTTGAGCCGCAACGGGTGGTGTTTCAGCTGCTTTGCGCCAATATCGCGATGAACGAGGCGTTTAACGTGCGCAGCTTTCAGGCCGGTGCGGGGGCTCAGGCGGGGTGCCTGAACGTGCCGGACGTGAATTACCACGCCGCGGGCAGTAATTTCGGCGGCGTGTCGTTTTTGGAGCCGGTTGAGGGCGAGGCGGTGCCGCTGATCACGCTCGATTCGCTGAGCCTGCCGTCGCTGCGCCTGCTGAAGATCGATGTGGAAGGGATGGAGGCTCAGGTGCTGGAAGGGGCGCGGGGACTGATCCGGCGCCATCGTCCGGTGCTGTATGTGGAGAATGACCGGCGCGCGCAGTCGCGGCAATTACTCACGCTGATCCATGAGTTCGGTTACGACATGTGGTGGCATTTTCCCGCCCTGTTCAACCCGGAAAACCATGCGGGCGTCAGCGAGAATATCTTCGGCAGTGTGGCCTCCGGTAATCTGCTTTGCGTGCCCCGCGAGCATGAGTCCGCCATCACCGGGTTCCGCAAGGTGGCGGGACCGGATGATTGGTGGGACGCGCACGATGGCGGCGGCGCGGAATTTGCGTGAGGCGATGACCGCCAAGCATTATGCGCTTTACTTGCGCGGGGAGTTGCTTTTTCCTCGCGCAAGGCGATGGCGCCAGGCCAGGGATAGAGGCGGACCATGAGCGGCAGCACGATTTCGACCACGATTACGCACGCGGTGACGCTTGGGCTTGGCGCTTATGCCAGCCCGCTGACCATCACCAATCTTGGCACCATAGCGCCGGTGAAGCTCGGAGGGCCGGGCGTGATCGTGCCGTCTTATGCGGCGAACACGCTGATCAGCTACGGCGTGATTGGGGCCGGGCAAGGCAGCATTGGTACCACGGGTACGGCGGGCAGCGCCACGGGCGGCACGGCGGGCCAGGGCTCTCCAGGCGGGAATGGCGGCACGGGCGGCGTTGGCGGCATCGGTGTCTCCCTCGCCGGAGCTGGCACGTTCATCAATCATGGCGCGGTGGCGGGCGGCGCGGGCGGTACGGGCGGCACCGGTGGCAATGCCGCGAGCGGCGCCACCAATGCCGGGGCGCGGGCGGGCAATGGTGGCGCGGGTGGTGTCGGTGGTGTCGGTGTCGCCTTGGTTGCGGGCGGTAGCCTGGATAATCACGGCAGCATTGCCGGCGGCGCGGGCGGCCTTGGCGGCGCGGCGGGGGTGGGCCAGGCGGCATCGCCGGGTGCGGCGGGTGTTGGCGGTTATGGCGTTAGCCTCACCAATGGCGCGGTGGTGAGCAATGAGGGCGTGATCAGCGGCGGCGCTGGCGCAAGCGCAGCCTCCGGCAAGGGCGGGCAGGGCGGAACGGCCATCTATCTTAGCGGGGCGACGCTGATCAACGCGGGAACCGTGGCGGGTGGCGCGGGCGGCGTCGGGCCCGTCAATGGCGTTGCCGGGAGCGCGGTGCAGTTCGGCGCCGCGGCGGGGCTGCTCATTGTTGACCCGGGCGCCAGCTTCACCGGCAATATCGTCGCCCGCAGTGGCGTGCAGGATGTGCTGGAGCTCTCCGGCACATCCGCCACGGCGCTCACCGGCATCGGTACGCAGTTTCAGAATTTCAGCGAAATCAGCTTCGCCAGCGGCGCCGATTGGACGATTGCGGGCGATAGTGCAGGGCTGGCCGCTGGTGTCACAATCGCCGGGTTTGCCCAGGCGGATGCCATCGACCTCACCGATTTTGCCGCGACCACGGAAACCTATGTTTCCGGCAGCGGGCTGATCGTGAGCAATGCCAGCCAGAGCGAGACCATCCATCTCACCGGCAATTTCGTCACGGCGGATTTCGCGCTTCTCGCCGATGGCGCGGGCGGCACGCTGATCGAGGATGTGAACTGCTTCGCGCGTGGCACGCGCATCGCCACCGCGGCGGGCGAGGTGCCGGTGGAGGCGCTGAAGATCGGCATGAACGTGCGCACGCTTGGCGGCGCGTTGCGCCCGGTGAAGTGGATCGGCCGGCGCAGCTATGCCGCGCCCTTCGCCAACCATGCCAAGGTGCTGCCGGTGTGCATCAAGGCCGGGGCCATCGCGCCCGGCATTCCGTCGCGCGATCTGCTGGTGTCGCCGGGCCATGCCATTTGCATCGGTGGCGGGCTGATCCACGCCTCCCGGCTGGTTAATGGCGTCACCATCACACAGCTGCCGCGCGTTGAGGCGATCTCTTATTACCATGTCGAGCTCGATAGCCACGATGTCATCCTGGCCGAGAATTGCCCGGCCGAGACCTTCATGGGCGAGCGGTTCAGGGGGCAGTTTGAAAATGCGGCGGAGTTCCGCGCGCTCTACCCTGGCGCCATGGCGGCGGAGGAACCCTGCATGGCGCTGCTCAGTCAGGGCTTCCGCTTGCAAGCGATCCTCAACCGGTTGGCCCGGCGGGCCGGGTTGCCCAAGCCGCGCCAAGCCGGCCCGCTGCGCGGCTTTGTCGATCAGGCCGGCCCTGACATTTTGACCGGCTGGGCGCAGGATATGGCCGCGACGGACTGGGCGGTGTGCCTTGATGTCTTCAGCGGTGACCAATTCGTGCGGCGGATCATCGCCAATATGTTCCGCGAGGATTTGCGGGAGGCGGGGATTGGCTCAGGCAATCACGCTTTTTGCATGAGTTTGCCCAAGGGGCTGGAGGGGCCGCTCTCCGTGCGCCGCACAGCGGGCGGTGGCATCCTGCCGCATAGCGGGGCGGCAGAACAAGCTGCCTGACCCCGCCGCCAGCGGCGCTTATCCGGATAACAGCGAGGCGCCGCCGCCGGTATTCGTGGTTGCCGGTGCTGAGCAGGTGAAGGTGGTGACCGCATTCCAATAGCCGAGATCGTCGGCTTGGTAGGTGCCTAGGTCGTTCCAATACAGAGCATAGGAAGCAGGCGGGTTTTTATTGCACACGACAGCGCCGAGCTGCGGGTTGGCGACAGGGTCGATGGCGGTGCCATCGGCATTGTAGCCAAGCGCATCCACCGAGCTACCGGCCGGCCGATAGCCTTTATCCACGACGGCCACCGAAGAATCGTAGCAATGATGCGAGGTGTAGAGCGGCGGGTTGTGATCCGAGGTCGGCACGCCATTGGTCGAGGGGATCTGGACCACCAGATAATCCCCGACATATTGCGTGTTTGCATATGGCGTCGCCGTGCTGTCACCGTGGATCGTCGTTGCGTTGGTGATGAGCGACCGGGTTGGTGTGCTGTTCGTCGGTGTGTATCCTGCGGTGTCGGTGTTGTTGATCTGCACGCCGGTCAACAAATCCGTGTAGGTGTTGCTGTCGTAGACCGGGTCGAGCGCAATGATATTGCCGCTGCCGTCTTCGATGGTGTTATAATAATCAGGCACCAGGGCGCCGCCATTGGCGTCGGTTGGCGGGTTGGCGCCGAGCGGCTGGATGAGCAAGGCGCAGTCGCTGTATTTTGGCGCTTGTTCCTGAGCGCAATAACTGGGCGATATGTTTGAGGGGCTCCAGTTCCACCACGGATCGGCGGAAGATGGTGTCACGCCATTATCATTGATACTTCGCGCTGGGCTGCATCCGCCGATGGCGGGCGGGAAGATGTCTGTCGTCGGGCTGCAGTCATCAATGCCGCAGGCGGCATTGTTGGGAAAATAATCGGTAAACGCGACCTGGTTTGCCAGCCCGGTTGGGAACCAGGTGGCGAAAGTGTTCATTCCCGCCGCGAATTGGTTGCCGACGGTGTTGGAGTAATTGGTGCTTACCGGCGCGTTAATCGAGGTGCCCGAGCGCGGATAATTCGGGCAGACGGCTTTAACATAATATGTTGTGCCGCCTACATTTTGCGGGACGACATGGGTGGTGACGAAGGGCACCAGCACATGGTTGGTCTCATAGGTTGGCGGTTCGCCCGCCACCTCATAGGCCGAGGAATACTGGTTGAGGGAGTCGGTGACGGGCGTGCCGTTATTGTAGTCGATCGAGCCGTACAGCGTATGATTGGGGCACTGGCCATAAAGCGCTGTGCCCGGCGAGCCCGGTGAGGGGGTGCAGTCGCGCTGGTGCCGCCCGCAGATCACGGGTGGGGTTGGCGGGGTGAGGTAGCCGTCCGGGTAATAGGTGAAGCCTCCGGACGATGAGGTCGTGGAGACCAGGATATTATCCGTGTAATGCGTGGACTCAGTGCTGTGATAGCCGTTGGCGCCTGTCTCATTGACAAAACTGAAGGCGATCGGCTGGTTTGGCTTCAGCGAAATCGCGCCGCCACTACCGGTGTCGTGAAGAGAGTCGGCAACGAACAGGAAGTTGCAGGCGGTAACACCGGCGGGGGAGGTCGAGCTGGCCAGATGCTGCAAAGGCCCGGTAATATTGGCGCAGTAGGAGTTTGCCGTGGGCATCTCGTTGTAATTGGGGGTGCCGCCAGCGGCGTCCATCGGCACGGCGTAGGCGTAGATGCCGCTAATATCGCCGGCGGAGCCAAACTCGCGGCCGCTGGAGATATTGCGCCCGCTGAAGCCGGTGGTGCCAAACCCCACGGAATCGGTGCTGGACGCGCTCAGCAGCGTGGTCGGGATCAACCAGCCAAATAACGAATTTTTCAGTGTGGCGGTGGCCGAAACGGTGACGCAATACTCCACCCCCGCGGCGCAAGTGGTAAACAGCGTGGTGCTGTAGGGGGCGGAGCTGCCGCATTGGGTGGCGTTGCCAGTGCAAGCGAGCTTGATCGTCGGTGGCGAGATCTCGACGAAACTCGGCAATTGCGCGCCAGTGTTGGAGAACTCGTTGGAGCTGACGTTATAAGCGCTGGTGCTGGACTCCGACATCTGCCACTCGCCGCCGCCCGCCACGGCCGCGCCATCCACAGCCGCCTGCAACAGGGTGCGCGCCGAGGCGATGCGCGCGAAATCAACCGCCGCGCTGGCGGCGATGAGCAGCGGCACGGTGAGGATCGCCATAGCCACCGCCGTGGCCGCCCGCCGTTCGCGGAGGAATTTACGGATTAAGGAAACGAACATGCTGGGCGCTCCTTAATTATTCGAGGTGTTATCGGCGTTGCACACTTGCGTCGGGGCAGAGACGAGCGTGCAGCCGGTGCATTGCAGTTCGGTCGTGGGCAGGGTGTAAGCCCAGCGGACATAGGCGGTTTGGGTCAGCGTCAGCGGGTGTCTGATGAACAGACCAATTAGCCCCGCATAAGGCACGCTGGCCTGGACGATGATGACATTATCGCAAGGGTTGAGCACCATGCTGCTCGCTCCCGTGGTGGCGGTGGTGAGCGGCGAGCCGGAGAGGATGGTGGTGGTGGCGCTGGGCGAGGGGGTGGAACAGGAGCTATCGGCGGCGGCGGTGCTGTCGGATTCCCACTCGTCATAGGTCGGGGTGGCGGCATAGGCCGGGTTGCCGCTGGTCGGCTGGGCGGTCGGGCCTTGTTCCTCGGTGATGCTGGCGATGGCCAGCGTCATCCCGCCTGGCGGAAACGGCGCCAACCCCTTGGCCGCGCCACGGCAGATATCGTTGAGCGAGACGACCTGCACGGTTGGCGAATCGGCGGTGAGCGGCGTCGCCGCCGTGGCGTTGGCGATGGGCGCATTGGCGGTGGAGACCGACTGCGCCAGCGCCACCATCTGCGCCACGTTGAAGGCGATGGCGTTCAGCTTCGCCTCGGTGCGGTAGGCGGTGAGCATCTCGATCGTGCCCATGAACAGCACCAGCAGCACCGGCACGATGATCGCGAATTCAACCGCCGCAATGCCGCGCCGGCCGAGTTTGCCGCGGGAGAATCTGAACTTGCGCATTATTGCATCACCGTGGCGACAGCCGAATAGAGCGAGGGGGTTCCGTTTTCGGTGGCGACCCCGCCGGGCAGGATCATGAGTTTGAACGGCAGCGGATAGGCGACCTGTACCAGGAGCATCTGCTCGGAGCCGGTAACGGCGGCCTGGGTCGCGGTGGCGGGCTGCGGCGGCACCGAGAGGGTAACCGAAAACGTGCCATTGGGCGTGAGGTTGCCGTCGGGGCCCAGCGCCGCCGGCACAATGCTGTTGGGGTCGCCCGCGGCTGCGAAATAAGGGTTGCTCTGCACCGAATATTGCAGATTGCTGTCGCAATAGGGCGCGGCGACGCCAAACTCCCCGCACACATAGCTGACGAAATCGGGGCCGGTCTTGATTTTGCCGATGGCCACTTCGCGGGCGGCCGCGCGCACCGCGTCATCCAGCGTCATCTGCCAGAACTGATCGATCGCCACCACGAAAATGCCGAAGATGAACAAAAAGAACGCGGCGCCGATGATCGCGAACTCAACCGCCGTATCCGCCCGGCGGTCGCGCCAAAGCCGTGTCCCCCGCAAGCGGTGAAACATTAACCCGCCCGCCAATCTCCGAGCCCCCGAAAAACGCGACATTTTTCCGCCTTGACCGACACTTGAGGAGGAATCTTAAGCTAACGGTAAATAACGAATCGACTACAAAAAATCAATCAAACATTGATGTTACCGTCATCCTGGGGCGGCCAGGGGCGGGTTGCGCGACATCATTGCGGGGCGCCGCCTTCTTCGATAGTCATGAATATGAACTTGAGGAGCAGGGATATGACCCGTCTACCATTGGCCTTCGTGCTTGCCATGGCGCTGTCTGGCGCCGCCGTGGCGCAGACCCAAACCACCACCGGCACGGCCACGACCAAGGGGACGCAAAGCACCGGCATCGCGAAGCCGCCGCCGGGCACCACCGCGCCCGCGCCGAAGAAGCGCAACAAAGATAATTACAGCAATATCGGCGCCAATGTGCCGACCCTGCCGACCGTCGCGCAGCACCCGACCGGCACAATCGGGTCCGAGGTGCCGATCGCCGGCCCTGGCGGCACCACTCAGGCCCCCACGGGAATGACGCCGTAACCGCGCAGGCTCAGACGAGCGGAATGATGACCTTGGATGGAGCCGCGGCGGGGACGATCTCTTCGCTGCGGCAGATGCATTCCACATATTTGCCGTGGTGTTCGCGGAACACCCAGCCATCCTCGACGTAGAACCTCTCTTGCGCGGCGTCTGCGCCCCTGCGCGGTGCGCCTGCCAGGCTGGCGTGTGTCTCAATAATCCGGGCTTGGCCAATGAGAGCATTGCTGTGTGGCATCTCGGATTCCTCTGCTCAGGGCATTTAGACTACCTAAAGACCGGCCCGGAATTCAAACCCTAAAACATGATTTTGCCGAATTTTCACCATAATTCGCCCTGTTCGCTGCGTATGCGAAAAGGCGCCCTTTGAACAAAAAAAGCCAATAAAATTTTAAAAAACAGGTGGTGTTGGCGGCAATCCTCACAGATTGTGAAGCGCCGCCGGGACTCATTCCACCGTCACCGATTTGGCCAAGTTGCGCGGCTGGTCCACATCCGTGCCCTTCAGCACCGCCACGTGATAGGCGAGCATCTGCACCGGAATGGCGTGCAGGATCGGCGCCGCGAACGGATCGATCTCCGGCACCAGGATGGTCTCGGCGGCGATCGGGGCCAGCTTGGAGGCGCCGGCCTCGTCGGAGATCACCACCACCTGGCCGCCGCGCGCCGCCGCTTCCTGAAGGTTGGAGGCGGTTTTTTCGAAAAGCGGCCCGGAGGGGCAGATGGCGATCACCGGCACGGATTTGTCGATCAGCGCGATCGGTCCGTGCTTCATCTCGCCCGCGGCATACCCCTCGGCGTGGATGTAGCTGATCTCCTTCAGCTTCAGCGCCCCCTCCAGAGCAATCGGGTAGCAGCCGCCGCGGCCCAGATACAGCACGTCCCGCGCCTCGGCGATGCGCTTGGCGAGGTGCTTGATCGGCGCGTCGTTATGCAGGATCTCAGCCGCCTTGGCCGGGATTTCCAGCAGGCTGGCGGCGAGGCGCCGGATCTCGGCCTGCGCCAGCGCGCCCTTGGCCTGCGCCATGGCCAGCGAGAACACCGCCAGCACCGTGAGCTGCGCGGTGAACGCCTTGGTGCTGGCAACGCCGATTTCCGGCCCGGCGATGGTCTCCAGCATGGCGTCGGATTCCCGCGCCATCGAGCTTTCCGGCACGTTGAGCACGGAGAGGATCTTCTGCCCCTCGGCCCGCATGTAGCGCAGCGCCGCCAGGGTGTCGGCGGTCTCGCCGGATTGGCTGACGAGCAGCCCCAGCCCGCCCTCATCCAGCGGCGGCGTGCGGTAGCGGAACTCGGAGGCGATATCGGCCTCCACCGGCACCCGGGCGATATGTTCGAGCCAGAATTTGGCGGTCAGCCCGGCATAGAAGGCCGAGCCGCAGGCGCTCATGGTGATGCGTTTCACCGCCGCGAGATCGAATGGCAGGGCGGGCAGGCGGGGGGCGGCGCCGTCCAGCATCCGGTGCAGCACGTCGCCGATCACCACCGGGTGTTCATGCAGCTCCTTCTCCATGAAGTGCCGGAAATTGCCCTTGCCGATGGCCGCGCCGGTCAGGCTGGTAAGTTTCTTGGCGCGGTTCACCGGCTCGTTGTCACTGTCGTAAAACGTGGCGCCCTCGCGGCTCACCACCACCCAGTCGCCGTCTTCCAGATAGGCGATTTCGCGGGTCAGCGGGGCCAGGGCCAGGGCGTCGGAGCCGAGATACATCTCGGCCTCGCCATAGCCCACGGCCAGCGGCGCGCCGCGCTGGGCGCCGATGATCAGCTCCGGATGCCCGGCGAAGATGAGTGCCAGGGCGTAGGCGCCCTCCAGCCGGGCGAAGGCGGCGCGGGCGGCGTCGATCGGCGCCAGCCCCTGGGCGAGCAGCAGGTCGAGCAGCTGCGCCACGGTCTCGGTGTCGGTTTCGGAGGCGAAGACCTGCCCCTTGGCCTCCAGCTCGGCGCGCAGGGCGTGGTGGTTCTCGATGATGCCGTTATGCACCACGGCCACGCGCGCGGTGGCGTGCGGGTGGGCGTTGCTTTCGGTCGGGGCGCCATGGGTGGCCCAGCGCGTATGTCCGATGCCGGTGGCGCCGGCAAGCGGCTGGCGCTCCAGCACGGCGGCCAGGTTTTTCAGCTTGCCCTCGGCCCGGCGGCGTTCGATCCGGCCCTCGACCAGCGTCGCGATCCCGGCCGAATCATAGCCACGGTATTCCAGGCGCCTCAGCCCATCCAGCAATAGCGGCGCCGCGGCAGACAATCCCACAACACCCACAATTCCGCACATCAGCTCAACCCTTTGTAGACCTGCCCTTGCGGTAGCCCTGGCGGCGCTTCCATGTCAAAGGAGCGCCGATTCAATTTGTACGACGGAGTGTTTCATGCGCGCGGTGATCTTCGACTTGGACGGCACGCTGATCGACTCGGCCCCCGACATCGCCGCGGCGGTGAACCAAGTGCTGGCGGCGGACGGGCTGACCGCGCATGACCTCACGGCGATCCGCCAGATGATCGGCGATGGCGCCAAGCAATTGCTCGAACGCGCCTTCGCCGCGCATGGGCGCAAGGCGGAGCCGCGCCATCTGGGCGCGTTCATGGCCGCCTATCAGGCCGACCCAGTGAGCCAGACGCGGCCCTATCCGGGCATTCCCGGCGTGCTGGACCAGCTGCGCGCCGCCGGGCGGCCGATGGCGGTGTGCACCAACAAGCCGCACGGCCCGGCGGTGGCGATTTTGCAGCGGCTCGGGCTGGCGCCCTTCTTCGGGGCCGTGCTGGGTGGCGATTCCACCCCTTACCGCAAGCCCGACCCGCGCCATCTGGCCGCCACGCTGGCGGCGCTGGAGGTGGTGGAGGCGGTGATGATCGGTGATCACCACAACGACCTGCTGGCTGCGGAAGGGCTGGGGCTGCCTTGCATTTTTGTTCATTGGGGCTACGGAGAGGCGCAAACCCGCCTGAGTGCCACGGTGCCGGACGAGCTGCCCGCGATCATCGACAGACTCGGCGGCTGAGCGCGGCAAAATGGGGTTGACGAGCGCGCCGTCCTGCCCCATTTGGCAAACAGGACCAAACAGGTCCGTTTAACGGAGCGCCGATGCTGAAACTCTCACGCCTGACCGATTACGCGGTCGCCGCCCTGGTGCGGTTGAGCGCGGCCGAAGGGGTGGAAACCTCGCCGGGCATTGCCGCCGCCATTGGCGTGCCGGAGCCCACCGTGGCCAAGGTGCTGAAGGCGCTGGCCGGGCAGGGGCTGGTGACATCAACCCGCGGCGCGCGCGGCGGTTACCGGCTCGGCCGGCCGCTCTCGGCCATCGCCATCGCCGAGGTGATCTGCGCCATCGATGGCCCGATCGCGCTGACCTCCTGCGTCGAGGGCGCCACCGGCACCTGCGAGAGCCAGTCGCTCTGCCCCGTGGCGGGGCGTTGGGACCCGGTGAACGAGGCGATCAGCGAGGCGCTGACCAATATTTCCCTGGCTGACATGGCCGCCGCGGCGCTGCCGCCCGGTTTGCGTCTGCCCCAGCCGATCAACAAGGTTGCCTGATTTATGTCCACGACCACTGTGCAAGACCTGGCCGAGCAGAAATACAAATACGGTTTCACCACCGATATCGCGATGGAGGAATTCCCGCGCGGGCTGAATGAGGACATCATCCGCCTGATCTCGGCCAAGAAGAACGAGCCGGAATGGATGCTGGAATGGCGGCTGAAGGCCTATGCCGCATGGCTGACCATGGAGGAGCCGGATTGGGCGCGCATCCATCACCCGCCGATCGAATATCAGGCGCTGTATTACTACGCCGCCCCGGCCAAGGCGGCGCCGAAATCGCTCGAAGAGGTCGATCCCGAGCTGCTGAAAACCTATGAGAAGCTGGGCATTCCGCTGAATGAGCGCGCGGCGCTGGCCGGCGTGGCGGTGGATGCGGTGTTCGACTCCGTTTCCGTCGCCACCACCTTCCGTGAGACGCTGGCCAAGGCGGGGGTGATCTTCTGCCCGATCTCCGAGGCTGTGCGCGAACATCCCGAGCTGGTGCGCCAATATCTCGGCTCCGTGGTGCCGGTGCGCGATAATTACTTCGCGGCGCTGAATTCGGCGGTATTTTCCGATGGCAGCTTCGTCTATGTGCCCAAGGGCGTGCGCTGCCCGATGGAGCTCTCCACCTATTTCCGCATCAACGCGCGCAATACCGGGCAATTTGAGCGCACGCTGATCATCGCGGATGAGGCGGCCTCGGTTTCCTATCTCGAAGGCTGCACCGCGCCGATGCGCGACGAGAACCAGCTGCACGCCGCGGTGGTGGAGCTGGTGGCGCTGGACGAGGCGAAGATCAAATACTCCACGGTGCAGAACTGGTACCCCGGCGATGCCGAAGGCAAAGGCGGGATCTATAATTTTGTCACCAAGCGCGGTGCTTGCCGGGGCCGTAACTCCAAGATCTCCTGGACGCAGGTGGAGACCGGCTCCGCGATCACCTGGAAATATCCCTCCTGCGTTTTGCAGGGCGATGGCTCGGTCGGTGAGTTCTACTCGGTCGCGGTGACGAACAATTACCAGCAGGCGGATACCGGCACCAAGATGATCCATCTGGGCAAGAACACCACCAGCACGATCATCTCCAAGGGCATCTCGGCCGGGCATTCCGATAACACCTATCGCGGGCTGGTGCGCATCGCGGCCAGCGCCTCGGGCGCGCGCAACTACACGCAATGCGATTCGCTGCTGATCGGCGACCAATGCGGCGCGCATACGGTGCCGTATATCGAGAGCCGCAACACCTCGGCCAAGGTGGAACATGAAGCCACCACCTCGAAGATCGCCGAGGACCAGCTTTTCTATTGCCGCTCGCGCGGGCTCAGCCAGGAGGATGCGGTGGGGCTGATCGTGAATGGTTTCTGCAAGGATGTTCTCAAGGAACTTCCCATGGAATTCGCCGTCGAGGCGCAAAAACTACTCTCTGTTTCTCTGGAAGGCTCTGTCGGCTGATGTTGGAAATCAAGAATCTGCATGCGCGCATTGGCGAGAAGGAAATTCTGCGCGGTGTGAACCTGACTGTGCCGGATGGCGAGATCCACGCCATCATGGGGCCGAACGGCGCCGGTAAATCCACGCTCTCTTATGTGCTCTCGGGCCGCGATGGTTACGAGGTGACAGAGGGCGAGGTGATCTATAACGGGCAGAACATTCTGGACCTGCCGCCCGAGGACCGCGCGGCGGCGGGTATTTTCCTGGCCTTTCAATATCCGGTGGAACTGCCCGGCGTGGGCAACGCCAATTTCCTGCGCACGGCGCTGAACGCGGTGCGCCGCAAGCGCGGGCAGGAGGAGCTGGATGCCGTCGCCTTCCTGAAGCTTGCGCGCGCGGCGGTGAAGTCGCTGCACATGAAAGAGGATTTCCTCAAGCGCAACGTGAATGTCGGGTTTTCGGGCGGTGAGAAGAAGCGTAACGAGATGCTGCAAATGGCGCTGCTCAAGCCCGGTCTGGCGATCCTCGACGAGACCGATTCCGGGTTGGATATCGACGCGCTGAAGATCGTCGCCGAGGGTGTGAACGCCCTGCGCGCGCCGGATTTCTCCGCCCTGGTGATCACCCATTACCAGCGTCTGCTCGACCATATCGTGCCGGATGTGGTGCATGTGCTTGCGGCCGGGCGCATTGTACGCTCGGGGCCGAAGGAGCTGGCGCTGGAACTGGAAGCGCGCGGCTATGCCGGGCTGGAAGCCGCCTGAGCCATGACCGCGCTGCCCACCAAGAAACTGGAAGCCTGGCGCTATACCGATCTGCGGCCGCTTTCGGGCATCAGCTTCGTCGCCCCGCCGGTAGGCGCTGCCCCGGCGCTGCCTGATCTCGGCTTGCCGCGCCTGGTGTTTCTCAATGGCGTGTTCAACGCCGCCTTGTCCTCGCCGTTCGCTTTCGCGCGGGGCTTCGCGCCCGTCGCTGAAGACTCCGCGCTGCCGCTGGCGCAAATCAACGCCGAACAGGCGCATGACGGCGCGACGCTGCATGTTCCCGCCGGCGTGGATGCCGGAACGGTGCTGCTGATCTCGCACGCCACGGGCGACGTGCCCTTCGCCTTCCACCTGCGCCACCGCATCACGCTGGGCGAGGGGGCGCGGCTGACAGTGCTTGAGATTGCCAAAGGTGAAGGCATTTACTGGCACAACCCGGTGACTGATATCACGCTGGCGGCCAACGCGGCGCTCACGCATATCCGGGTGCAGGAGGAAAGCCGCGCGGCATATAGCCTCGCCACCATCCGCGCCAGCGTGGCCGCTTCCGCATCCTACGAGCATTTCACCGCCACGATCGGCGGCCAGCTCTCGCGCACCGAAATCCATGCGGCGCTCACCGGCCCCGGCGCGCTCGCGCATCTCAATGCCGCGCAACTGCTAAATGGCACGCAGCATGGCGATTTCACCACGGTCGTCGCGCACAAGGCTCCGGGCTGCGCCTCGCGCCAGACGGTGAAATCCGTACTCGCGGATACCGCGCGCGGCGTGTTCCAGGGGCGCATCGAGGTTGCGCGCGGCGCGCAACAGACCGATGGCTTCCAGCTCAGCCAAGCGCTGCTGCTGTCGCCGGGCGCGGAGATGGACACCAAGCCCGAGCTGGAAATTTTCGCTGATGACGTGAAATGCAGCCACGGGGCCACGGTAGGCGCGCTGGATGAGGAGCAGCTTTTTTACCTGCGCTCGCGCGGCATCCCCGAGGCGCAAGCGCGCGCCATGCTGATCCGCGCCTTCCTGGAAGCCGCGCTGGAGCCGGTGACGCAGAAGGAGGCAAGGACCTTGCTGGAAGCCGCAATCAATAACTGGTGGGTGCAGCCATGAGCGCCACGCTGCGGAGCTTCGACGTCACCGTGATCCGTGAGGATTTCCCGATCCTTAAACAGCAGGTGCATGGCAAGCCGCTGGTGTTCCTCGACTCAGCCGCCTCGGCGCAGAAGCCGCGCGCGGTGATCGACGCCATGCGCCATGTGATGGAGGCGCAATACGCCAACGTGCATCGCGGCCTGCACTATATGTCGGAAAAAACCTCCGACGCGTTCGAGGCGGTGCGCGACAAGGTGGCGGCGTTTATCAACGCCGCGTCGCGCGATGAGATCGTTTTTACCCGCAACGCCACGGAATCCATCAACCTCGTCGCCTATACCTGGGGCCGCACCGCGCTGCGTCCGGGCGATGCGGTGGCGGTTTCCGAGATGGAGCATCACGCCAATCTGGTGCCCTGGCAGATGCTGCGCGACGCGCACGGCACAGATCTGCGGATCATCAAAATCACCGATGCGGGCGAGATCGATTTTGACTCGCTCGAACAGGTGTTCGCCGATGGCAAGGTGAAGCTGCTCGCCGTCACGCAGATGTCGAACGTGCTTGGCTCCTACACGCCGGTTGAGCGTCTGGCGAAATTCGCGCATGAGCGCGGCGCGAAAATTCTCGTCGATGGCTGCCAGGCGATTGTGCACCGGCATGTCGATGTGCAGGCTATCGGCGCGGATTTTTATGCGTTCTCCGGCCACAAGCTCTACGGCCCCACCGGCATCGGCGTGCTGTATGGCAAGCGTGAATTGCTGGAGGCGATGCCGCCCTTCATGGGCGGGGGCGAGATGATCGGGCATGTCACCTACGAGAAATCGACCTGGGCAAAACCGCCCTTCCGCTTCGAGGCGGGCACCCCTGCGATCATCGAGACGATCGGCCTGGGCGCGGCGATTGATTACGTGCGTGGCATCGGCTTCGAGGCGATCGCCGCGCATGAGCATGAATTGACCGAGCACGCCCTCGCCACGCTCGGCAATATCGAGGGGGTGAATATCATCGGCCATGCGCAGGACCGCGGCGGGGTGATCTCCTTCACCATGCGCCACGCGCATCCGCATGACATCGCCACGCTGCTCGACCGCCAGGGCATTGCCGTGCGCGCCGGGCATCATTGCGCCGAGCCGCTGATGGGCCGCATGGGCGTGACCGGCACGGCCCGCGCCTCGTTTGGAATGTACACGACGCCGGAGGAGATCGACGCCCTGGCCAAAGGTCTGCTCCGTATCAAGCAGGTTTTCGCATGAGCGATCCGTATCAGGCGCTCATCGTCGAGCGCCACAAGCATCCGCTGCATGCCGGCCGTCCGGCGCAGTTTGACGCCGAAGGCGAGGGCGCCAACCCCATCTGCGGCGACAAGGTGCATGTGTATCTGCGCCGGGCGGGCATGGATGTGCATTACGAGGCCCAGGGCTGCGCGATCCTGAGCGCCAGCGCCGATCTGATGGCTGACGCGGTGGCCGGCAAGACCGCCGAGCAGATCGCGCAGTTGAGTCGCGACTTTGAAACGCTGCTCACCACCGGGCGGGAAAACCCGGCGCTGGGCGGCCTCAACGCCCTGGCCGGGCTTGCCGCCTATTCTTCCCGCATTCGTTGCGCCACGCTGCCCTGGAGCGCGCTGGCGGAGGCTTTGCATCATGTCTGACACCGAGAAAATGGTTCCCGTGACCGCCTGGACGCCCGAGGGCGAGACCGCCCCGCGCGTGTCGGAAGACGCCGTGATCGGTGCCATCGCCACCGTGTATGACCCGGAGATCCCGGTGAATATCTACGAACTTGGCCTGATCTACGCGATCGAGATCAGCGACAAGAACGACGTGCATGTGGAGATGACGCTGACCGCGCCGGGCTGCCCCTCGGCGCAGGAATTGCCGGAGATGGTGCGCATGGCCGTGGCGGCGGTGGATGGCGTGGGCGATGTCACCGTTGATACGGTATGGGACCCGCCCTGGGACCAGAGCCGCATGAGTGAAGAAGCGCGGCTCGCGCTGAACATGTTCTGAGGGATTTGCCATGAGCACAAGCTTCACCCCCGCCAAACTGAAACGTGAACTTCCGCCGCTGATGCAACTCAGCGAGGCGGCGGCCGCGCGGCTGCGCAAGCTGTATGAGGGCGCCGAGGCCGGCAAGCTGCTGCGCATCTCGGTGGGCACGCGAGGCTGTTCCGGCATGGCTTACGAGATGAGCTGGGTGGAAGCCCCTGGCCCGCAGGATGAGAGCGTGACCAGCCAGGGCCTCACCGTGCTGGTGGACCGCAAGGCCACTCTGTTCCTGATCGGCACGGTGATGGATTACAAGGAAGACAAGCTGACCCGCGGCTTCACCTTCGAGAACCCGAACGAGAAGGGCCGCTGCGGTTGCGGCGAGAGCTTCCACGTTTAACGCGGCAATACCTCTTAAACCGTGAGTTCCACGCTCACCGGCACATGGTCGGAGGGCTGCGGCTTGGCCCGCTCATCCTTGTGGATGGTCACGCTCACCAGCCGCTCCGCCAAGCGCGGCGAGAGCAGGGCGTGGTCGATGCGCAGGCCGGAATTCCGGTCCCACGCGCCGCCCTGGTAATCCCAGAAGGTGTATAGCGTATCGCGCGGGTGCAGGGCGCGCACCGCTTCGGTCAGCCCGGTATAGAGCAGCGCGTTGAAGGCCAGCCGCGTCTCCGGGCGGATCAGCGCGTCGCCCGGCGGCAAGGCGCGCGGGGCGAAATCGGCGTCGGTGGGGCAGACATTGTAATCCCCGGCCAGGATGAAATCCTCATCCGCAGCCAGCATCGCGACGGCGTGGCGGCGCAGATTCTCCATCCATTCCAGCTTATAGGCGTAGCCCGCCTCGCCGCCGGAATTGCCGTTGGGCAGATACAGCCCGCCGATGCGCAGGCCCTGGGCGCGCAGCTCGACATAGCGCGCATGCGCGTCCGCCTCGGTCATGCCGGGCAGCTTGCGCAGGGTCACCTCCACCGGGGCGCGGTGCAGAATGGCGACGCCGTTATAAGATTTCTGCCCCACCACCACTGATTCATAGCCAAGCTGACGGAAGGTGAGGGCGGGGAACTGGTGCGCCTCGCACTTGATCTCTTGCAGCAGCAGGTAGTCCGGCTGCTCGCGCGTGAGGAAATCCGCGACATGCGCCTCGCGCATGCGCACGGAATTCACGTTCCAGGTGGTGACCTTAATCAACGGAGAACGACGTCCCGCAGCCGCAGGCGGCGGTGGCGTTGGGGTTCTTCACCAGGAAATGCGCGCCCATCAGGCTGTCCTTGAAGTCCAGCTCCGCCCCGGCCAGGAAATCCAGGCTCACAGGGTCGACATACACGGTGGCGCCGTCTTTCTCAACGATCAGATCATCGGCGTTGCGGGTCTCGGTGAGATCGAACTTGTATTGCAGGCCCGAGCAGCCGCCGGCCAGCACCTCGACCCGCAGCGCCTTGGCGCCGGGCTCGCTGGCCAGGATTTCCGCCACCCGCGCGGCGGCATTGGAAGAGATGGTAAAGTTCATGCCCCCTATATAGGCGGCCAGGGCCTTGGAGGTAAGGGTGCGCTGCGTTAAGGCAGAGCCATGAGTAAAGCCCCCTATGCGGTGCAAGCGCCGGACTCGCGCGGCCGCCAGCACGCCCAGCCGGATTCCGACGACCGCAGCCCCTATCAGCGCGACCGCGACCGCGTGGTGCACTGCTCGGCCTTCCGCAAGCTGCAATACAAAACCCAGGTTTTCGTGACGCGCGAGGGGGATTTCTACCGCACGCGGCTCACCCATAGCCTGGAGGTGGCGCAGGTCGCCCGCTCCATCGCCCGCGCCCTGGGGCTGGATGAGGATCTGACCGAATGCCTGGCTTTGGCGCATGATCTGGGCCACCCGCCCTTCGGCCATGCGGGCGAGCGCGGGCTGAACGAGGCGCTGCGCGAGTTTGGCGGTTTCGACCATAACGACCAGAGCTTCCGCGTCGTCACCCTGCTGGAGCAGCGCTACGCGGCGTTTGACGGGCTCAACCTCTCCTGGGAGACGCTGGAGGGGCTGGCCAAGCATAACGGCCCGCTGAAGAACCCGCCGCCGACCATTGCCGCCTTCGACGCCGCGATGCCTCTCGACCTCAAGCGCCAGACCTCGGCTGAGGCGCAGGTGGCGGCCTTCGCCGACGACATCGCCTATAACACCCACGACCTCGATGACGGCCTGCGCGCGCGGCTGTTCGAGTATGAAGAAATCCTGGACCTGCCGGTGATCGGCGGGTTGATGCGCCGCGCGCTGGACCTCACCCCGGCGCGCAACCGCGTGCGCCATGAGCTGAGCCGGGCGGTCATCAACACGCTGATCCACGATGCGCTGACCGAGAGCCGCCGCCGCCTCGCCGCGCTCAACCCGCAAAGCGCCGAGGATATCCGCAATGCCCCCGGCCCGGTGATCGGGTTTTCCGACGAGATCCGCGCCGCCAACCAGGCGCTCAAACGCTTCCTGTTCGCGCGCATGTACCGGCATTGGCGCGTCAACCGGCAGACGCACAAGGCCGAGCATGTGACCAAGACCCTCGCCACCCTGCTGCTGACCCAGCCCGGCCTGCTGCCCGATGATTGGCGCGACCGCGCGGGCAAGCCCGGCACCGCCCAGGCGGCCGAGGTGGTGCGCGATTACGTGGCGGGCATGACCGACCGTTACGCTTTGGATGAATTTTCCCGGTTGACCGACCCCGCCGTCCCTGCCTGAAAGCATGTCCATGACTGAAGAGAATTTGTTCGCCGCGCTGCGCGGCATTGTGCTGTCCGCCCTTGAGGAGCTGGCCCCCGGCCTCGCCCCGGAGGTGCTGGCGCGCGTCGAGGTGACCCCGACCAAGGACCCGGCGCATGGCGATATGGCCTCCAACGCCGCGATGATCGCCGCCAAACCGGCAGGCAAGGCCCCGCGCGATCTGGCTGCCGCGCTGGTCGAGCGCCTGCTGGCGCAGCCGGGCATCGCCAAGGCCGAGGCGGCCGGGCCGGGCTTCGTCAACCTCACCTTGGCGCCGGAGCTGTTGCTGGCGCAGGTGCCGGTGATCCTGGGCGCGGGCGAGGCCTATGGCCAGAGCCGGGCGGCGCGCGGCAAGATCAATGTGGAATACGTTTCCGCCAACCCCACAGGGCCGCTGCATGTCGGCCATTGCCGCGGCGCCGTGGTGGGCGACGCGCTGGCCAATCTGCTGGCCAAGGCGGGGTATGACGTGACCAAGGAGTATTACATCAACGATGCCGGGGCGCAGGTCATCGCGCTCGCCCGCTCGGTGTATGTGCGTTACCTGGAGGCGCTGAAGCTCTCGCCGGAAGCCTATATCGAGACCGTGCCCGGCGGCATGCAATATGGCGGGGCTTATCTCATCCCCATCGGCGAGGCGCTGGCCGAAAAATATGGCGATGAATTCGCCGAAACCCCTGAGGCGCATTGGCTGGACGTGTTCCGCGACTTCGCGGTGGCGCGGATGATGGAGCTGATCCGCGAGGATCTCGCCGCGCTCGGCGTGGTGCATGACGTGTTTTCCTCCGAGCGCGCGCTGGTGGAAAATGGCGGCGTGGCGCTCAAGCTGCAAACCCTGCGCGACCAGGGGCTGATCTACCGGGGCATCCTGGAGCCGCCCAAGGGCAAGACGCCGGATGATTGGGAGCCACGCGAGCAGGAGCTGTTCCGCGCCACCGAATTCGGCGACGACGTGGACCGCCCGATCGCCAAATCCGACGGCTCGTTCACCTATTTCGCCAATGACGCCGCCTACCACGCGGACAAGATCGCGCGCGGCTTCCATGCCATGATCGATGTCTGGGGCGCCGACCATGGCGGCTATGTAAAGCGCATGCAGGCGGCGGTGAAGGCACTCTCCGGCGGCCATCCGGCGCGGCTCGATGTGGTGCTGTGCCAGATCGTGAAGGTGCTGAAAGACGGCGAGCCGGTGAAGATGTCCAAGCGCGCGGGCACGTTCGTCGAGCTGCGCGATCTGATCGACGAGGTCGGCCCGGATGCGGTGCGCTTCCTGATGCTGATGCGCAAATCCGACGCGCAGATGGATTTCGACCTCAACGCCGCGGTGGCGCAGACGCGCGACAACCCGGTGTTCTACGTGCAATACGCGCATGCGCGCTGCCGCTCGGTGCTGCGCGCCGCCCCGGCGGTGGAGGCGCGGGCCGATCTCTCCAGCCTCACTGCGCCCGAGGAGCAGGCCATGCTGCGCCGCCTCATCACCTGGCCGCGCCTGGTCGAGCAGGCCGCCGAGTCGCGCGAGCCGCACCGCGTCGCCTTCTTCCTGTACGATCTGGCGGCGGATTTCCACGCGCTGTGGAATGCCGGGCGCGACAACGCGGCCCTGCGCTTCCTGCAGGAGGACAAGCCAGCCGAGACCGCCGCGCGCGTCGCGCTTGTCGCCGCCACGGCGATTGTGCTTCGCTCTGGCCTTGCCGTGCTAGGGGTGAAGCCGGTCGAGGAGATGAGATAGGCTTGCAGGACCCGGACGACGATTTTCTCTACCAGCCCAACCGGGCGCGGGGGGAGCGTTTGGACCCCGCCCTCCGCCGCATGGTGCTGGCGGCGGGTGGGGTGTCGGTGCTTGTCATCCTGGTGGCGCTGGGCTGGAGTGGCTTCCGGACCACCGGCTTCGGCCCGCCGCCGGTGATCAATCCGCCTGACACGCCGCTGCGCGTGGTGCCCGACGATCCGGGAGGGTTGGTGGTTCCGGGGGCGAATATTCCGATCATGTCCGGCCAAAGCGCCGCGCCCGGCGCCCCGCAACTCGCGCCCAGCGGGCAGGCGCCAGATGTTGCGGAGCTCGACCAGGCCGCCGGGCTCACCCAGCCGCCCGCCCCCGCGGCCCCGCCAGCGGCCGCCGCGCCGCCCGTTGCGCCAGCGGCCGCGCAAACGCCTGCAGTCCCGGCGGCATCCGATGTGCCGACCGATGTGCAACTCGCCGCGCTGCCCGATGAACCCAGCGCCGCCGCCACCTGGACCGATTTGCAGAAAAAATACCCCGATCTGCTCGTGGGCAAGAAGCCGGTGATCATCCCCGCCGTGGTCAATGGCCAGAGTGTCTGGCGGCTGCGTATCAGCGGCTTCCCCAGCGCCCAGGCGGCCAAGACGTTTTGCGGCGAGCTCACCGCCAAGGGCGCGCAATGCGCGGTGGCGGCGTTTTGACCCCCGCGATTCTCGGCATCTCCGGCCCGGCGCTGACGCCGCAGGAGCGCGCGCTGTTCCTGGCGCACCGCCCGCGCGGAGTGATCCTGTTCAGCCGCAACATCGAAACCCCGGCCCAGCTCGCGGCGCTGATGGCCGATTTGCGCGCCGCCCTGCCCGAGGGCGCGGTGCTGATGGTGGACCAGGAGGGCGGGCGCGTGGCCCGGCTGAAGCCGCCGCACTGGCCCGCTCTGCCCGCCGTTGGCACCCTGCGCACGCCGGAGGCGGCTTTTGCCCATGGCCGCGCCCTCGGCGCGATGGTGCGCGACGCCGGCTTTACCATGACCGCCGCCCCGGTGCTGGATTTGCGGGTCTCCGGCGCGTCGGACGTGATTGGCGACCGCGCCATTACGGGCGATCCCGAAACCGTGGCCTTGCTGGGCGGGGAGATCGCGCGCGGCATTCTGGCCGAGGGCGTCACCCCGGTGATGAAGCACATCCCCGGCCATGGCCGCGCCCTGGTGGATAGCCATGTCGCCCTGCCGCGCGTGCCCGCGCTGAGCGATGATGACCTGCTGCCCTTCATCCGCAACCGGCATCTCCCCTGGGCGATGACCGCGCACGTGGTCTATGACTCCATCGACCCCGCGCGCCCCGGCACGCTCTCGCCCATCGTCATCCGCGAGATCATCCGGGGCAAAATCGGCTTCACGGGCACGCTGGTCTCGGATGATCTGGCCATGGGCGCGCTCTCAGGCACGCCAGCCGAGCGCGCGCGGGCGGCGCTGGCGGCGGGGTGCGACGTGGCACTCTACTGCCCCGGCGACTTTGCGGGCAATCAGGCGGTGCTGGAGGCGCTGGCATGAGCGGGATGCTGCTGTTTCTGCTCGCTTTGGCCCCGGCCATCATCCTGCACGAGCTGGCGCACGGGTATGTCGCGCATCTGCTGGGCGACGATACCGCCCGCAATGCCGGGCGGCTGACGCTGAACCCGCTGAAACATGTCGATCCGTTCGGCACCGTGGCGCTGCCATTGCTGCTGGCCTTCATCCAGCTCGCCAGCATCGGGCGGGTCGAGTTCCTCTATGGCTGGGCCAAGCCGGTGCCGGTCAACCCGTTCAACCTCGCGATCAATGGCCGCCGCGACCCGCGCCGCCTGATGGGGGTGGTGGGCATTGCCGGCCCGGCGATGAATTTCGCCCTGGCGCTTGCCGCCGGGTTCGCCCTGCATGGCGGGGTGGGGTTGGAGTATCTGGTCTATTTCATCGAGATCAATCTCGTGCTCGGGCTGTTCAACCTGATCCCGCTGCCGCCCATGGATGGCGGGCGGGTGGCGGTGGCGCTGCTGCCGCTGCCGCTGGCGGCGCGGCTGGAGCGTTCCGAGCGGTTCGGCATTCTGCTCGTGCTGCTGGTGCTGTTCGTGCTGCCGGTGGCGCTGGCGCAGATCGGCGTGCAATTCGACCCGTTCCAGGCGGCGATGGACAAAATCCTGCCCTGGGCGGAACATCTGGTTCTGGTGCTGACGGGAAATGACGCAGGAAACTGAAGCGCTGGTGCTGCATCTGGACGGGTATGAGGGGCCGCTGGACCTGCTCCTCGAACTCGCGCGCGCGCAGAAGGTCGATCTCGCCAAGATCTCCATCCTGCAACTGGTCGAGCAATTCCTCGCCGTTATCGACGGCGCGCGGCGCGTGCGCCTGGAATTGGCGGCTGACTGGCTGGTGATGGCCGCCTGGCTGACCTGGCTGAAATCGCGCCTGCTGGTGCCGCAGCTGGGCGAGCCGGAGGATGCGGAACTCGCCGCCGAGACGCTGGCGGCGCGGCTGATCGACCTGCAAACCATGCGCCAGGCCGCCGCTTGGCTGGGGCAGCGGCCGCAGCTCGGCTGGGATGTGTTCCCCCGCGGCCTGCCCGAGGATTTCACCGAGACCGACCGCTCCAAGCTGAAGCTGGATATTCCGGCGCTGCTGGCGGCCTATCTGGCCGCGCGGCGGCGTGCCGGGGCCAAGCAGAGCTACCGGCCCAAGCCGATGGTCTACCTCTCGGTGCGTGAGGCGCTGGAGCGCATCGGCCGCCTGTTGGGGGCGCTGCCGGATTGGGCCTCGCTGGAGCAATTCCTGCCCGAGGGGCTGGAGGATGGGCTGCCCAAGCGCGCGGCCATCGCCGCCACCTTGATCGCGGGGCTGGAAATGGCCAAAGATGGCCGCTTGAATTTGCGCCAGGACGAGCGGTTCGGCCCGATTCTCGTGCGCAACCGGACGGAGTGCGAGGCAGGCGATGAGTGACGACATGATTCAGGCCCTGCGTCTGGCCGAGGCGGCGGTGTTTGGCGCCACGCAGCCGGTCACGCCGCGCATGCTCGCCAGCCTGCTGCCCGAAGATATGGATGTGGACGCGGTGATGGGCGCGCTGGAGGCCGCCTATGCCGCGCGCGGGGTGAATCTGGTGCAGGTTGGCGGAGGCTGGCAGTTCCGCACCGCGCCCGATATCGCGCCGCAGCTGCGCAAGGTGGTGGAGCTGCCGCGCCGCCTGCCGCGCGTGGCCATGGAGACGCTGGCGATCATCGCCTATCACCAGCCGGTGACCCGCACCGAGATCGAGGAGATCCGCGGCGCCTCGCTCTCGCAGAACACGCTGGACCTGCTGCTGGAGAACGCGCTGATCACGCCCAAGGGCCGCAAGGAAACCCCAGGCCGGCCGACGCTGTGGGCCACCACCCCAGCCTTCCTGGCGCAATTCGGGCTGAACGACCTGCGCGACCTGCCCAAGCGCGACGAATTGCTGATCGACCCCACCGGCCCGGCGCCCGCGCCGGCTCCCGCCTCGGTATTCGTGGCCGAGGCGGCGGAGGCCCCGGCAATACCGCCGGAGGACGAAGCCGCGCCATGACCCTGCGCATCACCCGGGAAACGCTGCTGGACGGCACGGTGCGGGAGATGCAGCGGCATTACGCGAGTTCGCACCCCGACATGCATTGGCGCAGCGAGGCCGAGATGGCACGGCTGCTGCGCGAGACCCTGGCCGGGCGCAAGGCCGGGGATGATCTCTGGGTGTTCGGCTATGGCTCGCTGATCTGGAACCCGGCCTTCGACTATGCCGAGAAGCGCTGCGCCTTGCTGCGCGGCTGGCACCGGCGGTTTTGCCTCAAGATGTATATGGGCCGCGGCACGCCCGAGGCGCCGGGGCTGATGCTGGCGCTGGACCGCGGCGGCGCCTGCCGCGGCGTGGCCTTCCGGATCGAGGCAAAAAAAGTGGCGCAGGAGCTGGAGCTGCTCTGGCAGCGCGAGATGTATGGCGGCTCTTATAACGCCCGCTGGGTGACGCTGGAGAGCGGCGGGGAGCGCTACAAGGCGCTCACCTTCGTCATCAACCACGCGCATCCGCGCTATACCCGCGAGCTCACGCTGGAGCAGACCGCCGCGATCATCGCCACGGCCAAGGGCGATCTCGGCACCTGCCGCGAATATCTGGAGAACACGATCAGCCATCTGCGCCAACTCGGCATGCGCGATACCGGGCTCACCCGCATCGCGGCGGCTTTGCCGAAGCGCTAGAGCCTGCTAGCAGAACCATATGTTCGGATTATCCTGGGGAGAGATTGGCCTGATCCTGGCGGTGGCGCTTATTGCCATCGGGCCGAAGGATTTGCCGGTCGCCATCCGCACCGTCACTGGCTTCATCAAGAAGGCGCGCGGCATGGCCGCCGAATTCCAGGGGCATGTGGACGAGATGATGCGCGAGGCGAATCTCTCTGACGTGAAAACCGAGATCGACAAGCTGCGCCGGTTCGATTTCAAATCCGCCGCCGAGCAGACCATCGACCCCGATGGCGCGCTGCGCAAGGCCGCCACCGAGGTGAAGGACGCCACGCAACCCGCGGCGGCGGCCTACACGCCACCGGCTCCGGTGGTGGAGGAGCCGCCCGAGGCGCCTGATTTCATTCCGCCCGAGGCGGCGCGCAAGCCGCCCGTGCCGGGCTTCATTCCGCCTGGCACCAGGCGCTGGGGGTTCTGAGCCATGGCCGACGAGACCAGGCCCGATGACGACGAGATCAACGACAAGGAGATGCCGCTGCTGGAGCATCTGGCGGAGCTGCGCCGCCGGCTGATCTGGTCGGCGGGCGCGTTTATCATCGCCTTCATCGTCTGTTACCATTTCGCGCCGCGGATCTATGAATTTCTGGCCGCGCCGCTGGCGCATGCGCTGGAGGCGCGCGGCGAGAAGCCGGAGCTGATCTACACCGCGCTGTATGAGGCGTTCTTCACCTATGTGAAGGTCTCGGTGTTCGCCGCGGCGTTCATCTCCTTCCCCGTGGTGGCCTCGCAGCTTTGGCTGTTCGTGGCGCCGGGGCTGTATAAGCGCGAGAAGCGGGCGTTGCTGCCGTTTCTCATCGTCACGCCGATCCTGTTCTTCGCGGGCGGGGCGCTGGCCTATTATGTATTCTTCCCCGTGGCGTGGAAATTCTTCCTCTCCTTCCAGCAGATGAGCGGCGGGGTGGAGATCTCGCTGATGGCGCGGGTGAGCGACTATCTTGACATCGTGATGAAGCTGATCTTCGCCTTCGGCCTGTCCTTCGAGCTGCCGGTGCTGCTCACCCTGCTCGGCAAGGTCGGTATCGTCACCGCCGCCTCTTTGCGCAAATACCGGCGCTACGCCTATGTCGGCTGCTTCATCCTGGCCGCCGTGATGGCCCCGCCCGACGTGCCGAGCCAGGTGCTGATGGCCGGTTTGCTGATCTTCCTGTTTGAAATCTCGGTCTTCTCGGTGAAGCTGGCCGAGCCAAAGATGGACGCTGAAAATGCATGACATAAAGACGATTCGTGATGACGCCGCCGGGTTCGACGCCGGGCTGGCCCGGCGGGGCATCATGCCTGTCTCGCGCGAACTGTTGGAACTGGACGAACAGCGCCGCGCCGCCCTGGCCAAGCAGCAGGAATTGCAGGCGGGCCGCAACGCCCTGGCCAAGAAGATCGGCGAGGCCAAGCGGGCCAAGGCCGATACGGCGGCGCTGGAGGCCGAGGGCGCGCGCATCCGCGCCGAGATGGAGGCGCTGGATGCCGAAGGCCCGCGGCTGGACGCGGTGTTGCGCGACACGCTGAGCAAGATCCCCAACCTGCTCGACCCCGCCGTGCCGGAGGGCAAGGACGAGACGGACAACAAGCTCGTCAAGCATTGGGGCGAGACGCGCGATTTCGCCTTTCCGGTGAAGCAGCATTTCGAGCTGGGCGAGGTGCTGGGGCTGATGGATTTCTCCGGCGCCGCCAAGCTCGCCGGGGCGCGCTTCACGGTGCTGAAAGGCGCGCTCGCCCGGCTGGAGCGCGCGCTCGGGCAGTTCATGCTCGATGTCCACACCAATGAGCACGGCTATTGCGAGACCATCGTGCCGCTGCTGGTGAACGACGCCAGCATGTTCGGCACCGGGCAGTTGCCGAAATTCGCGGAGGATCTGTTCCAGACCACCGATGGCCGCTGGCTGATCCCCACCGCCGAGGTGTCGCTGACCAATCTGGCGGCGGGCGAGATTTTGCCCGCGGCGAAGCTGCCGATCCGTGTCACCGCGCTCACCCCCTGCTTCCGCTCCGAGGCCGGGTCCGCCGGGCGCGATGTGCGCGGCATGTTGCGCCAGCACCAGTTCTACAAGGTCGAGTTGGTCAGCATCACCACGCCCGAGGAGTCGGAGGCCGAGCACGAGCGCATGACCCGCGCGGCGGAGACGATCCTGGAGCGGCTGGAATTGCCCTACCGGCGCATGCTGCTCTGCGCCGGCGACACCGGCTTCTCGGCCGCCAAGACCTACGATCTCGAAGTCTGGGTGCCGGGGCAGGAGACATATCGCGAGATTTCCTCCTGCTCCAACACCCGCGCCTTCCAGGCACGGCGCATGAATGCCCGCTTCCGCGCGGGCGAGGGCAAGCCGGATTTCGTGCACACGCTCAATGGCTCGGGCGTGGCGGTTGGCCGTGCGCTCATCGCGGTGCTGGAGAATTACCAGAACGAGGACGGCTCCATCACCATCCCCGCGGTGTTGCGGCCTTATATGGGCGGCATGGAGTGCATCGCCGCAGCCTGACCCCGCGCGTTACCCTTTGTCATTCTCCTGTCAACACCCGCCCCGCGACATATCTCTGCTAAAGGGGTATAGGGCTGACCGATTGACCGGGAGTGCAAGAGCGTGGCGGAAGCGACGGAGCAGCGCAAAAGCAAGCGGAAACGTTGGATCGGCGGCATCATCCTGGTGCTGTTGGCGCTGTTCGTCTGGTGGCGCCATAGCGGCACGGGGCCGCAACGCCAGGGCAGCGGGCCGCCCGTGGTGGGGGTGGCCAAGGCGGTCACAGGCTCGATGCCGGTGGAGCTGGATGAGCTGGGCACCGTAACCCCGGTCTCCACCGTCACCGTGCTGCCACAGATCAGCGGTTATCTCACCCAGGTCGCCTTCACCGAGGGCCAGCAGGTCAGCCAAGGCCAGTTCCTCGCCCAGATCGACCCGCGCCCCTATCAGATCCAGCTTGAGCAATACCAGGCCGCTTTGGCCAAGGACAGCGCGTCCCTGGCCCAGGCGCGCTCAGACCTCGCGCGTTATGAGACGCTGGCGGCGCAGGACAGTATTTCCGCCCAGCAAGTGGCCGATCAGCGTTTCCTGGTGGCGCAGGATGACGCGCTGACCAAATCCGATCAGGCGAATATCGACAGCGCCAAGCTCAACCTCGCTTATTGCCACATCACCTCGCCGATTAGCGGGCGGGTCGGCCTGCGCCTCGTCGATGTTGGCAACTATGTCACCTCCGGCAGTTCCACCGGCATCGCCGTGATTACCAGCACCTCGCCGACCACCGTGATCTTTTCGGTCTCGCAGGCCGATCTGGCGCCGGTGCTCACGCGGCTGGGGCAGGGGGCGCAACTCACCGCCGCCGCCTATTCCAGTGACGATACCACCAAGCTCGAAGACGGCACACTCTCGGCGGTGGACAACCAGATCGACACCAGCACTGGCATGGTCAAGCTGCGCGCCGATTTCGCCAATGCCGACGGCGCGCTGTTCCCCAACGAGTTCGTCAACGTGCATCTGCTGGTCAACACGCTTACCAATGCCACGCTGGTGCCCAGCCAGGCGGTGCAGACCGGCCAGCCCGGCACCTATGTTTATGTCGTGCGTGCGGATGGCACCGTGCATGCCCAGCCTGTCACAACCGGGCCGACGGATGGCACCAACACCGTGATCCTGAAAGGTGTGCAGCCGGGTGACGAGGTGGTGACAGATGGCGTTGACCGCCTCTCCGACGGCGCCGCCGTGCAGGTGGTGAGCGACACGCCGGGGGCGGCCACGGCCCAGCCGAAGCGGCGCCATACTCACACCGCCAGCGCGCAGTGAACCCGTCCCGGCTGTTCATCCTCCGCCCGGTCGCGACATCGCTGCTGATGATCGCGTTCGTGCTGGTCGGGCTGGTGGCGTTCAGCTACCTGCCGGTGTCGGCGCTGCCCGATGTCACCTACCCGACCATCCAGGTGCAGACATTTTACCCCGGCGCCTCGCCCGAGGTGATGACCTCCGCCGTCACCGCCCCGCTGGAGCGCCAGCTTGGGGAGATGGAGGGGCTGAACCAGATGCATTCCTCCAGCTCCGCCGGGGCGTCCGTGATCACGCTGCAATTCAACCTCGCGCTCAGCCTGGACGTGGCCGAGCAGGAGGTGCAGGCGGCGATCAACGCGGCGGGAAATCTGCTGCCCTCCGATCTTCCGGCGCCGCCGGTTTACGCCAAGGTCAACCCGGCTGACGCGCCGGTGATGACGCTGGCCATCACCTCGAAGACGATGAATCTCACCGCCGTGGAGGACATCGCCAATTCCCGCCTTGCCGCCAGGCTGTCCGAGATCCCCGGTGTTGGCCTCGTTACGGTGAGCGGTGGCAATGTGCCCGCCGTGCGGGTGGAGGTGAATCCGCAGGCGCTGGCCGCCTACGGGCTGTCGATCGACAATATCCGCACGGATATCAGCAACCTCAACGTCAACGCGCCCAAGGGCAGCTTCTCCGGCCCGCGGCAGAGCTACACGATTAACGCCAACGACCAGATCACCGATGCCAGCGAATACGCGAAGCTGGTGATCGCCTATAAAAACGGCAACCCAGTTTATCTGGGCGACGTGGCGAAGATCATCTCCGCGCCGCAGGATGCCGAGCTGGGCGCCTGGGCCAACCGCATCCCGGCCATCGTGCTCAACATCCAGCGTCAGCCCAACGCCAATGTCATCGCCACGGTGAATGCGGTGAAGCGCGAGCTGCCAGTGCTCACCGCCGGGCTGCCCGCGGCGCTGCAAGTGGCGGTGATGAGCGACGGCACCACCTCCATCCGCGCCTCGGTGCGCGATGCGGGGGTTGAGCTGGGGCTCAGCATCGTACTTGTCGTGGCCGTCATCTTCGTGTTTTTGCGCAATCTGCGCGCGACCATCATCCCCAGCATCTCGGTGCCGGTGTCGCTCGTCGGCGCGCTGGCCTTCATGTATCTGTCGGGCTTCTCCATCGATAATCTGTCGATCATGGCGCTGATCATCGCCACCGGCTTCGTGGTCGATGACTCCATCGTGATGATCGAGAACATCGCCCGCTATCTGGAGATGGGCGAGGCCCCGCTGGAGGCGGCGCTGAAGGGGGCGGGGCAGATCGGCTTCACCATCATCTCGCTTACCGTGTCGCTGATCGCGGTGCTGATCCCGCTGCTGTTCATGGGCGATGTGGTCGGGCGGCTATTCTCCGAATTCGCGGTGACACTGGCCTACACCATCGTGATCTCGGCGGTGGTCTCGCTCACCCTGGTGCCGATGCTGTGCGCGCGCCTGCTGCACCGCAAGGGCGAGGACAAGCCGTCGCGCTTCGAGGCCTGGAACGAGCGGCAGTTCAACCGTCTCATCGCTGGTTATGAGCGTGCGCTGGACTGGGTGCTGCGCCATGCGCGGCTCACCCTGGCGGTGGCGGTGGGCACGCTCATCCTCACCGTGCTGCTCTATGTGTTCATCCCCAAGGGCTTCTTCCCGGTGCAGGATACCGGGGTCATCGAGGGCTTCTCGCAGGCGGCGCAGAGCACCTCCTACACCGCCATGGCCGCGCACCAGCAGGCGCTGGCCGACGCGCTCCTGCAAGACAAGGATGTTGCCAGCCTGACCTCCTATATCGGCGTGGACGGCACCAACACCACGCTCAACCAGGGGCGGTTTCTTATCAACCTCAAGCCGCTCGGCCAGCGCGGCCTGTCGGCGGCGCAGATCATTCCGCGCCTGCAGCGCGAGGTGGCGGGTGTGCCGGGGGTGAAGCTGTATCTGCAGCCGGTGCAGAGCCTCACGCTCAACACCTCGGTCTCGCCCACGCAATACCAGTTCGCGCTGGAGGGGGCATCGCAGGCCGATTTGCAAACCTATGTGCCGAAGCTGATGGCCAAGCTGCAGGCGCTGCCGGAGCTCACCGGCGTCGCCAGCGGATTGCAGGCGGCTGGGCAGTCTGTCTATGTGGATATCGACCGCACCAGCGCCGCGCGCTTCGGCATCACCCCCGCCACGGTGGACAACGCGCTCTACGACGCCTTCGGCCAGCGCATCATCTCCACCATCTTCACGCAGACCAACCAATACCGCGTGATCATGACCGTGGACCCGGCGAAGATGACCTCCGCCGCCGCGCTGGGGAATATCTATCTGCCCTCCGCCGCCGCCGCGGGCGGGCAGGTGCCGCTTTCGGCCATCGCCAGCTTCAACACCCAGCCCGCGCCACTCGTCATCGAGCATCTGGCGCAATTCCCGGCCACGACTATCTCCTTCAACCTCGCTCCCGGCGCTTCGCTCGGCGCGGCGGTCAAGGCCATCCAGCGGGCGGAGGCGTCGCTCAACCTGCCTGCCTCGATGCAGACCAGCTTCCTCGGCGCCGCGGCGGCGTTCCAGAACGCGCTCAGCAACGAGGTGTTCCTGCTCATCGCCGCGATCATCGCCGTCTATATCGTGCTTGGCGTGCTCTATGAGAGTTTCGTGCATCCGGTCACGATCCTTTCCACATTGCCCTCGGCCGGCATCGGCGCGCTCATCTTTCTCTGGCTGGCCGGCGAGGGGCTGGATGTGATCGGCATCATCGGCATCGTGCTGCTAATCGGCATCGTCAAGAAGAACGCGATCATGATGATCGACTTCGCCCTGCACGCCGAGCGCAACGAGGGCAAGGCGCCGCGCGACGCCATCTTCGAGGCCGCGCTGCTGCGCTTCCGCCCGATCCTGATGACCACGCTGGCCGCGCTGTTCTCCGGCTTGCCGCTGATCTTTGGCGGCGGCATGGGGGCGGAGCTGCGCGCGCCGCTGGGTGTCGCCATTGTCGGCGGGCTGCTGGTCAGCCAGTTGCTCACGCTGTTCACCACCCCGGTCATCTACCTCGCATTCGACGCTCTGGCGCGGCGCTTTGGCCTGCGCCTCGGCCAAGCCGGCGCATGAGCATCCCGGCGATCTTCATCCGCCGCCCGGTGGCGACCATGCTACTGATCATTGGCATTGCGCTGTCGGGCATACTCGGTTTCATGAAGATGCCGGTGGCGCCGCTGCCGAAGATCTCGTTTCCCACCATTCAGGTGCAAGCCAATATGGCGGGGGCCAGCCCGGACACCATGGCCGCCACCGTGGCCGAGCCGCTGGAGCGCCATCTCGGCACCATTGCCGATGTCACCGAGATGACCTCGCAATCGGGCATTGGCACCACCCGCATCACGCTGCAATTCGGCTTCGACCGCGACATCAACGGCGCCGCGCGCGATGTGCAGGCGGCGATCAACGCCGCCCGCGCCGATCTGCCGGTCACGCTGCGCGCCAACCCGACTTACGAGAAATTCAACCCGGCGGACGCGCCGATCATGGTGCTGGCGCTTACCTCAGATACAATGACCCCAGGCCAGCTCTACGATTCCGCCGATACGGTGCTGGCGCAGCAATTCGCGCAGATCCAGGGGGTGGGCAATGTCGAGCTCGGCGGTGCGGCGCTGCCCGCGGTGCGCGTGGAGTTGCAGCCCGGCCCGCTGGCGAAATACGGCATCGGGCTGGAGGATGTGCGCGCCGCCCTGGCCGCCGCCAACGCCAACGCGCCGAAAGGCTATTTCGACATCGGCCCCAGCCGCTACCAGATCTACACCAATGATCAGGCGACACGCGCGGCGCAATACCGCGATCTCGTCATCGCCTACCGTAACGGTCAGGCGGTGAAGCTCTCCGATGTCGCGGATGTCGAGGATTCGGTCGAGAATTTGCAGAATGCCGGGTATTATAACGGCAAGCGCGCGGTGCTGGTAATCATCCATCCCAGCCCGGATGCCAATGTCATCCGCACCGTTGACCAGATCAAGGCGTTGTTGCCCAAGCTGCGCGCGGCGCTGCCGCCGGCCATTAGTTTTGGCGTGGCGCTCGACCGCTCGCAATCCATCCGCGCCGCGCTGACCGACACCGAGCGCACGCTGTTCATCGCCGTGCTGCTGGTGGTGGCGGTGGTGTTCATCTTTCTGCGCTCGCCGCGCGCTACGCTCATTCCGGGGCTGGCGGTCCCGGTCTCCATCCTCGGCACGTTCGGGCCGATGTATTTGCTCGGCTTTTCCATCGATAATCTCTCACTGATGGCGCTCACCATCGCCACCGGCTTCGTGGTGGATGACGCGGTGGTGGTGACGGAGAACACGATGCGCCATCTCGAAGCCGGGATGGACCCGCTGCAGGCGGCCCTGCGCGGCGGGGCGGAGGTCGGCTTCACCGTGCTCTCGATGAGCGCCTCGCTGATCGCGGTGTTTCTGCCGATTCTGATGATGCCGGGGCTGCTCGGCAAATTATTTCAGGAGTTCGCGGAGACCCTGTCGCTCACCATCGCCATTTCGCTGCTCGTCTCGCTCACCGCCACGCCCACGCTCTGCGCGCTGCTGCTGCGCCCCGCGCGCGAGCAGACGCACGGGCGCTTCACCGCCGCGCTGGAGCGCTGGTTCGAGGCTACGCGCCAGGGCTACGAAACATCGCTGCGCTGGGCCCTGCGCCACGCCAGGCTCGTGGGGTTCGGGCTGATCCTCACCGTGGTCCTCAACATCGTGCTGTTCGTGGTGGTGCCCAAGGGCTTCTTCCCCGAGCAGGATACCGGGCTGCTCATCGGCACCATCCAGGCCGATCAATCGATCTCCTTTGCCGCGATGAAGCAGAAGCTGCTGCAATTGCAGACCATCGTGCAGCACGACCCCGGCGTGGCCTCGGTTGCCGGATTCACTGGCGGGCGCACGACCAATAGCGGCTTCCTGTTCATCACGCTCAAGCCTCTGGCGCAGCGCCACCTCAGCGCCACGCAGATCGTCGCCCGGCTGCGCCGCCCGCTCGCGCGCATTCCAGGTGCGCAGACCTTCCTGGTGCCGGCGCAGGATCTGCGCGTCGGCGGGCGGCAGAGCAACGCCGAATACCAATACACGCTGCAAAGCGACAATGCCGACGATCTCTACGCCTGGGTGCCCAGGATCGTCGCCGCGCTAAAGCAGGACCACACGCTCGTGGATGTGAACTCCGACGTGCAACAGGGCGGGCTGGAGACCGACATTCATATCGACCGCGCGCTCGCCGCCCGGCTCAACGTCACCCCCAACCAGATCGACAGCACGCTCTACGACGCCTTCGGCCAGCGCAATGTCTCGACGATCTATAACGAGTTGAACCAGTATGAAGTGGTGATGGAGCTGGCACCGAAATATCAGCAGACACCGCGGGATCTCTCGCGCATCTACATCAGCACCTCGGGCGGCAAGGCCAGCGGCACGGCGCAGACCAATCTCGCCGCCGGCGCGGTGGTGGCCAACACCCGCAGCACCAACACCACCGCCACCGTGGCGCTGGATTCAGCGACCAACGCGGCGGTCAATGCCATTGCCACCGGGGCGGTGGGCGGCGCGTCCTCGGGCGCGGCGGTGAGCACCCATGGCGAGACCATGGTGCCGCTCTCGGCCATCGCCAGCTTCGCGCCGGGCACCACGCCCATCGCGGTGAATCACCAGAGCGGGCGCGTGGCCGCCACCATCTCCTTCTCGCTGCCGCAGGGCGTGGCGCTTGGCACCGCCGCCGCCACCATCCAGCGCACCATGGCCAGGCTCGACGTGCCGCTCACCATCACCGGCAGCTTCGCCGGCACGGCGGCGGCGTTCCAATCCTCGGCGGCGTCCGAGCCGCTGCTGATCCTGGCCGCGATCGCGACCGTCTATATCGTGCTCGGCATTCTTTATGAGAGCACGATCCACCCGATCACCATTCTCTCCACCATTCCCTCGGCCGGGCTGGGGGCGACGCTGTTTTTGCTCATGCTCAACACGCCGCTCACCATCATCGCGCTTATTGGCGTCATCCTGCTGATCGGCATCGTCAAGAAGAACGCGATTCTGATGATCGATTTCGCCATCCAGCTCGAACGCGGCGAGGGGCTGAGCCCCGAGGAGGCGATCTTCCGCGCCGCCAGCCTGCGCCTGCGCCCGATCCTGATGACCACCTTCGCCGCGATTCTCGGCGCGCTGCCGCTGGCGATCGCGCTGGGGCAGGGGGCCTCGCTGCGGCAGCCGCTGGGGTTGACCATCATCGGCGGGCTGGTCGTGAGCCAGGCATTGACGCTCTACACCACGCCGGTGGTGTACCTATGGCTGGAGCGGCTGGCGACCAGGCTGCGCGGCGGCAAGAGCGACAAGGCGCCGCCACGCCAGGGCGGCATTGTGGAGGCGTGATGAAGCGGTTGAGCGTATTGGTGGCCCTGGGGTTGAGTGGCTGCATGGTGGGCCCGGATTATCATAAGCCCGCTCTGCAAGTTCCAGCCGCGTATAAAACCGCGCCGGGCTGGGTGGCCGCCAAGCCCGCCGATGCCGCGCCCAAAGGCGCGTGGTGGCGGGCCTTCAACGACCCGGTGCTGGACCGCCTGGAACCCCAGGTGGCGGTGAACAACGCCACGCTCAAGGCCGATTATTTCGCCTATCAGCAGGCGGTCGAGATCGCCCAGGCGGCGCGCGGCGGGCTGTTCCCGAGCCTAGGCCTCACCGGCAGCGCCACCCGCCAATCCGGCGCCAGCGGCGGTGTGTCCGGCGCGGGTCCGCGCACCTCCGGCACGTTTGAGGGCGATGCTGCCTGGACCCCCGATATCTGGGGCAAGATCCGCCGTCAGGTGCAGGGTGATGTCGCCGCCGCACAGGTGAGCGCCGCCGACCTCGCCAACGCCACGCTCAGCGCCCAGGCGCAGCTCGCGTCGGACTACGTGGATCTGCGCGCCGCCGACGCCGCCATCGCCCTGTATCAGCAGACGGTCGCGGCCTATCAGCGCGCATTGCGGATCACCGAAAACCAGGCCGCCGCGGGCACCGCCGCCCCGGCGGACGTGATCACCGCGCGCACGGCGCTGGAGGGCGCGCAAGCCCAGCTCATCAATGCCGGGGCGGCCCGCGCGCAATATGAGCATGCCATCGCCGTGCTCACCGGCCACGCCCCGGCTGATCTCTCCATCCCGCCCGGGGTACAGATCGCCACCGTGCCGCTCACCCCGCCCGGCCTGCCCAGCACGTTGCTCCAGCGCCGCCCCGACATTGCCGCCGCCGAGCGCACCATGGCCGTGCAGAACGCGCAGATCGGCGTGCAGATCGGCGCCTATTACCCGGATATCACGCTCTCCGCCCTGGGCGGCTACGCGGCGGACCCGATCGCTGGGCTGTTCAGCGCCTCCAACGCGTTGTGGTCGCTCGGGGCCAATGCCTCGGCCACGCTGTTCGCGGGCGGCACGCGCAGCGCCAATGTCCAGGCCGCCGAATTCGCCTATGACCAGAGCGTGCAGACCTATCGGCAGACGGTGCTCACCGCCTTCCAGCAGGTGGAGGACGATCTCTCCAACCTCACCATCTACGCCCAGCAACAGGCGGTCCAGGACCAGGCGGTGACCGATGCCGCCCGCGCCGTGCAGATCGCACTCAACGAATACCAGGCCGGCACCGCCGCCTATACCGCCGTGACCCAGGCGCAGGTGACGCTATTGCAGGACCAGCAAAGCCAGCTCGCCATCCGGCAGAACCGGCTGCTGGCGGCGGTGGCGCTGATTCAGGACCTCGGCGGCGGGTTCGCGGCCGCCGAACTCCCGAGCGCGGACCAGATTCAGGCCGGGCTGCCCTTCGCGCCGTGAAAATGTTTGAGTTTTGCGGAAGAAGGCGCTAAGGATGGCGCACGGCGCTTTTCGTTATCTGTCGTTGCGTGCTCTCCCTGCTTATGCAGTCCGGCCCCTCCCTGACAACTGAAGAGTTTCTTGCCCGCATGTTGCGGGTCGCTGTTTGTTTAGGAGATGCGATATGGCATCAGGTACTGTGAAATGGTTCAACGCCACCAAGGGCTACGGCTTCATTCAGCCGGATGACGGCTCCAAGGATGTGTTCGTGCACATCTCGGCCGTGGAGCGCGCCAACATGCGCTCGCTGAACGAGGGCCAGAAGCTTCAGTATGAAGCCAAGCCCGGCCAGCAGGGCAAGATCTCGGCGGAGAACCTGAAGGCCATCTAAGGCTTTCACCGGTTACGAAAAGGGCGGTGCGGCAACGCGCCGCCCTTTTTTGTGCCCGGACCGCAACCCGGCTATAGCCGGGGCATGATTCTTCTCGATACCCGCCCATGACTCCCGCCGGACAACTCGCCGCCGCCATCGACCTGCTCGCCGAGATCGAGGCCGATCCGCGCCCGGCCGACGCCGTGGCCAATCACTTTTTCCGCAACCGCCGCTTCATCGGCGGTGGCGACAGGCGGGCGGTCTCCGCCCTGGTCTGGGGCGTGCTGCGCGCGCGCCGCCATCTGGGCTGGTGGCTGGAGCGCCTGGGCGCGCCGGTAACGCCGCGCCTGCTGCTGGCGGCTCAGGCCGTGCTGGCCGGGCAGAGCCCGCATAAGGTGGCGATCGCCTTCACCGCAGGGCGCTACGGCCCGCCGCCGCTCGCACCTGAGGAAGCCGCGATCCTCGACAAGTTCGTCGGGCACACGCTGGAACATCCCGCGATGCCCGAGGCGGTGAAATACGAGATCCCCGACTGGATCCTGCCCAAGCTGAAGGCGCAATTCGGCCCGGCTCTGGCGGCCGAGATGGCGGCGATGAACGAGCCCGCCCCGCTCGATCTGCGCGTGAACATGCTCAAATCGACCCGCGAGGCGGCGCTGACCGCCCTGGCGCGCGAGGCGTTGCAGGCCGAACCAACCGCTTATTCTCCCTGGGGGCTGCGGCTGAAGAACCGCCAATCCGTCACCCAGGGCAAGGCGTTTCAGGACGGGCTGGTGGAAATCCAGGACGAGGGCAGCCAGCTCATCGCGCTGGCGGTGGACGCGCAGCCCGGCATGCGGGTGGTGGATTATTGCGCTGGCGCCGGCGGCAAGACGCTCGCCATCGCCATGACCATGCAGAACAAGGGGCATATCGTCGCCTGTGACGTCTCCGCCCCCCGGCTGGACGGCGCGATCAAGCGCCTGCGCCGCGCCGGGGTACATAATGCCGAGCGGCATCTGCTGGAGCCGGGCGATAAATGGCTGAAACGCCAGGGGCAGAAATTCGACCGCGTGCTGGTCGACGCGCCCTGCTCGGGCACCGGCACCTGGCGGCGCAACCCCGATGCGCGCACGCGCCTCAGCGAGACCGATCTTGCCGAACTGACCCAGAAACAGGCGATGATCCTCGATCAGGCACAAAAACTGGTGAAGCCCGGTGGAAAACTTGTTTACGCCACCTGCTCCGTGCTCAATGATGAGAACGAAGCTCAGGTGGAGGCGTTCTTGGCCCGTTACCCGATATTCGAGCAGATGCCCATCGAGGCCCCGGCGGCGTTGCGCGGGCCGGCGCTGCGGCTCTCGCCGCGGGTGCATGGCACGGATGGCTTCTTCGCCGCCGTGCTGCGCCGGCGCGAGACGTGATCGCCCTGCGCCGCGCCCGGCTGGCTGACGCGCCCGGCATCGCCGCGGCTCATGCCGCCACCTGGCGCAGCGCCTATGCCAACATCCTGCCCGAGTCTTACCTCGCCGGGCTGTCCATCGCGCGCCTCGCCCGGCATTACGAGCAGATGATCCGTCTGGGCCAGGGGGTGCATGTCGCCGCCAGCTACGGCATGCCGGGCGCGCCGCCGGTGCTGGGGTTCGCCATCGCCGCGCGGGCGCGTGAGCCGCATCTGGGCGAGGGGGAGGTCGAGATGCTTTATGTGCTCGATGACTACCGAGACCAGGGGCTCGGCGGGCAATTGCTCCGCGCCGCGGCCAAATATCTGGGCCAGCGCGGCTGCGGCTCGGCTTATGCCTGGGTGCTGCGCGACAACCCTTCGCGTTATTTCTACCAGCACCTGGGCGGGCGCCGTGTCGCCGATGGCACCACGCGGGTCTGTGGCGAGGAGATCGCGCAAACCGCGTATGCCTGGGATCCGCTCACCTCTCTCTTGGACGTGACGGCCTGATGCGCTAGGTGAGCGCATGTCTGATGAAAAAATCCTGATCCTGGACTTCGGCTCCCAGGTTACCCAGCTCATCGCGCGCCGCGTGCGCGAGAGCGGCGTGTATTGTGAAATCCTCCCGTTCAACGCCGATGTGGCGCGGATGCAGGCTTTTGCCCCCAAGGGCATCATCCTCTCCGGCGGCCCGGCCAGCGTGGCCGACGAGGGCAGCCCCCGCGCCCCCGCCTGGGTGTTTGAGAGCGGCCTGCCGGTGATGGGCATTTGCTATGGCCAGATGACCATGTGCGTGCAGCTCGGCGGGCAGGCCAAGGGCGCCGAAATCCGTGAATTCGGCCGCGCCTATGTGGATGTGGTGGCCGATTGCGGGCTGTTTGAGGGCGTATGGTCCGAGGGCGCGCGCGAGCAGGTCTGGATGAGCCATGGCGACCATATCTCCGCCCCGCCGCCCGGCTTCCGCACGGTCGCGGTGTCCGAGGGCGCGCCCTACGCGCTCATCGCCGATGACGCGCGCAAATATTACGGGCTGATGTTCCACCCCGAGGTGGTGCACACGCCGCACGGCGCCCAGCTCATCCGCAACTTCACCCATAAGGTCTGCGGCCTCAAGGGCGACTGGACCATGGCCAGCTTCCGCCACGCCGAAATCGCCAAGATCCGCGCCCAGGTCGGCAGCGGCAAGGTCATTTGCGGCCTCTCCGGCGGTGTCGATTCCTCGGTGGCGGCGGCGCTCATCCACGAGGCGATCGGCGACCAGCTGACCTGTATCTTCGTCGATCACGGCCTGCTGCGCGCGGGCGAGGCCGAGGAAGTGGTGCGCGTGTTCCGCGACCAGTTCAACATCAAGCTGGTCCACCGCGACGCTTCCGACCTGTTCCTCGGCCAGCTCGCGGGCGTCACCGACCCCGAGCAGAAGCGCAAGATCATCGGCAAGCTGTTCATCGACGTGTTCGATGAGGAAGCCGGCAAGCTCGGCGGCGCGGAGTTCCTGGCCCAGGGCACGCTGTATCCCGATGTCATCGAGTCCGTCTCCGCCATTGGCGGGCCGAGCGTCACCATCAAGTCGCACCACAATGTCGGCGGGCTGCCCGCTTACATGAAGCTGAAACTGGTCGAGCCGCTGCGCGAGCTGTTCAAGGACGAAGTCCGCGCCCTGGGCCGCGAGCTCGGCCTGCCCGAGACCATCGTCGGCCGCCACCCATTCCCCGGGCCGGGCCTGGCGATTCGCGTGCTGGGCGAGGTGACGCGCGAGAAGGTGGCCGTGCTGCAAAAGGCCGACGCCATCTATCTCGAGGAAATCCGCGCGGCGGGGCTCTACGATGCCATCTGGCAGGCTTTCGCCGTGCTGCTGCCGGTGAAATCGGTGGGCGTGATGGGCGATGGCCGCACCTACGACAATGTCTGCGCCCTGCGCGCCGTGACCAGCACGGACGGCATGACCGCCGATGTTTACCCCTATGATGTCGGCTTCCTCACCCGCGTCGCCGGGCGCATCGTGAACGAGGTGCGCGGCATCAACCGCGTCACCTACGACATCACGAGCAAGCCGCCCGGCACGATTGAGTGGGAATGATTTTCGCCCCTCCGGGTATATCCGAAACTACGCCACGTTGCGATATAAGTTACTGAAATATATAAATAAATATCTCGTAATCTTTCGGCATCTATCGCTAGGTTAGCCTCCGGAGTGACGGTATGGCTGACGGTATGGCGCATCTTGTCTCAGCCGAAAATCGCATATACCGTCAGGGCTAAGAGAGCTTCTGACGGTATATTTTTTGGCGTAATGCTATGTAAACGCAGGGAAAATACCAATTAGAAGGGCCGTTTTTGGCCTGACGGTATAATCGGGCGCTCTCCGGCATATTTTGACCAATCTGGAGGGTGTGGATGTTGACCGACGCCGCCATTAAGGCACTGAAACCGAAAGAGAAATTATACAAGATAGTGGACCGTGACGGTATGTATGTCGTGGTCCAGCCCTCGGGCGCGATCGTCTTCCGCTTGGACTACCGACTGAACGGCCGCCGGGAGACGTTGACGCTGGGGCGCTACGGTCCCGCTGGGCTCTCCCTGGCTCGGGCGCGTGAGAAGGTGGTCGATGCTCGACGCGCCATTTCGGAGGGCCGCTCGCCGGCGCAGGAAAAGCAGCGCGAGAAGCGTCGCCTCCAGGAGGCGAAGAGCTTCGGCCAGTTCGGTGAGCGCTGGCTTCAGGAAGCGCGAATGGCGGACAGCACGCGCGCCATGCGCCGATCAATCTTCGAGCGCGACATTCTTCCGGCGTTCCGCAACCGGCTGCTGCCGGAGATCCTGCCGGAGGATCTGCGCGGGCTGTGTGCGAAGGTGAAAGAGCGTGGAGCTCCGGCAACGGCGGTCCACGTCAGGGACATCGTGAAGCTGGTTTTCGCCTTCGCCATTCTGCACGGCGAGAAGGTCGCTAACCCGGCCGACGAAGTTGGCCCGGCGTCGATCGCGACCTTTGTGCCGAAGGATCGATCCCTGTCTCCGGCGGAGATCCGCATCATGCTCAGCCAGATCGAGCATGTGGCGACACTGCCGACGATCCGGCTCGGGATAAAGCTGATCCTGCTGTCGATGGTACGCAAGAGCGAATTGCAGGACGCGGTTTGGGATGAGGTCGATTTTGAGAACGCCGTCTGGTCGATTCCCAAGGAGCGGATGAAGCGTTCGAAAGCGCACAACGTCTATCTGTCTCAGCAGATGCTCGACATCTTCATCGCTCTCAAAACCTGCGCCGGCAATTCCAAATACGTCCTGCCGTCGCGCTACGACGCCGACGCGCCCATGTCGCGGGCGACGTTCAACCGGATCACGACTGCGGTGGTGGAGCGAGCCAAGAAGGAAGGGCTTCCGCTGGAGTCCTTTACGGTTCACGATCTCCGGCGCACAGGTTCGACCCTGTTGAACGAGTTGGGGTTCAACAGCGACTGGATCGAGAAGTGCCTGGCACATGAGGACGGGCGAGCCTCACGGGGCATCTACAACAAGGCAGAATACGAACATCAGCGCCGGCATATGATGCAGGAATGGTCCAACCTAGTGGACGCCTGGGTCGCCGGCCAGAAATACACGCCGACCCTCTATCCGCCGACGATGGACCTGCTTACGCCCGAGCCGGATGTTTGATGGGGCGGGTCTTGCGGAGCTGGACGTCCGGAATGGGCGCGCGCTTCACTGCCTTGGCGCGTGACGCACGTCGCCGTTCTTCCAACCAAGCTTCGACTTCGGATAGATCCCAGACCACGCAGCGGGACGTGAGATAGAAGCGCTGGGGAAATTCACCGCGCTGCTCCATGTCGTAGATGGTTGTATCGGCGAGAGGCACGATTTCCCGGAGTTCGTGCCGCCGGATGGTCCGCGACACGGCGGTATGTGTTTGTGACTTCATCTGAAGATCCTTCTTCCATCTGTTTGGACGGATAGAAGGCGATAGACACCGCCGAATGGAAGCTCGAATTGCCGGGCGTAGAAGCGTGGCGCACTCTGGCGTGCATATAGGACAATGCGCGGAAGACGTGGCTTCCCGTCTGCCTGCCTTCAAATCCCTTCACGCAGGGCCACGAACTGGTTGTTCGGTCCCTCGCTTCTCACGGCCAAATAGTCGTTGTTCGACACAAGGTAGGCCAACGGGCGTGTCAGGTTGAATGGGAAAAGCACGGGAAGCGATTGCAAACTTGGAATTGCCAACGGCCTGCCCGCGTTCCGCACGGCCGCCTCGATCAACCACACCGTAAGTTCGTCGTTCTCCACGACGGCTGGGGACAGACGGAGGACACGTTTGCCCTTCTCAACCCGCTCCACGGCACCCCAGCCGGCCTGACTCTGGATGACCATATTGGTCATTCGGTAGGTGCCTTCGCGCTCGCCGTAGGTCTCGCTCATGCGCCGATGGATTTCGGCTGACGCGCAATCGCCTTGAAGGGCGGACAAGCGCCCGATCAATTCGGCAACCTTGCCGAAGAAGGGATAGGCGGCAACGGCCATGCCCCAATGCATTGCTGTGACGGGAACACCCGGGTGCGCCTTGAAGATCGCCGCACCACGATCTGCAAAGTCCACCAACTCAACGCGCGGGTCCAGCCACAGGCGTTTCAACACCGTGCGTGTCTTCGTTTGCGCGGCGGCCCCCAAACCGGCGGCATCCAGCAATGACTCCAAATCTTCGAGCTTCGCTATACCAGCGCGAACTTTCAGCGCGGTCGTTGCCCATTCGAGAGCGATGAACCGATCAAAGCCTATTCGTGGAGCCAACGTCATCATTCAAGCTCACCCAGCTCCATTCACATCTGAGACCCTCACGAAGGGGACGACGAGTTCCTCGACCGACACGCCGCCGTGGACGACCACCTGATCACCGTTCGGAACGAAGGCAGTGCGCCCGCCAGCGAAGAGAGGTTTGAAGTTCGCTGGCAACCCTGCGATGTCCAGCGCCGCCGTGCCCGGATAGGCGACCGCGGACTCGGCGCGCAACGGGTCGCTACGATAAACCCGCACGCGCTCGCCACGTGTTTCCGCGATCACTCCCTGATTGGGCCGGCCTATGCCGACAGCATCGACATTGCCGTGATCCGCGGTGACGTAGATGCTGAAACCTTCGCTTAGCAGGAAGGCAAACAGGCGCTCAACAAAGCCGGAGCCTAGCCAGCGCCCGATCCACAGTGCTACATCTTCCTTGGACCGCTCTTTGTGTAGCCGTTCATCCACCTCATCGATCACAAGCCCCAGGACTGTGGGCTTGCGACTCGCAATGTCGGCTTCCAGGGCATCCAGTTGCTCGACCTGATGCAGCGCGCGCCGGTACATCACCTCGCCGGACGCGATACCGCCTTCGTTTTGCCAGAACGCCTTCCACAAGGTTTCTTCCTTGTTGGTGTGGTCTATCGAATCGTCGAACTCACGCGGTCTCAAACCGGAGAACAGCGCCTGGCGGGACACCGATGTTACCGTGGGCAGCCACGCAAAGGCGGTGTTCTCGTCGAACGCGAAAGGCTGCTGGGCGGCGATCAGATGCTCCCTGATCCGCACCCATTGATCGAAGGCCAATCCGTCGAACACCAGTAGCGCCACCCTGGCTTCACCCGCGCTGCGGCGCTGCCGCAGGAAGCGCGGAACGTGATGCACCATCACCGGGCCTTTGATCGACGGTTGCAGGATCAGGTCGGCGTAGTGGCCTGCGATGACCCATGCCTGCAATCGTTCGTCTGCCAGTGCTTGGATCTCTTTGATGCGCGCACTGACGGCAGTCATCCGTTCACCGGCATCCTTGCCTGGCAAATCGTGAACTCGGCTCAGCATCTCGCCAAAGCGTTTGGCAAAGTCGCTCCACTGCTTGTGGGAGGAATCCGCCTCCGGCACCGCAGCGGCAAGCGCCTCGATGCTCTTTGCAGCCAGCGCGAATTGTGACGACTTATCGGCAACGACACCGGCCTTGATCCAGCCCGGCATGGTGGTTGGTACGGTGGATACCGTCAGCGGATGCAAGCTGCCGTCAAGGAACATCGAATCGATGATTGCGTGTACGTCGGTGTGATCGAAGGGGATCTCGATTTCCGTACCGGTTTCGCCTGCGCCATCAGCCGGCGCATGAAGCTCGGGCACATGCCTGCCATCCAGCTTCAGCTTTTCGAGATTGCGATACCACGCATCCTGCACCACGCGCAGCAACGCGTTCCTGGATGACAGCCACTCTGAAACCGGATGGCCGACAAGCAAGCCTCGGCCGTGGAGGATGGTCGCCACATGCTCGGCGAACGGTTCCGGCAAGGCTCGCCCGGCGAAGTGCAGGCGCAGCGTTTCGCGCCAGAAGTCTACGGGTGTGCGGATGGATCGCGGCGCCAACTGATAGACGTGTTCGAGGATGAAGTCCTTCGATTCGCTTTCACCGCGCGCCGATTGCAACTCGGTCTGGTGGGCATCGAACAGTGAGCCCAGCCGTTCCGGCTCCACTTGCCGCACGGCGCCATAGGCCAGCCTGGGGAACAATTCGGCGAGATTCAGCCGCACCGCCGGGCGAGCGTTATGCACGATGTCCCACGGCAAATCGTTCGCGTTGTCGTGGCGCAGATGCACGATCAGTGCCGGTGATGGAGCCTGCTCGTTGGCATCCCACGCTGTGCGATACCGCTCCTCATACTCCGCGCGGAACCTGAACGGGTCGTCGTATCCCATCACCTCGAAGCCGCGAGCGCGCAATTCAGACAGCAGCTTTTCATCCAGCAGCACGCCGTCTGGATCGCAGGCCACCCACAGCCGGGAGAGATCGGCCGTGAAAGAGCCAAGAATGCGCTGATGCCATTGGTTCATGCGGCACGCTCGCTGGTCTTGCCGGCATTGGCGTCAATCCGGACCATGGCCACGGCATTCAATTCCGGCACGCTGGACTTCATTTCGTCGAGCGCGGCCAGGCGTGCCTCGTGCTCGGTTTGCAGGCGGCGGCGACGGAACTGGCGCACGGCCGGCAGGCCGATGCGTCCGATCGCCTGGTTGCGGGCATCGAAGGCGTAGGTGGCGCGATCCCGCTCTTCCTTGATACGGGAGCGATGCTCCTCCGCCAGTGCCGTGAACAAGGCTTCGCCTTGCGTGCCTGCCACCTCGAATGACGTCTCGAACCAGCGTGCCGAATCTTCCGGGTCTGCCACTGACGAAACGGACACGGCTTCGGTCAGCAACAAGTCCCAAACACGCTTGGCGGTAGGCACGAACGGGCGGCCTTCGTCATTGATGAAGACCGGCAGGAAACGCTTGCGGTTCGCGCCAGGCGCGGCAAGTCCGATCTCCCACAGCGACCAGATGCCGCTGACCGAGTCAGGCAGTCCTGTCACGCGGATCACCGGCAAAGGCTGGCCTGCGACGAACCGCGGTATGTCACTGATGATAGCCCGCGCTCGCGGGTCTTCCATTGTCAGCCATTCCGCCGCCGGATTTTCGCCTGCGGCGCGTGCGTCGAAGCAGGCCTGTGGGGTCTCGGCGCCATCAGCCCAGCGCACCTGCCAGAGGTTGCCATCTTGGGTCGCCGATCCGCCGCGTACTGCCAGCCCGTTGACGACGGCGCGTTCCAGCCAGAATTGCGCCGGGTGGTCGCGCCACTTGCGCGCCTGCTCCGCGTCCAGGTCGTGGGGCACCACCAGCAGATCGCTGTTCCGGTTGGATTCCTCCAGCGTGACGCGCAACTGCGAGACCACGCTGTCGCATTCGCGCTCGATGGCTTCCGGGTGCTGGAGGCTTTGGACGAACAACTCGTCGAACACCGGCTCCACTTCGGCCGAATCCATGACGTCCGCCGCTTTGTCCACGCCGAACTCCTCGGCGATGACGGCGAGTTTTTCCTCGAGAACCTGCCGCACGCGGTGCTCCACCGTATCTTCCAGCACAAAGTTCAGGGCGCGAACGACGTGCTTCTGGCCGATGCGATCCACGCGGCCGATGCGCTGCTCGATGCGCATCGGGTTCCACGGCATGTCGAAATTGACGATGACGTGGCAGAATTGGAGGTTCAGACCTTCGCCGCCTGCGTCGGTGGAAATCAGTACGCGCGCGTCCCCTGCGAAAGTCTGCAAAGTCCGTGTGCGGGCTTCCATGTCCATGCCGCCGTTGAGCGTGGCCACCGTGAAGCCCCGGCTTTCCAGATAGTCCGCCAGCATCGCCTGCGTTGGCACGAACTCGGTGAACACTAGCACTTTCAGCGCCGGGTCGCCTTCCTCCTGTTGCAGCTTGTAAATCAGTTCCAGCAGGCTTTCGGCCTTTGCGTCGGTGCCGGCGGCCTCGGTGGAGCGCGCCAACGCCAGCAGCGTTTCGACTTCCGACTTCTCCAGTTCCAGACCGTTAGCTTGCAGCGCCAGGTCCACCTGCGCTTCACCATCCAGATCGGCCCAGTCTTCGGCGCTGAGAGTGTCGAAGAGGCGCGGTTGCGTCTGCGGCGTGTGCAGCGCGGCCTGACGCTTTTCCAGTGTGGCCCGGATCGCGGCAGTGCTGGACGTCACCAGCCGCTGCATTAGGATCATCAGAAAGCCGACATGGCGCTGCTTGGCCGCCAGAGCCTGATTGTAGCCGTGGCGCACATAATCGGTGACGGCTTCGTACAATTGCTGCTGCGCCGCGTGCCGCGCTTGCCATGCAACAGGGTGCAAGCGTGTGAGCCGGGGCCGGAACAGGGGCTGCCCTTCGGCATTGATGGCCGCGCGCTTTTCGGTACGGATCACGAAGGACTGAACGCGCTCGCGGCTGACGCTGCCTTCGTCGGGGAAGGCGTCCCGGTCCAGCAACTGCATCAGGCGCATGAACTGGTCGGTCTTGCCTTGGTGTGGCGTGGCCGAGAGCAGCAGCAAATAGGGCGAGGCTTCCGCCAGCGCTGCGCCTAGCTTGTAGCGCGCCACCTGTTCCGTGCTGCCGCCCATGCGATGGGCCTCGTCGATGATGACCAGATCCCAAGCCGCCGACACCAGATCCTCGAAGCGTTCGCGGTTGTAGGTCTGGATTTGCTCCAGGCTCCAGCCGCGCCGCGATTCCAGCGGCTTCACCGAATCCAGCGCGCAGATCACCTGGTCGTGCATCCGCCAAGCATTGTCTTCTTCGCTATCCCCACGCCACTGCCGCAAGGCGGCCAACGTTGAGGGATCGACGAAATGGAACGGCTCTCCGAAATGCTGGCGCATTTCCGCCTGCCATTGCCGGACCAGCCCTTTAGGCGCGACCACCAGGATGCGCTTGGCGCGGCCGCGCAGTTTCAGTTCGCGCAGCACGAGGCCAGCCTCGATGGTCTTGCCCAGACCCACTTCGTCGGCGAGCAGGTAGCGGATGCGGTCCTGCCCGACGGCGCGATTCAGCGCGTAGAGCTGGTGAGGCAACGGAATGACGCTGGATTGGATGGGCGCCAGCAGGAGGTTGTCTTCGAGCGCGTCCTGCAATTTTGCCGCCGCCGTGGCGTGCAGAATCTGCTCCACCGTAGGCCGCACGCTGGAAAGCACAGCCAGTTCCGCCGCCCGTGTGCGTAGCACGGCGTCTTTCGCGGGTAGCCATACGCGGTAGGCCGCTTCCCCCCACAGCGCCAGCCGCTCGACCACGCGGCAGGGCGTAGCCTGCCGCGTGTGCCAGCACCAGTCGCCGATGTCGAAGCCACCTCCCATCACGGATTATGCTCCGTCTTCGGAGCGCGTTAGCGCCATGTCATAGAGGGTGAGCAGCCGCTCATCCTCTTGCAGTGTCTCTTCCGGCAGCTTGTGAGCGATCCCGAGGATGGTGGCGTAGTCCTTCGCCGCCCAAGCCGCGTTAAAGCCTGCGCGTAGCACCTCCAGCCGCGTTTCCTTGATCTTACGGCCAGTGAACGCCTTGTAGAGCTCGAACTCCTTGAGCAGGGCCTTTTCGCGCTTCTTATCCAGATCCTGCGCTTTGTTTGGATCGGGCACATACCAGCGGTCTTGCGCGCGGGCATTGAGGCGCGGGTCGGTTTTCTCCAGGCCACGCAGATCGTGGTAGTTGGTGGAGAGATAGCGGTGAATCTGGCTTGGCACCTCGCCCGCGCCATCGAAGCGAAGGAAATTGGCTTCCAGTAGTGCCGACAGTTCCGGCCGCGCCTCGTGCTTCTTCCAGCCCGCGCCGAGCTGCTTGATGAACTCGGGGTGGATGTCCTGATAGGTGGACGGCCGGGCTTTCAGGAAGTCCGCCACCCAGTCGATGGCGCTGCGCTCGTCAGAGACGAACAGTTCCATCTGCGGCGCCTGGGCGGTCTGTGCGCGCTTCTTGTCGTATTCAGTCACCTGCTCGGGTAGGAAGACCATGCCGTCGCGTTCAGGAAAGCGACTGCGAAGGCCGGAGAGAAATTCGTCACTGGATAGCGGCACCGGTGCATCGTGGCGCACGAACCAAGCCACCAGCCGGTCGTAGATGCGGCGCGGGTCGCGCTCGACGATGAACTCCAACTCACCGTCTTTTACCTTGGTGACGGAGAGATGGCGAAGGTGGGTTTGTACGAAATCCCATGCCGAGTCCGGCGTTGCACCGCTTCTCTTGAAGCGTTCTTCCAGTCCGCCATTGGGCTTGTAGGCGGAAATCACCAGATCCTGCTTCACGGCGGTGGTGGACGTGACCTGCCGGTAGCTGCCCTGCACCTTGTCCAGCGCCGTCACCTCGGCCACGACGAAGCCAGCCTGCTGCAACGCGACCTGAATGGCGTTCCAAACCGCCGCCTTGCTGTTGGAAAACACTACCGTCATCCAGCGTCCAGGCTTCAACACGCGCTGGTATTCGGCGAAGCAACTCTGCATCAGGTGCTGATATTCGGGCAGCGCTTTGTGCTTGAACTTGTCGATAATCGCTTCCGGCTTGGCGTCGGTTATCACCCCATGCCATGATTCAACAAGGAAGTTCAGATCAGAATAGTATATATTCTCGCCAAATGGAGGATCTGTGAAAATGTAATCGATGCAATCATCGGGAAGCGGCAACGATGCTGCCGTTCCTGTTGTGAGGGCGACGTTTGCCTCTCGCAGGTGAAAGGCTTGAAAGGTATCTGAAAGCCTCTTCAGGCGATTGGCATAGGCGGTAAATGGCGAGGCCTCAGAAATCAAAGAAGGAACATAATAAACCCCGGTCATTGGATTATATGGGAAAGATACCTCTGGACGATAGCGATTTTGAATCGACAAGTTAATAACGTGGCTATCGAACCAGAAGCGCATCATCAACCGAAGCCTCTGGTCTGACATCTTTTCTACTTTTTGCCACAGGCGTGCTAGGTATTGTGCAGCACGTGGAAGATAGAAATGGTTGAGGTGGGTTACGCCCGCCTCATCCATCCTTGCTCTCTCATGCGTCATGTGCATTGGCGGTATCTTGCTCGATGGCACTTCCTCGGGAATTTCCATCTCCGAGACCGTTTGGATAAGCGCCAGATCTTCCTTGTCAGGCTTTTTGGTGTACTTCCGAGATCCAATTTTATAGGTGATCTGGACTGGAACTCTTTTAGGCTGAGAAACAATAGTAGAATTTGCGCGATCTGGCACGCTTATGTAGATGCGTTCCATTTTCTTCTTTGTGAGTTCCGCGCCACAATGCGGGCAGACGGAGTTTGCGCGAACCTTTGACGCTTCTGCATCATAAGAAACTTCGAAGAAGTTTATTTCCCCAGCGCATTCCGGGCATGAGTAAACTTCACTCCATACCGTTTCTTCAATTATTCCAAGTGTTTGGTCTGTGTGCTTTGTCTCATACATCCAGCCGCAATCGTGCTCGAGCTCTGAAAGGATCTGCTTGCCCGCCTTAGTGAAGGCATCGACATCAAAGGGGGTGTTGTAGTTCGCACCGATGAAGGTAGCGGCAGGCGACAGGTCGTTCAGCACAGCACCTCGCGCGCCCCATTTGGGCGCGGCGCGGCCTTCCTTCTTCCAAGTCATTTCCAGCTCGTGCCGGTAGCTGGACGCGGCCGTGCCGCACCATTGAGCGGCCACGCCGGTCATGCCTGAGCCGGAAAAGCCGTCAAGCACCACATCGCCCGGCTGGGTGTAGTGCAGGATCGACGGCACGATGGCGAGGTGAGGCACCTTGGTATGGTAGCTGTGCGCCTTGTAGATGGCATCGGTCTTGCCGACGCTCACGTCGATCGCCAGCGGCTCGCGGCTGTATTTCACCGCCGGGTCGTAGGGCTTGCCATAATGCTCCACGAACTCCGCCAACCATGGGTTTGGGCAGGCCGTGTAGTAGGGCGGATCAGACATAGCGAGGATGGCGGCGTCCGATCCTTTCGGAAAGCCTTCCTGGTCGCGAAAAGCCCGATCTTGCAGCTTCTCGGACAAAATGGCCAAGAAATGCGCGCGTCGAGCATCGTCACTCGCAAAGGTCTGGCCGAGGCATTCGACCGGACCGCTGGTTCCGCTGCGATGGTTTTGTAGAAGATCGTTCATATCTGCTGTCATTTCTCTACTCATCGCCTGACGGCTTGCCGTCGACATGTTCGTCAGCGTATTTTTTCATGCCTTCCCGCAGGATCTCCAGGAACGTATGATTCCTGCCCTCAGCGTCGGCAATGATTGCGTCGAAGGAGACCACAAATGTGGGCGTGGGGATGATGCGCCCATCCGGATGCGGTGTGTCGAATTCCTGATAGTAAACCTTCCCTTTCGAAAAGAAGGGCGTCCACTTGAATTGCCTTAAACGGAATGCGGTCGCCTCATTGACGTCCATGATCGCGTAGTACCAGACTCGCTGAATGTTCGGGCAATGCGCAACCAGCTTGCCTGCTCGGTCGAGCAGCTGATTTACGGCGTAAAAATTGTCCTTCTCGGCATCCGTTTTCTTTTTGATCTCGACCACCACCACGTCGACGGGTGTGGTGTCGCAGGGGTCTGCGGAGAAGATCATCGCGATATCTGGCCTGCCGGTGTCCCCAACGCTCTCGTCATCGAGGCGTATGGCATTGATGACGGTGTCCATGCTCTTTTCGCTCAGGATTGTCCTGAAAACCATAAACTTGTCGTCGAGTAGCCAGGCATTGTTCTGGTATATTTCAGATGGCATTGTGCCTTGAGAATATTCCTTGAACCGTGGGACAATCAGATTGTGTATCTCCGCCTCCGCGTTGCCGCCGGTCATTTCCTTCATTCGCGTAATAATCTTATCGCGGTAGAGAATATATTCAGTCAGGGTGCGCGATGACATTTCCAGTGATTTTTCATAGGTCGCGTCACTGAGCTTTTCGCACTGGAGGATTTCCTTCTGCTCTTTGAAAAAGCGCTGCTGGGCTATCGACAGCGCATCGTCCCGATCGATCAGACCGACAGTGTCGTCCTCAAAAAAGCCGAGAAGGTGAGGAAATTGCTCCTCGAACGTCTCTTTGATTTTTTGGTTCTTCTCAGTGATCTGCGGAATTTTTTCGGCCAGAACCTTTCCGAGCTCCCGACGAAGCACACGGTAAAGCTGAGTCTCGGGAATGCCCCCCGGCAGCACGAGCTTCTGCCGTGAACTGTCCGCGTTCGAATGAAAAAGTTCTGACTCAAAGAGGAAAACGCAAAGGTAGCCGGGCGGAAATGATGATGGCGGAATGAGGTTCGCCGCGATCGTGCGCCCATCGATGCTGAACGCGACAAGCGAACTGCCTTTTCCCGAAACAGCTTCGATATGATAATGCATATCGATCGCCGATATTGCATCGAGGGTGCTATCCTTGATCGTTACGGTCGTCATCGACGGCAGATCATTGACCGTTATCTCGGTGCTGTCGGTGAAAAATTCCTTCTGCGCATTGCTTTCGTTTGTCTTCAAATTGATCGATATTTTGAATGGCTTGGCCTCGCGCTTGCGGGCGTCAAGCGTAGGCAAAAACTGCTCAATAATGAGCGGCTTGAGCGCGTCGGGCTTCAAATCGTCATAGGATTTGACGCGTTCTTTCGCGAACCCGATAAACACAAGCGTCGTCTTGGCCTCCTGCTGGTCGGCAAGAGTCTCAACTGGCGCATTGCCATCGAAGTCGTTCTTGAAAGTAAAAGTTCGGCGCCACTTATCGCGGCGGCTGTCGATCTCCACGCGGTTGAAATAGTTCAGGAATACTAAGCGGCCTATCCCTTTGTGGAACTTGTCTCTCGGAAGAAGCAGCTTCTTGAAACGATTAAAATTGTCGTCCGTAAATCCATCGCCGTTATCCGAGACGGTGACTTTCAGCGTCTCAGGCTTGTCAAATGCCTGGACGTCAATCTCGATGGATACCTCGGTGGCGCCAGCATCCAGGGCGTTCGCCAACGCCTCGAAGTAGACCAGCGTCAACGACGGATTGGGGAAAAACAGCCTGATTGCACCTGCGGTTTCAATGTCCATGTTCGTCCCCAGGCTTGGCTGCTGTCTGTTCGCGCAACAGCTTGAGCTGGATGCCCGCGTCCGTGAGAACATAGCGCTGCTGCGACGAGCGTGGCTTGTCGGGGATTGTTGGACGCAGTACACCGCCGGCTAGAAGCGGCTTCATGTGAGCGGCCACGAAGTGCGGGCGCTGGCTATAGCCAGCGTGTGTCATCAGTTCCGCCAGCGAGCGCGGCACATCGGCGAAATCGACGATATGCCACTGCACCTCCGTCAACCGATCAAGTGACCGAGCAAGTCCGGCTTGTTCCGCTGTAACTTGTTCGGCGACTTGATCGGTAGCGCCTGCCGCCACCGTTTCCGCACCAGTCGGTTGATCTTCGGTTGTATCCGCCGCTTCGGCGGTGAAGCGGGTGCGCAAGTGAGGCACCAACCGCCAAGCGTGGGCGGCTTCGCCGAGCGGTTCCGTCAGCACTTGCACAGTCAGGCGCCGAGCCAGATCCAGCGCCTGCGCACCAGTAAGACCAGTCAGCGCCTTGATGTCTGCCACATCGACTTGGCCGCTGCGCAGAAGGAAGGCAAACACCGCCGCCTCGTGCTCGGACAGGCGTGCGCCCAGGCTCGCCTGCGCCAGAAGCTGGGCTTCGGTGATGAGCTTTACCTTGCACAGGCGCAGGCGGAAGCTTTTTTCGGCCCTGTGGTTTTCGATCTCGGGTGGCAGATAGCCTAACTTGCGCCAGCCGTCGAAGATGGCGCGCACGCCGGTGCCGCCTTGATCAGACAGACCGATGCGTCGGAAGGCGTTGACGATGCTGGGGTTGCGAACCTCCTTGTCACCCGGATCAAGTAGCTGCTCGCGCGAGGCAAAGGCGTCGCCAGGATTGAAGAACTCGGTCTGGTCACGAAAGAAGCGGATGACTGGAACGCGGGTGGTGTCGCCGAAGTCCTGGTGGATCAGCAGATTGATGGCGGCTTCCCGGAAGGAGATATAGTCGGGCGGATCGTCGTCACGCCGCATGGTGGCCGCGTCCACGGCGAAGGGGCGCTCGCTGTGGCGGAAGTAGAACTCCACGATGGCCTGCCAGGCCTTTATGAGGTTGTCCTCAACGGAGAGGCGGTCGGCCCAGCGGACGGCAGAGTCATATTCGGTGCTGCTATTGCGATAGAGTTGTACGTCCGTGACCATGCGCGGCAGCACCTGACGGACGTATTCGCCGCTGCCCAGCACCAGAATGGCGGCGCGGGTGGGACGCAACACGCCGCCATGTTCGACGAGGAAACCCCACGTCCGCAGGAAACTGGTGTCATCTGTGGCGGTGTCTTTGCCAGGGTTGCTGGCGGCAAAGCGCGCGCGATACCAGCGCACGGAGGCTTCATCGAAACAACGGCCGATATCCACGTCCAGCGTTTCGGCGTCGTATCGGGTGTTCGATGCGTCGCGGATATAGCGCAGCAGCTCGTCGCCCGTGCAGGTATCGTCACGACCGCCACGGCGGATGTAGGCTTTTTTCGGATTCCCATCGATATAGACGGGCTTCTGCTGCCGTGAGGCTTCGGGAATGTAGAACGCCAGCACAATGCCTTCCGGCAAGTCGTGCTTTTTCGGCTCAACAGGCAGGAGAACGCTGACCTTGTTGGTATCGCGTACTTGGCCGAGGAAGGTGTTCTGCATCTGATCGGCGTCGGTCAGGCCGGTGACGGTAAATGTGCCGTTGGCCTGCTTGACGCCGAACACCAGATGCCCACCCTCCGTGTTGGCGAAGGCGCTGACAGTCGAAAGCGCGTCCTTGGGCACGGCCCAGGTCGCTTCCTTAAATTCGATGTCGTTCCATTCGATGGATTGGAGCGCTGCGACGAGGTCGTCTCTGGTCATGGCGTCACTCGATCACGAACCGAAGCTTGGTTGCGTCCTTGCCCTTGCCCCGCTCGCTGATGAGCGCGTCGAACCGCTTGCGCAGCTCATCCGGCGTGGCGGGCGAGCCTCCTTGCAGTAGGGCTTGGCGCAGTTCGTCTGCCTTGATCGTGATCTTTTCCAGCCCAGACAGTGCTTCCTGTACGGCGTTGGCGAAATCGGCGGTGATAGGCTCCGGCAGCTTGCGCGCGGTGAGGAAGGCATCGATCAGAGCCCTCGATGCGGGCGGCAGAAGGCCTAGGCTGTCTTGCGTGAATGGGTCTTCCAGATTCTCCAGCAATGTCTGTTGCCAGCTGGCTTGCAACCGGTCCAGATCGTCGTCCAGCTTGTTCAGGCGACTGGCGGCAGGCAGCAGTTCCAGTTGCTCGGCAGACGGCCGGAATTGGCAGTGGGGGCATACCGGCGTTCTGAGCAGCGTCGGCTCGTCCAGCGCGGAACAGCTTTTTAGGCTGTTGAGCGCGTCCTCGAAGCCGGTGAGCTGGCTGGTGGGCATTAGAGAGACGCCTGCTAGCACGCGCAACGACAACAAGCGGTCGTCGCGGCGCAGCGCATTGCGTGTCTTTTCTTCGGCAACACCGAGCCGGGCCTTGCTGTGGCTGGCGATATAGGCGGTGACGTAATCCTTCTTGAGCCCGGCGAGAGTCTGGCGGCCTTCCCCGAGGGTGGCGACGGCACGTTCCGCCGTCCGGTCCTCGGCCAGCTTGTCGAACAGGGCTTTGCGCGCTGCTTGGGCCTGCTTCACCCAGTCGTGGTTGGGCTGCAAGATCATCTCCGCCTGCGACAGGTAAGATGCGGCACCCCCCAATTCTCCGACCAGTTCCAACAAGCGCTCGGCGCCGGCGAGCACGTCCAGGTTCTTCTTTTGGATGTCGATGTCTTCGAGCGTGGTGCGCAGGTTCTTGAGCTTACCGACGGTGTTGTAAGGCGACAGGGATTCCGTGAATTTTTTGAGCACATCAAGCCGCGCATACCAATCCTTGGCTTCTTCCTCGCGCAGCAGGTTCTGGCCCCAGAAGGCGAGCTTGCCCTGCTGGAGATCGGAGCCCGCCCTGAGCACACGCGGCACCAGGGCGCTGATCTTTTCCTGCAATGCGATAACCGGTTCGGTGTCGCCTTGGCTGGCCTTCTGCGCCAGGCCGGAGGGCAGGTCGAGTAACTCGAACAGCGCACGCAGCACCGCGAGGTTGATTTCCTTGGGCGCCTCGATGTGCTTGAACTGCTTGAGT
>NZ_JAJDJU010000016.1 GCF_020567705.1 Acidocella sp. KAb 2-4 | reverse complement strand
CCACACCGCCCGACAGCACCGTCTCGGCGCCACCGCTGAGCGTCGTGGAAACCGTGGTGCCGTAATCCGATTGCGTGCCGCCACTACTGACCACCGTGCTGCTCGCCGTGCCGCCAGCCGACACGATTTCCACGCCGCCGCTGCTCACCACCGTGCCGGAATCCGTGCCGCCGGACGACACCGTGACCGTACCGCCGCTGACGACCGTGCCACTGGCCGCGCCGCCGGACAGCACCGTCTCGGCGCCACCGCTGAGCGTCGTGGAAACCGTGGTGCCGTAAGCCGATTGCGTGCCGCCACTACTGACCACCGTGCTGCTCGCCGTCCCGCCCGCCAATACGATTTCCGCGCCGCCGCTGCTCACCACCGTGCCGGAATCCGTGCCGCCAGACGACACCGTGACCGTACCGCCGCTGCGCACAATCGTGCCGCTGCCCGCGCCGCCCGACAGCACCGCCTCGCTGCCGCCACTGCTCAGCGTAGTCGATACGGTGATGCCACCCGCAGACACCGTTTCAACGCCGCCGCTGGATACCGTCGTGCTGCTCCCGACACCGCCCGAGAACACGATCTGCGCGCCCCCGCTGGTGATCACCGTTCCGCTGGCGACGCCGCCGGACAACACATATTCCACAGTTCCAGCGCCCAGCGTGGCGCTGACCGGCCCCGACGCCACAGTGACGCCGTTCGTGCCCGAAATCACCACACCGGTGGACACGATGCTGCCACCCGAAAGGATCGTTCCAGTCGCCACCGCGCCAGGCAGCAGCACCAGATCGCCGCCACTGCTCACCACCGCGCCGCTCACCGTACCGCCGGAGAATACCACCTCCACGCCACCGCTGCTGATCACGGTGCCGCTGGCCACGCCGCCCGACACCACCACCTCGCTGCCACCGCTGCTAATAACCGTCGCGCTATCCCGGCCGCCATTGGAGACGACGAGCGTGCCGCTCGCATTCACCATCGCGGCTGAACCCGTGCCGCCGCTCGTCACCGTTTCGGTCGCCCCAGCGCCGACCACTGTCCCGCTCGCCGTGCCGCCGGAGAGCACCGTCTCGGCGCCACCGCTGCTCAGCGTGGTGGAAACCGTGATGCCCAACGCCGATTGCGTGCCGCCACTGCTCACGACCGTATTGCTCGCCACACCACCCGACGACACGATCTCCACGCCGCCGCCGCTCACCACCGTGCTGGAATCCGCGCCACCGGACGACACCGTGACCGTGCCACCGCTGCGCACAATCATGCCGCTCGCCGTGCCGCCCGACAGCACGGCCTCTCTACCGCCACTGCTCAGCGTCACCGACACCGCGAGCCCGCCAGACGACACCGTGACCGTGCCGCTGCTAACCGCGGTATTGCTCGCCACACCGCCCGACAGCACCGCCTCGGCGCCGCCACTGAGGGTCGTAGAGACTGTGACGCCCAGCGCCGATTGCGTGCCGCCACTGTTCACGACCGTATTGCTCGCCACACCGCCCGACGACACGATTTCCACGCCGCCGCTGCTCACCACCGAGCCAGAATCCGTGCCGCCGCTGGCAATAACCGCCGAGCCGCCAGTGCTCACGACCGTGCCGCTCGCGGTCGCACCGGCCGAGGCGATCTCCACGCCGCCGCTGCTGACGATGGCCGACACCGCCTTGCCGCCCGTGGAGACCGTCAACTGGCCGCCGCTGCTCACCACCGTGTTGCCGGCCACGCCGCCCGAGACCACCACCTCGCTGCCGCCGCTGCTCAGCGTGGTGGAAACCGTGGTGCCCAGCGCCAACTGCACGCCACCACCGCTCACCACCGTGCGGCTCGCCGTGCCGCCCGCCGACACGATTTCCACGCCGCCGCTGCTCACCACCGAGCCAGAATCCGTGCCGCCGCTCGCAATAACCGCCGAGCCGCCGCCCAGCACGATCGTGGCACTGCCGACACCGCCCGAGGACACGATCTCCGCCGTGCCACTGCTGACAATGGTGGAAACCGTCTTGCCGCTCGCCGACACTGTGACTGTGCCGCTGCTGACTACCGTGTTACTGGCCACGCCGCCCGAGAGCACCGTCTCCGCCCCGCCGCTCAGCGTGGTGGAAACCGTGGTGCCAAGCGCCGATTGCACACCACCACCGCTCACCACCGTGCGGCTCGCCGTGCCACCCGCCGACACGATTTCCGCGCCGCCGCTGCTCACCACCGAGCCAGAATCCGTACCGCCGCTCGCAATAACCGCCGAGCCGCCGCCCAGCACGATCGTGGCACTGCCGACACCGCCCGAGGACACGATTTCCGCCGTGCCACTGCTGACAATGGTGGAAACCGTCTTGCCGCTCGCCGACACCGTGACCGTGCCGCTGCTGACCACGGTGCTGCTCGCCACACCGCCCGACAGCACCGTCTCCACCCCGCCGCTCAGCGTGGTGGAAACCGTGGTGCCGTAAGCCGATTGCGTGCCGCCGCTGCTCACCACAATCGCGCTGGCCACGCCGCCCGCCGACACGATTTCCGTGCCGCCGCTGCTCACCAACGTCGCGGTATCCGTGCCGCCTGCCGACACTACGGCCGACCCGCCATTGAGCACGATTGTGGCGCTGCCGACGCCACCCGTGGAGACAACCACCGTGCCGCCGCTGCTGACGATCGCCGACAGCGCCGTGCCGCCGGAGGACACCACCGCACTGCCACCGGCGCTGACCACCGTGTTGCTCGCCACGCCGCCCGACAGCACCAGCTCGGCGCCGCCGCTCAGCATGGTGGAAACCGTGGTGCCGTAAGCCGATTGCGTGCCGCCGCTGCTCACCACAATCGCGCTGGCCACGCCACCCGAGGATACGACCTCCACGCCGCCGCTGCTGATCACCGTTCCGCTCGCCACGGCGCCCGAAAACACCACCTCGGTGCCGCCGCTGCTCACCACCGTGCCGACATAGCTGCCGCCGCTGGAAATGTTGACGGTGCCGCCGCTCCTTACGCTGGTGTTGCTGGCGACACCGCCGGAAGACACGATCTCACTGCCGCCGGCGCTGACCACCGTGTTGCTCGCCACGCCGCCGGACAACACCACCTCGGCGCCGCCGCTCAGCGTTGTCGACACCGTGGTGCCCAACGCCGATTGCACGCCGCCGCTGCTCACAACCGCGCCGCTCGCCACGCCGCCCGCTGACACGATCTCCGCACCGCCATTGCTGATGGTGCTGGCGGAGTCAGTGCCGGCGGACAACACCACCGCGGAACCGCCGGAACTCATCACCGTGCCGTTCGCCACGCCGCCGCTGGAGACGGTGAAAATGCCGCCGCTGCGCACGATCGTCCCCGTCGCCGTGCCGCCCGAGGAAACCACCTCGGAACCGCCGCCGCTGAGGATCGTGGAGACCGTCTTGGCGCCGACGGACAAAACCTCCTGCCCGCCGTTCAGCACGGTTGTCGTGCTCGCCACGCCGCCCGAGAATACCAGCTGCGTGCCGCCACTGCTGATCACCGTGTTGGCCGTGCGGCCATTGGGCAACACATATTCCACGCCACCCGCGCTGATCGCCGCGCTGGCAACGCCGGACGACACCGTAAACCCAGTGGAATTATAGATGACCACGCCGCTCGACACGGTAGTCGCGCCCGCGGAGAGCGTCGCCCCGCCGACGCTGCCGCCGGGCAGCACAATGACCAGACTGCCGCTCAGCGCCGTGATGCCGCTGCCCGTTTGCCCGGAATCGACAAAGGCCGCGCCGCCGCCCGCCAATAGTTCGGTGCCGCCGGCAAGCACTGTGGTGCCGTAGGCGACGCCACCCGAATACACATATTGCTGCGCCCCCGAGCTGACCGTGGCGCTATAGCTGAAGGCCGCGCTGAACACGCCCTCGGTGCCGCCGCTGTTGAGGATCGAGCCGCTGGCGATGGCGCCGTTATACAGCTCGTTATAACCGCCGCTGTTGATAACGGTGCCGATCGCGTAACTGCCTGAGGAATAAACGTATTGGTCGCCGCCCTGGTTAAGCACCGTGCCCGATGCGACACCACCCACGCCGACGATCTCGATGCCGCCGCTGTTGATGGTGTTGTTGGAGGTGGTGCCGCCCGTGACGATAGTGCCGCTGAAGCTGGCTGAGCCGCCGGCATACAGCGCCCCGCCGCTGTTCACGGTGGCGCCAATACCGGTGCCGCCGCTGAAGATCCCTTCAATGCCCCCGGCATCGACCACCGTGCCGCTGGCCACGCCGCCGGCGAACACGCCATCGAACCCGCCGCTGATCAGCACCGTGCCATAGGCCACGCCAGCGGAATAAATCTCGTCGAAACCGCTATTGGTCACGGTGATGTTGGAAGTGGCGCCCGCGGCGGTGTATTCGCCGCCGCCGCTGATCAGCGTGTTGTAGATCACCCCGCCGGAATTAACCTCGACGCCGCCGCTCGCCACCTGCGCGCCGCTGGCGACGCCGCCCGCATAAACTGTCTCAGCCCCGCCATTGGTGACATTGGTGCCGCTGACGATGCCGCCCGAAAGCACATCCACCGAGCCGCCGGAGCTGGCCGTCAGCCCGTTCACCGAACTTCCAGGCGAATACACATTCACCCCGGAAATGGTGATGTCGATGACGCCAGTCGAAATGATCCGCGCCCCGGCGCTGCTGGTGACGTTGATGACCGAGCCGGGCAACTCGACCAGCGTGCCGCCGCTCTGCACCACCAGCCCATAGACGGACCCGCCCGAGACGATCTCGGTGCCGCCGCTGCTGACGATGGTGGTGCTGGCGACGCCGCCGTAATTGACGACCTGGACACCGCCATTGCTGACCACCGTGCCATAAGCGATGCCGCCGGAATTCACCGTCTCGGCACCGCCGCTCACCACGGTTCCGGTATCGACACCGCCCGAATAGACCTGCAAGCTACCGCCGGTCTTCACCGTCGTGCTCTTCGCCGTGCCGCCGACCGACACCGTCTCGACACCGCCGCTTAACACCTGCGTGCCGCTGGTCGTGCCGCTGTAATACACGCCCTGCACGCCGCCGCTGCTCACGATGTTGCTGGTGGCGGTGCCGCTGGCCATGACAAACTCGTTGCCGCCCGGGCTGATGGTGACGCCGGAAAGGCTGGACGAGGACACGATGGATGTCGGGTTGGCGAGCAACACGCCGGTCGACACCACCGTACCGCCGCCGCTATTCGTGGTACCGGAGGCGTAGCCACCCGAGAGCACGACCAGAAACCCGCCTGAGCTGATCGTGGTGCCCAGGGCGCTGCCGCCCGAGGCGACGATCTCCAACCCGCCGCTGCGCACGATCGTGTTGCTGGCCGCCGCGCCGGAGGACACCGTCTCGATACCGCCGCTGAGCAGGCTGGCAACCGTGCCGCCCCCGGCGGACACGATCTGGATGCCGCCAGCGCTCACCGTGCTGGCGCTCGCGGTGGCGCCCGAATACACGGTCTCGCTACCGCCGCTGCTCACCTTGGTGCCGGAATCTGTGCCGCCGGAGGAGACGAAAAGCGTGCCGCCGCTCCGCACCACCGTGCCGCTCGCCGCGCCGCCCGCATAAACCACTTCGGTGCCATCGGCGCTTAGCACCGCGTTCACTGTCTTGCCGCCGGACGAGACCGTGGCGCTACCGCCCGTCAAGACCGTGGTGGTGCTGGCAACGCCACCGGAATACACCGTCTGGCTACCGCCGCTGCTCACCGTGGCGGCGACGGCACTGCCGCCCTTCGAGACCACCTCCTGCCCGCCCGCGCTGATCGCCGTGCCAGAATCCCTACCGGCGGAGGAGATCGTCAGGGTGGCGCCGCTCAATACCGTCGCGGCGCTATTGATGCCGCCGGAGGAGACAGTCTCGGCGCCGCCGCTGCTCAGCGTGGTGCCGTCGGCGCGGCCGCCGCTGTAAACTGTCTGATTGCCGCCGCCTAGCACCGTGGTGGCGCTGGCCAAACCGCCCGAGGAGACGGCCTGTACGCCGCCGCTATTGATGATGGTGCCCGACGCCGTGCCGCTGGAGAACACATATTGGGTGCCGGCGCCGTAAATGACCGTCCCCTTGGCGACACCGCCCGAGGACACATATTCCGCGCCGCCGCTGCTCAGCACGGTGGCGGAATCCGTTCCCCCGGCCGAGGCGTAAAGGCTGCCGCCGCTCTGCACGGCGGTCGCGCTGGCCACGCCGCCCGAAGAAACAACCTCCGCGCCGCCGAAGGCCACGGTAGCGGAAACCGTCTGGCCGCCAGCGGACACATATGCCGCGCCGCCGCTATAAATCGCGGTGCTGCTGGCCACGCCACCCGACAAGACCAGCTGCGCGCCACCGCCGAGCACCGTGGTGGCGCTGGCCGTGCCGCCAGAGAGCACATATTCCTCGCCGCCATTGCTAATGGTGACACCGCTCAGCGTGAGCGAGAACGCCACCGAGGCCGGGTTGATGAGCAGCACGCCGTTGGAGACGACATTGCCGCCGCTCGCAATCGTGGCGCCCGTATTGGTGCCGCCGGGCAGCATCAGCAGATAGCCGCCGCTGCTCACCGTGGTGGCGCTGGCCGTACCGCCCGCCGCAACCACTTCGACACCGCCGGAGGCGACCGTAGTGGCGCTGGCCACGCCGCCAGAGGATACGGTCTGCACACCGCTGCGGCTGATGGTGGCGCTCACCGCCTTTCCGCCCGCGGAAATCGTCTCGCCGCCGCCACCGCTGACCACCGTGCCGCTGGCCACGCCGCCGGACGACACCGTCTCCGCGCCGCCGCTGCTCACCACCGTGCCAGAGCCCGTGCCGCCAGAGGACACGGCCAGATTACCGCCACTGACCACGATGGTCGCCGTGGCTGTGCCACCGGCATAGAGCTGCTCGCTTCCCCCATTGCCGATGCTGGTGGAGACCGTTTTGCCGCCGGAGACATATTGCGCGCCGCCAAGCAGCGAGCCATTGCTGGCCACGCCGCCCGTGAGCACAACTTCGGAGCCGCCGCTGCTGATGACCACGCCGCTGGCGACGCCGCCGGAGGAGACCGTTACGCTGCCCCCGCCACTCACAGCCGCCCCCACGGCCATACCGCCCGAGGAGACGGTCAGGTTACCGCTGATCACCGTTGCCGCGCTGGCCACGCCGCCGGAATAAACAATCTCGGTGCCGCCATTGAGCATCGCCGCCACAGCGCTGCCATAGACCGACTGCACGCCGCCACTGCTCAGCGTGGTGCGGTTCGCCACGCCACCCGCCGATATGATCTCTACACCGCCGCCGCTCACCACCGTACCGGCAGCGGCGCCGCCCGACGACACATATTCCACGCCGCCGCTATTCACCACGGTGGCCAGATCGCTGCCCCCCGCGAGAACATAGAGAGACCCACCGCTGGATATCACTGTGGCGCTGGCAACCCCGCCGGAAGCCACGAAGGCCGAACCGCCAGGGATGCCAAAATAGGACGCATAGACACCGCCGCCGGAAATCACGTCGTTGATCGCGGTGCCGCCAGATGAAATATATTGCACGCCGCCCGAGGCCAGAGCGGTGCTGCTCGCCGTGCCGCCGGCATAGACATACTCAACCCCGCCCGAGCCGATCGTAAGCCCGCTGGCGACGCTGGCGTACCAGGTGCTGGTTGATCCGCTCGAGACAAGTACAGTGCCGGAGGACGCCAATGCCGTGATCGCCTTGCTGATAAGGGCGCCTTCGCCGCGGCCGTGACCGCGGCAAACATTGCGCCATGCTACCCTGTTGATGAACAGAATTACAGGCTTTCATTGGCCCAAACAAATGATATTTCGTGATTCTGCAGCTTTGTGATCGCCCTAGCGCGCGGCACCGGACGCTCCCGCCTCTGCGCCGGGATGCGGATAAAAACCTTAAATATCACAGGATTATTGGCGGAAGAGGTGGGATTCGAACCCACGGTACGCTTACACGCACGGCGGTTTTCAAGACCGCTGCCTTAAACCACTCGGCCACCCTTCCTCGCGGGGTGTATCCTTTCCCGCACCTGCTTCACGCGGTCAAGCGCACACCCAACCTTCCGGCCAGGTCTTGGATGAATTGCCATGCCACGCGGCCCGAGCGCCCGCCACGGGTGACCGACCATTCCACGGCCGCGGCATGCAGCGCCTCGGTGGTGATGGGCAGCTTATAGGCGGCGGCGTAGCCCTCGATCATGGCGAAAAACACGTCCTGCCCGGCATTATGGAAGCCGAGCCAGAGGCCGAAGCGGTCGGAGAGGGAGACCTTTTCCTCGATCGCCTCGCCCGGATGAATGGCGGTGGAGCGCTCATTCTCGATCATGTCGCGCGGCATCAGGTGGCGGCGGTTGGAGGTGGCGTAGAACAGCACATTCTCCGGCCGCCCCTCGATGCCGCCATCGAGCACCGATTTCAGCGCCTTGTAATCGGCGTCCTCGCGCTCGAAGGAGAGGTCGTCGCACAAAATCACACAACGGCGCGGCCCGGCGCGCAGCAGGTTGAGCAGCTCCGGCAGGGTACGGATCTCCTCGCGGTGGATCTCCACCAGCGCCAGCGCCCCGGGCGTGGCGCGGTTCACCTCGGCATGCACCGCCTTCACCAGCGAGGATTTGCCCATGCCCCGCGCGCCCCACAGCATGGCGTTATTGGCCGGCAGCCCGGCGGCGAAGCGGCGCGTGTTCTCCAGCAGGATCTCCTTCTGCTGCGCGATTCCCTGGAGCAGCCCGATCTCCATCCGCGACACAACCGGCACCGGCGCCAGCGCCGCGCGTTCGGGATGCCAGACAAAGGCGTCCGCCCCGCGCAAATCCGGCGTCGTGGGCAGCGGCGGGGCCAGGCGTTCCAGCGCCTCGGCGATCCGGCGGAGCAAAGCATCATCCATTCGACTTATCCCCTGTTGACTGCATCGCCGCGCAACCTATGGTCCGCCGCACGTCATCGCAACCACGGAGCCTTCATGTTCGTTACCCCCGCCTACGCCGCCGCCCCGGGCGGCTCCGCCATCACCACCCTCGTGCAATGGGGGCCGATCATCCTGATGGCCGCGGTGTTCTACTTCCTGCTCGTGCTGCCGCAGCAGAAGCAGCAAAAGAAGCTGAAGGCCCAGATCTCCGCGCTCAAGCGCGGCGACAAGGTGGTCACCGCTGGCGGCATCGTCGGCACGGTTAAAAAAGCGGCGGACGGCGCCTCGGAGATCGAGGTGGAGATCGCCCCGAACGTGGTGGTGAGCGTGGTGCGCTCCACCGTGACCGGCGTCGTCGGCGCCAAGAGCTGAGCTGCTCAGCCGCCCGCCTTCCTGGGCGGGCGGCTGATGTTCAAAATCGCCGCGCGGTGGTGTAGCGCGCAACCTCGATGAGGGTGGCGCGCATCTCACTCTCCGGGAAGGCCTGCAACGCCGCACAAGCGGAGTCGATAAACGCCTCGGCCCGGGCGATGGTCCGCGCGGTTCCGCCATGCTTGCGGATCAGCTCCAGCGCCGCCGGCAGATCCGCCTCGGCCTGCTCGCCGCGCTCGATGGTGCGGGTCCAGAATTCCTGCTCCTCGCCCTCGGCCGCGGCGATCGCCACCAGCACCGGGTAGGTCAGCTTGCCCTCGCGGAAATCGTCGCCCACCGTCTTGCCCAGCTCGGCCTGCACGGCGGAGTAATCCAGCGCGTCATCCACAAGCTGAAACGCCATGCCGAGATCCATGCCGAACTGATACAGCGCGGCGCAGCGCTCCGGCGGCTCCCCGGCGATCACCCCGCCCACCTCGCACGCGGCGGCGAACAGCGCGGCGGTTTTGCCGCGGATCACCTCGAAATATTTCTCCTCGGTGGTGGAGAGGTCGTTTTGCGTGGTGAGTTGCAGCACCTCACCCTCAGCGATGGTGGCGGCGGCGGCGCACAGGATACGCAGCACCTCCAGCGAGCCATCCTCGACCATCAGCTGGAAGGCGCGGGCGAACAGGAAATCGCCGACCAGCACCGAGGCCTTGTTGCCAAACACCGCGTTGGCGCTGGCGAAACCGCGCCGGAGGAGCGATTCGTCCACCACGTCGTCATGCAGCAGCGTGGCGGTATGGATGAACTCCACACAGGCGGCGAGCCTGATCTGGCGGTCGCCGCCATAGCCGCAGAGCCGGGCCGTGGCCAAGGTGAGCAGCGGGCGCAGCCGCTTGCCGCCCGCCGCCACCAGATGCGCCGCCAGCTGCGGGATCAGGGCGACGGGGCTGTCCATGCGCGCCAGAATGGTTTCGTTGGTGGCTTGCAGATCGCGCGCCAGCAGCGCCGTCAGCCGTCCCAGAGCATCATTTGTCACCGGCGTCGAACCATCCAATTTTTTGCGCCTTAACCTGTCTCGCGGATATGCGATAGCTCCATATCTAGCCGGTTGTAGCGGAGGTCAAGGTAGCGGGCATGGACGAGGTAAGCACAGGTGGCCTGCTCGGCGGGCGGTTGACCTACCGGCAGTTGCGGGGCGGCCATCGTAGCGGCTTCGAGCCAGTGCTGCTCGCCGCCGCCGTGCCAGCGCGGGCGGGCGAGAGGGTGCTGGAGGCCGGCACCGGCGCCGGGGCGGCGCTGCTCTGCCTGGGTGCCCGGGTGCCAGGTGTGCAGGGCGTGGGGGTTGAGCGCGACGCCGCCCTGGCGGCGTTGGCCGCGGAGAATTTCGCGGCCAACGGGCTGGGTGCGATGCACGCGCTGCGGGCCGACGCCACCGCCCTGCCCTTCGCGCCAGACAGCTTCCACCATACTCTGGCCAACCCGCCCTGGTTCGGCGCGCGCAACACAGCCCCGCCGGATGCCCGCCGCGCCGCCGCCCACATGGCGCCGGAGGGCCTGCTGCACCGCTGGATCGCGGAGCTGCTGCGCGTGTTGCGCACCCGCGGCACCCTGGCGCTGATCCTGCCCGCCGCCAGCTTCGCCGAGGCCGCCGCCTGCCTGCGCCCGGCCTGCGGTAGCATCACGCTCATCCCGCTCTGGCCGCGCGCCGGGCAACCCGCGAAAATGGTGATCCTGACCGCCCGCAAAGGCGGTAAAAGCGCGGATACGGTGCATCCGGGCCTGGTTTTGCATGACGAGCAGGGCATCACCGCCCAGGCCGAAGCGATTTTGCGCGGCGGGGCGGCGCTTGACGCTTAATCCTACCGCACCTATCCGCGAATGCATGCCCGCGCCAAGCCCCGCCAACCGTATCTTAACGCTCGAAATCGCCCGCTTCATCGCGGCGCTCTGCGTGGCCACCGAACACCTCTCCGCGTTTTCGGGCCAATATGGCGCCGGCAGCATGCCGGGCTGGCTCACCGCGCCGCCGATCGCGCCCGTGCTGTTTTTCTTCGTGCTTTCGGGCTTCGTGATGACCGAGGCGCATTATCAAGACGCCGGACGCCTCTCGCGCCTGCCGCGCTATGTCTGGCGCCGTTTTTGCCGCATCTACCCGCTCTACTGGCTCTCGCTGGTTCCGATGGTCTGGCTGCTATGGCCCATCTACGGGCACAAGCACCTATATATGGCGGAGATTTATTCGCTCGACCCGTTCACGCCCTTCCAGTTTTGGGAACTCAACCCGCCCGCCTGGAGCCTGCGCTTTGAAATCCTGTTTTACGCCATGTTCGGGTTGGCGCTGCTGCCCCGGGCACGGCGTTACGTGTTCGGCCTCTGGCTCGCCGGGCTGACCTATCAATGGTATAGTGTCACCTTCCCGCACGCTCCGCATCCGCTGCCGGACATCCTGCCGCCGGGCCTCAAATGGCACATGTTCGACGGCCATGACTGGCTGTTTTTCTGCGGTATCGGCGCCGCGCTGCTGCTGGCCCGGACGACACTGCGCAAGGATATCCTGTGGCTGGCGTTGGCCGTGCTTGGCGGCGTGCTCCTGAACCAGATCCGCCTCGAAAACTGGGGCTTTCATTATCCGACCAAGCCGCTGGAGCCCTTTGTCGGGATCCTCTACGCGGGGGTTATTTTTTGTCTTGCGGCGCTGGAACGCGCCGGCGCACTGCGCCCGCCACGCTGGACGGGCGCGCTGGGCACCTTGTCCTACCCTCTCTACCTGCTGCATCCGGCTTGCTCGTTCCTCGCCGGATACATCATCGTATTCAAGCTCCATATCAACCACACCATGCCCGCGGTGCTATTGTTCGGCTTGCTCATAGCCGTGTCGCTGGCCGTAACCGCGCTTGCGGCCTTCCTCCTCGACCAGCCTCTGCAACGCGCCCTGCGCCGCCTGCCGGTCTGAGCCGATTCGGCCCGCCCGACTCGCTTGACGGCCCGGCGCCGCATGCCCATGTTCTGGAACATAAAGCGAACGCCGTGATTCCTCCCGGCGCGTGACTCGTGGCAAAACAAGGTCCATGAAAAAATGTTTACCAGCTTCATGTAGTAGTGATTGCACGAGCCCCTGACTATATGTTGTTATGCCCCCCGCTTTACCAACTGGGAACCAGCAGATGAACGTGATGACGAAACCCGAAGCCGCGCTGCTGAATGAAGACATCGTGCAGATGCGTGGACGCCACCCGGTGCAGGTTGACCGCTCGCGCGACTCGCTGCTCACCGATTTCGGCCGCGCCACGCTGGATGACCGCTATCTGCTGCCCGGCGAGACCTATCAGGACCTGTTCGCCCGCGTCGCCTCTTATTATGGCGACGATTCCGCCCATGCGCAGCGGCTCTATGACTACATCTCCAAGATGTGGTTCATGCCCGCCACCCCGGTGCTCTCCAATGGCGGCACCGATCGCGGCCTGCCGATTTCCTGCTTCCTCAACGAAGCCTCCGACAGCCTGGAGGGCATCGTGGGGCTGTGGAACGAGAATGTCTGGCTGGCCTCCAAGGGCGGCGGCATCGGCTCCTATTGGGGCAATCTGCGCTCCATCGGCGAGAAGGTGAAAGGCGCGGGCAAGACCTCGGGCATCATCCCCTTCATCCGCGTCATGGACTCTCTCACCCTCGCCATCTCCCAGGGCGATCTGCGCCGCGGCTCGGCGGCGGTGTATCTGCCGGTCTGGCACCCAGAGATCGAGGAATTCGTGGAAATCCGCCGCCCTACCGGCGGCGACCCCAACCGCAAGGCGCTCAACCTGCATCACGGCATCCTCATTTCCGACGCCTTCATGCGCGCGGTCGAGGCTGACGAGCAATGGCCGCTGAAATCCCCCAAGGACGGCTCGCATGTCCGCTCCATCTCGGCCCGCGCCCTGTGGATCCGCATCCTCACCGCCCGCATCGAGACCGGCGAGCCGTATCTGATCTTCTCCGACCATGTGAACAACGCGCGCCCGCAGCAGCACAAGCTGGCCGGGCTGGAGGTGAAGACCTCCAATCTCTGCGCCGAGATCACCCTGCCCACCGGCATCGACCAATACGGCAAGCAGCGCACCGCCGTGTGCTGCCTCTCCTCGCTCAACCTGGAAACCTGGCTGGAATGGCACCAGGACGAGCAGTTCATCGAGGATGTGATGCGCTTCCTCGACAACGTGTTGCAGGATTTCATCAACAAAGCCCCGGATTCGATGGAGAAGGCGAAATATGCCGCCTTCCGCGAGCGTTCGGTCGGGCTGGGCGTGATGGGCTTCCACTCCTTCCTGCAGGAGCAGAACGTGCCGCTGGAAAGCGTCATGGCCAAGGTGTGGAACATTAAGATGTTCAAGCATATCCGCGCCCAGGCCGATGCCGCCTCGCGCAAGCTGGCCGAGGAGCGCGGCGCCTGCCCGGACGCCGCCGATTATGGCATCATGGAGCGCTTCAGCCACAAGATCGCCATTGCCCCCACCGCCTCCATCTCGATCATCGCCGGTAACACCTCGCCGGGCATCGAGCCGATCGCGGCCAATGTATTCCTGCAGAAGACGCTCTCGGGCAGCTTCTCGGTGCGCAACCGGCCGCTGCAGCAGGTGCTGGCCAAATACGGCAAGGATGACGAGGAAACCTGGACCTCGATCACCATCAACAAGGGCTCGGTGCAGCATCTCGACTTCCTGACCCAGCACGAGAAGGATGTGTACAAGACCGCCTTCGAGCTGGATCAGCGCTGGATCGTTGAACACGCCGCCGACCGCGCGCCCTATATCTGCCAGAGCCAGTCGATCAACCTGTTCCTGCCGGCCAATGTGAACAAGCGCGACCTCCACCAGATCCACTACCAAGCCTGGAAGAAGGGCGTGAAATCGCTGTATTACTGCCGCTCGCTCTCCATCCAGCGCGCCGATAACGTCTCCGAGAAGAAGGAGAAGGCGGTGGATTTCCACGCCGCGCCGGCGGCGAATGATGGCGCCCAGCCATTGCCGGTGGCGGCCAGCGGCACCAATTACGAGGAATGCCTGGCCTGCCAGTAAACCGCCTGGGGCAAAGCCCCTTGCGTTCCTGCCGGAGGCCTCGCGTCCCCGGACCTCATATGTTTCCGGGGCAAGCATAATGGCCCAGAGTTTGAAGGCGTTTCTGATGAGCGGACAGATTGTCACCCCCGCCCCCGTGGTGGAGCATAAATACGACCTGCTAACCGAGAACCCGGTTTACAAGCCGTTCCGCTACCCCTGGGCCTATGACGCCTGGTTGACGCAGCAGCGCGTGCATTGGCTGCCCGAGGAAGTGCCGCTGGCCGATGACGTGAAGGATTGGCACAAGAACATCACCGATTCCGAGCGCAACCTGCTCACCCAGATCTTCCGCTTCTTCACCCAGGCGGATGTCGAGGTGAATAACTGCTATATGAAGCAGTACTCCCGCGTGTTTAAGCCGACCGAGGTGCTGATGATGCTCTCGGCGTTCTCCAACATCGAGACCGTGCATATCGCCGCCTACTCGCATCTGCTCGACACCGTGGGCATGCCCGAGGTGGAGTACCAGGCCTTCCTCAAATACAAGGAGATGAAGGACAAATACGATTACATGCACGGCTTCTCGGTCGAGAATAAGCATGAGATCGCCAAGACCCTGGCCGCGTTCGGGGCCTTCACCGAGGGGCTTCAGCTCTTCGCCACCTTCGCCATCCTGCTCAACTTCCCGCGCTTCAACAAGATGAAGGGAATGGGCCAGATCGTCACCTGGTCGGTGCGCGACGAATCCCTGCACTGCGAGAGCATCATCAAGCTGTTCCGCACCTTCGTGTCTGAAAACCCGGAGGTCTGGACCGAGGATCTGCGCCGCGAGCTGTATCTCGTCTGCGCCACCATCGTCGATCACGAGGACGCGTTCATCGACCTCGCCTTCGAGCTGGGGCCGATCGAGGGCCTCACCTCGGAGGAGGTGAAGCGCTACATCCGCTACATCGCCGACCGCCGCCTCGCCCAGCTTGGCCTGAACCCGCTCTTCCATGTCGAGAAGAACCCGCTGCCTTGGCTGGATGAGATGCTGAACGCGGTGGAGCACGCCAATTTCTTCGAGAACCGCTCAACCGAGTACAGCAAAGCGTCCACAACTGGAAGTTGGGAAGACGCCTTCTCCGATTTCTCGGCCGGCGACACCATGGCCTCGGTGCCCGCCTGATGCCCCGCGGCGGCCTGTGCCGCCCGGCCAAGCGCCGGGGCATGGTGCCGCCGTTTCAGCATGGATTCTGGAACGCATGCGGAACCCAGATAATATTCATTGACAAACCACCTGTTCATCACCTTGAAATGCCGGCCATACAACCAAGAAGCGATGCTCGGGGTTGGGCTTTAGTTTGGACTGAATGATGATATGGCAGGCGTGACAGACACCCAGGACGACACGGAGACTACGGGGCGCAACCAAAGCGGCGCCCCGCGCTATAGCCGGCGGTTGTCCGACAAGATCCTGATCGCGTTCCACCACGCTTGCGACCAGGGCGATTACGAGATCGCCGAGCAGCTCCTGCGCATTCTGGAAAGCATGCTCACCCGCCGCACCGTTCCGCCCGACGCCAACCGCCGCAAGAGCATCGAGAGCCTGGTGGCGGCGCATGAGCGCCTCTGGCATCTGCGCCACCCTGAGAAGCAGTTCGGCTGAGCCGCCTCAGCTCGACACGTATTTCTGGAAGGTTTCATCGCCGCTGATGTGGAACTCCAGCCCCGCCCATTGGCCGGACTGGTCGTACCAAAGGCTAAGATGCAGCTTGCCGGTGATGTCGAAGCGCTGCGCCAGCAACCTGCCCCCCTCGGCGGTGGGCAGGTAGTTCCAGCCCGGCGAATTCACGATCGCCGGATAATGCCGCCCGGTCTCCACATTCAGAATCATGGCGTTCAGCATCGCCTTGTTCCAATAGGTCATCGGCAGCATGGGCGGCTGCCCGGTATAGGTGTAATCGCCGGCCTTGGTGCTCTGAATGGCATAGCCCCCGGTGATCGGCTGCGCATGCACCTCCAGCTTGGTGCCGTTATGGTTCACTTGGCTATCCAGGGTCTGGAACGCCCCGCCCTGCCAGCATTCCACCGCCTGGGCCTGGTAGCGGAACACCGTGATCCCGGCCAGCTTAACCGCCATGTCGGCGTTGATCTCGGCACGCAGAGCATCGCCGCAGCGGGTGAAATTGATATGATGCTCGCCGATCGGCGTGCCGTTACGCAGGACCTTGAAGGCGATTTCCCCGCTGGGTGGCACGGGCAGATCTTCGGCCAAGGCCGGAAACGCCAGCGCCGAAGCCCCAGCCGCGGCCAAAAATCGCCGTCTGTCCATCCGCTCCAACCTCCTTCGTCCGTTCACTTTCCAGACCACAGATAGGGGCGACACACGCCGCGCGCCATGGCACTATAACTTCATGCACCAGCTGATTCTACTTCGCCACGCCAAAGCCGAACCCCAGGGCAGCAAATCCGACCACGAGCGCAAGCTCACCGAGACCGGGCGCGAGGCCGCGGGCAAGATCGGGCGGGCCATGCGCAAGGCGGGGCTGGCGCCGGATGTGGTGCTGGTCTCCACCGCCACCCGCACGCAGCAGACGCTGGAGGCGCTGCAAGCCGCGAATGTCTGGGATGAATGGCCGAATATCGACTCCCTGCCCCAGCTCTACATGGCCACCCCAGGCCAATTGCGCGACGTGTTGCAGGATCTGCCCGAGAGTGTGCGCAGCGCGCTGGTCATCGGCCACAACCCAGGTCTGCATGAATTGGCGCTGAGCCTCGCCGGCCCGCTGCGCCCGCGGCCCGAGCTGAAGCGCATCGACGAGGGCTTCCCCACGGCGGCACTGGCGGAATTCCTGGTGACAACGCCGTGGCGGCGGCTCGCGCCCGGCGGCGCGGCACTGCAACGTTTCATCGTGCCGAAGGACCTTGCCTGACCTGTTCGGGCTTGTTGCACCGCACCCAGCGGCTTTACAGGGGGCGGCGGATTTAATAACGCTCTCCGCGTGACCCGTGCCAGGACCTTCCTCACGATCCTGGTCAACTAATACCTCACAGCAGAAGGTAAATCCGCATGGCTCAAACCGCAACCAGCAAGCAGGTCGGCTCGGCAACACTTACCCTGGGCGACAAGACAGCAACGCTGCCCGTCCTTGGCGGCACCCTGGGCACTGACTGCCTCGACGTGCGCAAGCTGAATGGCGAGCTCGGCCTCTTCACCTTCGACCCGAGCTATGGCTCCACCGCCTCCTGCGAAAGCGCCATCACCTATATTGATGGCGACGAGGGCGTGCTGCTGCACCGTGGCTACCCGATCGAGCAACTGGCTGAGAACTCGACCTTCCTTGAGGTCGCCCATCTGCTGCTGTTCGGTGAACTGCCGAACAAGGCCGAACTTGAAAAGTTCACCAATGGCGTGATGCGCCACACCATGCTGCACGAGCAGATCCGCCGCTTTTGGGACGGTTTCCGCCGCGACGCCCACCCGATGGCCATGCTCTGCTCGGTGGTCGGCGCGATGTCCGCCTTCTACCCCGACAGCATCGACGTGCATGACGAGCACCAGCGCGAGATCTCGGCCTATCGCATGATCGCCAAGATCCCCACCATCACCGCCTGGGCGCATAAATACAATGTCGGCCAGCCCTTCATGTATCCGCGCAACGACCTGGGTTATGCCGAGAACTTCCTCTACATGTTCCAGGCCGTGCCGGCCGAGCAGTGGAAGCCGAACCCGATCCTCACCGCCGCCATGGATCGCATCCTGATCCTGCACGCGGACCACGAGCAGAACGCCTCGACCTCCACGGTGCGTCTGGCCGGCTCCACCGGCGCCAACCCGTTTGCCTGCATCGCGGCGGGCATCGCCTCGCTTTGGGGCCCCGCCCATGGCGGCGCCAATGAGGCCGTGCTGAAAATGCTGGCCGAGATCGGCCACAAGGACAACATCCCCGAGTTCATCAAGCAGGTGAAGGACAAGAACTCCAACGTCAAGCTGATGGGCTTCGGCCATCGCGTGTACAAGAACTACGATCCGCGTGCGAAGATCATGCAGAAGACCTGCTATGAAGTGCTGGGCGAGCTGGGTATCAAGGACGAGCCAATGCTCGACCTGGCCATGGAGCTGGAGAAGATCGCGCTGCACGACGATTATTTCGTCTCCCGCAAGCTGTACCCGAACGTCGATTTCTACTCGGGCATCATCCTCAAGGCGATGGGCTTCCCCACCCAGATGTTCACCCCGATCTTCGCGCTGGCCCGCACTGTGGGCTGGATCAGCCAGTGGAAGGAGATGATGGAGGACCCCAGCAACCGCATCAGCCGTCCGCGCCAGATCTACACCGGCGCCCCGGTGCGCGATTACGTGCCGCTCGAACAGCGCGGCTGAACCGCGGAAATTCCGCCATCACGGGCCAGGGGGTGCTTCCCCCTGGCCTTTTTTGTTTTACCATCGAAGCATGACCCGCCTGCCCACCGGCCCCTGGCGCAACCTCGCCATCGGGCTCATCTACATGCTCTGCGTCATCACCCTAGCCACGCTCGCTTATGTGCTGGCGGGCTGGAACCTGGGCGACGCCTTCTATTTTGTGATCATCACCATCTTCACGGTGGGGTATGAGGAGGTGCATCCGATCGTCTCGCCCGAGTTGCGGGCGCTGACCATCGGCACCATCGTGCTGGGCAGCACGGGGGTCATTTTCCTCACCGGTGCGCTGGTGCAGGCCTTCACTTATACGCAAATCCAGCAATTACTCGGAAACAGGCGCATGAAAACGCAAATCGAGAAGATGAGCGGCCATGTCATCATCTGCGGCTATGGCCGCATTGGCGAGGCCCTGGCCGAGGAGCTGCGCGCGGGCGGGGCTGATTTCGTGATCGTCGATCTCGACGAGGCGCGACTCACCCTGGCGGCGGCGCAGGGCTTTCCCACCTGGGCGGGCGACGCCACCACCGAGGCGGTGCTTGAGGAGGTCGGCGTGCATCGCGCCCGCGCCCTGGCCACGGTGGTGCCCAATGACGCGGTGAACGTATTCATCACCCTCACTGCCCGCAGCCTGAACAAGGATCTAGAGATCATCGCCCGCGGCGTCTCGCCCAATACCAAGGGTAAGCTGCTGCATGCGGGCGCCAGCTCGGTGGTGGAGCCCACGCATATTGGCGCCGAGCGCATCGCCCAGCTCATCCTGTTCCCCCGCACCGCCCGCTATACCGAGGGCACGCAGCGCATGCGCGCCCTCGCCGCCGGGCTGCACAGCCTGGGGCTGGACCTGGAGGTGACCGCCGTGCCTGCCGAAAGCAAGCAGGCCGGCGCGACGATCGAGAGCATCGAGCGCGAAGCGGGCGGCGCGATGTTCATCGTCGCCATCAACCGCAAGAACGGTGAGACGCTGACCCGCCCCGACCCCTCCACCGTGATCGAGCCCGGCGACGGGGTGGTAATGATCACCCGCGCCAGCCGCAGCACGCCGAAGGTAAGCTGACATCGGCCTTGCATCGGAAATTTTCGATCTATATATCGCTCATCGACGATGCATGAACCGAATTTCGACGATGCGCTGAAAGCCCTGGCCAACCCGGTCCGGCGGAAAATCTTGTGCGGGTTGAGAGACCCGGCGCAGAATTTCCCCGGCCAGGAGCACCCTTACACGCTTGGCGTCTGCGCCCAGCGGATCGAGGCGGTGTGCGGCTTGTCGCAATCCACCGTATCGGCGCATCTGGCGGTGCTGCATCAGGCCGGGCTTCTGACGGCCCAGAAGATCGGCCAATGGGTGTTCTACCAGCGCGACGAAGCCGCGATCGCCGCTTTCGTCCGCGATCTCGGCCAAACATTATGAACCGGAGTTTTCCATGCCCGATTTGTTTACCCCGCTGAAACTTGGCGACCTCACCCTGCCCAACCGCATCATCATGGCGCCCCTCACCCGCTGCCGTGCCTCGGAGGGCCGCGTGCCCAACGCGCTGATGGCTGAATATTACGCGCAGCGCGCCAGCGCCGGGCTGATCATCTCGGAGGCCACGGCGGTAACTCCGATGGGCGTGGGCTACCCCGACACCCCCGGCCTGTGGAGTCAGGAGCAGGTGGAGGGCTGGAAGCTCACCACCGACGCCGTGCACAAGGCGGGTGGGCGCATCTTCGCGCAGCTTTGGCATGTCGGGCGCATCTCCGCCCCGCTCTACCTCAATGGCGAGCTGCCGGTGGCGCCCTCGGCCATCAAGCCGGAGGGGCATGTCTCGCTGGTCCGCCCGCAGCAGGAATTCGTTACGCCGCGCGCGCTGGAGCTCTCCGAGATTCCGGGCATCATCGAGGTCTACCGCAAGGCAGCGATGAACGCGCAGATGGCTGGGTTCGACGGCGTCGAGGTGCATGGCGCCAATGGCTACCTGCTCGACCAATTCCTGCGTGACGGCGCCAATCAGCGCACCGACGAATATGGCGGCTCCATCGCCAACCGCGCACGGCTGCTGCTGGAGGTGACGGACGCCGCCGCCTCGGTGTTTGGGCCGGAGGCCGTGGGCGTGCATCTCTCGCCGCGGCCCGACCGCCACGACCTCACCGATTCCACCCCGCTGGCCACCTTCTCTTATGTGGCCCGCGAGTTGCGCGAGCGCGGCATCGCCTTCATCTGCACCCGCGAGCACCAGGGCGAGGATTGGATCGGCCCGCAGCTAAAGAAGATTTTCGGCGGCGTGTATATCGCCAATGAAGGCTTCACCCGCGACTCCGCCCAAGAAATACTGGCCACGGGCGAGGTGGACGCCGTGGCCTGGGGCCGCGAATTCATCGCCAACCCCGATCTGGTGGCGCGTTTCCGCGCCGGAGCGCCGCTCAACGAGATGGACCCCGCCACCTTCTATGGCGGCGGCGCGCACGGTTATACCGACTATCCGGCGCTGGAAACCGCCGCCGCCTGAGCCTGATTGAGGCAAAAGCCCCCCGGCAAGCCGCCGGGGGGCTTCCATGCGCGTCGCCCATGGTGCAAGACCGCCCTGGTTGGTATAGACCGCATCCATAAATTTTCCGAAGGTACCCGATCATGGCCCGGCGCCGGCAGCTCTATGAAGGCAAAGCGAAAATCCTGTTCGAGGGCCCCGAGCCCGGCACCCTCGTGCAATACTTCAAAGACGACGCAACCGCGTTCAACGCCCAGAAGAAGGGCACGATCACCGGGAAGGGCGTGCTAAATAACCGCATCAGCGAGTTCCTGATGACCAAGCTGGCGGAGATCAACATCCCCACGCATTTCATCCGCAGGCTGAACATGCGCGAGCAGCTCATCAAAGAGGTCGAGATCATCCCCATCGAGGTGGTGGTGCGCAACATCGCCGCCGGGTCCATCGCACAGCGCCTGGGCATCCCCGAGGGCACCCGCCTGCCGCGCTCGATCGTCGAGTATTATTACAAGAACGACCAGCTCGGCGACCCGATGGTGGCTGAGGAGCATATCACCGCCTTTGGCTGGGCCACCCCGCCGGATATGGATGACATCGTCCACCTTACCCTGCGCATCAACGATTTCCTCACCGGGCTGTTCCTCGGCGTCGGCATCACGCTGGTTGATTTCAAGCTGGAATTCGGCCGTCTGTATGAGAACGAGGAGATGCGGATCGTGCTGGCCGACGAGATCAGCCCGGATAATTGCCGCCTGTGGGACGTGAAGACCAACGAGAAGATGGACAAGGACCGCTTCCGCCGCGACCTCGGCAAGATCGAGGAAGCCTATCAGGAAGTCGCCCGCCGCCTCGGCATTCTGCCCGAGGCCGGGGCGCGTGACATGAAGGGCCCGGAAACGATGCAGTGACCGTCGGATCGCGCTTGAATGAGGTGGCGCAGCCGCCTCATGAGCGCGCGAATCGGCCGGCCCCGTAAAGCCATCGCTCCCCCACCAGCCAAGGATAGAACATGAAAGCCATCGTCAACGTCATGCTGAAGAACGGCGTGCTGGACCCGCAGGGCAAGGCCATCGAGCACGCGCTGCATAATCTCGGCTTCGCCCAGGTGGGCGAGGTGCGCATGGGCAAGGTGATCGAGCTGGAACTGGCCGAGATCGACCCGGCCAAGGCCAAAGCCGCCGCCGAAGAGATGGCCCGCAAGCTGCTGGCCAACACCGTCATCGAGAGCTTCAAGGTCGAGATCGCGGCGTAACGCCCGCCCCCGCGCCCGCAGGAGTATATAGTGAAAGCCGCCATCCTTCACTTCCCCGGCATCAACCGGGAACGCGACATGATCATCGCCGTGCGCCAGAGCTTCGGCGCCGAGCCGCAAATCGTCTGGCATAAGGAGACCGAGCTGCCCGCGGTGGATCTCGTGATCCTGCCCGGCGGGTTCTCGTTTGGCGATTACCTGCGCTGCGGCGCGATGGCCGCGCAGAGCCCGATCATGCAGGCGGTGAAACGCCATGCCGAGCGCGGCGGCTATGTGCTGGGCGTGTGCAACGGCTTCCAGATCCTCACCGAGGCCGGGCTGCTGCCGGGCGCGCTGCTGCGCAATGCCGGGCTGCGCTTCCTCTCGATGGACACGCTACTGCGGGTTGAGCGCAACGACACGGTGTTCACCAAAGGCTGGGCCAAGGGCGCCACCTTCCGCGCCCCGATGGCGCATGGCGACGGCAATTACACCGCCGACGTCGCCACGCTGGACCGGCTGGAGGGCGAGAACCTCGTCGCCTTCCGCTACGCCGATGGCAACCGCAACGGCTCGGCGCGCGATATCGCGGGTATTTTCTCGTCCAATCTACGCGTGCTCGGCCTGATGCCGCACCCGGAAAACCTCGTCGACCCGCTGCTGGGCGGCACCGACGGCAAACCCCTCTTCGACGCACTGGCCGCCGCATGACACAAGTAAACGCCGATCTCGCCAAATCCTTCGGGCTCAACGCCGAGGAATGGGGCAAAGTCCTGGAGATCATGGGCCGTGAGCCCACGTTCACCGAGCTGGGCATCTTCTCGGTCATGTGGTCCGAGCATTGCTCGTATAAATCCAGCCGCGTATGGCTCAAGGAGCTGCCGACCAAGGCGCCCTGGGTTATTCACGGGCCGGGCGAGAATGCGGGCGTGATCGATATCGGCGAGGGGCTGGCGGCGGTCTTCAAGATGGAGTCGCATAACCATCCGAGCTTCATCGAGCCGTATCAGGGCGCGGCCACCGGCGTCGGCGGCATTTTGCGCGATGTGTTCACCATGGGCGCGCGGCCCATCGCCAACCTCAACGCGTTGCGCTTTGGCGACCCCAAGCTGCCGGTGACCAAGCGCGTGGTGGATGGCGTGGTGCGCGGCATTGGCGGCTATGGCAATTGCGTGGGCGTGCCGACTGTCGGCGGCGAGGTGAATTTCCACCCGGCCTATAATGGCAACCCTCTGGTCAACGCGATGACGGTCGGCATCGCCCGCACCGACAAGATCTTCCTCTCCGCCGCCGCGGGCGTGGGCAATCCGGTAGTGTATGTCGGCTCCAAGACCGGCCGCGACGGCATCCACGGCGCCACCATGGCGAGCACCGAGTTCGACGCCTCCTCCGAGGAAAAGCGCCCGACCGTGCAGGTGGGCGACCCGTTCACCGAAAAGCTGCTGATCGAGGCCTGCCTGGAACTGATGCAGACCGACGCCATTGTCGCCATTCAGGACATGGGCGCGGCCGGGCTCACCTCGTCCTCGGTCGAGATGGCGGGCAAGGGCGGCGTCGGCATCGAGCTGGTTCTGGACGATGTGCCCCAGCGCGAGACCGGCATGAGCGCCTATGAGATGATGCTCTCCGAGAGCCAGGAGCGCATGCTGCTGGTGCTCAAGCCGGAGCGCAGCGAGATGGCCCGCGCCATCATCGAGAAATGGGACCTCGACTACGCCATCATCGGCCATATCACCGATTCCGGGCGCATCGTGGTCAAGCATAAGGGCGCCATCGAGGCTGATATCCCGCTAGCCCCGCTCTCGGATGCCGCGCCGCTCTACCGCCGCCCCACCGCCGAGACGCCGAAGCCCGCCAAGCTCGGCCCGGTGGAGGGCAGCACGCCGCTCGACCAGGCACTGCTGAAGCTGATCGCCTGCCCCGATCTGTGCTCCCGCCGCTGGATCTACGACCAGTACGATTCCACCGTGGGCGGGCAGACGGTGAAGCGCCCCGCCCAGGCCGATGCCGCTATCGTGCGGCTGGAGGGCACCAACCGCGCCCTCGCCATCACCACCGACGTGACGCCGCGCTATGTCGTGGCCGACCCGGAGGAAGGCGGCAAGCAGGCCGTGGCCGAGACCTGGCGCAACATCACCGCCACCGGCGCCCTGCCGCTGGCGATCACCGACAACATGAATTTCGGCAACCCCGAGAAGCCGGAGATCATGGGCCAGTTCGCCAGCGCCATCAAAGGCATGGCCGCGGCTTGCGAGGCGCTCGATTATCCGGTCGTGTCGGGCAATGTGTCGCTCTATAACGAGACCGAGGGCCGCCCGATCCTGCCCACCCCCGCGATCGGCGGTGTCGGCGTGATCAACGATGTGTCGAAGGCCGTGGGCTATGCCATCGCGCCGGGGCAGGAGCTGGTGCTGGTGGGCCAGACCCACGGCGAACTCGGCTGCTCGCTCTATCTGCGTGAAATCCTGGGCCGCGAGGACGGCGCGCCGCCGCCGGTCGATCTCGACGCCGAGCGCCGCAATGGCGATTTCGTCCGCGCGCAGATCCTGGCCGGACATGTCGCCGCCTGCCACGACATCGCCGATGGCGGGCTGCTGATCGCGGTGGCCGAGATGGCCCTGGCCGGTGACACTGGCGTGGAACTCGCCGCCGCGGGCGACGCCGCCTTCTGGTTCGGCGAAGACCAGGCCCGCTACGTGGTCGCCGTGCGCGACGCCGCCGCCTTGCTGAAAGCCGCCGCCGCCGCCGGTATTCCGGCACAGCGCATCGGCCATACCGTCAATTCAGATAAATTGACTCTGCCAAACGGTGTTGCCATATCTCTGGCACAGTTGCGCGATGCCCATGAGGGGTTCTTTCCCCGCTGGTTCGCCTGAACAGGGTAGCAAGACCAATGGCCATGCAAGCGAATGAGATCGAGGCCTTGATCAAAGCCGCGTTCCCCGACGCGAAGATCGAGATCGAGGATCTGGCCGGCGATAACGACCACTACGCCGCCACCGTGGTGTCTGAGGCATTTCGCGGCGTGCCGCGGGTGCGCCAGCATCAGATGGTCTATGCCGCGCTCCAGGGCCGCATGGGCGGCGAACTTCACGCTTTGGCGCTGCAAACCTCGGCGCCCGAATAAGGATTGTAGAGACCCATGGATAACCCCGTCTTCGTTGAAATTCAGAACCATATCGAAGGTTCTGACGTGTTCCTGTTCATGAAGGGCACGCCGCTTTTTCCGCAATGCGGCTTCTCCGCGCGGGTGGTGCAGATCCTCAAGCATTCCGGCGTGCCGTTCGCCTCGCTCAACGTGCTGGAGAACGCGGAAATCCGCGAAGGCATCAAATCCTTCTCCAACTGGCCGACGATCCCGCAGCTTTACGTCAAGGGCGAATTCATCGGCGGTTGCGACATCGTGGCTGAAATGTACCAGACGGGCGAATTGCAGGCCCTGCTCGAAGAAAAAGGCATCACGCAAAACGCCGCCTGACCGCGCCCATGCCCCGGTGATCGCCTTCGTCACCGATGAACTGCCCAGGCCCGGCAGCGCCGGACATCTGGCCCTAAATCACGCGATCATCGATTGGCTGCAAAGCCAGGGTTTTGCGGTCACCATCCTGCTCACCGGCGCGCGGCTCGCGGCACCGGTGCAGCGCTACGGCATCGCCCCGGTGATTGGCCCGCATGTCACCGGTTTTGGCCAGCATGTCGCCGCGCTATCGCCAAAAACGGCGCTCGGCATCTCCCTGCGCGCCTTGTTGCGGCGCCTGCCGCCCCGCCTCTCCGCCCAGTTGCGCCGCGCCCGGCACGGGGCCGATGCGGTGCTCGGCAGCTTTCCCAGCCCTGGCGATCTGCGCTGGTGCGCCCGCGCCGTGGAACGGCTGAACCCCAGCGCCGTGCTCATCGACACCGTGTTCCGCGCGCCGCTACTGGCCGAACCGGAGCTGGCCGGGCGCAACAGCATCGTCATCACGCATGATGTCTTCCACCGCCGGGCCCAGGCGCTCGCGGCGGCCGGGTATCGCGTGCTGCCCGAACATTTCTCCCGCGTGCGCGAGGCCACGCTGCTCGGGCGGGCGCGCTCCATCGCCGCCATTCAGCCCGAGGAGGCCGAGGTGCTGCGCGCCATGTGCCCGGCGCGCAACATCTTCACCGCGCCGATGCCTGCCCTGCCCTGCCCGCCGCCGCCCGATGCGGCGCGCATCCCTGGCCGGCTGGTCTTCGTCGGCAGCGACAGCCTGCCCAATCTCGACGGGCTACGCTGGTTCTTCTCCGAAATCTGGCCGCAATTACAGGGAAGCGGCGTCACGCTGGACCTGGTGGGCGATTGCGGCCGCGCCCTGATGCGCCTGCCGCGCGGGGTGAAGGCCTGGGGGCGGGTGCCGGATCTCGCCCCCCTCCTGCACAGCGCCTCGCTCGCCATCGCGCCGCTGCGCACCGGGTCTGGTCTTAAGATCAAGCTGCTCGATTACGCCCGCCATGGGCTCACCACCATCGCCACCCCGCCGAGTCTGCAAGGGTTCTATCTTGGCCCTGGCGCCCCGTTTGTCATGGCGGGTAGTACCGGCATCTTCGCCGAGGCCGTGCTCCGCCATGCTAAATCTCCGCCCACAGCCGAATCGGCGCTGGCCTACGCCACGCTGCATTACGGTGTGGCGGCCAGCTTCGCCGGGCTGGGCGCCGCGCTCAGCCATCGGGCCGCCACCGAAATGCAGGACGATCTCCGCCCGCTCAGCCTTTGAGCCAAAAAGCGCACGCCCGGGCGCGCCCTATCGGCGGAAATCGCCAAACTTTGCCTAAATTTTAGAAAATTTCTTTTCCAATTCATTAACCACCGGACCGCAGTCTCGCGCCCATGACTTTCTGGATGCGCCATGACCGAGCTTGATCTCCACACCGCCGACCTGCCCGCCACGCCCGGCGACCTGCGGGAATTGCGCCAGCGCAACGCGCGGCGCGAGATCACCGAACGCCGCCGCATGACCCAACGCCTGCGCCAGGCGCTGATGGCCGGCGGCTTCGTGCTGCATTACCAACCCATCATCACGCTGCGCAGCGGTTTCGCCCGCGGCGCGGAGACCCTGATCCGCCTGCGCCATGCACGGCGCGGCTTCGTCCCGGCCCAGCATTTCATGCCCATCGCAGAGCGCTCCGACCTCTCCACAGCCATATCGGGCTGGGCGCTGCACGAAGCCTGCCGTCAGGCCGCCGCCTGGCCACCGCATTTCTCCATCGCCATGCCGTTATCACTGCCTTATTTGCAGAGCGGCCAGATGGTGCGGCAGTTGCTGGAGGGGCTGAGCGACAGCAAGATCGCGCCCGAGCGGCTGGAACTGGAAATCAGCGAACCGATGCTGCTCGACGGCAATGACGATACGATGTTTGCGCTGAAGGCGCTGCAAGGCATCGGCGTGCGCCTGGCGCTAAACCAATTCGGCACGTTCTACGCCAGCCTCAGCGCGCTGAAACGCCTGCCCTTCGCCACCCTGCGGCTCGACCGCTCTCTGGTGCAAAATCTTGAGGAACCCTCCGGCGCCGCCATGATCCGCGCCGCCATTGAGGCCGGGCACGCCCTGGGCCAGACGGTGCTGGCCGACGGCGTGGAGACCGAGACGCAATATCAGCGCCTGCTGGAATTGGGCGCCGATGAGGGCCAGGGGTCGTATTTCGGCGCGGCGGTAGGGCCAGAGGAGATGGCCGCGATGTTCGCCCCCGGCTGAGCATCTTTGCCCTGGGCGGACATTCGGGCATAAGCCTTGCCGCATGACCAACGATCCCGCCGAACAGGCGATCCTCACCACGCTCGCCGCGCGCGGGCCCCATAAATCCATCTGCCCGACGGAAGCCGCCCGCACCTTGGCCGGCAACCCAGCGGATGACAGCTGGCGCAAGAGCCTCGCCCCGGTGAAGCTGGCCGCCCAGCGCCTCGCCCGCGCCGGGGTTATCGAGATCCTGCGCAAGGGCAAGCCGATCAGCCCGGATGTGCTGCACGGTGTGCTGCGCCTGCGCCTGAAACAAGAGGACTGAAATGCGCGAGCGGATCAGCAATTTCATCACCGGCTTCGGCGAAGCCTGGACGCTGGCCAAGCCCTATTTCTCGTCCGAGGAGCGCTGGGGCGCCTTCCTGCTGCTCGGCGCCATCATCGCCCTCAACCTGATCATGGTCGGGATGAACGTGGTGCTGACCTATTGGCAAAACCTGTTCTTCAACGCGATCCAGACCTACGACGCCACCGCCGCTTGGCATTTGCTGTTCCTGCCGCTCATCTATTCCAAGGGCCATCTGGCCATGGCGGGGCTGAGCGAGCTGCTGGTGCTCTACATCATCATCGCGGTCTATGCGTTCTACCTCAACCAGATGCTGCAGATTAAGTGGCGGCAATGGCTGACCACGCATTATGTCGAAAACTGGCTGTCCGACCGCGCCTATTACACGATCAGCCTGAGCCACGACCCCGGCGCCGTGATCGACAACCCGGATCAGCGTATCTCCGAGGATTTGCGCGACTTCACCACCAACACGCTGTCGCTGGGGCTGGATTTCATCTCCAACGTCGTCACGCTGTTCAGCTTCATCTTCGTGCTCTACGCCATCTCGGGCTCGATCACGCTGTTTGGCGTCACCATCAATGGCTACATGGTGTGGGTGGCGCTGCTCTACTCCATCTTCGGCACCATCATCACCCAGCTCATCGGCCGCAAGCTGGTGGCGCTCTCCTTCAGCCAGCAGCGGCTGGAGGCGAATTTCCGCTACAGCCTGATGCGCGTGCGCGAAAACCCGGAGGCGATCGCCCTCTCGCGCGGCGAGTGGGATGAGCAGGCCACGCTGGGCGAGCGCTTCCAGGCGGTGCGGGATAATTTCTGGGCGATCATGCGCCGGACCAAGCTGCTGAACTTCTTCACCATCGGGTTCACGCAGGTCGCCAATTACTTCCCCTTTATCGCCGCCATGCCGCAATATTTCGCCCGCAAGATCACGCTCGGCGGGCTGACGCAGATCAGCAGCGTGTTCCCGCAGGTGCAGGGCGCGCTGTCATGGTTTGTGAATGTGTACGCGCAGCTGGTGGTGTGGCGCGCCACCGTGTCGCGTCTTTACGGCTTCCGCGAGGCGATGGAGGCCGCGCGCCTCGCCGCCGCAGGCGGGCCGCGCCTGGGCGAGCCGGGCGCCGCGCTCATGCTGCACGGCCTCACCCTCACCCTGCCCAGCGGGCGCAAGCTGCTGGAGAACGCCTCGCTCTCCCTGCCGCCGGGCGAAAAGATCACCGTCACCGGCCCGTCCGGCGCGGGCAAATCCACATTGTTCCGGGCCATCGCGGGCATCTGGCCGTTTGGCGAGGGGCGGATCACCCCGCCTTCCGGCAGCCTGCTCTTCCTGCCGCAGAAACCTTATTTCCCGCTCGGCAGCCTCAAGCGCAGCATCGCCTATCCGGCGACGGAAGACGCGGTGAGCGATGAAGCGGCGGTGGACGCGCTGACCGCGCTGGGGCTGGGGCATCTGGCGCCGCGCCTGCACGACACCGCCAATTGGGGGTTGCAACTTTCGGGCGGTGAGCAGCAGCGCCTCGCCCTCGCCCGCGCCCTGGTCGCGGCGCCGGACTGGCTGTTCCTCGACGAAGCCACCTCGGCACTCGACCCGCCTTTGGCGGCGCAGGTGCAGGCCGCGCTGGCCAAGCACCTGCCCAACACCACCATCGTCGCCATCAGCCACCATGATGGTGGGGGGGCGCGCCGGCTGCATCTCGCCAATGGCGCGCTGGCGGAGGCGGCGGGGGCTACAGCGAGAGCCTGACCCCCACCTGACGGCCCGCGATGCGCTGGCGGATCGCCTCCAGCGCCGGGCCCCCGGTGCAGAGCGACCCGCAGCTCTCCGCTTCGCGCCGCGCTTGCATCGCCTCAGGCAGGGCGATCACCGGCTCGTCGGCGTTATCAAACACGCCGCGATGCCCGGTATCGAGGAAGCTCTCCACCGCCGCCGCCTCGGCGAAAATCACGTCATGGCGCGGCAATTCCAGATGGTAATAGGTCACGCGCCTTGCCGCATGGTCCTGCCGGATATTCGCCCAATTCACCAGCGCCTTGGCCGGCACCAGCATGCCGTCGAGATACAGCGCGTGATCGGGCGAAAGGCGCAGATCGCGCGCCGGCATGCCCTCGCCCAGCGCCCCGGCCTCGATGATCACGGGCCGCACGGCCTCGGGCCGCAACTGCGCGGTGAGATCGATCTCGCGTCGCCCGATCCACACCACCGGCTGCTCCTCGCCCGCGCGGGTGATGACGAGATCGCCCACCGCCAGCTCCTCCACCGCCACCTCGCCGCGCGGGGTGAGGATGCGCGTGCCCGCCGCGAAACACGGATTGACCGGCGCCAGCGCGGTGAACACGCCATCGACGTAAGGGTGGTTGCTGTTCGGGTCCGGCCTGACATCAGCGAAGCTCAGCATCAGGGTCGCGCTCGCCACGGCGGTGCCGAATAGCCCCACCGCCATCTCCTCGATGATCGTCTGCTGGTTGGCGTCCAGCGTCAAGGGGGCGCCAGCGGCGGGCGTCACCGTGCCATCGACGAGCAGGATCGCCTCGCCGCCTTGCGACGCCAAGGTGGCGATATTGGCGAAGCTGACATTGTCAGTGGCCGCGGTGGCGGCGACATCGAGCGCCGAGAACAGGCTCTTGATAACCTGCAGCGTCACCTGATCTCCGCCCACACCATAAGCGCCGGGCTGGAAATTCTGCACCGTGCCGCCGAAATAGGCGCTGGTGGAGAGCGTGCCATTGACCGTTGCGGTGTTCACCCCCATCGCGCCATTCGTGAAGATCAGCACGCCGCTATCCCCGGCGTTGTTGAGAAACTCGATATTGGTGCCAACCGTCGAGGGCTGCGTGATGGTGAGCGTGCCGCCCGACGCGATGCTGTAAGTCGCCATTTCTGTTCCCACGCGCCATGCTCCACCCGGCACAACCAGCGCGCCGGATCATCAACAGGCTATCTATTTTAGATTGTAGATGATCCGGTTAACGAATCAACAACGCAACGGATCAGACGATGAAGCCGCCGCCGAGCACGCGCGTGCCGTCGTAAAACACAGCCGCCTGGCCCGGCGCGGCGAGGGCCGGCTCGTCGAGATATAGCACGGCGCCTTCGCCTTCCGGCACCACGCGGGCCGGGTGCAGCGTATCGCGCGCGCGCAGCTTTACCCCGGCGCGGAGTTCGCGCGGGTCGGTCAGCCAGTTCACGCCGCGCAGCCGCACCTCGCGGCTCTGCACCCCGCGCGGGCCGACGACGATGCGCCGCGTACCTGGCTCGATGCGCTTGACCACCATATGCGCCGCGGCATCCGGCAGGCGCTTGGCCTGGCCGATGGTATAGCGCGCGATGCCCTGATGCGCGCCCAGCACGCGCCCATCCTCGGCCACGACCTCGCCCGGGGCCAGCGCCTCGGGGCGGTATTTCTCCACGATCCCGGCATAAGTGCCGGAGGGGACGAAGCAGATATCCTGGCTATCGGCCTTTTCGGCCACGGCAAGGCCCATCTCGGCGGCGATGGCGCGCACCTCCGCCTTGCTGGCGAAGCCGCCCAGCGGAAACCGGCAGAATTCCAGCTGCGCGCGGGTGGTGGCGAACAGGAACCAACTCTGGTCGCGGCTGTCATCCACCGCCTTGTGCATCTCCGCACCCTCGGGGCCTTCGAAGCGCCGCACATAATGCCCGGTGGCCATGGCGTCGGCACCCAAATCGCGGGCCATCTCCAGCAGATCGCCGAATTTCAGGTGTTGGTTGCAGGCGATGCACGGCACCGGCGTCTGCCCGTCGGCATAGGAATCGGCGAAGGCGGAGATCACGCTCTGCCGGAAGCGGGCTTCCGAGTCGATCACGTAATGGGCGATGCCCAGCCGGTCCGCGACGCGCTTGGCGTCGTGGATGTCCTGCCCGGCGCAGCACGCGCCCTTGCGGCCCACGGCGGCGCCGTGGTCGTAGAGTTGCAGCGTGACGCCGATCACCTCATGTCCCTCGCGCGCCATCAGCCCGGCCACCACCGAGCTGTCGACGCCGCCGGACATGGCGACCACCACCTTCATCGCCGGTTCAACCCGCCTTCTTGCTGGGCGGCAGGCTTACGGTCAGCCCGTCCAGCGCCTCGGTCATCACGATCTGGCAGCCCAGGCGCGAGGTTTTCTGCAGCCCGAACGCCACGTCCAGCATATCCTCTTCGTCCTCGGAGGGGCGCTTCAGCCGGTCGAACCAGTCCGGCGCGACGATGACATGGCAGGTGGAACAGGCCAGCGATCCCTCGCATGCGCCTTCAAGATCGACGCCATGCTTGTGCGCCACCTCCAGCACCGAGAGCCCGAGCGGGGCGTCCACCTCGCGCTGCTCGCCATTACGTTCGATAAAAGTCATTTTCGGCATGTCTGAGTACCCTGATACTGTCGCGGCGTCGTTAAGCCGAAGCGGCCCCGGCGCGCAAGCCGCGTTTGGCCATCGCGGCATAGGCGGTGCTGAATTCCGGCATCGCGTCCGGCGCCACGTTCCAGGGCAGCGAGACACGGATGGCCTGCCCGGCCAGCTCCCCCGCGCCCATGGCGGCTAGCACATGGCTGGCCGTGACCTTGCCGGAGGAACAGGCCGCTCCGGCGGAAACGGCAATGCCCGCCATGTCCAGCGCGATGAGCTGCGCATCGGCCCGCCGCCCCGGCAGCGCCACGCAGAGCGTGTTGGGCAGGCGCGGCGCCCCCGCACCCATCACCACGCCGCCCGCCGCGACGCAGGCGGCCTCCATCTCGTCACGGTATTTGGCGATCTTGGCGCCGTCGTAACCCGCGCCCAACGCCGCCGCCAGGGCCGCGATGGCGGGCAGCGGGGGCGTGCCGCCACGCCGCCCCAACTCCTGGCCGCCGCCGCGCATCAGCGGCCGCAGCTCCTGCCCGGGCCTGGTGATGAGCGCCCCCGCCCCCATGGTGCCGCCAAATTTATGCCCCGACAGGGCGAAGCTCGTCGCCCCCAGGGCCAGCCAATTCTGGTTGCAGCGGCCCACCGCCTGCACGGCGTCCACATGCAACAGCGCGCCATGCGCGGTGCAGAGCCGCCCGGCGGCTTCGATGTCGTTCAGCACGCCGGTCTCATTATTCGCCGCCATCAGGCAGACCAGCGGGTCCGGGTGCATTTCCAGCAGCGCCGCCAGGGCGTCCAAATCCAGCGTGCCATCCGTCCGCACCGGCACGGGCACGGCATGCGGGGCGGCGGCACGGATCGAGTCATGCTCGGTGGCGCCAGTCAGGATCGTCCGCCCCTCGCCCAGCGCGTGCAAAGCGAGGGCATTGGCCTCGGTCGCCCCGGCGGTGAACACGATATCCGCCGGGCGCGCATGGCAGGCGCGGGCCACGGCGTCGCGCGCCTCTTCCAGCAATTTGCGCGCCGCCCGGCCCGCCGCATGGGTGGAGGATGGATTGCCCAGCGTTTCCATGGCTGCCAGCGCGGCGGCGCGCGCCTCGGGGCGGACCGGCTCGGTGGCGTTGGCGTCGAGATACAGCATCTGGTTCATGCCTCTGGCTGGCGAGAGGCCTGTGTGGCCAGCCTGGCCTCCAGCGAGGTCAGTTCCGCGCGCAGCAGCTCCACCTCATGGAAGAGCGGGTCGAGGCACGGATCGCAGGGCGTGCCATAGGCGTCGAAACGCGGCCGGTTGGCTTGGCGCTCCACCGGGCGGGCCGGGATGCCGACCACCGTGGTCTCCGCTGGAACCTCCGACACCACCACCGCATTCGCCCCGATCCGCGCGCCATCGCCGATCTGGATCGCGCCCAGCACCTTGGCCCCGGCGCCGATGATCACGTTATTGCCAATGGTCGGGTGGCGCTTGCCGCCCGACAGGCTGGTACCACCCAGTGTCACCTGATGGTAAATATACACGTCATCGCCGATCTCGGCGGTCTCGCCGATCACCACCCCCATGCCGTGATCGATGACAAAACGCCGCCCCAGCTTGGCGCCGGGGTGGATCTCGATGCCCGTGAGGAACCGCCCGATATGCGAGATGAACCGCCCCAGCGTGTGCCAACCATGGCGCCAGCAGAAGCTGGCGACGCTGTGGATGCCCACCGCGTGCAACCCAGGGTAACACAGCAAAACCTCGAGATTCGAACGCGCTGCCGGGTCCCGCTCCCGGTAGGCCCTGACCGTCTCTGCTAAAAACATAAGGGGCATGCGAATTTCCGTGGATAAACAGGCCAGAAGCAGTCTATATTAACAGACCAGTGCGGAGCGTCCGCGCTAGACGATCTGCAATCTTGTCGAGCTTCGAGGAGCATTTAGTTATCAGGACCGGAGAGGTCAACTTTACACCGGCAGCGGGCTTCCCCCGGGCCGGTGGTTTTACAGCTAAAGCTCTGCTGGAGCGTTTTCCCGTATGATGTTGATGAAAGACGAGTCAGAGAATGCCTGAAGTGATGTTTGCCGGCCCTGAAGGCCGTCTTGAGGGCCGTTACCACCATGCCAAGGAACGTGGCGCCCCGCTGGCCCTGGTGCTGCACCCGCACCCGCTGCATGGCGGAACCATGAATAACCGCATCACCTACACCATGTACCAGGTGTTCCAGCGCCTGGGCTTCTCAGTCATGCGCTTCAATTTCCGCGGCGTCGGCCGCAGCCAGTCGAAGTTTGATGGCGGCATGGGCGAGATCAACGACGCCGCCTCGGCGCTGGACTGGATGCAAGCGCTCAACCCCGGCCATGGCGGGCTGTGGATCGCCGGTTATTCGTTCGGCGCCTTTGTCGGCATGCAATTGCTGATGCGCCGGCCGGAAGTCTCGGGCTGGGTGTCGGTGGCTCCGCCCGCGGCACATTATGATTTCGGGTTCCTCGCCCCCTGCCCCTGCGGCGGGCTGATGATCCATGGCGATGCCGACGAGCTGGTGCCGGAGAATTCCGTGCGCAAGCTGGTGGATAAGCTCAACCTGCAAAAGGGCGTGGCCATCGACTACCGCGTGTTTGAGGGGGCGGACCATGTGTTCGCCAACCATGCCGACAAGGTGGCCGAGGCGGTGGAGGGCTATGTGGCCCAGCAGCTCGCCCGCAAGCAAATGGCGCTGGCGGCGGACTAACCCCCGCCACTCCGCAGACGAAAACGGCGCCCTCGGGCGCCGTTTTTTATGGTCAGAAGCTTTCCGCCAGCTCCCTCACCGCCGCATCGGGCATCAGGGCCGGGATGGAGATAATGCTGATGATGCGGTTATCCCGCATGATCAGCCCTTGCAGATAGTCCTTTGGCGCCGCCGAGCCGGTCTCGGGGATAGGCTGGCGCATGTCGTCGGTGACGGTGATGATGTCGCACACCGCGTCCACCAACAGCCCGGCGACCGCGTCACCTGCTTCCACCACCACGACCACCGAGGCCGGGCTTGGCTCATGCGGCGGCAGGCCGAGGCGCTCGGCCATGTCCACCACCACCAGCACGGTGCCGCGCAGATTGATCATGCCCTTGATGAAGCTGGGCGCGTGCGGCAGGTGGGTGGAGGCGATCCAGCCGCGGATCTCGCGGATCGCGCGTATATCCAGCGCGAATTCCTGCGCCCCGCTGCGCACGGAGAGCAATTCCACCCGGCGCTCCTGGCTGTGGCGGTGATGCATCCCGTCCATCGTTCAATTCCTTTGGCTCTTGTGGTCAGAACAATTCGAATTCGCCGGATTGGCGTGAGCTGTCCTCCGGCACTGGCACGCCCTTCAGGCGGTATTGCAGGTCCGAGAGGGTGATGCTGTTGAGCGCGTGATTGGGGTTCACGCGCCATTCCTCGGGCAGCAGGCGGCTGATGGTGAGTACGTATTTGGCGAGCGCCCCAAGCCGCTGGGCCAGCAGGTCCAGCGACTGTACATCGCGGTGGCACTCCGCGTTCTTCGCCACCTCCAGCAGCGCCGGGCTCAGCGAGCTCTGGAACTGCTCGGCGAAGCGCCCAAGCTCGTGGAACTCCTCACCCAGCGCTTCCAGGATTTCGTTCAGCGAGGCATGGTGCCGTTCGTCCTCGGCGTTCCGCTCAGTCTGCATCCTGTCTCTCCCGTCTCGCGTCAGGGCAAGCCTGTTGGCCGAACATGCCGCCCGCGGGTTAATGGCGGGCAAAGTTTTCAGAACAATTCAACAATGCCGGTATTCAGTGGCGGCGCGGCCGGGCGCACGCGCTCGGCCCGCAGGATGGAGGCGGTCTCCTTGGCCAGCAACACTTGGCGCGCGCGGCCGGTGACGGGCCAAAACTGGATGCGCCGCCCCTGATCGCCGCGCAAACTGCCGCCAGCCAACGCAATCCCCTCCTCGCGCAGAAAACGCTCGGCGAAAGCGGCGTTCATCTCACCGATATCGGTGAGCCCCGAGATCATCCGCGCGCCGCCAAACACCTTGGCCTGCATCCGGCTTTTCTGCGCGCCACGGCGCAGCAGCGCGTTCAGCAGCAATTCCATGGCATGCACGCCAAAACGCATCGCATCGCCACCCGGCTGGCGGTGCACGCCATCGCCCGGCAACAGGAAATGGTTCATGCCGCCGATCCCGGCCCCGCCATCCCAGATGCAGGCGGCGATGCACGAGCCAAGGATGGTGGTGAGCACGGTGTACGGGTCATCCGACACGCAATGCTCACCCTGCACGATATTGATCTTGCGCTGAGGCTGGGGCCCGGCCGGTACATCCCTCAACAGGCTCATCCGGCATACGCCCGGCTGCGGGCATTGGTGGCGAGCAGGATGCGCTCGGCGATCCGCTCCAGCGGCAATTGGTGCGCCACGGCCCCGCGTTCATAAGCCGCGCGCGGCATCCCGTAGACCACGCAACTCGCTTCATCCTGGCCGATGGTTTCGGCGCCGGCCTCGCGCAGGGCCAGCAGCCCCTCCGCGCCGTCGCGCCCCAGCCCGGTGAGGATAACCCCCACCGCCCGGCCGCCGACGCTGCGGCGCACCGCATGGAACATCACATCCACCGAGGGGCGATGCCCGTTCACCTTCGGCGCGTCGCTCAGGCGCACGGCACCTCCCGCGACTTCCAGATGCATGTTGCCAGGTGCCAGATAGACCTGCCCGGCTTGCAGCCGCGCGCCATCCACCGCCTCGCTCACCGCCGCGGCGCAGAGCGTGTTCAGCCGGGCCGCGAAGCTAGTGGTGAAGGCTGGCGGCATGTGTTGGCTGATGATGGTGGGCGGGCAATTCGCCGGAAATTTGGCAAGAATGGTGATCAGCGCCTCTACCCCGCCCGTCGACGAGCCGATGGCTACCAGCCGCCCATCGGGCGCGTAGCCGCCGCTCACCTTCACCGGCGCGGGCTGCGCCAGCAATGGCCGGCGGCGCGATTTCGCCGCGGCCTTCACCTTCTCGGGCAGTTGCTCGAAACTATCCGGGTTATAAGAGGAGGGTTTCGCCACACAATCGAACGCGCCGATCTCCAGCGCCTTCAGGTTGATCTCCGCCCCGGCCTGGGTCAGCGTGGAGACCATGATCACCGGTGTCGGGCGCAGGCGCATGATCTTGTCGAGAAATGCCAGCCCATCCATGTTCGGCATCTCGATATCCAGCGTCACCACATCGGGCGAAAATTGCTTGATAAGTTGGCGCGCCTCATAGGGGTCGGCCGCCTGCCCCACCACTTCGATCTCGGGATCGGCCCGCAGCGTGGCGCTGATCAGGCTACGCATCGTGGCGGAGTCATCCACCACCAGGACTTTCACGCTCATGCCGCCACGCCTCCCCCACGCTTGCGATAGGCGGTGATGCCATCATTGGCGAATTGCGCCTCAGCGGGGCCAGAGACACGCTCGGAATGTCCGATATACAGCGCGCCATTCTCCTCCAGCAGCGGCGCCATGCGCGACCACAAGGCTTCCTGGGTGCCACTATCGAAATAAATCACCACGTTGCGGCAAAAGATGGCCTGGAATCTGCCCCGCATCGGCCAGCTGCCGATCAGATTAAGTTTGCGGAAACTGATCAGGCTGCGCAGTTCGTCATTGGCGCGTAGTCGCCCGCTGCCGCCATTTACCGGGGTAAACCAGTTGCGCCGCAACGCGGCCGGTACCGGCTCCAGCGCTGCCTCGTCATAAACGCCAGCCTCGCCAACCGCCAACACGTTAGGGTCGATATCGGTCGCCAGGATTTTCACGTCATAGCGCGCGGCCTCGGGCACCAGCGCCAAGACGGTCAGCGCCATGGAATATGGCTCCTGCCCCGAGGAACACGCCGCCGACCACAGCCGCACGCGCTTGCCCGCACGCGCCTGCGCCAGCAAGGGCGGCAACACATGTTCGCGCAAATGGTCGAAATGATGCAGCTCGCGAAAAAACCTAGTGACATTGGTGGTTAGCGCCGCGATCATCTCGCCGCGCTCGGCCGCGCCCTCGCTGCTGCCCACCAGCGCGCAATATTCCGCAAAGCCTGGAAGACCCAGCTTGCGCACCCGCTTGGCCAGACGCGAATAAATCAGATTGGCCTTGGCGGTGGACAGCGAGATGCCCGCCTCTTCCTGCATGATCCGGGCGATGACGCCAAGATCGCGCGCGGTGAGAACGAACTCGGCATTCTCCACCAGCGCCGGTTGCCGGGCTTCGAGCTGTGTGCTCATGCGGCTTCCAGCTCGCTTGCGGGCAGCACGTTATCGAGCGCGATCAGGCTGATCATCCGCCCCTCCACCGGCAGCAGCCCCTTCACGAAATTCTTCACCAGATCCGACGCAAGATCCGGTGCCACCTGAATCTCAGCGTCGCTAGCCGCAAGGATATCTGACACAGCGTCAACCAGAAGACCGATTTGCTGATGCCCGATCTGGACGACGATGATGACATTGCGCGCCGTCGGCTCCGTACCCGGCAAGCCGAGCCGCTGCGCCAGATCAACGATCGGCAGTACCGCGCCACGCAGATTGATCACGCCCTTCACATAGCGCGGCGTGCGCGGCAGCTCGGTGGCGCCCGTCCAGCCGCGAATCTCGCGCACCATCATCACGTTGATGCAGAATTCCTGCCGGCCAACACGGAACGCGATCAACTCGCGGTTGCCTGCTTCATGACCCATGGCTCAGCTTGCCTCCATCGCCGCGGCATCGACCCGGTTGCCTTCGCTCCGCGCCTGGCGCACCACCGCATCCACATCGAGAATCAGCGCCACGCGGCCATCGCCCATCACCGTGGCAGCGGCGATGCCGGACACGGCGCGATAATTCGCTTCCAGGCTCTTGATCACAACCTGTCGCTGGCCGTGAATGGCATCGACCAGCAATACTGCCCGCACACCGCCCTCACCCTCCACCAGCAGCGCCACACCCTGCTCTGGCTCCAGCAATTCCTCGCAATAGCCGAGGCTCGCCGCGACATCGACCATCGGCACATAACCGCCGCGCAGCGCGAGTAGATTTGTGTCGCGGTCCAGCGGAAACACATCCTGCCCCCGCGGCTTCAGCGTTTCGACGATCGCGCCAAGCGGGATGATGAGCGTATGCCCGCGCGCCGAAACCACCATGCCATCGAGCACCGCCAATGTTAGCGGCAGCGACAACGTAAATGTCGATCCTAGGCCTGGCCTTGAGGAAATCGAAATTCGTCCACCCAGCGCCTGCACGGATTGACGCACAACATCCATGCCGACACCACGCCCCGAGATGTCGGAAATTTTCGCCGCGGTCGAAAATCCTGGCAGGAAAATGAGATTATCGATTTCATCATCGGTGAGCTGCGCATCGGTCCCGATCACGCCGTTCTCGATCGCCTTCTGCTTCACCCGCGCGCGGTTGATGCCCGCGCCATCATCGGCCACTTCCAGCACAATCCGTCCCGAGCGGTGCAGCGCCGTCAGCTTCACCGTGCCTTCCTCCGGCTTACCGGCGGCGACGCGCTTCTCCGGCGTCTCCAAACCATGATCGATGGCGTTGCGGATCATATGCGTTAGCGGATCAGAGATGCGCTCGATCACGGTCTTGTCGACTTCCGTGCCCTCGCCTTCGGTGAGCAGCCGCACCTGCTTGCCCGTCTGCGCCGCCACCTCGCGCACCAGGCGTGGCATGCGCTGGAACACAGAGCGCACCGGCTGAGCGCGGATCGCCATCACGCTGTCCTGAATTTCCCGCGTCAAATGCTCCAACTCTTCCAACGCCATGGCCACACCGGAAGCGCGCGCGATACCCGCCTCCATCACGCGCTGGCTCAGCATCGCCTCGTTGATCACCAACTCGCCGACCAGATCAATCATCCGGTCCACGCGGTCGAGATCGACGCGGATGGTGGCGCTCACCGCGGTCGCACTCTCCGCCTTCGCGGCTATCGCTTCAACCACCGCGTTGCGCGGTGCTTCGGCTGCGGCCTCTGCTTGCACCGTGGCGGGTATCGCGGCCGGTTCGGGTTCCGGCTCTTCCTCCATCATCGGCGCGAAGAACTCGAACTTGAAGCCATTATCGCCGGTGATCACGGTACCGGGCGCGAAGCCTGACACCCCGGCGCGCGAAATCGTGAGCTCGCAATCATCCTCGACAAACTCGAATACATTGCGGATCTCCGCCTCGTCGCAATCCGACTGTAATGAAATGTTCCAGCTCAGATAAGCGCCTTCCGGATCAATCGCCTCTAAATCAGGCAGGCGGCTGGTATCCAGTGTCACCCGGGCCTCACCAAGCCGCCCGAGTTCGCGCAGCAACAGCGCCGCCTCATTCGCCTTGGCGTAAAGTTCGGCACGCGGGGAAAAGACAATCTCCCAGCTCCCAACGCCATCTTCGGCCAGTGGGGCAACGGCGTCGCCGGGCGTGTCGAGATGCTCAAACTCCGCCGCCATCGCCGCGGTGCGCTGCTCATCCACCGCGCCGCCATCGCGCGCCGCACGCACCAGATCCGCCAGAACATCGGCGGCGCGCAGAAAAATCCCGACCACTCGCGGTGTCGCCGTCAGATCGCCCGAGCGCACCTTGTCCAACGCCGTCTCAAACACATGGGCGAAGCGGACCAAGGCATCGAGCGAGAAAATCCCCGCACCACCCTTCATCGAATGCACGGCGCGGAATACGGCGTTTACCGTCTCCGCCTCCGACGCGCCGCTTTCCATCGCGATCAGCCCCGCCTCAAGCGCCGCCAGCTGCTCTTCGCATTCCTGGAAAAACGTCGCCCGGATTTCCGCCATTGGGTCTTGCATGGCCCCTCCTGTTCAGGCCGCAACGCGGCGGATAGCTTCGACCAGCTTCACCGGATCGAACGGTTTCACGATCCATCCGGTCGCCCCGGCGGCGCGGGCGCGCTGCTTCTTTGCCGCGTCAACCTCGGTTGTCAGCACCAGCACCGGCACGGCGCGGCGGGCCTCATCCTTGCGCACAGCCTCGATGAATCCAAAACCGTCCATACGCGGCATGTTGATATCGGTGACGATGACATCCGGGGTTTCTTGCGCCAACACCTCCAACCCGTGCATCCCATCCTCAGCCTGCAACACGCGGAACCCCGCAGCCACCAAAGAGTGGCGCAGCATGTCGCGCATCGCCCGCGAATCATCCACCGTTAATACCGTCGTGCTCATGCGGCCTGTTCCTTATGCCCGGTCGTTGCCTGATGCGTCAGTTGCGCCGGGCTGGCGCCCATCAATTCCAACGCGGCGGAAAATTCGGTTGATGGCGCCTTGAGGCCAAGCTCCTGGCCATCCGCCGCCCAAGCCGCGCGCGCCGCCAGCAGGATTTGCAGACATTGCGCCCCCAGGCGCTGCACGGCACTGGCATCCACGGCCAGATCCTGGCCACGGCGGACGTTGAATGCTTCGAGCAAGCCAGGCGCGGCAACCAGATCGAGCACCGGGGGCAGGTCAAGAGTTTCCATCATGAATCAAACTTTCTTTGATAATCCATAAGACTTCGCTAACGCCGCGCGGCTCAGAATTCCGCCCAATCATCACCTGCGCCGGTCGACAGAGCGACAAATTTACCGACCGGCGCGGCGGGCGCGGCCCGCTTTGGGGCGGGGTTGGCCGCGGGCACCGCGCCGTCATGCACTGGCAGGTCATCCAGCCGGAACCGCGCCACCAGCCGCGCCAGCGCCTCGGCCTCCTCAGCGAGGGCATGGCTGGCCGCCGTGCTTTCCTCAACCATCGCGGCGTTTTGCTGCGTCACTTGGTCCATCTGGTTCACCGCGGCGTTCACCTGGTTCAGCCCTGCGGCCTGCTCCTGCGCTGAACCCGCGATCGCACTCACCAGCAGATTCAGCCGCTCCACCTGCTCAACGATGCGCGTCAGCGCCCGTCCGGTTTCACCAACCAGCTTCACCCCGGCCTCTACCTGCACGCCGGAGGCGGCGATCAGCGTCTTGATCTCCTTGGCCGCATCAGCTGAACGCTGGGCCAGGGCACGCACCTCGGTGGCGACCACGGCGAAGCCGCGCCCGGCATCACCCGCGCGCGCCGCCTCGACCCCGGCATTCAACGCCAGCAGGTTGGTCTGGAATGCGATTTCGTCGATCACACCGATAATGTTGGCAATCTGCTTCGATGAGGCCTCGATGCCGCTCATCGCCGCCACGGTTTCGTTCACCACCGCGCCGGAGCGCTCGGCGTCGGATTTCGCCACCTTCACCACATCGCGGGCCTCATTCGCGCCCTCGGCGGTCTTGCGCACGGTGGCGGTAATCTCATCGAGTGCCGCGGCGGTCTCCTCCAGGCTCGCGGCCTGCTGCTCCGTACGGCGCGACATATCGTCCGCGCTGCGGGTGATCTCGCCCGCGCCCGCGCGCACACCCTGCGCATTGACGGCCACGGTGCGCATGGTTTTGCCCAACGTCTCCACCATGGTGTTGAAGTCGGTGCGCAGCTTGTCATATTCTGGCGCGAAGACGTGGTGCAGGCGGAATAGCAGGTCGCCAGCGGAGAGCCGCTCCAGCCCTGCGGCCAGCCCCTCCACCACCTGCGCCTGCACCGCCGCCGCCGCTTCATTGGCCAGGCGGACGCGCTCTCGTTCGGCGTCCAGCGCCGCTGATGCCGCCGCCGCCGCGGCGTCGGCGCGCTGCTTCTCCAGCCCCGTCTCCTTGAACACCAGCAGTGTCCGCGCCATCTGGCCGATCTCATCGCCGCGCCCGGTCTCGATCCCGACGCTGAAATCCCCCTTCGCCATCCGCTCCATATTGGCGCGCAGGCGCTGCAGCGGGCGCACCAGCGAGGCCGAGATGGCGAAATACGCCGCCACCAGCACCATGCCGAAGCCGCCCAGCATCAGCGCATCGGTCTCGACGATGGTTAGCCGCGCCTCGTCCTGAAGCTGGGCAAATGCCGCATCGGCCTCCGTCTGTAATTCCTGGCGCAGATTGCTCATCGCCGCGCCCACCTCAGGAATTGCTGGCTCGCAATGGGCGTTGAAATCGGCCTGCCCCTGCTCGTTCGACGCCACGGTCGTCGCGTTCATCGCGATCTGCATCGTGTTGGCGCAAGTCTGATCAAACAACTTGTCGCCCGCTAGGCGCACCGCCTCAATCTCGGCCGCGTGCACGGGGGCAGAGGTCTCTGCGGCGCTCAATGCCGCGTCGAAAGCCTTGCGCGAGTCGGCAACCTGCGCTTTGGCGGCGCTGTCCTGCTGCGGGTCGGTGGTGATCATCGACCAGATCATCCCCGCTTCCTCCGCATTCAGCGCTTGCTCGGCCTTCGTGATTTGCCCGGCCGCGCGTACCACCGTTTGGTTCATCATAACCGCGCGCTGGTTGATGCTATGCATCTGCAGGGTGGCAAACACGGTGACAGCGACGGCAAACACCCCCAGCCCCGCCAATCCGGCAAGAGATTTAACGATGATCGGCAGATTTTTCACGCACAGCCTCCAGTGAAACGGGCTGGCGATGAACGGCTCCGGCGCCAGCCAGCGCCCCGCGGGCGCCGGCTGGTTATGCGGCCAGATCCTTAAAAAACTATTTTCAGCGGTAAACTATTCCGCCAGCGCCACTGCCAGCGCGCCTTGCGCCGCCATGTCCTCGGCTAAAGCCTGGCCGATGAGCAGCAAGACCGGCCCCTCCGGCGCCGCCGCGGACAAAACCCGAGGCAAACCGCCAAGCGTGCCACGCAACACGCGCTGCCCCGGCTGGCTGGCGTTTTCCACGGCCAGCGCCGGCGTCGCGGGCGCCATCCCGGCCTCGACCAGGTGCGCCGCCAGCCCCGGCAGGGTCTGCGCGCCCATATATACGGCCAGGGTGCCGCCGCCCCGCGCCAGGGCCACCCAGTCATGCGCGGGCAGACCGCCCGCCGCCCCATGGCCGGTGAGGAAATGCACCGAGCGCGCCACCTCGCGCCGGGTCAGCGAAATCTGCAGCGCCGCCGCCGCCGCCGTGGCCGCGGTGATGCCGGGCACCACCTCAAAGGCGATCCCGGCCTGGCGCAGCGCGTCCATCTCCTCGGTGGCGCGGCCGAACACCATCGGGTCGCCCCCTTTGAGCCGTACCACGCGCTGTCCGGCCCGCGCCTCGCGCACCAGCAGGCGGCAGATCTCTGCCTGCGCGGCGGATGTTTTTCCACAGCGCTTGCCGACATCGACAAGTCTTGCTCTGTTAGAGACGAGTTCCAGAATTTTTTCCCCGACGAGGCTGTCATACAGCACAACATCAGCCTGTTGCAGCAGGCGCAGGGCCTTGACCGTCAGCAGATCAGGATCGCCAGGACCTGAACCAACAAGGAAAACACTTGGCATTTTTAAACCACTCGCGGACACAGCTCTCTAATTGGCGGAAATTCGGCCGATTACAAGAAAAATTTTTTCGCCTGTCAGATTATTATTAATGATAACGTATCGTTAGTCTCTGCATTTGCCCACCATCCGGTGACCCGGCGAATTGATCTACGTCATTGCACGGCGGATTGGCCTGCCGCCTGATATTCATCGGCCGAGGTGCCGGGCGTGACCTTGTGCCACCACGATCAACAAGAGGAACGCCACAATGACCCCTTACCGGATAATGACGGCCGCCCTGCTCGGCGGCTTGGCGCTCGCCAGCGCCGCCCAGGCGCAGGACGCCGCCAGAGGCAAGCTCCTATTCGCCACCGAATGTTCAGCCTGCCATAGCGTGATGCCGGGCCAGAATGGCATCGGCCCCAGCCTCGCCAATGTATATGGCATGCATTCGGCCTCACAGCCGGGCTTCAATTACTCGCCCGCGATGAGGACAGCCAATGTCGTCTGGACCGACGATGAGCTTGCCAAATTCCTGATGAACCCCGACCTGATCGCCGCGGGCTCGAAAATGCCGCAGCCGGGAACGGAGATGCATATGGGCGTGCCCAGCGCGCAGGACCGGGGCGATTTGATCGCCTATCTGCGCAGCCTGAACAAGGGTTAGGCGACCATCTCCATCTTGGCCCTGGCCGGCGGCAGCCTGATGGCGCCGACCAGGGCGCGCACCTCGTTGCGCGCGGCGATGTGCGACAGCCCCATGGCGATGCCGATATTCGCCTCGCGCACATCCATCAGCGTCAGCCCGAGCAGATACAGCTCGCGGAAGATCACGCGCTCGCCGAACCCTTTTTGCGTGCGGAAGCCGATGCGCTTGGCCAGCAATTCCAGCGTCTCGCCCACATCGCGCTTGTTGCGTGCTTCCGAGGCGGCGAGCCGGTTGCGCATCACGATCCAGTCCATCCGCCCGCGATCGCGCATGAAACGCTGCTTGCGGGCTTCCCATACCATCTCGGAATAGATGCTCGGATTGACGATATCGTGGTTGTCCGGGTCCACCTTCGCCAGCATGGAGAAATCGACGAAGCTGTCATTGATCGGGGTGATCAGCGTGTCGGCGTAGGAATGGCCGAGACGGGAGAGATGCGTGTCGGCACCGGGGCAGTCGATAACGATCACCTCTGCCCCCGTGCTCTCCAGCTCGGCCATCGCCGCCTCGAAGCGCGCGCGCTCCTCGGCCTCGGCCTCCAGCCGGTTATCGAGGCTGGAGCGATGCACCGGACGGAATTCCGGCAGCGGCAGCTCGATGCCCTTGGCGTCCACGAATTGCCGCCGCGCCGCCAGCGTTCCGGCCAGCGTGCCCTGGCGCGCGTCGAGATCCATCGCGCCCACGCGGTAGCCATCGCGCAGCAGGGCGACGATGATGTGGATCGACGTGGTGGATTTGCCCGAGCCGCCCTTCTCATTGCCCAGCACGACAACATAAGGGCGCGTCCGCGCGGTGATGCTCGACATGTTTCTGCTCCGCTCCTGTTGCGCTTGGTTGGGGGGCGAAGCCGAATCTAGCCGCCCGGCCCGAGTCGCGCAGAGGATTACGGAAGCCTGACCCTGGCCGCGAAGGCGGCAAAACTCTCCAACGCCTTGGCGAGAAAGTCGCGCGTGGCGGTGTCGGTCAGCTTGCCATCGGTGAATTTCTGCGCCGCACCGCCGATAAACACCTCCGGCTGGCCGAGCAATTGCACATTGAGCACGCCCAGCGTCTGCCGCAGTGGGTATTGCGCCCGCGCCGTGCCCAGCGCACCGGGCGAGGCGCCGATGATGGCGGCGGGCTTACCGGCCAGGGTGTTGGCCGGGCGCGAGGCCCAGTCGATCGCGTTTTTCAGCGGCGCGGGGATCGAGGCGTTGTATTCGGGCGTGGCGATGAGCAGTGCGTCGGCGGCCAGAATCTCGGCGCGCAGCCGCTCCACTGGCGCCGGAAAGCGCCCATCCTGCTCCAAATCCTGGTTCATCAGGGGCAAATCGCCAATATTGGCGATATTCAGCTCATGCCCCGCCATTAGCGCCGCCGCCGTGCGCAGCAACGCGGTATTCCAGGAGCCCGCGCGCAGGCTCCCCGAAATCCCCAGAATTTTCATGCCTCACTCCCACCGGTTTTATTTGCCGGTGAGAATGCGCTCCACCAGCTCTTTTACAGTGGGGATGAAGCCGTTGGAATAAAAGGGGTCGCTGCCGAAGCGATAGGCATTATGGCCCGCGAACATCAGGTTGTTCTCGATCGCCTCCAGGTCATCGGGCGCGGCATGAGCGATGTTTTGCAGCGATTTCTGGATGCAGAAGCTGCGCGGATCGGCCTTCTTGCCGTTATCGTAGCTCGGGCCTTCCTGGCTCCAGTTGGAGAACCGGCACTGGCTCAGACACCCCATGCAATTGACCTGATCCTCATGGATTTCCTCGGCATTTTCGCGGGTCACGAAAATCAGGGTGGAATCCGGGGTGCGCAGCGCTTCGGTGAAGCCTTGCGCCTCCCATCCCTTCACCCGCTCATAATCCGGCGCGGTGAGATAGACCGAGCGCTTGCGCGCGCCGACGCCATATTCGACCACATGCTCGCCCACGGGCTCGGGCGAATACGCCACTTGGCGCTCGCTGCGCGCGCGCAACTCCCGCATGAAGCTGTTGTTCACGGCCGAGGAATAAAACCCGGTGGGCGAGAAGCGGTTGAGAAACACATCGCCGGGCTTCAGGGTCAGCAGCCGGTCCTTCCAGCTTTGCGGGATCGGGCTTTCCTTGGTCAGCAGCGGCCGGGTGCCGAACTGGAAGGCGATCGGCCCGATATCCGGGTTGTCGATGTAATCTTCCCAGTCCTCCAGCGCCCATACGCCGCCGGCCATGATGATCGGGGTTTCGCCCAGGCCGAATTCGCGCATTACCTTGCGCAGCGCCACCAGCCGGGGGAACGGGGATTCGGGCTTGGTCGGGTCCTCGGAGTTGGACAGGCCATTATGCCCGCCGGCCAGCCACGGGTCTTCATACACCACGCCGCCGAGCAGCTCCGCCACCTTGGAATAGGCGCGCTTCCACAGCGCCGAGAAGGCGCGGCCCGAGGATACGATGGGATAGTAATGGACGTTGAAGCGCGCCGCGATCTCGGCTAGGCGATAGGGCATGCCCGCACCGCAGGTGATGCCGTTGACAATGCCCTTGGTGCGCTCCAGCACGCCGGTGATCACGCGCTCGGCCCCGCCCATCTCCCACAGGATGTTGGCGTGGATGCGCCCCTTGCCGCCTGAGAGGTCCCAGGCACGCTGGGCCTGCGCCACGCCGCCTTCGATGCCGTAGGCAATCAGCTCCTCATGCCGGTCACGCCGCGTCCTGCCGCGGTAGATCTGCGGGATCACATTGCCATCGGCATCGTAGCTGTCGGCGTTGACGGCCGAGAACGTGCCCGCGCCGCCACAGGCAGCCCAGCTGCCAGCGGTCACGCCGTTGGACACGGCGACACCCTTGCCACCCTCGACCAGCGGAAGAATTTCCGACCCACCCATGCGGATGGCGTTGATAGCCTTCATTAACCCTAACCTTGCTCGGACGGACGCCACCCCCGGATTGGAGCAGACCCCTCAATGCCGCTTGTATTACACATTGACATGAGGCGTGAAGTGTTTTGCCAGGATTTGGCCCCGCGCGCCGCACATAATAATAGAGTAGAGTATGGAACTTAATCTCACAGAAGACGAAATCCAGCGATATTCGCGGCATATCCTGCTGCGTGAGCTGGGCGGCACCGGCCAGGCGCGGCTCAAGGCGGCGCGCGTGCTGGTGGTTGGGGCTGGCGGGCTGGGCTCGCCTCTGGCGCTCTATCTGGCCGCGGCCGGGGTGGGCACGATCGGGCTGGTCGATGCCGACCGGGTTGAGCTCTCCAACCTGCAGCGGCAAATCATGCATGGCGTCGCCAGCCTGGGCCGGGCCAAAACCGCCTCGGGCGCCGAGGCCCTGACGCGGATCAACCCTTTGGTGCAGGTGGTGCAGCACGAGACCCGGCTGGACGCGGGCAACGTCGCCGCGCTGCTGGCCGATTACGACATCATCTGCGACGGCACCGATAATTTCACCACCCGCTTTCTGCTCAACGACGCTTGTGTCGCCGCGGGCAAGACGCTGGTCAGCGCCGCCGTGCTGCGCTTCGAGGGGCAACTCTCCACCTTCAAGCCGCATGCGGGCGGGCCGTGCTATCGCTGCCTGCACCCCGAGCCGCCGCCCGAAGGCATGGTGCCCTCCTGCTCGGAGGCCGGGGTGCTGGGGGCGGTCACCGGCGTGATGGGCACGCTGCAAGCGACCGAGGTGATCAAGGAAATCACCGGCATCGGGCAGTCGATGTCCGGCTGGCTGCTGATATGGAACGCCCTCGACGCGCAATTCCGCAAGATCAAGCTGAACAAGGATCCCGCATGCCCCGTCTGTGGCTGATACTCCCGCTGCTCCTGCTCTGCGCCGCCGCGCCCGATCCTGGCCAGGGGCCTGGGCCCGCGCTGGGGCAGGTGACCAAGCTGCCGGTGCCGCGCTTCGTCTCGCTGCGCTCAGACCAGGTGAATTTCCGCGCCGGGCCGGGTTTCCAATATCCTGTGAACTGGGTGTACCAGCGCGCCGGGCTGCCGGTGGAGATCATCGGCGAATTCGATGTCTGGCGGCAGGTTTTGGCCCCCGATGGCGGCACCGGCTGGGTGCATGAGGCCACCATTCGCGCCCGGCGCGGTTTTTACGTCACCGCCACGCAGGCCGTGCTGCATTCCGGGCCGAGCCAGGGCTCCGGGGTCGTGGCTTATCTCAGCCAGGGCGTGAGCGGCGCCCTGCTGCGCTGCGCCGCCGGCGCCGCGTTTTGCAAGGTTTCCACCGGGCACGAGACCGGCTATCTGGCGCGCGCCGATTTTTGGGGCGCCTTCCCCGGCGAGGCGGTGAAGTGAGCGCATAAAATTCCGGTTTTCCACAGAAAAGGACTCGGACGCCCTTCCCTAGATATTGCGAGACCATGCCCCGGCCTATACTGTATTTGGTAGCCGCAACTGGGGGACCCACAATATGGAGTGGACAGACGAGACCATCGCCAAGCTCAGGACGCTTTGGGCGGAAGGGCTTTCCACGGCCGAGATCGGCCGGCGTTTGAACATTTCCAAGAACGCGGTGGTCGGCAAGGCGCATCGGCTGAATCTGCCGGCCCGCCCCTCCCCGATCCGCCGCCTGGAGGGTGACGCCACCCCGCGCCAAGCCGCGCCCAAGCGTACCCAGGGCCCCACGCTGCCGCCGCTCGCCGCCTCCATCGGCGCGCCGATGCCGGCGCTGCGCGCGATCATGCCCGCCGCGAAGGCCGCGCCGCGCGCCACGCCGTGCTGCTGGCCCATCGGCGAGCCCGGCAAGCCGAGCTTCCATTTTTGCAATGCCGCCGCCGCCGCCGGTAAGCCGTATTGCGAGGAGCACGCCGCCATCGCCTATGTGCGCGTGCGCGACAAGCGTGAGGACGCAGCCTGACACCCCCGCCGAGAGCGCCATAACGTCAGCAAGACAAACCTCTTGTTTACGTAATCCTCCGCTGCGCCGCAGCACTTCTTTTGATTGCCCAGCGAAATCATTGCGCCTAAATTAACTCCGCCGGACAAAAGCGCCGGCGGGTTTGACGCATGTCCGGGACAACCGGGCCAAGAAAGGTATCAAAATGGAAACGGTGCAGGAAGACCAGAACCGCCCCGAGGGGGCGTCGCTCACGGGTGTCGTGAAATGGTTCAACCCCGGTAAGGGCTATGGGTTCATCGCCCCGGATACCGGTGGGAACGATATTTTCGTGCATATCAGCGCCGTGCAGCATGCAGGCTTGCGCAAGCTCAACGAGGGTGAGCGCGTGCGCTTCGCGCTGCAGCAACGCGAGGGCCGCGTCGCCGCTGTTGGCATCGAGCGTCTGCACTAACCCGCCTCGCCGGGCCGTCTAACCAGGCCGGCGGAGCCGCTCCGCCGGCCTTTTGTTTTTTGCGGTCAATTGGCGGATCGCATCCCATGCTATAGAGCGCCCGCAACGAAGGGGCTTGAGCATGAGCGGACACATCGCGGGGCTGGCGGATGACGATGTGGCGGGCCTGCCGTTGCATGGCGTGCGGCCCAGCGGGCTGGACAATTTGTTGCGCCAATGGCCGCAGGCCGCGGCAACCGCGCAATTACAAAATTTCACGGCCGCGCCTGGGCAGATTTTGCTGCTGGCCGACGGCGCCAGGCCAACCCGCGCCCTGCTCGGCCTCGGCAGCGCCCCAGCGGTGCATGGTTTCGGTGCCTGCGCGTTCGGCCTTCCGACAGGCAGCACCTGGGCCATCGCCCCGGGTGATTACACGGCGGAGGATGCCGCCCTCGGCTTTCTCCTCGGCGCCTACCGGTTCGACCGGTTAAAACAAAAACCCGCCACCCCCGCCAAGCTGGCCAGAAACAGCGTGCCGCCCCGCGCCGCGATCCTCGCCGGCGCCGCCACGCTAACGCGGGATCTCATCAACACACCCGCCAACCTGCTCGGCCCCGCCGAACTCGCTGACGCCGCCATGCACCTCGCGGCGCGCCACGGCGCGCAGGCAGAGCGCGTCAACGGCCCTGCCCTGACCACCCGCTACCCAACCCTCACCGCCGTTGGCGCGGGCTCTGAGCGCGCGCCGGAGGCCGTGATCCTGCGCTGGCGTGGCAGCCAAGCCGGCGACGACGCCCCCCTGATCTCACTCTGCGGCAAGGGTGTTTGTTTCGACACGGGCGGTTACGACCTCAAACCCAGTTCGGCGATGTTACGCATGAAAAAGGACATGGGCGGCGCCGCCATCATGCTCGGCCTGGCGCAGACGGTCATGTTAATGAATCTGTCCATTCGCTTAGAGCTGCGGATTGGCTGTGTGGAGAACAGTATCTCTGGCCACGCCATGCGACCTTCAGATGTATTGCGCACGCGCGCTGGACTTTCGGTTGAAATCGGCAACACCGATGCTGAAGGTCGGCTCGTGCTCTGCGATCTTCTCGCCGAGGCGGCGGAGGCGAAGCCGCGCTGGCTGATCGACGCCGCGACCCTCACCGGCGCCGCGCGCGTCGCGCTTGGCCCAGACTTGCCAGCTCTATTCTGCAACGATGACGAGATGGCCGAGCGCCTGCTGCACGCGGGGCGGGAAACCGCCGACCCGCTCTGGCGCCTGCCGCTGCATGATGGCTATGCCGCCTGGCTGGACAGCCCGGTTGCCGATCTGTGCAACGTCTCCAACAAGCCGCATGCGGGTGCAATCACCGCGGCTTTATTCCTGCAACGTTTCGTAGCGGCTGGCATCTCCTGGGCGCATATCGATGTCTATGCCTGGAACGATACGGCGCGCCCCGGACGGCCCGAAGGCGGCGAGGCGCAAACCTTGCGGGCTCTTGCCACCGCACTTGAAACATTCTGAAATCAGACCCACTAAGTTATTACATTATCTTGTTAAACGTGTGTTTCATCTAACAGACCGGAACGATACACCGTTAACATCGCCGCTGCCGCGTCGCTAAAACAGCGTGTAATAATCGTCAGAATTGCAGAAATTTATGCTTTTTTTGGACAAATCAACGCCAAGGTTGTGCGTTTCGACACAGTACCGTTAGCTGGCGCTAATGACGAACCGTTAATAAATCCGACAAAGAAATTCTTCCAATACAACCTTCGACTATTGGAGTTTCATAATTACTTAGTGTACTAAATCTTCTCACCGTATCGGCTGTGCCGTTCGTTGCGATACCATTACGCACCTCGATGCTTAAGGATAAAAAGATTATGGCTGCTGCGCCGCTCTCCTCTGACCAACTGGTTGGGATACTCCGCGATACAATCGTCTCCCTGGTCCGCCGGGAAGGCGTCGATCTCTCAGCCCGTCAGCTTGGCGTGTTTCTCACCTGCTATCTGACCGAAGGCGCGCATACCGTGCGTGGCTTGGCACAGGAGCTGAACGTCTCGAAGCCGGCAATCACCCGCGCGCTCGATCGGCTGAGCGAGCTCGATTATATCCGCCGCAAGGTTGACCCCGCCGACCGGCGCAGCGTGCTGGTGCAGCGTACCGTGAAGGGGGCTGCTTTCCTGCGCGAAACGCGCCATATTATGGCTGATGCTCTCGCCGCGAACAAAACCGAATCCGCCAGCCGCCGCAACGCCGGCTAAATCCTCCATGATCCGCCGCCGCGCCTTGGCGGCGTTGCTTTTGGGGCTAGGTGTGGCCGCGCCCGCGGCCGCCCAGACCACGCCTCTGCAACTCAGCGCCGACGATCAGGCCTTGGTGTCGCAGGTTGAGGCCTATCTCAACGACCAGAAGGGGCTGAGCGCCAATTTCCTTCAGGTCGCGTGGGATGGCTCGACCCGTACTGGCAAGGCTTGGCTGCAGCGCCCCGGGCGCATGCGCTTTCAATATGATCCGCCCGATCCAGCGCTACTCGTCGCCGGATTCGGCACGCTGGTGTATCACGACCCATCGGTGAACCAGACCTCCTATATCCCGCTCAACAGCACGCCGCTCGGCATCCTGCTGGCCGAGCATGTTAATCTCACCTCCTCCAACACCGTCATTACCGGCATCCAGCGCCTGCCCGGCGAGGATGACATCACCCTGATCCGCAAGGATAAGCCGGGCCAGGGCACGCTCACCCTGGTGTTCGGCACCAATCCGCTGCAACTGCGCCAATGGGTCGTCACCGACGCTCAGGGCAAGCAGACCCGAGTCAGCCTGTATGACATCCTGCCCGGCGGCCCTTACCCCGACTCGCTGTTCACCTTTGAGGCGCATGCGCCGCAGCCTTCCGGGGGGTAGTTTTTCGCGCCGGCTGCTGTAGGAAGGCCCGATGCAACTCACCATCGCCACCTGGAACATCAACTCGCTGCGTCTGCGTCAGTCGCTACTGCACGAGCTCGTCGCCGAACTGCGGCCAGATATCATCTGCCTGCAAGAAACCAAGGTGCCGGATGAGCTGTTCCCCGAAGGCATCGGCGCCGAGATCGGCTTCCCGCACATGCTCAAGCGGGGCATGAAGGGCTATAACGGCGTCGCCATTCTCTCGCGCCTGCCATTGCGGCTGGCCGAAAACACGCCGGATTGGTGCGGCAAAACCGATTGCCGCCATATCTCCGCCGAGGTGGAGACCGGCGGCGCGCCGATCACCCTGCATAATTTCTACGTGCCCGCGGGCGGCGATGTTCCAGACCGCGCGCAGAACGAGAAATTCGCGCATAAGCTCGACTTTCTGGCCGAGACCAAAGCGCATTTCGCCGCTTATCCGCCGCATCGCGCGGTGCTGGTTGGCGACCTCAACATCGCGCCGCTGGAGCATGATGTCTGGAGCCACAAGCAGTTGCTCGATGTCGTCAGCCACACGCCGGTCGAGGTCGCGGGGCTGAATGCCTGGATGGCGCAAGGCTGGCACGACGCGATGCGCCATTTCGTTCCGGCGGACCAAAAACTTTACACCTGGTGGTCCTACCGCAACCGCGACTGGGCGGCCTCCAACCGCGGGCGCCGACTCGACCATGTTTGGGTCACGCAAGACCTTGTCGGCGGCTTGCAAAATTGTCAGGTGCTGCGCACGGCACGGGATTGGGCTCAGCCTTCAGATCACGTGCCGGTTGCCGTAACATTAAAACTGTAACGCATATGCCGCATGGCTAAAGCGTGGAATCATCGCGACTCCCGCGGGCGTTTTGCGCCCATATAGCGCGCCGATGGAGTTGTCCTATGAAGTTCACCTTGCCTAAACCCGCGATCATCGGCCTCGCCTTTTTGGCGGGCATGGCCCTGGCGGCGCTAACCAGCTAGGCGCATCAAGCGTCCTGCTCTGGCAGGCGTACCTGCCAGCCATCATCTTCCGGCACGCAAAACATTGGTACCGCGTTGGGGGTGAGCCCTTGCTTGGGCAGGCGCATCAGGTCGCGCAGCGCGCGGAAGATGCCGCCATGCGCCACGATCAGCAACGGCCCCTGCCTACCGCTCAGCACCCGCTCCATCGCGTCCTCAACCCGCGCCAATACCTCAAAGAACGTCTCCGCGCCCTCGGGGGTGTAGCGCCCTTCCAGCCACTCGCTGAACCACGGGTAAAGCGGCTTGCCTTCCATGCCGCCAAACACCACCTCGCGCAGCCCGGCCTCATAGCTTACCGGCAGATTCAGGAAGTCATTCACGATATCAGCCGTTTCGCGCGTGCGCTGCATCGGCGAGCAGATGATCGTGGTGATCCCCTGCCCCGCCAGCATTGGCCCGGCCGCGGCTGCCTGGGCCCGGCCGGTCGCATTCAGCGAGATATCGAGCGCGCCCTGGCTCAGCCCTGCAGCGTTATAATCCGTCTCGCCGTGGCGGAGAAACCAAAAGGGAACGCGAGGCAGGGCCAAGGGCTTACGCGAAGCCTTCCGCCGCCAGCGTGCGCTGCACCGCCGGGCGGGCGCACATGCGCTCATAATGCGCCTTCAGGTTCTCGGGCATCGGCAGGTTCAGCCGCGCCCCGGCCCAGAATTCGAGCATGAACAAGGCCAGATCGCCGATCGAATATTCACCCAGGAGATAGGTTTTTTCGCCAAGCGTATGGCTGAGCAGCTTGAAGCCATCAGCGATAATATCGCGCCCGGTTTGCTGCACGGCCGGTTCGTCCGCCTTGGTCGGGGTAAACGCACCAGAGCGGAAGATACGAGTGAACCCGCGCATATGCACGGTGGCGATCATGTAATCCAGCACTTCCAGCAGGCGGGTTTCGCCTTCCAGATCCGCCGGAATCATGCCCAGCTGCGGGTTGGATTTCGCCAAATACCAGGCGATCGCGGGCCATTCCGTGACCAGCGTGCCGTCGTCGCGCAGCAGGGCCGGCACCTTCGCCTTCGGGTTGATGTCGGTATATTCGTGCTTAAACTGAGCACCTGTGAGGAAATCGACCTTCAGCAGTTCATAGGGTTTGCCGATCTCCTCCAGCAGCGCATGGATCCCGATTGAGCAGGCTCCCGGAAAATAGAAGAGTTTCATCGGCGCTTCCCTTATGTTTTGCGAAACTGTCAGTCGAACAGCGAGCTGACCGAGCTTTCGGTGGAGATACGGCGCATCGCCTCGGCCAGCAGCGGGGCAATGGAAAGCTGGCGGATATTATGCGCGAGCCGCACCGCTTCCGTGGCCATGATCGAGTCGGTGATCGTCATCATCTCGATCGGCGAGGCTGCGATGCGCGCCACCGCGCCACCCGAGAGCACGCCGTGCGACACATACACCTCAACCGATTTCGCGCCCGCGGCCAGCAGCGCCTCGGCGGCGTTGCACAGCGTGCCGCCGGAATCGACGATGTCATCGACCAGAATGCAGTCGCGCCCCTTCACCTCACCGATGATGTTCATCACCTCGGACACCCCGGCGCGCTCGCGGCGCTTGTCGATGATGGCGAGATCGGTGTTCAGGCGCCGGGCGATGATGCGCGCGCGCAGCACGCCGCCAACATCGGGCGACACGATCATCGGCGAGCGGCTGGCGAAGCGCTCCTCGATATCGCGCGAAAACAGCGGTGCGGCAGGCAGATTATCCACCGGAATGTCGAAGAAGCCCTGGATCTGCCCGGCATGCAAATCCATCGTCAGCACGCGGTTGGCGCCAGCCTCGGTAATGAGATTCGCCACCAGCTTGGCGGAAATCGGGGTGCGCGGGCCGGATTTACGGTCCTGGCGGGCATAGCCGAAATACGGGATCACCGGGGTGATGCGCCGGGCCGAGCCGCGGCGGAGCGCATCGCAGGTGATCAGCAGCTCCATCAGATTGTCGTTGGTCGGGTAAGAGGTGCTCTGGACAACGAACACGTCCTCGCCGCGCACATTCTCCTGGATTTCGACGAACACCTCCATATCCGCGAAACGGCGGATCGAGGCTTTCGCCAATGGCAGGTTCAACCCTGCCGCCACAGCTTCGGCCAGTGGGCGGTTGCTGTTGCAGGCGACAATCTTCATGCTGGCTATTCCCGGTACAGGTCTTGACGGGCGGGGTGTAGCAATCAGGTCCTGGAATGTAAATTAAGACGAGAGCTCTCGTGACCGTTCTGTTGCAGCCTGAATCGCCTGTTTGAACGTTTTTGGCCAGGCGTCATCCGCGCGCAACACTGCCAGGGCGCGCTCGGTCGTGCCTTTGGGCGAGGTCACCGCGATCCGCAGTTGCGCCGCATCCTCGTCGGAAGCCGCGAGCAGCGCGGCGGAGCCGATCACGGTCTGGCGGGCCATCTGCCGCGCCAGCGCCGGGGGCAGGCCCTGGTCCAGCCCCGCCTGCTCCATCAGCTCGGTGAGCAGAAAAACATAGGCCGGACCGCCGCCCGAGATCGCCGTCACCGGGTCTAGCAGCCCCTCCTGCGCCACCCAGGCGATCTCGCCGGTGGCGGCCAGCAGCGTGTCGGCCAGGGTCTTCTGCGCCGGCGTCACCGCCGCGGCGGCATAGGCCACGGTGATGCCCTGGCGCACCGCCGCCGGGGTATTGGGCATGGCGCGCACGATCGCCGCCGGGGCGGCGAGCATCCGGCTGACCGCATCCACGGTCTTGCCTGCCATGATGGAAATGAATACCGCCTGCCCCGCGTATCGCGCATAGGCGGGCAGCGCCTCGGCCGCCATCTGCGGCTTCACGGCCAGCACCACGGCGGCGGGCGCGAACCCCGAAGGGATCGCCGCCGCCGCCGGTACCACGGTCACGCCCGGCCCCGCCAGCTTGGCGGCCTCGGGCGAAGGGTCCACGACGACGGCCTGAGACAGGCCACGCTCGCGCCAGCCGGCGAGCATGGCGCCGCCCATACGGCCACCGCCGACGAGCAGGAGGGAGGGAAGATCAGTCATGCGCGGCGTTATGTCACGCTTCGCCGGCGCACTCCAGCATCGCCGCGTCCAGCGCCTCATCGGCACTCTTGCCGCCCCAGAGCACGAATTGGAAGGCTGGGAAGAAGCGCTCGCATTCGGTGATGGCGATGTCCACCATATCCTCCACCGACTCGGCCGAGGCGCTGGGCGTGCCGCGCAGCAGCACCGTCTGGCGATACACCGGCATCCCGGTTTCCTCATCCATGCCGAAATGCCCGACCCAGAGCCGCTCATTCGCCTTGGCCAGCAGCTCATACAGCGCCGCGCGCTGCTTCACCGGCGCCTTCATGTCGAACGCGCAGGAGAAATGCAGCACCGAGATTTCGTCGGACCAGCAGAAGAACAGCCCGTAATCGCACCATTTGCCATTGGCCTCGGCGGCCAGCTCGGCATCCGAGCGGCGGTCAAACATCCAGTCATTGCCGGCGATCACCTGTTCAACCAGATCGAGGGGATTCGAGACGGTGGCGGTATCGTCTTCATGAAGGGCGAGGCTCGTCATCACCAAGTCTCCTTGCGGCCAGATGTGCCGGGTGAGACGCTGCTGGGACGCCGAGCCTCAGTGTTTCTCCCCGCGACTCCGAGTCTAAGCGGATTCCCCAATACGGCGCAACGAAAACCGATTTCGTAGGGAATGCGCTAAAACGGTTAACTAGCCGTTAATACCTCTGCCGGAGCGTAACAGGCCGTTACCCAATTGGCGCACGCATTTCATCCCCTCGGGCAAAGCGGTGTGCTAATATACCCGCATGGATATTGACCCGTCGCCCCCATATTGGGGGCAGACACAGGAGTTTCGATGAACAAAGTCTTCTTTGCCCCGTTCGCGCTGGCTGGCGCGCTGCTGCTCGGCACCGCCGCGCAGGCGCAGACGCCGCACGACATTCAATCCATGATCGCCGCCGGTCAGGAGACCCAGGCCGTGCAGGCGCTCAACAATGTTTTGACGCAGCACCCCAATAGCGGCGTCGCCTGGTATCTGCTGGCCGAGGCGCAGGATGCCCAGGGCCATGAATCCGCCGCCGCCCAGGCCCTGGCCAAGGCGCAGCAGATCGCGCCCGGCCTGCCCTTTGCCAATGCGCAGGACGTCGCGGCCCTGCAGGCGCATGTCGCCGCCGCGCCGCCGCGCCCAGCCGCGCACCATGCCAGCCCCGCGCTCATGGTGATTGGCGGTCTGGTCCTGATGTTCCTGCTGCTGCGGCTGTTCGGGCGGCGGCGCGCTTATGCGCCGTATGGCGCCCCCGGCATGCCGGGCGGACCGACCGGCTACGGCAACCCCGGCTATGGTCCGGGCGGCGGGTTCGCGGGCTTTGGCGGCGGCGGGCTGGGCGGCTCGCTGCTCGGCGGGCTGGCGGCGGGCGCCGGGTTCGCGGCCGGTGAGCGCATTATCGACGGCATGATGGGCGGCGGCTCAGCCCAGGCGGCCACGCCGGATTTCCCTGATCCGGGCCGCGATGACGGGCTGCTCGGCAATCCTGGCTGGGATGATTCCGGCGGCGGCGGCATCGACACCAATAGCTGGTCGTAACAAAAAAGCCCCGGCAAGTGCCGGGGCTTTTCATTTGTGCCGCGGCGCGGCGCTTACACGCGGCGCATCAGCGGGCCATAATAGCGGGCAGTGCCACCGAGCTCGGCCTCGATGCGGATGAGCTGGTTATACTTCGCCATACGGTCGGAGCGGGCCAGCGAGCCGGTCTTGATCTGCCCGCAATTGGTCGCCACCGCGAGGTCCGCGATGGTGGCGTCCTCGGTCTCGCCCGAGCGGTGCGACATCACGGCGGTGTATCCGGCGCGGTGGGCCATCTCCACGGCTTCCAGCGTCTCGGTCAGCGTGCCGATCTGGTTCACCTTCACCAGGATGGAGTTGGCGGTGCCCGCCTCGATGCCGCGGCGCAGGCGCACCGGGTTGGTCACGAACAGATCATCGCCCACCAGCTGAACCTTGCCGCCCAGACGCTCGGTCAGCATCTTCCAGCCCGCCCAGTCATCCTCGGCGCAGCCATCTTCGATCGAGGCGATCGGGTAGCGCGCGCACAGATCGGCCAGATAGTCGATCATCTGCCCGGCGTCGAAGGTCTTGCCCTCGCCTTCGAGCTTATACACGCCGTCCTTGAAGAATTCGGTGGAGGCGCAATCCAGCGCGAAGGTGACATCCTCGCCCGGCTTATACCCGGCGGCCTCGCAGGCCTTGGCGATGAAGCCCAGCGCCTCGTCGGCCGATTTCAGGTTCGGAGCGAAGCCGCCCTCGTCGCCGACATTGGTGTTGTGCCCGGCATCGTGCAGCTTCTTCTTCAGCGTGTGGAAGATCTCGGCGCCAATGCGCACCGCCTCGGCGATCGAGGAGGCGCCAACCGGCTGGATCATGAATTCCTGGATGTCGATCGGATTGTCGGCATGCTGGCCGCCATTCACGATGTTCATCATCGGCACCGGCAGGGTGCGGGCCGACACGCCGCCCACATAGCGGTAGAGCGGCAGGCCGTTATCGACGGCGGCGGCCTTGGCCAGGGCCAGCGACACGCCGAGAATGGCGTTGGCGCCCAGGCGGGCCTTGTTCGGGGTGCCGTCCAGGTCGATCAGGATATTGTCGATGCCGACCTGGTCCTCGGCATCCAGCCCGCCGATGGTGTCCAGGATCTCGCCCTCCACGGCCTCGATCGCCTTCAGCACGCCCTTGCCGTTGTAGCGGCTCTTGTCGCCATCGCGCAGCTCAACGGCCTCATGCGCGCCGGTGGAGGCGCCGGACGGCACGGCGGCGCGGCCAAACGCGCCGGATTCCAGCAGCACATCCACTTCCACGGTGGGGTTGCCCCGGCTGTCGAGAATTTCCCGGGCGACGATATCGGCAATGGCGGTCATCGGACTGGCTCCTGCTTGATGATGCCGCGCGAGTAGCCCAGCCACGCCCCCCAAGCAAGCACTATTGGCCTTGGCGGTTGCCATTCCTTACATAGAGGGATAACCCGGAAGCCATCATTTTCCGGCCCTCAGCTCAGGACGCACCCATGCCCGCATACCGCTCCCGCACCTCCACCTCCGGCCGCAACATGGCTGGCGCCCGCGCGCTGTGGCGCGCCACCGGCATGCAGGATGGCGATTTCAACAAGCCGATCATCGCCGTCGTCAACTCCTTCACCCAGTTCGTGCCCGGCCATGTCCACCTCAAGGATCTCGGCCAGATGGTCGCGCGCGAGATCGAGGCGGCGGGCGGCGTCGCCAAGGAGTTCAACACCATCGCGGTGGATGACGGCATCGCCATGGGCCATTCCGGCATGCTCTACTCCCTGCCCTCGCGCGAGCTGATCGCGGATTCGGTGGAATACATGGTCAACGCCCATTGCGCCGACGCCATGGTCTGCATCTCCAATTGCGACAAGATCACGCCGGGCATGCTGATGGCTGCGATGCGCCTCAACATCCCGGCCATCTTCGTCTCCGGCGGGCCGATGGAGGCGGGCAAATACATCCATGGCGGCAAGACCGAGGCGCTGGACCTGATCGACGCCATGGTCGCGGCGGCCGACCCCAACGTGTCGGACGAAGAGGCCGCGGGCATGGAGCGCTCCGCCTGCCCCACTTGCGGCTCCTGCTCCGGCATGTTCACCGCCAACTCCATGAACTGCCTCACCGAGGCGCTCGGCCTCTCGCTGCCCGGCAATGGCAGCCTGCTCGCCACCCATGCCGACCGCAAGGAATTATTCCTCGAAGCCGGGCGCAAGATCGTGGACCTCGCGCGGCGCTGGTATGAGCGGGACGACGCCACCGCCCTGCCCCGCGGCATCGCCACCTTCGAGGCGTTCGAGAACGCCATGTCGCTCGACATCGCCATGGGCGGCTCCACCAACACGGTGCTGCACCTGCTGGCCGCCGCCGAGGAGGGCGGGGTGAATTTCACCATGGCGGATATCGACCGGCTCTCGCGCCACGTGCCCAATCTGTGCAAGGTGGCGCCCTCCAAGGCCGATGTGCATATGGAAGACGTGCACCGCGCCGGCGGCATCATGGCCATTCTGGGCGAGATGGCGCGCGGCGGGCTGCTGCATACCGGCGTGCCGACCGTGCATGCCCCCACGTTGGGCGACGCCATCGCCGCCTGGGATATCTGCGCCCCCGGCCATACCGGCAACGATGCCGCCTCCACCCTGTTCCGCGCCGCGCCCGGCGGCGTGCGCACCACCGAAGCGTTCAGCCAGTCCCGCCGCTATGAGGCGCTGGATACGGACCGCGAGAAAGGCGTGATCCGCGACATCGCCCATGCCTTCAGCCCGGATGGCGGCCTCGCCGTGCTCACCGGTAACATCGCGCTGGATGGCGCGATCGTGAAGACCGCCGGCGTCGATCCCTCGATCCTGAAATTCTCTGGCCCCGCCCGCATCTTTGAGAGCCAGGATGACGCGGTCTCCGCCATTCTCGGCAACCGTATCAAGGCGGGCGATGTCGTGCTGATCCGCTACGAAGGCCCGAAAGGCGGCCCCGGCATGCAGGAGATGCTGTACCCGACCAGCTATCTGAAATCGAAGGGCCTGGGCAAAGCCTGCGCGCTCATCACCGATGGCCGCTTCTCCGGCGGCACGGCGGGGCTCTCCATCGGCCATGTCTCGCCGGAAGCGGCCGAGGGCGGCGCCATTGGCCTGGTCGAGGAGGGCGATACCATCGAGATCGATATCCCCAACCGCGTGCTGCGCGTGGCGGTGAGCGACGATGAATTGGCCGCCCGGCGCGCGCGCATGCAAGCCAAGGGGAAAGACGCCTGGACGCCCAAGCGCGAACGCCACGTCTCCCCCGCGCTGCAAGCCTATGCCGCCATGACCACCAGCGCCGCCCGCGGCGCGGTGCGCGATGTGACCCAGCTCAAGCGCGGCTGAATACAAAAAGGCCATGCTCCTCGCGACATGGCCTTTTTCGTTTGAGGCTCAAAAGACGCCGCTTTTGTAAACAAGCGGCACAAAAACTTCGGTTCGTTTTACGCCACAGCCGCGCGCGAGTAGGCGT
>NZ_JAJDJU010000015.1 GCF_020567705.1 Acidocella sp. KAb 2-4 | reverse complement strand
CCTGTAGCGATGATAGCGAGGGCGAGATCTGCCCATTCTCGATTTTCGACAACATGCCGCCCGACAGCCCGGCCGAAGCCGCCAGTTCGGAGACGGTGATGCCCACGCGGCGGCGCAACTGGCGCACCTGCACGCCGATCGCCTGCTCCAGCGTCAGATCGGAAACCGCGGCGGCACTGCTACCGGTGTTGAAGGCGGGCAGCCCGGCCTCGGCCAGGGCTTGCGGCAACGGCGCCTTGATCACCCGAGCCTTGCCCGGTGCGGCCTTCTCCCGCGCGCTTTCCGCCATCGCCTCTCCTCCGCCAGCGCCCTCTGCGTGGCGCTACGTTAGAAAAGGCCAACCCTGCTTACAAATCAAGCGCCACAAGGGGCGCGAGTGGTCAGCGCCCGGCGTGCAGCCGCTTGGCGGCGGTCAGCGTGTTGCGCAGCAGGCAGGCGATGGTCATCGGCCCCACGCCGCCCGGCACGGGGGTAATCTTGCCCGCCACGCTCGCCGCTTCCGCAAAGGCCACGTCGCCCACCAGCCGGCTCTTGCCCTCGCCCGCCGGCACCCGGTTGATGCCGACATCGATGACCACGGCGCCCGGCTTGATCCAATCGCCCTTCACCATCTCCGGCCGCCCCACCGCCGCCACCAGAATATCGGCGGTGCGGCACAGCCCCGGCAGGTCGCGTGTCTTGGAATGGGCCATGGTCACGGTGCAATTCTGTTGCAGCAACAGTTGCGCCACCGGCTTGCCCACCAGATTGGAGCGCCCGACGACCACCGCATGCAGCCCGGTCATGTCGGGAATATTGTCTTGCAGCAGCAACAGGCAGCCCAGCGGCGTGCAGGGCACCAGCCCCTCGGCGCCCGAGGCCAGCCGCCCGGCATTCATCACGGTCAGCCCGTCCACATCCTTCTCCGGCGAGATCGCGGCAATCACCGCCTCGGCGTTGAGATGCTTAGGCAGCGGCAACTGCACCAGAATGCCATGCACCGCCGGGTCGGCATTGAGCTGGCGCACCAAGGCGAGCAGCGCCTCCTGCGTGGTCTCGGCGGGCAGACGATGCTCGAAGCTGCGCATCCCCACCTCCACCGTCTGCCGCGCCTTGTTGGCGACATAGACTTTCGACGCCGGATCATCACCCACCAGCACCACGGCGAGGCCAGGCTTGAACGCAAGGGTGGCAACTTCCGCCGCGATGGCGGCGCGCAGCTTGGCGGCATAGGCCTTGCCGTCGATGATCTGGGTCATGCGTGCATCTCCGTGACTCCGCCCCGCGCGGGGCGCGTTCTGACTGGCGGGGGCATAGCCCCGCCGCGCCTAGCTGGCAAACACCACCGTTTTGGTGCCGTTCAGGATCACCCGGTCCTCCAGATGGTAGCGCACGGCCCGCGCCAGCACCCGTCGCTCGATGTCGCGCCCCTTGCGGACCAAATCATCGGGCGTGTCGGCATGGGAAATGCGCTCCACATCCTGCTCGATGATCGGCCCCTCGTCGAGATCCGAGGTGACATAATGCGCGGTGGCGCCGATTAGCTTCACGCCCCGCCCATGCGCCTGGTGATACGGCTTCGCCCCCTTGAAGCCGGGCAGGAAGGAATGATGAATGTTGATGCAGCGCCCTGAGAGTTTCTGCGCCAGCGCGTCGGAGAGCACTTGCATGTAGCGCGCCAGCACCACGAGGTCGGATTGCGTCTGCTTCACCAGCCCCCAGATCTGCGCCTCCTGCTCCATCTTGGTGTCCTTGGTGATGGGCAGATGATGAAACGGCACCCCGGAGAAATCGAGTCCCGCATAAGCCTCGATGCCATGGTTGGAGACGATCGCGGTGGGCGTCATCGCCAGTTCCCCGATCCGCCAGCGATACAAAAGATCCGCGAGGCAATGGTCGAATTTCGAAACCATCAGCAACACGCGGCGCGGCGCGGCATGATCCGAAATCCTCCAGCCCATGCCGAATTCCGTGGCGATGGCGGCGAAGCCCTCGCGCAGCGCGCCAGGCTCCGCCCCGCCCAGCAAATCAAACGCGATTCGCGCGAAGAATTTGCCGGTTTCCGCGTCGTCGAATTGCTGCGCCTCGCGAATGTCAGCACCATGCCGGAACAGATAGGTGGAGACGGCGGCGACGATGCCGGGGCGGTTTTGGCAGGAGAGCGTCAGCACATACTGGGCTTTGGGCTGGGACATCGGGGCGGGCATTCCTGAACTTGCGGTTGCGCCCGGTGATACAGCGCCCAGCGGTCCGCGCTCAACCTCAGGCGCGCCGCAAGCACCTGTTTTTCACAGTTCCAACAGCCCCGGGCGGAAGTCCAGCGCCCGCGCGCCCTCGTGGGAGACATAGCCGCGCGGGGCCGAGACCACCCGCACCGCGCCAAACTGGCTCTCATGGCGGAAATGCGTATGCCCGTGAATCCAGGCATCGGGCGCGGCCTGCTGGAATTCAGGCAGCAATTCCGAGGCATAGGCCGGCGCGATGCCGCCCTTGCGCCGCCCCAGAAACGCCGCCCCCGGCGCGTGATGCGTGACCACGACGATACGCGCCGCCGGGTCCTCGGCGCGCAGCCGGGCCAGGGTGATATGCAGCCAGGCGCGCGAGCGCTCATGCCGGGCGCGCGCGTTTTCGGGCGTGAAGCGCGTGGTCATGCGGTAAATCAGCCGGAAATCGTTCATATGCGCGGAGGCGAATTCCATCGCCGCGCCGGGGTCGCCATGCAGGGTGAAATCGGTCCACAGCGTGCAGCCCAGCACATGCAGCCGCCCGCCCGGCAGCTCGAAGCTGGCGACGCTGTTTTCCAGATACCGCACCTTGCCGCCGCTGCGCTCGGCGGCGGAGAATAGCGCCGGCTGCACGAGCTGGATCTGCTGATGATAGAACTCATGATTCCCCGCCACCAGCACCACCGGCAGGCCGAGATAATCCGCCACCTGCTCGGCATAGACCACCGCGCGCAGGCCGGTATGGATATCCCCCGCCATCACCACGAGGTCGGCCTCGGGCAGGCCGGTAAGCAACGGCCCGCGCAACGGGTGTTTGCCAGGGGCGCGGTGGCGGGCCATGAAATCGCGCCAGCCCGGCACCGAGAGCTGCCAGCGCTCCATCTCCAGATGCAGATCGCTCATGTACAGAATGCGGATCATCGGGAACCGCGCGCCAGCAGATAAACAAACCCGGCGCCCAACAGCAGCGCCAGCGCCCGCCAGAGATAAACCTCGCCATTCGGCACGCGCCAGCGGCGTTTCTGAATCCCCTCCTCGCCATGCGCCAGCCCGTCGCGCAGCGCGCGGGCGAGCGCCCCGGCATCGGCATAGCGGTCCTCGGGCCGGGGCGAGAGCGCGCGTTGCAGCACCAGCCCCAGCCAGCGCGGCAGATCGGGCCGCAGCCGCGCCAACGGCAGCCTCTCCGGCTGCCCGAACGGAAACGGCCCGCCGGAGAACATGCGGTAGATCGTCACCCCTAGCGCGTAAACCTCGGTGCGGCCACTGGCTGGGGCGTGTTGCAGCAACTCGGGCGCCATGTAGCGGATGGTGCCGCCGGGCTTCACCGCCTCCTCGGCGTCGATGCCCGGCAGATAGGCCATGCCGAGATCAAGCAGCCGCAGCTCCCCGCCCTCCAGCAGCATCACGTTCTCGGGCTTGAGGTCGCGGTGGATGATCTGGATCGCGGCCAGATCCTGCACCGCCTCGCACAGCTTCAGCGCGATGCCCATCCCCTCGGGCAACTCCACCGGCGGCGGGCGGTTGAGCCGCTTCTCCAGCGTCTCGCCGCGATACAGCGGCATCACCAGATACAGCGAGGTCCGCCGCTCGGGCGGCACGTCGAGATAGCGCACCACGTTGTTGCCGCGCACGGCGGTGCCGATCCAGGCCTCGCGCATGAAGCCGGCGGCGAACACTTCGTCCTGCAGCATCGCGGGCAGCGGAATCTTCAGCGCCACCTCACGCTCGCCGATGGTGTCATAGGCTTCCTTGAGGATGGTGTAGCGGCCGCGGAACAGCGTGCGCCCGATGATGAAATCATCCCACACATCGCCCTCATGCGGCGGCGGGCGCAGCGGCAGATCGGCCAGCGCTTCGCCGCGATCTTCATCGGGGACGGCCATAACGCGCAGGCTGAGCACCGCCTTGTCCGCCCCCGGCAACGGGGCGAGCGCAGCCAGTGCGGCATCAGCCAGGGCGGCGTCATCCTCCCCGGCGCGCTGGGCCATCAGCTTGGCCAGCACGGTGTAGACGGTATAGAGCGCCTCTGGCCCCGCCGCCTCCACCCCGCCGAGCAGCAGATACATATCCCCCGGCTCGGCCTGCACCTCGATATGCTCCACGGTGAGGTCGTCATTCAGCCCCAGGGCGCGGGCAGGCAGCGTGGGGCTCAGCCGCCCCTGCGGGCGCATCAGCGGCAACAGCACCCGCCCGCGCAGCCGGTAGATCTGGCAGGTGCCGATCTGCATCAGCCCGATACGCCGCCGCTCCAGCAGCACCGCCGAGAGCGACACCGGCGCCAAATGCCGCGACACATCGCCGCGCATCTGCCCCGAGAGCCAGCGGTTGAGCGCCGCCAGGGCGCGGGCCGCCGCGCGCCGGGCCGAGAGCGTGCGCCGCGCGCCGAAATACCCTTCGGCGAATTCATGCACGGCGAGCTGCGCGGCGTCGCGCGCGCCGGTGGCGCCGTGCGGAAGCTCGGCATGGGCGCGGGCCATCACCCCGACCACCCCGCGCTCGGGCGCGCCGAAACTATCTCCCGTATAAACCGCGAAGAAATTATGCGACGCCGACGAGCCCGCTTGCGCCGCGAAGGCCGTGGCCACCCGCCACGCGCCGCACGCCAGCGGGGCGGTGTCAGCCATCGCGGTGCCTGGCCGGCTGCCAGGCGCGCTCATCCGCCGCGCCACCGGCCACGCGCGCCAGCACGAACAGCAAATCAGACAGCCTGTTGAGATAGACCAGCACCAGCCGGTTCACGCGCTCATCCGGGGCTTCGAGCAGATGCACCACCGCGCGCTCGGCCCGGCGCACCACGGCGCGGGCAAAATGCAGATGCGCCGCCCCCGGCGTGCCGCCTGGCAGCACGAAGGAGGTGAGCGGCGGTAGCTCGGCGTTTAATTGGTCGATGCGGGCTTCGAGCCACTCCACCTGCGCCTGCGCCATGCGCAGCGCGGCGTCGCCCTCCTTGATCGGCACGCACAGATCGGCGCCGAGGTCGAACAAATCGTTCTGCACCCTGGCGAGCAGATCATCCTCGGCCACCGCGACATGCAGGCGGGCGATGCCGATGGCGGCGTTGGCTTCGTCCACTTCGCCCAGGGCGGCGACGCGCAATGAGGATTTCGGCACCCGCGCGCCATCGCCGAGCGAGGTTTCGCCCTCATCACCGCCACGGGTATAAATTTTGTCCAGCTTGACCATGCTGGACTGCACCACGGTTCCGGCCCGCGCCGCAAGCCGGAACCGCGCCTTGCTGGCGGCGTTATTTCTCGACGAACGCCTTTTCAATCACATATTCACCGCGGCCGTGATGGCTACCCTCGGTGAAGCCGCGCGAATCCAGCAGCGTTTGCAGGTCTTCGAGCATCTGCGGGCTGCCGCAGAGCATCACGCGGTCGGTCTCCTTGTTCAGCGGTGTCAGGCCAAGATCGGCCTCCAGCTTCCCGGCCTCGAACAGCGCCGTCAGCCGGCCATTATGGCGGAATGGCTCGCGCGTCACGGTCGGGTAATAGAGCAGCTTCTCGCGCGCCACCTCGCCGAAGAACTCGTCGTTCAGCAGGTTGTTGACGACCATCTCGCCATAGCCCAGCTCGGCAATATGGCGGCAGCCATGCGCCAGCACCACATGGTCGTAGAGGTCGTAGGTCTCGGGGTCTTTCACGATGCTGATGAACGGCGCCAGCCCGGTGCCGGTGCCGAGCAGATACAGCGTCTTGCCCGGCAGCAGGTTTTGCTGGATCAGCGTGCCGGTCGGCTTGCCGCCCACGAGCAGCGAGTCGCCTGGCTGGATCTTCTGCAGATGCGAGGTCAGCGGCCCGTCCGGCACCTTGATCGAGAAGAATTCCAGATGATCCTCGTGATGCGCGCTGCACATCGAATAGGCGCGCAGCAGCGGCTTGCCGTTGACGGTCAGCCCGATCATCGTGAATTGCCCGCTGATGAAGCGGAAACCGGGGTTGCGCGTGGCCGTGAAGCTGAACAGCCGGTCAGTCCAGTGCCGGACGGACTGCACCGTCTCGGTATACATCGTCGCCAATTTGATAACTCCGCTCCGTGGTGCCCGCCGGGTCGGCCGGCGGCGCGGGCAGACCGCCAAAGCCCCGCCCGGGCGCGTCAATATACGAGCCAGAGAAAATGTTAACCTCCTTTTTGGCAAAGCAGAGGCCCAAAAAGCAAAAAACCTCTCCTGCAACCCCGCAATCGCGGCCAGCCCGCGTGCCCGCGCGCCATTCTCCCCAGGCCCGGGAGATGAAACTTTGCGCCAGGGCGGGATTTGCGATAAAGAATTCTCGCTTTTCCGCCGGAGCTGACATGACCTCTGCGACTTTGCGTGACCTTGAGCGGCAGCTCCTTGCCGACAGTTTTCGCCGCGCGCCTGAATTCGCCGCTTTCCGTGGCCTGAAAGCCACACCTCCCGCCGTTCCCCAGGGGCTGGTCGGGCTGCATCTGCGCCTGATTCTGGAGGCCGAATCCCTCGCCGCCAAGGGGGTGCCGCCGGCGCTCGCCCGCGCCGGGGCCGCCCGCGCCGCCGCGCAATACATTCTGGCCGAGGCCGAGACGCTGGCGCCGGAAGACCGTGCCGCCCTGCCCGGCTGGGTGGCGCCGATGGCGGCTGAAATCCCGCCCGGTTCCGATTACCTGACCCGCGAATTCTCGCTCTCCGCCGCCGAGGCGGGGCTGCTGCTCCAGGCTTGGCCGCATCTCGGCACCGCCGAGGCGCTGATGGAAACGGGCGGCGATATCCGCCTGGCGCGCGACCCGAAGACGGCGCTCAACGGCTATGGCTGCTCGCACCGCCCGCGCCCCTGGGCCATCACCTTCGCCTCGTCCACGGCGTCCTCCTCCTCAGAGCGCGGCTATATCGCGGCGGATAAGATGCGCCTGCGCATCACCGCCGCCCTGCTGCGCGGGGTGCCGCCGCATCAGGCCATCCGCCACGCCATCGCCGCCGCGCGCCGGGGCATCGCCAGCACGTTCGGGCTGGGGGCCGATGAGCGCATCATCCTCGCCGCCTCGGGCACCGACACCGAGCTGCTGGCGCTGGCGCTCACCCATCTCGCGGGCAGCGACAAGCCGATCCTCAACATCCTCATCGCGCCCGAGGAAACCGGGCGCGGCGTGCCGATGGCGGCGCGCGGGCTGCATTTCGCGGTGGACACCGCGCGCGGGCATGATGTCACCTTCGAGGCGCCGATCGAAGGCTTCCGCCCCGACACCGCGCTCGCCAACATCATGCTGCGCCAACCCTCCGGCGCGGTACGCCCGCAGGCCGAGGTCGAGGCCGAGATCGAGGCCACGCTGGCGGCGGGCATCGCCGTGGGCCAGCGCGTCATCCTGCACGGGCTGGACCTCTCCAAGACCGGGCTGCTCGCCCCCACCCCCGCCTTCCTCGCCAAGCTGCGCCAGAGCCACGGCCCGCATTTCGACATCGTGGTCGATGCCTGCCAGGCGCGGCTCTCCCCCGCCTCGGTGCGCGCCTATCTGGCGCTGGACGCCGTGGTGCTGGTCACCGGCTCCAAATTCTTCACCGGTCCGCCCTTCGCCGGGGCGGCGCTGCTGCCCGCCAGCTACACCGCGCGGCTGCGCGCCGGCACCCTGCCCGCGGGGCTGGACGCCTATTTTGGCCGCGACGAATTCCCCGCCGACGCCAAAGCCGCCAAAGCCCTGCATGCGGGCGGGAATTACGGGCTGTCGCTACGCTGGCACGCCGCCCTGGCCGAGGCCAAGGCCCTGCTGCGCGTGCCGCCCGCCCGCCGCGCCGAGATTTTGCGCAGCTTCGGCGAGACGGTGCGCGCCGCCATCGCCGCCCAGCCGGCTCTCACCTTGCTCGACTCCCCGCCACTCTCCCGCACCGAAGCGGACGAGACGTGGGAGCGCCTGCCCACGATCTTCACCTTCAGCCTGCGCGCCCCGCACGCGCCGGCCCGCTGCGTCACCCCGGCCGAAGCCCGGCAGGTTTATGTGTGGCTGAACACCGATCTCTCCCCGCTGCTGCCCGGTGAAAGCTGGGTGGCGGCGCGCATCTGCCATATCGGCCAGCCCGTGCCGCTGGCTCAGCCCGCTGGCGAGGGGCAGATGGGGGCGTTGCGCGTCTCCGCCGGGGCGCGGCTGCTGGCCGGCGAGCCCTCGCACCGCAACCTCGCCGCCCAGGCGCGGCTGGCGCGCGAGTTCCTCGACCTCAACACCGTGTTCCTGAAGATCGACCTGATCCTGCGCAACTGGGACAAGCTGGCCGCCGCCAACCCCATCCCCAGCTACCGCCCGGCCAAGCTCGCCGCCCCGGATTTGGTGAGCGCCTGACCCCGCGTTAGTTGCAGCCCGATGGCGCGGCGCCAGCCGCTGCCGTGCCCGCGCAAACCGGAGCGGCGGCGGTGGCGTTGTCCGGCGTATACAGCGCGATGTAAATGCGCCTTCCCGCCGTCTGCACCAGACTAGGTGTGCCGAGCACCTGATTCTTGGCCATGAAGGCCTTCACGTCCACATGGTCGGCGCTCTGCCCGGCATGGCCGCAGATGGTCCATACCCGGTGCCCCTGGCTCAGCGCCGCCTGGGCGTGGGCGAGGTCGCCATTGGCGTCATTCAGCACCACAGACTGAGCGCTCTGCGGCAAGTAAACGCGCAGGATCGGCAACGCGCCCAGATCGGCCAGATACACGACATCGCCCGGCGCCACCTCCTGCGCCAGCATCTGCGCCGCGATATCCCAGCGCGGTTTCGTCTCCGCCGCATAATAGGGCAGCATGTTCATCACCAGCAGCAGCGCCCCCAGCACCACCGCCACACGCCGCGCCGGCGGCCCCACATGCTCCAGCAGCGCGGCTGCGCCGATGCCGGTCAGGATGGCGAAGGGAGCCGCGCTCCACAGCAGATAGCGTGGCAGGAAGATCGGCCGCCACAGCGACACCAGCGCGAACAGCCCCGGCAGGAAGATCAGCGAGATGCCGAGCACGGCCAGCATTGCCGGGCGGCGGCGCAACCGCCAGGTGGCGGCGGCGAGCGCGGCGACCAGCGCGGCGTCGATCAGCCACAGCAAAAGTCCCGGCGTGGGCACGCGCATGAAGTGGAACGTCACCCAATCCGCCACATGCATGAAATAGACCGAGCCCAGGCTGTACCAGAAGCGCGACAGGTTGAGCGGCGGGATCCACATCAGCGCATCCGCGGGCGAGCTGCTCTGAAAATGCGCCATCAGCAGATAAAGCGGCGCGCTGCATAGGGCGATGATGAAATCGGCCTTAGCCAGGTTCCACGCCAAGGCGCGCGGCGCGGGCGCGAAAAACAGCAGGCAGAAAAACACCATATTGGCGGCGAGCAGCCAGGGCAGCGCGTCGCCCAGCGTGTCGAGCGCCGCCACGGTGCCGCCGATGAAAAACAGCCACCCCGCCCGGCTCTCGCGCGCCAATATCGGCCGCGCCGCGGCGGGCAGGTCCAACGCCAGCCGCACCAGCCCGTAGAGCGCGAACAGGATCAGGCACATCTCCAGCGTGTAGGACCGCGCCTCCTGGCTGAATGCCAACGCCATTGGCGAGAGCCCGATGATCAGCGCCGCGAGCGCGCCCGCGAGCCAGCCGCCAATGCGCCGGGCGATGAGGAACACCAGCGCCACCGCCACCGCGCCAAACACGGCCGAGGGCAGGCGCAACCAAAACTCCGGATGCCCGAGCGCGACAAAGGGCCGCAGCATCAGAAAGAAGCTGGGCATGTGGTGGTTCTCGAACGAGTCCAGCACCAGCGCGGGCGGCGGCAGCGATGCGCGCTGCAGGGTGAACACTTCATCCAGCCAGAATGGCCGCGCTGCCAGCCCCGCCAAGCGCGGCACCAGCGCGAACACAAACACCACCCCCGGCCAGAAGCCATAAGGCAAATGCGCGAGGCGGGACTTCAGATGGTTAAAGTCGATCAAGCCGATTCCTGGAGTGCCGCCTCCCCCGGTGCCTCAAATCCGGGTCGCCAGTCCCGGAAGAAGGCGCGGCCGATGGCGGCGGCGAGTTTCTGCAAGTGGATTTGTACGAGATCCAGATATTCGTGCAAGCCGGTGGCGAGAATATGGCTGAGCGGCTTTTCCAGCAGCAATTCACGCAGGATCTCGGCCAGCTCGATCGCCTCGCTGGCGGCGGCCAGCCCGTAAAACCGGCGCAGATCGTCGAGATGCGCCTCGGCCCGGCGCACGCAAAGCAGCACCGAGCGCGGGCTGGACGGATCGCGCAGCAGGAAATGCACCACATCCTCGGGCGAAAACGCGGCCCGCGCCAGCCGCTTGAAGGCATGATACCCGGCGGCGGCGCGCAGGATCGCGTTCCACTGCGTCAGTTCCGCCACGCGCTTTTCCTCCGCGCCCTTGGGCAGCAGCGCGGTGTATTTGATGTCGAGCATGCGCGTGGTCTGGTCGGCGCGCTCGATCAGCCGCCCGAGCTCATAGAAATACCAGCCCTGGTCGCGATACATGGTGCCGCGGGTGATGCCGGTATGCGCCTGCACTCCTTCCTTGATGCGCGTGCACAGGCGCGAGAGCGCGTCGCCCTCCAGATCCTCGGGCGTGATGCGCGCCACGAAGCGCTGGAACATGTTGATCTGCCGCCACATCTCAGTGCTCATCAGCGGGCGCAGCGTGCGCGCATTGGTGCGCGCATCCTCCACCGACGAGGGGATCGAGGTCTTGTTGCCCCGGTCGAGCAGATAAAAGCGCTTGATATGCGCGGCATCGGCGGAAAAGCCGCGTTCGAGGAAGTTCTGCTCATCGGCGTTGATGCGGATCAGCCCCCACCAGGCGGCGGTTTCCTCGCCGGGGCTCTCGAAACTCTGCGTCACGTCGATCAGCCGGGCGAGATTTTCCACCCGCTCCAGGTAGCGGGCCATCCAGAACACCCCCTCGGCGTCACGGGCCAGCAATCCGGGGTCACGCAACTGGCTCATGCCGCACCTCCTTGGGCGAATGTCTCGGCCAGCACCCACGTATCCTTGGAGCCGCCGCCCTGTGACGAATTGACGATCAGGCTGCCGCGCTTCATCGCCACGCGGGTCAGCCCGCCGGGTAGCACCCAGCTCTCCTTGCCGGTGATGATGAAGGGGCGCAGGTCGAGATGGCGCGGGCCGATGCCCTCCTCCGCCAGCGTCGGCGCCACCGAAAGCCCGATCACCGGCTGGCTGATCCAGTTATCCGGGTTGGCGAGGATGGCGGCGCGCGACGCCTCCAGCTCCTCCTTGCTGGCGCGCGGCCCGATGGTGATGCCATAACCGCCCGACTCGCCCACCGGCTTGGTCACCAGCTTGTCGAGATTGTCGAGCGTGTAGCGCAGCCCCTCCGCCTCGCGGCAAATATGGGTATCGACATTGCGGATCAGTGGCTCCTCGCCGAGATAATATTTGATGATGCGCGGCATGTAGGCATACACCGCCTTGTCATCGGCCACCCCGGTGCCCACCGCGTTGGCGATCGCCACATGCCCCGCCTTCCAGGCGCCGATCAGACCGGGCACGCCGAGCATCGAATCCGGGCGGAACACCAACGGGTCGAGAAAATCGTCGTTCAGCCGGCGGTAAATCGTGTGCACGCGCCGCAGCCCGGCGGTGGTGCGCATATAGACGCGCTCATCCTCCACCACGAGATCGGCGCCCACCACCAGCGGCACGCCCATCTCGCGCGCCAGGAACACATGCTCGAAATAGGCGGAGTTGTAGATGCCGGGGCTGAGCAGCACGACATTGGGGTCATCCTGCGCGCCCGGCGCCACCTCGCTCATCGCCGCGCGCAGCCGCCGCCCGTAATCATCCACCGGCTTTAGCCTGATCCCGGCCATCAGATCGGGAAAAGTGCGCAGCATCAGATGACGGTTCTCGATCACGTAGGAGACACCCGAGGGCGTGCGCGCATTATCCTCCAAAACGCGGAACTCGCCGTGCTCGTCGCGGATGATGTCGATGCCGCAGACATGCACATAAGTGCCGTGCGGCACCGGGAAATCCCGCATCTCAGGCCGGTAATTGGCATTGCCATAGACCAGCTCGCCGGGAATCACGCCGTCCTTCACCACCTTCCCGGCGCCGTAGATGTCGCCCAGGAAGGCGTTCAGCGCCGCCACGCGCTGCTTGCAGGCGCGCTCCAGCAAATCCCATTCGCGCGCGGTGATGACGCGCGGAATGCAGTCGAACGGCAAGATGCGGTCGATCGCCGTGGCGTCGGAATAAACGGTGAAGGTGACGCCGAGATCGATCAGATCCGTCTCCGCCGCCGATGCCCGGGCGCGCAGCGCGTCCAGCCCGATCCGCTCCAGCCGCTCGGCCAGCAGCCGCGGGACCGGCCCGGCCTCGGGGCGCGCAGAGGTCAATTCGCAAAAATACCGCCCGGACTCATAGTCAGGCCAAAGCTTACGGAAAATATCGTTCACGCCAGCGCCTCCAGGAAACAAAACCGATGATCAGGGGCCGGCGCGCGGCGGGCCTCGCCAAGGCCATGATTTGCCGAAATCCGCGCCATAAGCGGATGCAACGCCGATATTTTCATCGCGCTTTAACCATGATGTGGCGCCTATCCGTCATTCGCCGCTTCAAGCTGCCTCCAAAACCCGTGCCCCCGCAAGCCCCTTCCCTGATCATGCCCAAAACCATGCAAATGCCGGACCACCCCACCCCCGCAGCGTGAAGTTTTCGTGGTAGGCACCCGCGTGACAGTCTGTTAAGCCGAAAAAATGCAAGGACTGCCGGAAGGATTATCCGCCTGCGATGAGTTGATTGATCGCCATGGCCGCATCCGCACCCCCTGGGGGCCGGTGATGACGGCGGTGCGCGAGATCGGGCCGGCGGAGCTGGAGCGGCGCGCCGCCGCGCTAAACCGGCAAATGGGGCTGGCCGCGCCCTTCGGCACCACGCCGAAATCAATGTACGACCCGCTGCCCTCGGTGCTCACCGCGCGCGAATTCGCGGCGCTGGAGGCCGCGGTCGGCCAGCGCGCGCGCATGCTCAGCACCGCGCTCGAAGACCTTTACGGGCCGCAAACCCTGCTGCGCCAGGGCCATCTGCCCCCGGCCCTGGTGCTGGGCGAGCCGCATTTTCTGCGCGCCATGCACACGGGCGGCCCCCTGCCCGGCCCAAGGCTGAGCTTTTACGCCGCCGACCTGATCCGCGGGCCAAACGGGCAATTCCACCTGTTGCGTGACCATACCGGGGTGATCCCCGGCCTGGGCCACGCGCTCAGCCTGCGCCGCCTCGCCGCCAGCACCCTGCCCGAGCTGTTCCGCGCTGGCGGGCTGCGCTCGCTACGCCCAGCGCGCGAGATGCTGGTCGACCATCTGCACCGCGGCGCCGAGGGCGGGCTGGTGGCGGTGCTCTCGGCCGGAGCCAATGGCGGCGCCGAGCAGGACATGGTGGACGAAGCCCTGCTCGCCCGCGCCCTCGGCCTGCTGCTGATCGAGCCCGGCGACCTCGCGGCCCGCAACGGCGCCCTGCACATGAAAACGCTGAGCGGGCTGCTGCATGTCGCCACGCTCATCCGCGGCATCTCGGGCATCGACCTCGACCCACTGGAACAAGGCGGACGCCCCGGCCTTGGCATTCCCGGCGCGTTCGGCGCGGTGCGCGCGGGGGTGCTCAGCCTGCTCAACGCCCCCGGCACGGCCCTGGTCGAGGCCGCCAGCCTGCGCCCCTATATCGACCAACTTTGCCCCATCCTGCTGGGCGAGGCGCCGCTACTGCCCCGCGCCGCCGAGGCCACCGCCGCCGAAGCCTCCAAGGCGCCGTTCTGCACCGGGCAAGGTTACACCGCTGCCCCGCTCTGCCTGCGCCTGTTCGCCTGGAATGACGGCACCACCTGGATCGTGCTGCCCGGCGGGCTCGGCCTGCCGATGACCGCCGCCGGCGAGAGCGCGCCCGCCCTCGGGCTCAAGGATGTCTGGGTGCTGGACGAGGAGGAAGACCTCTACACCGCGGGCCCGCTTCCGGCCGAACCGCCCGCGCGCGTCACATTCCTCGCCGCGGCGCATCTGCCCTCGCGCCTGGCCGATAATCTGTTCTGGCTCGGCCGCTCGGTGGAGCGGCTGGAGGCCGCCTGCCGCCTGCTGATGCTGGCGCTGCCCCGGCTCGAATCCGGCACCTCGCTGCCGCGCGATATCGCCGAGTGCGCGCTGCTCTCGCGCTGCCTGGCGCAGGCCGGGCTGCTCCCGGCGGAGCTCGCGGGCGGCGCCATCTCCGGCCGGCTATTGCGCCAGACCCTGGCCCGGCGGCGGCCCCTCGCGGGGCTGCTGCGCGAGGTCGGGCGGTTGGTCAATGCCTCCTCCGAGCGGCTCTCTCCCTCGATGCTGGCGACGGTGCGCTTCGCCCTCAACCACGCCGCCGAGGCCCAGCCGCACCAGGAAAGCGCGCTGCCGACCATGCTCGCCTTCTGCGCCACCTTCGCCGGCATCGCCGCCGAAAACATGTCGCGCGATGGCGGCTGGCTGTTCCTGGAGATGGGCCGCCGGCTGGAGCGCGCCGAGACCATGGCGGAATCGCTCGCCATCCTGCTCGACGCCCCGCCCGAGCGGCTGGAGCCGGGCCTCGGGCTGGCCATCGAACTGGCCGATTCGGTGCTCAGCTATGATCTGCGCCATGCCGGCATCCTCGCCCCCGGCCCGGTGCTGGCCATGCTGCTGGCCGATATCTCCAACCCGCGCGCCTTCGCCTATCAATGCGCCGCGCTGCGCGGCTGCCTCACGCGCCTCGGCGCCGAGGACGACGCCGAATCCGCCCGCCAGTTGCAGCAGGACATCGCCAACCTCGCCGGCACCGCCGCCGGGCTGCGCGCCCCGCTGACCCAGGCCGGGGCAAAGCTCCGCCAGCTTTCCGACCGCGTGCAGCGGCGCTTCTTCACCCTGCTGCCCGAGGCACATACGCTGGAGGACGAAGAGATCCTGGAAGCCGCGCAGTGACCCTCTACCGCCTGCACCACGCCACCGCCTACGACTACGCCGAACCGGTTGTTCTCGGCACGCATTTCCTGCACCTGCTGCCCCGCGCCCGGCCCGGCCAGGTGGTGCGCGAGGCGGCGCTGGCGATCTCGCCCGCCCCTGACAACCGGCGCGACGAGACCGACCATTTCGGCAACCCCACCACCACCGTCTCGCTCACCGGCGCGCACAAGGAATTCCGCGTCGCCCTCAGCGCCACGGTGGAGGTCGCCCAGCCCGCCCCGCCCGCGCCCGAGGCCACCCCGCGCTGGGAGGCCGTCGCCGCGCGCGGCATCACCGACCCCGATGTGGCCGAGTTCTGCCTGCCCAGCCCGCTGGCCAAGCCAAATGGCGAACTCGCCGATTACGCCGCCGTTTCCTTCCTGCCCGGGCGCCCGGTGCTCGCCGCGCTGCTGGAGCTGAACCAGCGCATCTTCAACGAGATGAGCTACCGCCCCGGCGTGACCAATAACTGCACAACCGCCGCGCATGTGCTCACCACCCGTGCCGGGGTGTGCCAGGATTACGCGCATCTCATGCTCGCCTGCCTGCGCGCGCTCGGCCTGCCGGGGCGCTATGTCTCGGGCTATCTGCGCACCTCGCCGCCGCCAGGGCAGGAAAAACGGCGCGGCGCCGACCAGTCCCACGCCTGGGTTTCGGCGTGGCTGGGCGAGGCGGTTGGCTGGGTCGATTTCGACCCCACGAACAACCTGGTGGTGGCGGATGAACATGTCACCCTCGCCTGGGGGCGCGATTTCAACGATGTTTCCCCCCTGCGCGGCATCATCCTGGGCGGCGGGCGGCATTTTCTGCGGGTGAATGTCGATCTCGAGCCCGTACTGACCTGAGCCCGGAATGATCCGTTAAAATTCAGAAACGCAGGCCATGACCGCCATCTCATTAACGGTCACAAAAAGTTGAATTCGAGATTTTCATAGCAAATACGCGCCAGAATTTTGCAAACAACTCTCATTAAAATACTCACAAACAGTTGATAAATCACAAAAAGTTTACCTTTCCGACTCCTGGATTCGTTTCTGATTCGCTATCGCTTTTTTTAAACACACCGTAAAACTCGAAATTAGTAAGCGCGCGTTAATGGACGCTCGGGTGGTAAAGATTTACGGCACACCAACCGCGGCGACAATTTCGATATAGATACAATTCTGTTGCGGAATGGATGAGCGGAAATGGCATCAGCATCGATTACGTTCAGTCACACCTACAATGCCACTTATGATCCCAACACGGGCAAAATCACCGTCGGCGGGCCAGTCGGCACTGGCCGCAACAGCAACGAGACGCTGACCGACAGCAACGGGACCGTCACTCTGACGCCCAGCACCAGCGACGTCTCGGGTCTCACCGCAACCGGCGCCGTCTCTGGCGCCTCAGGCAATGTTGCATATATCGGGGATTTTACCTCGGGTCCCGACAGCTACTACGTCATCGAGGTCGGCACGACATATTATGTGCTCAGCAATGGCGGCCCTCCGTCCCCCGGCGGCCACTCCATCAACACCTCATCCACCGGCACGCTCACCATCTGCTTCATGCCTGGCACGCTGATCTCCACCCCCTCCGGCGAGGTCGCGGTAGAAACGCTGAAGGCCGGAGATCTGGTCACCCTGGCCGATGGCGGCAGCGCCCCGGTGCTGTGGCTTGGCCGCCAGACCAAGGTGGCGCTGTTCGCCGACCCGCTGCGCGTCTACCCGATCCGTGTCAAGGCCAATGCCCTGGCCGACGGTGTGCCCGCGCGCGACCTGCTGGTTTCGCCCGACCACGCGCTGTTCGTCGATGGCGTGCTGGTGCAGGCCGGGGCGCTGGTGAATGGCGTGTCGATCCTGCGCGAAACCGAGGTTCCGTCCATCTTCACCTATTACCATATCGAGCTGGCCAGCCACGCGCTGATCTTCGCCGAAAACACCCCGGCCGAGACCTTCGTGGATAATGTGGAACGCATGAACTTCGACAACTGGGCAGAGCGCGCCGAAGCGGCCGCCCCGGTCGTCGAGATGGAGTATCCGCGCGCCAAATCCGCCCGCCAGCTACCCGCCGAGACCCGCGCGCGCCTTACGGAACGGGCTAAGGCGTTGTTCAGCGCCAGCTCCGCCGCCGCGGCCTGAACCCGGCAACCACCGCAACCAACGCCGCCCGCCCCCAAAGCCGGGCGGTTTTGTTTTAGCCGGTTAAAACGGGCGCTGGCCGGGTGGGCGCGTCTTGATCGCGAAATAGCCGATGATGCCGAGCACGAACAAAATGGGCAGCGCCAGCAGCATGGTCCAGAACATCAGCGCCACCGCCCCCACGGCGAGGCCAAAAATCGCCAACCGGATCAGGAAGACGCCAAACCCCGTTTTCGGCTGGTCAACGAACTCGCCTTCCGGCGTCATGTCGATCACCGGACCTTCATCTTTTTTCATATCACTCATATGGGGGCGCCGGGCCGGGGGGTCAATTCAGCGTTGTCAGCGCCATCTCCAGCCGGGTGAGATACTCATCCGTGGCATGCGCATAATCCACCGGCAGGCCGGAGGATAATTCCGACGTCGCGTTCCACAGCGCCTCGCGCAGCAGCGAGGCGCATTTGAAGGCGGCAAACGAGTCATATTCGCCCCGCTCCACCGCCCGGCCAAAATAGGCGTTGAGCAGCGCCTCATCCTCGCCCGGCATGAAGCCGTTATTGGAGGAGAGATTGGCAAGATCGAACAGCGGCGCGTTGAACCCGGCATAATCCCAGTCCAGCAGCCACAGCCGGGCGCCATCGTCGAACACGTTTCCGGCCAGCAGGTCGTTGTGGCAGAACACGATATCCACCTTGCCGGCGCGGCGCTCCAGCATCTCATTGGTCTCGTTCAGCGCGTCAAGCCGCGCGGCGATGCGCGAGCCCATCTTGTGCAGCCCGGCGATGTACGAGCGGTTGATGTGGAACACCCAGAAGGCCAGCAGCGGCCCCTGCAAAAACGCCGCCATGCTGGTGTGGCAGCGGCGCAGCAAGGCGGCCACGCGCAACAGGTTTTCGGGCCGGTGCATCTCGTCGGCGCTCAGGCTGCGCCCCGGCAGCAGCCGGCTCACCATCACCCCCGGCGCCGTGTAATAGATCTTGGGTGAAATCCCAGCCCGCGCCGCAGCCCGCGCCGCTGCCTGCTCGTTGAAGCGCATCACCCCATGCTCGGGTTTGTCCTCCCCCAGCCGCACGGCGAAGCGCTGGCCATCGGCCTGCAACACGCCGTAATTGCGGTTGGTGGTGCCGCCCTCCAGCGGCCAAATCTTGATCGGCCCGGTCCAAAACGGGATGGCTTCCACTTCCAGAAGCGCCCGGTCGGTCATCAGATCGCTCACTTCAGATCACCCCGCATGTGTATGTTCTCATTCTACAGAAAAAAACCTTGCCGGAAAGCGCCTCACAACGCAACTGCGATGCATTTGCATATCGTCTCATCCCCCAGTGGCGGCGGGCCCGGGTTGCGGGTAGAAGGGCGCGATGCCCGTCGATGATCTGTTTGCCTCGCCCGAGCCGGCGCCCCCGCCGCCCAGCGCCGCCCAGCCGCTGGCCGAGCGGCTGCGGCCCAAGGCACTGGCCGATATCGTCGGCCAGGAGCATCTGCTCGGGCCCGAGGGCAGCCTCACTGGCATGCTCGCGCGCCATTCGCTGGCCTCGCTCATCCTCTGGGGCCCGCCCGGCGTGGGCAAGACCACCATCGCCCGGCTGCTGGCCGCGCAGGCCGGGCTGCAATTCCGCCAGATCTCGGCGGTGTTCTCCGGCGTCGCGGACCTCAAGAAAGTGTTTGAGGACGCGCAGAAGCTGCAACGCGCCGGGCATGTCACGCTGCTATTCGTCGATGAGATCCACCGCTTCAACCGCGCCCAGCAGGACGCCTTCCTGCCGGTGGTCGAGGCCGGGACCATCGTGCTGGTCGGCGCCACCACCGAGAATCCGTCCTTCGCGCTCAACGGCGCGCTGCTCTCGCGCTGCCAGGTCTTCGTGCTGCGCCGGCTGGATGACGACGCGATGGAGCAGCTGCTCACCCGCGCCGAGGCCGAGATGGCCCGCCGCCTGCCGCTCACCGCCGCCGCCCGCGCCACGCTGCGCGCCATGGCCGATGGCGATGGCCGCGCTTTGCTCAACATGGCCGAGCAGCTCTTCGCCCTGCCGCCCGATGCCGCGCTGAACGAGGACGACCTCGCCCGCCTGCTCGCGCGCCGCGCCGCGCTCTATGACCGCGACCGCGAGGAGCATTACAACCTGATCTCGGCGTTGCATAAATCGATGCGCGGCTCGGATGCCGACGCCGCGCTCTATTGGCTGGCGCGCATGCTCGCGGGCGGCGAGGACCCGCGCTACATCGCCCGGCGCGTCACCCGCTTCGCCGCCGAGGATATCGGCCTCGCCGACCCGCAGGCCCTGCCCCAGGCCCTGGCGGCGTGGGAGGCCTATGAGCGCCTCGGCTCGCCCGAGGGCGAGGTGTGCATCGCCCAGGCGGTGCTGTATCTCGCCACCGCCCCCAAATCCAACGCCGCCTACAAGGCGCTGGGCGCGGCCAACCGCGCGGCGCGCGAGACCGGCTCGCTGATGCCGCCCATGAACATCCTCAACGCCCCCACCAAGCTGATGAAAACCCTCGGCTATGGCGAGGGCTACGAATACGACCACGACACCGATGAAGGCTTCTCCGGCGCCAATTACTTCCCCGAGGGCATGGGCCGCCCGGATTTCTACCGCCCGGTGGAGCGCGGCTTCGAGCGTGAGATTATCAAGCGATTGGCGTATTGGGCCAAACTGCGCGAAGAGAAGGCATGAAAGAGTTCATCATCGACGAAACCGGGGCCGAGATGCGCCTCGACCGATTCCTGCGCCGCGAAATCCCCGGCCTCACCCAGGGCGTGCTGCAAAAGCTGCTGCGCACCGGCAAGGTGCGGCTCAACGGCGCGCGGGCCGAGGCCAATGCCCGGCTCACCGCCGGCGACACGCTCACCGCGCCCGAGATCGAGCCCGAGCAGAAACCCCGCGCCCGCCAGGTGGTGAAAATGGACCCGGTGCGGCAGAAAGAGCTGGAGGCGATGGTGCTGTACCGCGACGCCTCGCTGCTGGTGCTGAACAAGCCCGCGGGGCTGGCCGTGCAGGGCGGCTCCGGCATCACCGTGCATATCGACGGCATGTTGGACGCGCTGCAGGGCGACGCGCCGGAGCGCCCGAAACTCGTCCACCGCATCGACCGCGACACCTCGGGCCTGCTTATCATCGCCCGTAGCGGGCGCGCGGCGAAATTCCTCACCGCCGCCTTTCGCGGGCGGGATGTGGAGAAAACCTATTGGGCGCTGCTCGCGGGCGTGCCGGAACTGTTGGAAGGCCGCATCGATCTGCCATTGAAACGGATCGATCTCGGCACCACCTCGCGCGCCGAGCCCGCCAGCCGCAAAGACAAAGAGGCGCAGAAGGCGATCACCGATTATCGCGTGCTCGACCGCGCGGGCAAGAGATTCTGCCTGGTGGAGCTGAAACCGCATACCGGGCGCATGCACCAGCTGCGCGCGCATTGCCTCGCCCTCGGCACGCCGATTCTGGGCGACGCCGTCTATGGCGGCATTTTTTCGGAACATTTCGCGCAGCAACTGCACCTGCACGCGCGCCGCCTCGTCATCGCCCACCCCGAAGGCGGGCTTTTGTCCATCGAAGCCCCGCTGCCCAAACACATGCGCGACGGGCTGGCGTATCTGGGCTTTTCCACGCCCGAGGCGGAGCCGGCGAAGCGGGGGAGGTGATGGGATTTGGGGCGGCGGGAACCGAGCCATCTTGGTCGGCCAGACCGACCGCCACTGCGCCCTTAAGCTGCCGTTCACTAGGTTTGTCGGCAACTGTCAAGAAGGATGGGATGCTGACATTCCCTGTCTGAGCAAGCATATCGCGTCAACACGAGAAGAGTGGACTTTTGGGTATGAGATCACGGTGGAGCTGCCATCGCAGGCCCTCGGAGCGGGGGAGCTGACGTTGGCAGTGCTTATCGCAAACAGCATGGATGTGCAGATGGCGAATGGCCAGCGTCTGACGCGCGAAGGGCAAGTGGACCGAGATACAACCGATGCCTAAACCCTAGTGTCCCTCTCGACAATCCATCTTGTTGCATCCGATATATTCTGCCTTAGTAATAGCGTCGAAGTGCTGCCCCAACCGGCGGTGGCGCTTAATTATTCATATTTCACGATGGAATACGATAGATGGCTGATTTCGTTTTCGAGGTTTTTATCCCAGATGGAACCCCTACACATACTTACGTGAAAAGAGCCGAAGAAAAGAACGAAGAAAAGCTCGCCGCTGCCCTTGATATGCCGAAAATGGTGATCTCCATTTCTGGCCCATCCAAAACCGGCAAGACAGCCCTAGTTGACACTCTTATAACGACGGATCGGATAATCCCCGTTTCCGGCCAGTCGCTCCATTCATCAAACGAGCTGTGGCAATCAGTGATGCGATGGATCGGTGGTCCGGAGGAAGTTGAAAAGATCAAAAACCGAGTCCTAAAGGCAGGCGTAGCGGGGAAGGCAAGCGGTGAAGCGGGTGTGATTTTTGCCAAGGGGAAGGCTGAAGGGGAAATAAACGGTGGGATTGAGGTCGCCACAGCGACGTCAGAGAAATATGGCATTGAGTTCTTTGAGGCCGTAGTGAGAGAACTCAGCGGAAGCAGCTTTGTCGTATTTTTGGATGACTTTCACTACATTTCAGAAGAAGCACAGATCGACATCGCAAAATCCATTAAGGCGATTGCCGAACGCGGTGTTCGTATCTGCATTGCTTCGGTCCCCCATAAGTCAGATGATATGGTTCGCGCAAATGACGAACTAACGGGCCGCATAGTCTCAATCCTGTTCGACTATTGGACCGTTCCAGAATTGGAGATCATCGCCAAGACTGGCTTTGAGGCTCTCGACGTTGATATTGCCCCAGAAATGATCAAGCAAATCGCAACAGAAGCACTCGGGTCCCCCCAGCTAATGCAGTCTCTTTGCTTAAATTTGTGTCTTGAGAAAGGCATTAGGAACAAGCGGGTTTTGGAGAGGAGAATCGACGTTACCGACGCGGAGTATCGTGCCGCACTTGAGAGAACGACTCTTCAAACAGATTATTCTAGGACCGTCGAAAAATTGCATGCCGGCGCAAAAGAGCGCGGAACGCAGAGAAAGGAGTTCAAATTTAAGGATGGATCAGCGGGCGACGTGTATCGCGCAATTCTTCTTGCTCTCATCGAGAATCCTCCACGGCTAAGCTTTGATTACGATGAAATCATGAAAAGAATAAAGAATATCTGCACAGACGAATTCCCTGTGGGTTCCAGCGTCCAACTCGCTCTTAAGCAAATGGATGGTATCGCAAAAGATATTAAAAGAGACTCGCCCATCCTGGAGTGGGATGACGACAAACTTGAGATCACCAATCCCTACTTTATGTTTTACCTTCGATCCTCACAGAAGATCAGCCAGATTCACAAGGGAAGGTCGGGAATGGTGTAATGGCGTGGTCACTTGTCCGAGTTTGAGAAGGACTTCGATCGGCTCTAGGGTCCCTCGCGATCCAACGTGCTAGGCCTAAATGACCGCTTCACATCGGCCCCGCCTGAAAGCAGCCCGTCCGCAATCCCCCCAACCACCGCTTCCCACCTCCCAACACTCGCATACCGCCCCATGCGGTGGCTTCTTCTTCCCCAGGCGGATTTTCATCCGTCCCGCCGCCTGCCCAAACACATGCGCCACGGGCTCGTTTGTCGCGGCCTTTCCGCACCCGCGCCGGAGGCGGCGACGCGATGGCCGTGATGAAAACCGCCAAGTGCTTGCTCCGGCAGGGTAAAGCCGCGTAACCTGTATCGCGCCAGAGACGGCTCGACACGCGCCCCGCCGCTCCGCATCGCTTGACGACGGATAAAACCGAACTTCAACAGGAGAACGCCGATGCAAATGACCAAAACAGTCCACCGCACCGCCGCCACCCTCATGTGCGTGGCCATGCTCACCGGCTGCAGCCAGCAATACGCGCAAAACAATCCCGGCGTCACCAGCGCCGCCACCGGGGCTGGCATCGGCGCGGTGGGCGGCGCGCTGCTCGGCACGCTGGCCAGCGGCGGCCACGCCAGCGGCGCGGTCATCGGCGCGCTCGGCGGCGCCGCGGCCGGGGCGCTGGGCGGCTATCTGTGGAACCAGCACATGGAGGCGCAGAAGCAGCAATTGCAGCAAACCGCCCAGGGCACCGGCGTGCAGGTCACCCGCACCGCCGATAACCGCCTGAAGCTCAACGTGCCCGCCGATGCCGGCTTCGCCACCGGCAGCGCGACGCTGAACCCCCGCCTGTCCCCGATCCTTGACCAGCTTGGCAGCGGCTTGCAGCAAAACCCGACCGAGACCGTGCAGATCGTCGGCTATACCGACAGCACCGGCTCCAGCGACATCAACTACCCGCTCTCCGACCATCGCGCCGAGAGCGTGAAATCTTATCTCGTCTCCCATGGCGTCGACGGCGCGCGCATCACCACCAAGGGCATGGGCCCGCAGGACCCGGTGGCCAGCAACGCCACCGCCGCCGGGCGCGCCGAGAACCGCCGCGTGGAAATCTACGTGGCCTTCCCGGCCCAGCAGCCCGCCAGCTAAGCCGCTGGCCGCGCGGCTCAACGCCGTCCGCCGCGCGGGCGGCGCCCCGGAATAATGCCCATGCGGCGGACGATCCTTCTCCCCGGCGCGTTTCTGCTCCTGGCCGCGCCGGCCCTGGCGGCCGATCCGGTGCAATACCGCGTCAGCTTCGCGCCCTCGGGCGATGCCGGGCTCGATGTGCTGCTGCGCCAGACCTCCGCCCTGGTCGAGCTGGCGCGGAAACTCCCGCCCGCGCCCTTCGCCCTCATCGGTCGCGCCCGCGCCGATGCGCGCCAATTCACCATCGTGCTGCACAGCCTGGGGTATGACGATGGCAGCGTCGCCATCACCATCAACGGCGCGCCGCTCTCCGACCCTACCCTGCCCGACGCGCTCACCCAGGCCCCGGCCAGCGCGGTGGCCGAAGTGCGCGTGGTGACGCAAAAAGGCGCGCGCTTCACCCTGGGGCAGGTGAACATCACCGGCCTGCCGCCTGGCTTCACCCCGCCCGCCATGGTCAAGCCCGGTGCCCCCGCGCTGGCCGCGCCCATCCTCGCCGCCCAGCCCGCGCTGCTCAGCGCGCTGCATAATGCGGGCTACGCCTTCGCCAGCGTCAGCGCCCCGCTCGCCATCGCCCACCCCCCCACGCATAAGCTCGATGTCACCTACAGCGCCACCCCCGGCCCGCGCGTGGCGATCGGCCCCATCGGCTTCACCGGGCTCAAGCGCACCAAACCGGCCTTTTTGCGCCGCCACATCGCGCTCGCCCCCGGCCAGCCTTATTCCGACACCGCCTTGCAGCAGGCGCGGGACTCACTGCTCGGGCTCGGCGTGTTTTCCTCGGTCTCGCCGCTGCCGCCCGACCCCGCCGCCGTGCAAAACGGCGCGGTGCCCGTCACCTTCAACGTGCTGGAGCAGAAGCGCCACACGGTGAGCCTCACAGGCGCCTACGCCACCGATACCGGCATCAGCCTCTCCACCTCCTGGCTCGACCGCAACCTGTTCGGCCAGGCGGAAACGCTCACCCTCTCCGCCGCCGCCAATGATCTCGGCGGCACCGGCACCACCTCGGCGGGCTACGACCTCAAGGCCCTGTTCACCAAGCCCGATTATTACGCGCGCGGGCAGACGCTGAGCCTCAACGCCGAGGGGCTGCGCCAGTCGCTCACCGCCTATAGCCGCACCGCGCTGCTCCTCGGCGCCGCCCTCAGCCGCCCGGTGGACGCGCACGGGCTGATCAGCTTCGGCCCCAGCTTCGTCTCCGAGCGAGTGAACCAGGAGGGCCAGACCCGCACCTATGTGCTCACGCAATTCCCGCTCAGCTTCACCTGGTCCGGCGCCAACGACCTGCTGGAGCCGACGCGCGGGGTGAATGCCAGCCTCACCCTCACGCCCACCTATCCGGTGGCCGGGCATAGCCATCCGTTTCTCATCGCGCTGGCCTCGGCCTCGGCCTATCTGCCGGTGGAGGCCAGGGGCTGGGGCGTGCTCGCCCTGCGCGGGCAGGTGGGCAGCATCCAGGGCGCGCGGCAATTCCAGGTGCCGCCCGACCAGCGCTTCTATGCGGGCGGCTCCGGCACCGTGCGCGGCTACACCTATCAGACCATCGGCCCGCTCTTCCCCGACGACATCCCCGAGGGGGGCGCCGCGATGGACGCCTTCAGCCTGGAATTCCGCCAGCATGTCACCAAAACCATCGGCCTCGTGCCGTTCATCGATGCCGGGCAGGTGAGCGCGGGCAGCGCCCCCTTCACCGGCACGCTGCGCGTCGGCGCCGGGCTGGGCGCGCGGTATTACACCGGCATCGGGCCGATCCGGCTGGATGTCGCCTTTCCGCTCACCCGCACCGCGGGCAGCGGCGGCTTCGCGCTCTATATCGGCCTGGGCGAGGCGTTCTGATGCGCCGCGCCCTCTATGCCCTGCTCGCGCTCTTGCTGCTGCCGGTGCTGGCGGTGGCGGGGCTGTTCGTGGCGCTCAACACCGCCAGCGGGCTGCACTTCGCCGAGCGCGAGATCAACCGGCTGGCCGCGCCCGGCGTGCGGATCAGCGGCCTCGGCGGGCATTTCCCCGCTGATCTCCGCCTCGCCACGCTCAACCTGGCCGATCCGCACGGCGTCTGGCTCACCGCCACCGGGCTAACGCTACGCTGGCAGCCGCTGGCGCTGCTGGGCGGCGATATCTCCATCGCGGCACTGAACGCCGACACGCTCGCCATCGTCCGTGCCCCCGCCTATGGCGGTGCCAGCGGTGGGGGCGGCTCCGGCCTGCCCCGGCTGCGCGGCAAAATCGGCGCGCTGCATATCGGCACGCTCAGCCTGCCCGCCGCGCTGGCGGGCGAGGCCGTGGCGCTGCGCGTGGATGGCGGCGCCACGCTGCACGGGCCGGACCAGGCGGGGCTGACGCTTGACGCCACCACCCCGGACGGCCGGGCGCAATACCATCTCGCCGCTGCGCTCGACCGCCAGACCACCGCCCTCACTTTGCATGTGGCCGAGCCGCCGGGCGGGCTGCTCGGCCATTTCGCCGGGCTCACCCCGCCCGCCCCGCTGCGGCTCGACGCCACGCTCAACGGCCCGCGCGACGCCGCCGCGCTCACGCTCTCCGCCGCCCTGGGCGCGGCGCAACTCAGCGGCACCGGCACGCTCGGCCTTGGCCCCGGCCATCCCTTCGCCGATGTCACACTCACCGTGCCGCATCTCGCCCCCTTCACCGCCATGGCCGGGAACGACCTTGGCGGCACGGCGCAATTCCACCTCACCGTCAGCAGCGAGGGGTCTGACACCGCCATCCTGGCGCTGGACAGCACCGCCGCCCTCACCAACGCGCCGCCGCGCCTCGCCCGGGTGCTGGGCAAGCAGGACACGCTGCACCTGAAGGCGCGGTTGCACGGTAACACCGTCACGCTCGAAGACTTCCAGCTCACCACCCCCGCCTTCACCAGCAAGGCCACAGGCCGCCTCACTGGCCAAAACGGCGACTACGCCGCCACCCTGAACGCGAGCGGCGAGGCCGCCCCCGGCGGCATGCCCACGGCGCCCTTCACGCTGGCGCTCGCCCTGCAACACCTGCCCAACGCCCCGGTCGGCACGCTCACCGCCTCGGGCAAGTTGGAGCACGCGCCCATCACACTGGAAGCCGCCCTCACCCGCTCGGCGCAGGGCGGCGCGGCGCTCGCCATTCCACGGGCAAGCTGGCGGTCGCTGAGCGGCATGGCCGAGCTGCGCCTGCCGCCCGGCGGCACCCTGCCCACCGGCACGGCCTCGCTCTCCATCGCCGCGCTGCAGGATCTTGACTTGTTCCTGCCCTATCCGCTGCACGGCGCGGCGCGCCTCACCCTGACGCATCCGGACGGCCAGGATTTCCGGCTGGATGCCACCGCCATCCAGGTGCAGGGCCTGCCGGGGCTGGGCGCGCTCACCGCCACGCTGCGCGCCCAGGGGCCGGAGGACGCGCTCGCCGTGCAAGCGCAACTCGCCACCGCCAGCCTGCAAGGCGCCCCGGCCAGCGCCAGCCTCGCCGCCACGCTCAACCTTCCGGCCCAGACGGCGCATCTCACGCGCCTCTCGGGCGCTTGGCGCGGGCTGGCGCCCAGCCTCACCGGCCCGGCCGAGATCGAGGCCAAAAACGGCCTCGCCCTGCGCCATCTCGGCCTGGCCCTAGATGGCGGGCGGCTGGGGCTGGACGGCACGCTCACCCCCCGCCTCGCCGCCACCGCCCAGGCGCAAAACCTGCCGCTGGCGCTGGCGCAAAGCTTCGCCCCCGGGCTGGGGGCTAGCGGCGAAATCTCGGCCAGCGCCCAATTCAGCGGCACGCTCGCCAACCCCGTTGGCAAGCTTTCGCTGCACGCCACCGGGCTGCATGTGAGCCAGGGCATCGCCGCTTCCCTGCCTCCCGCCGACCTCACAGGCACCGCCACCCTCACCAGCGCCACCGCCAATCTCGCCCTCAGCCTCACCGCCGGCCCGCAACTCGCCCTCACCACCCAGGGCGGCGCGCCGCTCAGCGCCACCGGCCCGCTCGATCTGCGCCTCGACGGCAGCGCCGATCTGCGTCTGCTCAACGCCATCATCGCCGCCCAGGGCAACAGCGCGCGCGGCCTCGCCACCGCGCATCTGCGCCTCACCGGCACGCCCTTGGCGCCCCAGGCCAGCGGCACCCTCACCCTGGCCGATGGCGCGGTCGAGAATATCGGCGCCGGGCTCAACCTCACCAAAATCCAGGCCCGGTTCACGGCGCAGGGGCGGCGGCTGGTGCTCGCCTCCGCCACCGCCCAGGCGGGCGCCGGGCAGCTCAGCGCCCAGGGCACGCTCGACCTCTCAACCCCTGACTGGCCGGTGGAGCTGACGCTGCACGCCGACCACGCCACACCCACCACCACCGACCTGCTGACCGAAACGCTGGATGGCGACCTCGCCCTGCGCGGCGCGCTGCGCGGCAAGCTGGCGCTCTCGGGCGCGCTCACCATCGACAAGGCCAATATCAACATCCCCACCGCCCTGCCGCCCAGCGTCGCGGATCTGCCAATCATCCGCGCCGGCGAAACCCCGCCGCCACCACCGCCGCCGCCGCCGCCCATCGCCCTGGCGCTGGACATCACCGCCCACGACGAAATCACACTGCGCGGCCAGGGGCTGTTCGCGGTGCTGGGCGGGCATGTGCGGATCGGCGGCACCGCCGCCAACCCCGCGCCGCAGGGCGGCTTCACCCTCATCCATGGCGACTACACCCTGGCCGGCAAGACGCTGCAATTCACCCGGGGGCGGATCAGCTTCACCGGCGCCGGGTTCGAGCCCGCGCTCGACCTTGAAGCCAGCACCACCACCAGCGACGGCACCACCGCCACCCTGACCATCGGCGGCACCGCCGAACAGCCCAAGATCATCCTCACCAGCACCCCGCCTTTGCCCTCCGACGAGATCCTCTCCCGCCTGCTGTTCGGCCAGGGCACGGCCAGCCTCAGCCCGTTCCAGGCGGCGTCGCTCGCGGCGGCGCTGGCGCAGCTCGCCGGGGTCGGCGCCGGGCTTAACCCGATTGACAAAATGCGTGACGCGCTCGGGCTCGATGAACTCTCGCTCAGCTCCGGCAGCGCGGGCGGCCCGCCCTCGGTGCAGGCGGGGCGCTATGTCGCCCCCGGCGTCTATGTCGGCGCCAGTCAGGCGACCAACGGCCAGGGCACCCAGGCGAATGTGCAGATCAATCTCTATAAGGGGTTAAAACTGCAAAGCGCCACCGGCACCTCGACCAGCGGCGGCGGCCAGAGCAGCAGTGTCGGGCTGAGCTACCAGTTCAACTACTGAGCGGGCCGGCACGGCGTCTCTTCGATCCGGCTTTGATTAAGGCCGTTAACCTTCCGGCAAATAATCCGTTCCTATCCTAACCTCCGGCATCACAGATTTGGGACAGGCGGACGAACCGGGATGATTTCACGCGCAACTCTGCCAGCAGGCCGTCAGGACCCCATCACCGGCCTGCCCAACAGGCGGGCGTTCACCGCCGCCTATCAGCCGCTGCCCGGCGCGCAGCTGGTCATGCTCACCCTTGCCGACCCGAAACATTTCGACCGGCTGCTCGGCGCCATCGGGCATGAACACGCCGAGACCTTCATCCGCGACGCCGCCACCCGGCTGCGCGCAGTGCTGGCGGGCAGCGTCGAAATCTACCATATCAGCCCCCTCAACTATGCCTTCGTCATGCCGTTCGGCGCGCCGCCCGACATGCTGCAAACCCTCCTCGACGCGTTCAACCAGCCGCTCACCTGCGGCGTCATCCCGATCAGCGCCGATATCGCGCTCGGCGTCGCCGATTGTCATGATGCCGACGCCGCCTCGGTGCTGCGCGCCGGGCTCTGCGCGGCGCGCGATTGCCGCGACAGCGGGCGGGGCTGGGCGCGCTATAACCGCAAGACCGACAGCGCGCACCAGCGCAGTTTCATGCTGCTCTCCGATCTGTGCGCCGCGATCAGGGCCGACGATCAGCTGCATCTCCATTTCCAGCCGAAATACGACCTCGGCACCGGCGAGACGAGCAGCGCCGAGGCCCTTCTGCGCTGGCGCCATCCGGTGTTCGGCAACATCTCGCCGGCGGAGTTCGTGCCCCTGGCCGAAACCACGGCGCAAATCCACCAGCTCACCGAATGGGTGCTGCGCCACGCCATCGCCCAGGCCGGGGCCTGGGCCGCCAAGGGGCTGCGGCTCAACACCGCCATCAACGTCTCGCCGCGCAACCTCACCCGGCGCGGCTTTTCCACCCAGGTCGGCAAGCTGCTGAGTTGTTACGGCGTCGACCCTTCGAGGATCGAGCTTGAATTCACCGAGGGCGTGTTGGTCAGCAACGATCCTGTCGTGCTCGATGAATTACGCGCCCTGCGCGCCACCGGCATGCGCATCGCGCTCGACGATTTCGGCACCGGCTTCGCCAATTTCTCCTACATCACGCATCTGCCCGCCGACATCATCAAAATCGACAAGAGTTTCATCCAGCGCATCTGCTCCGACCCGCGCTCCGCCACCGTGGTGCGCGCGCTCATCGAACTGGCCCACAAGCTCGATTACAGCGTGGTGGCCGAGGGCATCGAATCAAAACGCGCCTATGTCATGCTGCGCGAATGGCGCTGCAACGAAGGCCAGGGCTATTTCATGAGCCCCCCGGTGGACCCGGCCGCCATGGCAGCTCGCATTAGCCAGCGAGAGACAGAGACAGTTCCGTAGTGTGCAGAACCCCACCTGGCACCAAAAAAACGGTGAACCCATCTAATTTTCTTTCCGGCCAACCAAGCGCTTCAACGCTCCTAAGCATCGTCTCCCCAACATTTGGACTAGCCACCACATAGTTTGTTCCGGTCGCCCGACAAAGATCACTCAAATCGCTCGCAAAACTCGGCGGCTGCAATCCGAAGGAAAGATCTACGATCGCAGGAAATCGCCCCGATTTATGAGGCGGTATACCGAGAAAACCTCTGGTATGAACAAAACCAAAATTGTTTTCCGCCTGCCATAAAGGAGATGGATCTTGATCGCGTCCCGGTAGAATAAGCAATCTCGGGTTTGGCCCGAGAAATGCTTGCAGTCGTCCCGGCATGAATAGCTTGGCCAGGGGAAGTGGCTTCACCGGGTGTGGCTGCGGCATAATTGCCAAGCAGGCCAGAACACCCAGTACCAGACGCCATCGTCGGCCTCCCGCAATCCACACGGAGCTTAGCAACGCTATCAGAAGCGACGAATAAGCCAGGAACCGCACAGGCAGAGCCGAGCCAAGGAAAGGTAAATTGACAAAAAGCCGCCACGGCAAATAGATCGATGTAATATTCCAATTCCACCAAAGCCGCGGACCCAGGCTGCATACAAGGATGATCAATAATAGGTAAAATGCATACCGGACGACTGACTGCTGCCCCCGCGTTTTGACCAAAAGGATCAGCATGACAATAAGCGGCAGGCCTGTCACAACATCATTCTCAGGCAGGAGACCAAAAAATCCCCGCCCAAGTGATGCAAGCCCCTGGCTACTAAGCGCGATCTCGGGTGATGGTGTGATCAGCCCACCAAAATGAGCCGAGAACAGAGCGGGCCAAGTACGAGGTACATCCACATCCCGGCCTGCAAGCATCTGCGTGAGCTGTGGCATCACCAAAACCGCGGCACCCGCCAACGCAGCCAAGGCCTCCGGCAGAAATCTAACAAGCCGCGACCGCCACTCCGTTAATTGTATGAATGCGAGCGACCACGCAACTGCTGCAAACACCACAGTCGTTGCAAAGGTTTCCGCTGAAATATAGAACTCTGCCGCCAGCGTAACGGAGGCACCTGCCACGGTCCTCGCAAGAGAGATGCGGTTCGTTAGCCGTTCCACTGCCAAGAGTGCCAGTAGTGGCGGCGCAAAATTATAAGCTAGATTTAATTCTTCCAAACACTCGGCCAACTCGTAAGCCGAAAAACCGTAAAGAAAACCGCCGATAAGCGCGGCCACCGGGCGGCCTGTCAGACGCAGACATAGCAACCACGCAGCAAAGCCGCTGGCCACAGGGGCGGCCAACATAGCCAAATTATAGCTCGCCCCAGGCCCCATGGTAAGCGTAACCGGCGCCATCACCAGGCTCAATAGCGGTACACATGTTGTCCAACCCAGATGAATCCCCCAAGGCTGCCAAACAAGATCGCCGAACAAAGGGTTGATGTGATGGGCAATGGCATAGGGCCACCAAGCCAAACACCACATGAACGAATATGGGTCCGAGCCGATGCCCCAGACGGAACTAGCGACACCAGCACCATGGGCAAGAATACTGTAAGACAAAGCTGCATACAGGACGACCGCCACAAAATGCCAGCGCCAGTCGGCCATCGCTTAGCGCCGCTCGCGCGTGGCCGAGAAGGTGATCTCGGGGAAGTTCTCCTTCATCCGGTTCAGCTCCCAAGTGTTGCGCACCAGATAGACCGGCGCCCCCTCACGATCCTCGCTCATCGCGCTCTTATTCACCTCGATGAAGAATCTCAGCCGCGCCGTATCTTCGGAGAAAATCCAGCGCGCGGTGTCGAACGGTGCGGGCTCGAACGCGACCGGCACGTTATATTCCTGCTCGATCCGGCTGGAGAGAACATCGAGCTGCAGCGCCCCGACCACGCCTACGATCCAGTCCGAGCCATTCATCGGGCGGAATACCTGGGTCACGCCTTCCTCGGCCAGATCCTCCAGCGCCTTGCGCATCTGCTTGGCCTTCATCGGGTCGGCCAGGCGCACGCGGCGCAGGATTTCGGGCGCGAAATCGGGGATGCCGGTGAAGCGCAGCTTCTCACCCTCGGTCAGCGTGTCGCCCACCCGCAGCGTGCCGTGATTGGGGATGCCGATGATGTCGCCGGGATAGGCTTCCTCGGCCAGAGAGCGGTCCTGCGCGAAGAAGAAGATCGGCGCCTGGATCGCCATCGGCTTGCCGGTGCGCGAATGCGTCAGCTTCATGCCGCGCGTGAACTTGCCCGAGCAGATGCGGGTGAAGGCGATGCGGTCGCGGTGCTGCGGGTCCATGTTCGCCTGCACCTTGAACACGAAGCCGGTCACCGGGGCCTCATCCGGCGCCACGGTGCGGATATCGGCGGCGCGCGGCTGCGGCGGCGGCGCGTTGGCCACCAGCCCCTCCAGCAATTCGCGCACCGAGTAATCCTTCAACGCCGAGCCGAAATAGACCGGGGTCAGATGCCCCTCGGCATAGGCTTCCGGGTCGAATTCCGGATAGGCGGCGCGGATCAGCTCCACCTCCTCATCCAGCTGCGCCTTCTGCTCGGCGGGAATGTCGAAGCTTTGGGCCGGTCCCTCCTCGCCCGGCTTGCGCGCGCTCACCAGCTTGTCGTTGCGGATGTCGAAGCAGCCCTTGAACAGCCCGCCCATGCCGATCGGCCACACCATCGGGCAGATATCGAGCTGAAGCGTGTCCGCGATCTCGTCGAGCAGCGCGAAGGCGTTCTGGCCCTCACGGTCGATCTTGTTGATGAAGGTGGTGATCGGGATGTTGCGCAGGCGGCAGACCTCGAACAGCTTCTTGGTCTGCAGCTCGATGCCCTTGGCGGCGTCGATCACCATCACCGCCGAATCAACCGCGGTGAGCGTGCGGTAGGTGTCCTCGGAGAAGTCTTCGTGGCCCGGCGTATCGAGCAGGTTGAACACCGCGCCGCCAAACTCGAAGGTCATCACCGACGAAGTGACCGAGATGCCGCGCTGACGCTCGATCTTCATCCAGTCCGAGCGCGTGTTGCGCCGGTCCTGCCGGGCCTTCACCATTCCCGCCTCGCGAATGGCGCCGCCGAACAGCAGCAGCTTCTCGGTCAGCGTGGTCTTGCCCGCGTCCGGGTGCGAGATGATCGCGAAGGTGCGGCGCGGCGGAATGGCGTTGGCAATGTCGGGGGCGGCGAAATTCTGGTCCATCGCGCCCCCCTAGCAAAGTTTGCCCTTCTAGGCCACCACCTCGCCATGCCACACATGCGGCGGCGCGGCGAAGCAATGCGCCACATTGCCCCGCCATTCCTGAAACTCCGGCGCGGCGCGGAAATTGACCATATGGTGCTCCACGCTCTCCCAACGCACATGCAGCACGAATTTGGACGGGCTCTCCACGCTGCGCACCAGATGCAGCCCGTAGCAGCCCGCCGAGCGCAAAAAGGCCGGCTTGCTCTTCTCCACCCCGGCGATGAACTCCTGCTCCATGCCGGGCTTCACCTCGATCTCGGCGAATTCGACGACCATGCTCAGCCTCCCACCAGCTTGGCGCGCTGCTCGCCCAGCCCGGCGATGCCGACCCGCACCTCCTGGCCCGGCCGCAGGAAGCCCTTGACCATGCCCACCCCCGCCGGGGTGCCGGTGGCGATGATGTCGCCCGGATGCAAGGTGAAGAACTCGGTGACATAGGCGATCAGCTGGCGCACGCCCATGATCATGTTGGCGGTGCTGCCATCCTGGCGGCGCTCGCCGTCCACATCGGTCCACAGATGCAGCGCCTGCGGGTCGGGCACTTCGTCCTTGGTCACGAGATACGGGCCGACCGGGCCGAAGGTGTCGCAGCCCTTGCCCTTGTCCCACTGGCCGCCGCGCTCCTTCTGGAAGTGCCGCTCGCTCACGTCATTCACCACGCAATACCCGGCCACGTAATCCAGCGCCTCCTCCTCGCGCACGCGCTTGGCCTTGGTGCCGATCACCACGCCCAGCTCCACCTCATAATCGGTCTGGGTCGAGCCGGGCGGGATGGCGATGTCATCATACGGGCCGGAGTAAGCGGAGAGCGCCTTCAGGAACAGGATCGGCTCGCGCGGGATCTTGGAATTGGTCTCGGCCGCATGGTCGGCATAGTTCAGCCCGACGCAGACGAAATTGACCGGCCGCGGCACACAGGGGCCGATGCGCCGCTCCGCTTTCAGCAGCGAGAGCTTCTCCGGGTCGAGCTTGCCCAGCTGCGCCAGCCAGCCCGGGCTCAGCGCTTCGCCGGTCACATGCTCCAGCGCGTCATCCAGCGTGCGCACCCGGCCTTCGGCGTCCAGCACGCCCCATTTCTCGGCGCCCGCATCCCCATATCGCAGCAGCTTCATCGTCCGGCTCCCTTGCCTGCAAACCGCGCACACGGCGCCCAACACAACGCTGGGGCGCGCACATGCGGCGTGTCAAAACACTGGTTTCATATTAGGCGTAGTGGCGACGACATAGAAAGAGCCCCGCCGCATGCCGTTATTCGCCATTTATGCCCTGGACCGCCCAGACGCACTCGCCCTTCGCCTGGAGCATGACGCCGCGCGCCGCGCCTATGTCGAGGAGCAGGAGTTGGCCGGAATCAAGGTGGTTCTCTCCGGGCCGCTGCAATCCGATAATGGAGAGGAGATGCTGGGCTCGCTGGTGATCGTCGAGGCGCCCAGCCGCGCCGCCGCCGACCACTTCGTGGCCAACGACCCCTTCACGCTCGAGCGCATCTGGGGCGAGATTCAGATCCACCGTTTTTACCGCCGCAAGGGCTAAATAAAAAAAGCCGGCCATTTCGGCCGGCCAGCACCTCTTACGATGCTTATTTTGTTTGCTCCCTAAACTTGGCGGCTGACATCTGGTGTTCGGCCCCGGTCTCCCGTTAACCTCTCATTCATGCCACGCCCTGATTGTGGCGGAAAAAAGACAGGCTTGCAAGTCTCCAGATGATCTTTTTTGCATACGAATCGGCGCAGGCGAAGTTTTTTTCATAAAATTTATACAAGAAGCTGTTTCAGCGCCTCAACCGCCGCCCGCAGCTCATCCGCCGCCTGGGTGGTTGGGCCGGCCTCGGTCACGCCCAACCCGTCGGCGAAGGCATTGGCGTAGCCCGCCCGATTCGCCAGCGCCACCGGCAACAGGGTCAGCCCCCGCGCGGCGATCTCGGCCTCCAGCCGCTTGCGCAGGCGCGAGGCGGCGGGGGCGCGGTTGAACACCAGCGCGGTCTTGCGCTTCTCCTCGGCGGCGAGTTTCAGCGTGCCTTCGGCGGCCCAAAGGTCCGGCGGGGCCGGATTCATCGGGATCAACACCAGATCGGCGCCGCGAATCGCCCGGCGGGCGTCGCTGTCGATCACCGGCGGGGTGTCGATGAACACGTAATCATAAGCCGCCTTCAGCTTCTCCAGCTCATTCGCCAGCCGCCAGCCCGAGACCGCCTCCACTGGCACCTCATGCGCCGCCTTGGGCGCCGCCGCGCGCAACCGCCCCCACACGCTCAGGCTGCCCTGAGGGTCGATATCCAACAGCGCCACCCGCGCCTGCTCAGCCAATGCCACGGCGAACTGCGCCGCCAGCATGGTCTTGCCCGCGCCGCCTTTTTGCTGTGCAACCGCAATCACCTTGCCCATACGTTAAAATCCTCCTGCACCGCACAATTAACGGTAGATTCGGCAGAAAGGCGAATGATTTTATGAATGAATTGCTCACCCCCGCCGAAATGGCCCGCGCCGACGCCGACGCCGGCAACATCCAGGCGCTGATGGATGCCGCCGGGCGCGCCGTGGCCCGCGCCATCCTGCAACGCTACCGCCCCTGCCGCGTGCTGGTGCTGGCCGGGCCGGGCAATAATGGCGGGGATGGCAAAGTGGCGGCGCGCTATTTGGCCGAATCCGGCTGGCCGGTGACGGTGGCCGACGCCCTCACCGCCCGCGACGAGGATGTCCGCCGCGCCGGGCTGGTGATCGATGCCGTGTTCGGCGCCGGGCTATCGCGCGACGTACCCGAGTCCATCGCCGCCCTGCTCAGCGCCGCGCCGCGAATCGTGGCGGTGGACGTGCCCTCGGGCGTGGATGGCGCCACCGGCGCGGTGCGCGGCTTCGCCCCGCAGGCGGAACTCACCATCACCTTTTTCCGCAAGAAGCCCGGCCATCTGCTCCACCCCGGGCGCGGCCTGTGCGGCGAGCTGCTGCTGCGCGAGATCGGCATGCCCGCCTCGGTGCTGGGCCCCATCGCGCCGCAAGCCTGGGAGAACACGCCCGCCCTGTTCACCCTGCCCGCCCGCACCGCCACCGGGCATAAATACAGCGCCGGAGATGTCACCGTGCTGGCGGGCGAGCTGGCCGGGGCCGCGCGCCTCGCCTGCGCCGCGGCGCGCCGGGCCGGGGCGGGCATGGTCACCCTGGCCGCCGACGCGCCGATGACCCTGCCCGAGGCCGGGCTGATCCTGCGCACCGACCCGCTCTCGGCGCTGTTGCAGGATCCGCGCCGCCAAACCTGGGTGGTGGGACCGGGCCTGGGCGTGGCGCGCGCGGATGACACCCTGGCCCAGCTCATCACGACGGCGAAAACAATCGTCGCGGATGCCGATGCCCTCACCGCCTGCGCCGGGGCGCCGGAGCGCCTGCGCGGCGCCGCCGTCATCACCCCGCATACGGGCGAGTTCACCCGCGTCTTCGGCGCCATCGGCCCGAGCAAGCTGGAGGCCGCCCGCCGCGCGGCGAAAGCTTGCGGCGCGGTGACGGTGCTGAAGGGCGCTGACACGGTGATCGCCGCCCCCGATGGCCGCGCCGCCATCAACGCCAACGCCCCACCCTGGCTGGCCACGGGCGGCACGGGGGATGTGCTGGCCGGGCTTACCGCCGCGCTGCTGGCTCAGGGCATGGCGCCCTTCCCCGCCGCCTGCGCCGCCGTATGGCTGCATGGCCAGGCCGCGCAATCCCTCGGCCCCGGCTTATTAGCCGAAGACCTCCCCGCGGCCCTGCCCCGGATCATGGCCGCGCTTGGCTAATCGTTGCTGGGCAGCAGCGCCTCGGCGCAGGCATCCAGAATCGCCGCGCTGTCGATCTCATATTCACGGTACAGGCTGCCGACATCGCCCGACTGCCCGAACCGGTCCGGCCCCAGCGCCATCACGCGCTGGCCGCGCACCGCGCCCAGCCAGGCATGCGCCGCCGGGTGGCCGTCCAGCACCGAGATGATCGCCGCTCCCGGCGCCAGCGGCGTCAGCAAATCCTCGACATGCGAGCCCGCCTTATGCCCCAGGCGGCGGCTGCGCTGGGCGGCGCGCCATCCGGCATAGAGCCGGTCGGGGCTGGTGATGGCGAGCAACCCGGCCTCTGGCACATCCTCCTGCAAGATGGCGAACGCCTTCTCCGCCTCGCCCGCCACCGCGCCCTGATAGGCGATGGCGATATTCGCCCCCGGCTGCGGCGGCACCACCCAATGCCCGCCCGCGATCACCTGCGCCGGGTCCAGCGCGCGGGTGGGTTGCGGCAGCGCCAGATTGGACAGGCGCAGCCACACCGCGCTGCCTTCCGGGCGCTGCATATACTCGAAGGCATGGCGCAGCAGGATGCCCAGCTCGTCGCAATAGGCGGGCTCGAAGCTGGCCAGCTTATCCTGCACGATGGCCAGCAGCGGCGTATTGGTGGCTTGGTGCTGCCCGCCCTCGGGCGCCAGGGTGATGCCCGAGGGCGTCGAGATCAGCAGAAACCGCGCATCCTGGTAACAGGCGTAAAATAGCGCGTCATGTCCGCGATTCACGAACGGGTCATACACCGTGCCCACCGGCAGCAGACGCGCGCCGTAAAGGTCATGGCTCAGCCCCGCCGCGCCCAGCAGCAGGAACAGATTCTGCTCGGCGATGCCCAGCTCCACATGCTGGCCCTGCGCATCCGTGCCCCAGCGCTGCGCGCTCACCAGCTTGCCGTTGCGGAATACATCCTCGCGCGTATACCGGTCGAACACCCCGCGCCGGTTGATCCATGGCCCGAGATTGGTGGACACCGCCACATCCGGGCTGGTGGTCACGATATGGCGCGAGAGCGCCGCGTAATCCCCCTGGGCGCGGCCAATCTCCGAGAGGATCTCGCCAAACCCTGATTGCGTGCTCATCTTGCGCCCGGTGACGCGCGGCTGCGGCAGCGTTGCGGGCACCGGCACCACCGCCGCGGGCAGGCGCCGCCCATGCGCGGCCAGCGGCTTCGCGAACGGCACGGATTGCACGAAGCGCTCCATCGCGCGCGGGCTCTCCAGCCCCTCGAATTTTTCCCATTCATGGCCAAGGCGGATGTGATTGGCGGCGCGGAATCCGTCCATCTGCTCCAGCGTCATCATCCCGGCATGGTTGTCCTTATGCCCGGCGAAGGGCAGGCCGTTGCCCTTGATCGTGTAGGCCAGGAACAGCGTCGGCTGGTCGCTCTGCGCGGCGGCGGCGAAGGCGTCGGTCAGCGCGCCGAGGTCGTGCCCGGCCAGATTCGTCATCAGCGCCGCCAGCTCGTCATCGCTCAGCTTGTCGATGATCGCGCGCACGCCCCGGCTGCGGCGCATATCGGCCAGAATTGCCTCGCGCCACGCCGCCCCACCCTGGAAGGTGAGCGCCGAATAGGTCGAGTTCGGGCATTCATCCACCCAGCCGCGCAGGCTGTAGCCACCGGGGCGGGCGAAGGCGGCCTCCAGCTTGCGGCCATATTTCAGGGTCGCGACCTTCCACCCCATGTCGCGGAACAGCCCCTCGAACCGGCCGAACAGCCGGTCGGGCATCACCGAATCCAGGCTCTGGCGGTTGTAATCCACCACCCACCAGACATCGCGCACATCGTGCTTCCAGCCTTCGAGCAACGCCTCGTAGATATTGCCCTCATCCAGCTCGGCATCGCCCGCGATGGCGACATTGCGCGCGCGCGGCAGCCCGGCCTTGGCCAGCCCATGCGCCTGTACATAATCCTGGATCAGCGCCGAGAAGCTGGTGAGCGCCACGCCCAGACCGACCGAGCCGGTGGAGAAATCAATTTCCGGTCCGTCCTTGACGCGCGAGGGATAAGCCTGCGCGCCGCCGAACTGGCGCAGCGCCTGCAATTTCTCCAGGCTCTGCCGCCCAAACATATAGTTGATCGCGTGCAGCACCGGCCCGGCATGGGGCTTCACGGCCACGCGGTCCTGCGGGCGCAGCGCGTCGAAATACAGCGCGGTCATGATCGTCGCCACCGAGGCGCAAGAGGCCTGATGCCCGCCGACCTTCTGGCCCTCAGGGTTGGGGCGGATATGGTTAGCGTGATGGATCATCCAGGAGGCGAGCCAGACCAGCTTGCGCTCGATCTGGGCCAATGTCTCGAGTTTCCCCACGCCTTGTTCAACCGGGCGTATTTCGTTCATGGTCAAATCCTAGTCCAAACCATTCGCCGCGCAAATCAAACTCGTCAGCCCTCGCGCGCCAGCCCGCGGCTCAGGCTGAACAGCGCCGCCAGATAGGCGCAGCCCGCGGCGAAATCGAGGCAGGCCTGCCCCGGCGCGTGCCGCACCAGCCCCAGCGTGAGCGCCACGGCCATGCCACCCACCGTTTGCCCCAGCAGCCGCGCCACCGAGACCATGCCGCTCGCCCCGCCCACCCGCGCGCGCGGCACGGTGCCGATCATCGCCTTGTTGTTCGGCGGCTGGAACAATCCGAACCCCGCCCCGGCGATGAAAATACGCCAGGCGATGTCCAGATTGGATGGCTCGGGCGGCATCAGCCGCAGCAGTAAAAATCCGGTGCCGGTGAGGCATAGCCCGAGCGTGGAGAGGATCAGCGGCGAATGACGATCGGCCAGCCGCCCGACATAGGGTGAGACCAGCACGATCGCCACCGGCCAGGGGGTGATGAGCAGGCCCGTCGCCACCGGGCCGCGATGCAAAACGTTCATCAGCGTGAACGGCATCGGGATGATGAAGAAATTGGAGGCGACGAAGGCGGTGAAGCCGGTGACGAAGGCGGCGCGGAAGCCGCCGCGGGCCAGCAGGTCCACCGGCAGCATCGGGTCCGGCCGGCCAAGCTGGCGCAGCACCAGCACGGCCAGAGCCGCCGCCCCGAACGCCAGCAGCGCCACCGACAACCCAACCGCGCTGGCATGGGCGAACCGGTCGCCGCCCACGATCAGTCCGCCAAAGGCGCAGGCGATCAGCAGCGTGCTCACATAGTCGAACCCGCCGGGGATGCGCGGCGTATCCGGCAACGCGCTGAGGGTGAAATACAGCGCCGCCCCGCCCAACGGCAGGTTGATGAGAAACAGCCAGGGCCAGGTGGTGACGGCCAGCACCGCCGCGGCGATGGTCGGCCCCAGCGCCACACCCAGGCCGATCACCAGCCCGTTGAGCGCGATGCCCCGGCCCAACATGGCGGGCGGGTAGATATAGCGCAGCAGCGCCGCGTTCACGCCCAGGATGCAGGCGCCGCCAAAGCCTTGCAGCGCCCGCGCCAGCGCCAGCTCGGGCAGTGTGCGCGAGAGCGCGCACAGTACCGAGGCGACGAGAAACAGCCCCAGCCCCGCCCGGCACATGCGCGCATGCCCCACCCGGTCGCCCAGAGCCGCCACGGGCAGCAGCGCGATCACGGTGATGAGCTGATAGGCGTTGATGACCCAAATGGCCGCGGAATCGGTGCAATGAATGCTGATGGCGATGCGCGGCAGCGCCACGTTGACCACCGCGTAGTCGAGCACCGAGAGCAGCACCGCCAGCGCCACGCCAAACATGGCGCGCTGGCGCGGCCCTGGCGCCAGCCCCTCGGGCACGGCGCTGGCATGGGCGGCCGTCATCCGGCGGTTATACGATCTCGCTCAGGCGGATCGCGGTCTTGCAGCCCAGCCGGATCAGCCCGGAGAGCAGCTTGTAGCCCGGCGCACGCTCGGCCCCGTTCTCCAGCCCGATATCGCGGTGCTCGACCTCCTCCAGACGGAAGATCTCGATGGTGTCGCGCAGATCCGCCTCATCCTCGCCCAGCGCGTCGCGCTGCGCGGCGTAATGCGCGTCGATCGTCTCCTCCACCGCGACGGTGCAGGCCATCGCCGCCTCGGGGCCGAGTGCGGCGGTCACCGCCCCCAGCGCGAACCCGGCGACATGCCAGAACGGCAGCAGCGCCGTGGGGCGCACGCGCCGCCGCGCGATCAGCTCCGCGAAAGCGTCGAGATGCACCTGCTCCTGCGCCTTCATATGCTCCAGCTGCGGCCCGTGCGCGCCGCGCCCCAGTACGGCGAGCTGCCCGGCATAGATGCGCGCGGCGCCATATTCGCCGGCATGGTCCACGCGGATGAATTGCTTCACCTGATCGCTCATCGGAACACCCTCCTCTTGCGCAGCGCATAGCCCAGCAGCAGCGCGGCGAAGACCAGCGCCGCGCCGAGATCCATCATCGCCATCGACACATGCAGCCACGGCGCGAGATAAACCGGCTTGTCGCACGGCGTCGCCGGCACCAGCGGCAGCGGCTGCCCCGGCACGAGCACCCCGTTGCACTCGGGCAGCGGCGATTTCCACCAGCCGAATTCCACGCCCACATGCAGAAACGCGACACCGGCATCGCCCAGCATCACCAGCCCGGCCAGCCCCAGCAGCAGCCGCGTGGCGCGCGGGCGGCTGAGCACGCCCAGCAGCCCCAGCACCGCCACGGCGCGGTAGGGCCAGCGCTCCACCAGGCATAGCGCGCAAGGCGTGCGGTGCAGATCAAACTGCACGTAATAGGCGAAGCCCAGCGCCCCCAGCGCCGCCAGCATCGTCAGCAATCCAGCCAATTTATTGTTCATGCCCACGGCTTTAGCGCCGTTCGCGGCGGCGCTAAAGCTCCCGGGGGAAGAAACACCCGCCATCGCCCTGGTTACAGGATGAAGCGAGAGAGATCGCCCTTCGCCGCCAGCGGGGCGACGCGCTCATTCACATAGGCGGCGTCCACCGTCACCGTCTCACCTGGCCGGTCGCTGGCGGAGAAACTGATCTCCTCCAACAGCTTCTCGATCACCGTGGCCAGACGCCGCGCGCCGATATTCTCCACCCGCTCGTTGATGTCATAGGCCAGCGAGGCCAGCGCATCGATCGCGTCATCGGCGAAGGTCAGGGTCACGTTCTCGGTCGCCAGCAGGGCGATGTACTGCTTGGGCAGCGAATGCTCGGTCTCGGTGAGGATTCGCTTGAAATCCTCGCGCGAGAGCGAGTTCAGCTCCACCCGGATCGGCAGCCGCCCCTGCAGCTCGGGCAGCAGGTCGGAGGGTTTGGCGACATGGAACGCGCCCGAGGCGATGAACAGAACATAATCCGTCTTCATCGGGCCGTATTTGGTGGAAATGGTTGTGCCCTCGATCAGCGGCAACAGATCGCGCTGCACGCCCTCGCGTGAGACATCGGCGCCGCGCGCCCCGCCCTCGCTGCGCGCGCAGATCTTGTCGATCTCATCGAGGAACACGATGCCGTTCTGCTCGGCATGGCGCAACGCGTCCTTGGTCAGCGCCTCGGTATCCAGCAGCTTGTCGGCCTCCTCGCGCTGCAACACGCGCCGGGCCTCGTCCACGCGCATTTTCTTCTTCTGCGCCGGGCGGCCGAACATGCCCTTCATCATGTCGCCCAGATTGATCGCGCCGCCCTGCGGCATGTTGGGCAGGTCGATCACGCCGATCGGCGTGCCCGCGCTCTCGCCCACCGCGATCTCGATCTCCTTGTCCTCCAGCTCGCCCGCGCGCAGCATCCGGCGGAACTTCACGCGCGTATCGGCGCTCGCCCCCTCGCCCACCAGCGCGGTGATCAGCCGCTCCTCGGCGTTGAGTTCGGCCTTGGCCTCCACGCCCTTGCGGTTCTGCTCGCGCAGCATGGTGATGGAGGCCTCCACCAGATCGCGCACGATGCTCTCCACATCGCGCCCGACATAGCCGACCTCGGTGAACTTCGTGGCTTCCACCTTGATGAACGGCGCCTGCGCCAGCTTGGCCAGGCGGCGCGCGATCTCGGTCTTGCCGCAGCCGGTGGGGCCGATCATCAGGATGTTCTTCGGCACCACCTCGTCGCGCATGTCATCGGCGAGTTGCAGGCGCCGCCAGCGGTTGCGCAGCGCGATGGCAACGGCGCGCTTGGCGTCGTTTTGGCCGATGATGAAGCGGTCGAGCTCCGAGACGATCTCGCGGGGCGAGTAAACAGGGGCGTCCATCAGATGGTTTCTACAATCAGGTTGTCGTTGGTGTAGATGCAAATATCGGCGGCGATCTTCATCGCCCGGCGGGCGATGTCCTCGGCCGTGAGGTCGGGCACCGTCATCAGCGCCCGCGCCGCGGAGAGCGCGTAATTGCCGCCCGAGCCGATGGCGATGATGCCGTCACTCGGCTCCAGCACATCGCCATTGCCGGTAATGGTGAAGCCGCGCTCCTTATCGGCCACGATCAGCATCGCCTCCAGCCGGCGCAGATAGCGGTCCATGCGCCAATCCTTGGCCAGCTCCACGCAGGCGCGCTCCAGCTGGTTGGGGAAGCGCTCCAGCTTCGCCTCCAGCCGCTCCAGCAACGTGAAGGCATCCGCCGTGGCCCCGGCGAACCCGGCGATCACATTGCCGTTGCCGATGCGCCGCACCTTGCGGGCATTGCCCTTGACCACCGTGTTGCCCAGGCTCACCTGGCCATCTCCCGCCACCACCACCTGGCCGTTGCGGCGCACGGAGAGAATGGTGGTGCCGTGCCAGCCGATCGGATCATGTTGTTCTGTCATGCCCCGAGACATGGCACCTGCCCCAGCCCTTGCCAAGCCCCGCCCGATTTACGCCGCAAAGGGGTGCGAATGTCCCATTATGCAATATATTTCAAGTTTTCTTGCGCAAACGCTTCCGGCGGCGGCAAAAAGCTGCTAACCCGCCCCTCGATTTTGAACTGACCCCTGCATGACCTCCCCTCACGATTCCGATATTCTCCCCGGGCTTGGCCAGCGCGTGAAGCTGCTGCGCGCCCGCCGTGGCATGACCCGGCGCATGCTGGCCGAAGAGGCCGATGTCTCCGAGCGCCATCTCGCCAATCTCGAATCCGGCACCGGCAACATCTCGGTGCTGGTGCTGGCCCATGTCGCCCAGGCGCTGGATTGCTCGCTGGCCGAGCTGCTGGGCGACGAGACCACCACCACGCCCGAATGGCTGATGATCCGACGCCTGCTGCATGGGCGCGAGGCGCGCGATTTGGCCGAGGCGCACCGCGTGCTCTCCGAGCTGTTCGGCAATACCGGCGCCGCGCGCAACCGGCAAAACCGCATCGCCCTGGTCGGGCTGCGCGGGGCGGGCAAATCCACCCTGGGCAAGATGGCGGCGGCCGAACTCGGCGTGCCCTTCATCGAGCTGCGCCAGGAGATCACCCGCCTGGCCGGCTGCGGCCCTTATGAGATCCAGGCGCTCTATGGCACCAACGCCTATCGCCGCTATGAGCGCCAGGCGCTGGAGGAGACCCTGCGCACGCATGATGCCTGCGTCATCGCCACCGCCGGCGGGCTGGTGGGCGACACCTCGACCTTCGACCTGCTGCTCAGCAATTGCTACACGGTCTGGCTGCAGGCCGACCCCGAGGATCATTTCAACCGCGTGCTGGCCCAGGGCGACCAGCGCCAGATGCCCGGCAACCGCAACGGCATCGACGATATCCGCCTGACGCTGGAGAGCCGCGCCGGCTTCTACGCCAAGGCCGATTGCGCCTTCGACACCTCAGGCAAGACGCTGGAGGAAGCCTTCGCCGGGCTGATGGCGGTGCTGCGCGCGCGGCCGGTGACGATGAAATAAATTTGATCTCGTATTGATCTTCCGGCGGGCGGGTTAACTCTGTTACATGTCGTTCATCATGGGCGTTCACCCCAACCCGCATTACGCCGCTGACTGCGCCAGCCGTATCGCCACGGCCGAGGCCCGCTATGCGCGCGCGCTGATGCAATGCGACGCGGCGATGGCGTCCGGGTTCGGCTCCGCCGCCCATCGCGCGGCGCTGGAATTCCTGACCACCGCCAAGGCCACCCTGCACGCCGCGCGGCTAACACGGTTCCGCACCATCGCCGATTACGCGGCCTGGCTGTTTGACGACGCCGCCACCAATGCCGGGGAGTTCGCGGTGATCCCGGATTTCGACGCCTTCACCAGCATCGAGGAAGCCGAGGCCGCGCATGAGCGGGCGCTGCGCCACAGGCGCGAGGGCACGCTGGAGCGCAAATCCAGGCTCGACACTGGCCAGCCGCCCGGCCTCGCCGCCTTTGCCGAGGCCGAGGCCGTGATCTCCACCTGGCGCCTGTTCGGCAATGCCGAAACCTGCATCGAATGCATGGTCAGCTTCCAGCAGATCGGCGACAAGTTCCATATCTGCCTCGCCCATCCCTGGGGCGCGCTCACCGGCCATTCCAACGAGGCGTTCCGGCGCATCGCCACCCAGTTGGCGCGCGAGAGCATCCTGCTGCACAGCCCCGCCACCGCCCCGGTCTTCCTGCCCGACGGCCACCGCCGCGCGCAAAACCGCGAACTGATCCGCGAGGTCAACGCCCTGGCCGCGAGCTTCCAGTTCTACCGCCATTTGCTGCCCGGCCACGGGCTGCGCGAGGAGTTCGCCCGCGTGGACATGGGGTGGGACGGCGCCACCTTCTACGACCCGGACTGGTCGGCGATGGTCTTCGCCACCCTGCCCGAGACGCTGCGCGCCGCCGCCGCCGCCTCGCCCACCCAGCTCATGCGCGGCGATGGCGCCGAAGCGCGCCCCCGCTTTCCCTTCATCCCCGAATCCAGGCAGATTGGCGGCGAAACTTCCAGGTAGCCGCCATGCCCGCCCTCAAAGCCTATCTCGCCGGACCGGACGTGTTCCTGCCCAACGCCGCCGCACAGGCCGAGGCCAAGCGCACCATTTGCGCCCGGCACGGCCTCATCGGCATCTCGCCCTATAATCCGGAGCTTGATTTCTCGCTGCCCGCCGCGGTGCTGTGGCGGCGGATCTATCTCGACGACATCGCCATGATGCAGGGCTGCGACCTGATCATCGCCAATCTTACCCCCTTCCGCGGCGCCTCGGCCGATGCCGGCACGCTGGTCGAGCTTGGCTGGTTTCTCGGCCAGGGGCGCCCCGCTTTCGGCTATTCCAACACCGCCGAGGATTTCGGCGCGCGCTCGCGCGCGCAGATGCGCGCCAGCCCCGACCCGCTGCCCGGAATCGAGGTGGAGGATTTCGGCCTCGCGGATAATCTGATGATCCAGGGCGCGGTGGAATATGGCGGCGGGGTCAGCCTGCATTTGCCGCCCGACGGGCGCTCGCGCGCCTTCGACGCGCTAGACGTGTTCGAGCGCTGCGCCGCCGCAGCAGCCCTGGAGACCCGCCGCTGACGCCCAGCCAGAGGCCAGCCCGTCAGGGGTTCAGCCGGTAACCGCCACTCTCGGTCACCAGCAGGCGCGACGACGATGGGTCCGGCTCGATCTTCTGCCGCAGCCGGTAGATATGCGTCTCCAGCGTATGCGTCGTCACCGCCGAATTATAGCCCCACACCTCGTTCAGCAGCACTTGGCGGGAGGTCGGCTTGCCCTCGGCGCGGTAGAGATATTTCAGGATCGCGGTTTCCTTGTCGGTGAGGCGGATGCGCTTGCCCTTGGCGTCGATGAGCTGGCGCATGGCCGGGTGGAACGTATACGGCCCGATGGTGAAGACCGCGTCCTCCGAGGTCTCGAAACTCCTCAGCTGCGCGCGCAGCCGGGCGAGCAGCTCGTTCAGCCGGAACGGCTTGGCGATATAGTCGTTGGCGCCGGAATCGAGGCCGCGCACCACGTCAGTCTCCTCGGCCGCGCCGGTGAGCATGATGATCGGCGCCTTCACCCCGCGATCGCGCAGGCGGCGGCAGAAATCACGCCCGTCGCCATCGGGCAGGCTGACATCGAGCAGCAGCGCGTCATAGCGCGCCCCGGCGCCATCGAGCTTGGCTTCCGCCGCCGCCAGGCAGTTCGCCTGATCGGGCGCGAACTCCCCATCCAGCTCCAGCTGCTCGATCAGCGCGGTGCGCAGGGCATCATCGTCATCCACCACCAAAATCGGGCGCTGGCCAGACATGTGAACCTCCTTCTTATATCGTCGCACCATACAGAATTTCCAGGTTTCTGTAAGCCTCTCTGGCCATCGGCCCCAGCGCACCCTATGTGTTGGGCGATGACACATATCGCGCATGAAGCGGGGGCTAGGCTCGGCACCCCGCGCACGAGGGCCGTGCACCGGGCCATTGCCGACGCCCGCCGCGGCGTGCCCGTGGTGCTGGCCGCGCGCCACCCGCTTATCATCGTCCCGGCCGAGACGGTGGGCGCCGAGGGGCTGCGCCTGATCGACACGCTCTCCACCGGGCCGGCCGTGCTGCTGCTCAGCCCGTCCCGCGCCGCCGCCGTGCTGCAACACGAGGTGGCGGACACCGCCCCCGCGATCGCGCTCAAGCTGCACCGCCCGCTGATCGACGCCGAGACGCTGAAGCGCGCCGCCGACCCGACGCTGGAGCAGATCCTGCCGACCTTCGAGACCACCGAGGCGCCGGACGCGGCGGCGGCGGCGCTGGCCCTGGGCAAGCTCGCGCGGCTGCTGCCGGCCATGGTCGCGGCCCCGGTGAAACCCGGCTGGGCGAGCCAGAAGGCCGGGGCGGACCTGCTTTCGGTCCCCGCCGCCGACCTGCTCGCCTACCCGCTCAACCTCGCCGCCTCGCTCACCAAGGTCGCCGAGGTCGCGGTGCCGCTGGATGCCGCGCGCGACGCCCGCCTGATCGCCTTCCGCGCGCAGGACCAGGGTATCGAACACATGGCGATCCTGGTCGGCCACCCCGAGGATCAGGAGGCGCCGCTGGTGCGCATCCATTCAGAATGCTTCACCGGCGATTTGCTCGGCAGCCTGCGCTGCGATTGCGGGCCGCAGCTGCAAGGCGCCATCGCGCGCATGGCGCAGGAGGGCGCGGGCGCGGTGCTGTATCTGGCGCAGGAGGGGCGCGGCATCGGGTTGATCAACAAGCTGCGCGCCTACACACTGCAAGACCGCGGGCTCGACACGGTGGACGCCAACCGCGCGCTGGGCTGGCAGGCGGACGAGCGCAATTTCCACATCGCCGCCTCCATGCTGGAGGCGCTGGGTATCCACAAGATCCGCCTGCTTACCAACAACCCCGAGAAGGTGAAGGGCCTCGCCGCCTGCGGCATCGAGATCGTCGCGCGCGTGGCGCATGAATTCGCGCCCAACGGCATCAACGATGCCTATCTGGAGACCAAGGCGAAACGCTTCGGGCACCTCATTGGTTGAATTCGCGCTCGACGGCCAGGTGCTGCGCGGCGCCGGGCTGAGCCTGCGGGCCGCGCATGGGCGCACGGGCATCACCCCAGCCGCCGCCAAGCGCGAGGGCGACGGCGCCACCCCGGCCGGGCGGCTGAAGCTGGTGCGCGTGCTCTACCGCGCCGACCGCCTGCCCCCGCCCGCCTGCGCCGTGCCGCTGGAGCCGATCGGCCCGCAAGATGGCTGGTGCGACGACCCCGCTGATGCCGCCTATAACCGCCCTGTGCGCCTGCCCTACCCGGCCAGCCACGAGGAGCTCTGGCGCGCCGACCATGTGTATGACGTGATCGGCGTGCTGAACTGGAACCTCGCTCCGGTCACGCCGGGGCGCGGCTCGGCCATCTTCTTCCACGTCGCCACGCCCGATTACGCGCCCACGGCGGGCTGCGTGGCGCTGGCGCTGCCCGATCTGCTGGCGGCGCTGCGCGCGGGGCTGAGCGCGATCAGGGTGCCGACAGCGGCGTAAGCTCCACCTCGGCGGTCACATCCGCCGTTACGCTGATATTGCCCGGCGCCGAAACCGGCGCGGGCGCGGCCATGGCCCGCATCGCCATCAGCGGCTGCGGCCCTGGCGCGGGGGCGGCGTTCACGTTCAGCGTCTTCACATCGCCCATCCGCTCGTGCAATTGCGCGGCCACCGCCGCGGCCTGGGCCTGGATCTGCGCCAGCGCCGCCAGCACCGCCTGTTGCTGCGCCGCTTGGCGCGCCTGGGGCGAGAGATCGCCGCCGAGATCATTCAGCAGCAACCCCTGCTGCTGCAACCGCCCCAGCAGATCGGTGAAGGCTGCGGGCGGCAGGCCATCCTTGGCGGGCAGCACCAGGTTCAGCGGCTGGCTGGCCTGATACACGGTTTTCGGCGGCTGCGTGTCCAGCGTCTGCGGTTCGGCGTCGTAGCTGCCAGTGGTGGCCACCACGCCGGGCACGACGCGGGAGGCCGCCAGGGCCTTGGCCATCATGGCGTTCACCTTGGCCTGCACGCTGGCGGCATCCGGCCCCGTGGCCTGCGCGGTGAGTGCCGCCACCGCCTCATCCGGCGCGGCCGGGGCCTCGCCGGTGGCGCCGATTCTCAGCGCCGTCTGCGCCACGGCGGGGCTGGCGGCCAAAGCCAGCAGCAAGGCGATGGAAGCGGTGCGGGACATGAAACTCCTCCTGCCCGCAGCCTAACACGCCCTTTTTATCCGCGCAGCATGAACTCCGCGCGGGCGAGATCGCTGGCCGTGGTGATCTTGAAATTATCCTCGGTGCCGGCGACCATCTCCACACGCATCCCGGCATGCTCGGCGATCATCGCGTCATCGGTGAACTCGGTCTCCGGCGCGCTCACCACCGCGTGGCGGTGCGCGGCCAAAATCTCGGCATAGCGGAAGCCTTGCGGCGTCTGCGCCCGCCACAGCCCGGCGCGGTCCACGGTGGCGGTGACCACGCCATCCTGCACGCGCTTGAGGGTGTCCGCGAGCGGCACGCCCACGATCACGGCGGGCACGCGCTCCAGCGCCGCGAGCACGGCGCTGATCGTCTCTGGCGCGATGAACGGGCGCACAGCGTCATGGATCAGCACCTTGCCCGGTTGCAGCCCGGCAATGCCCTCCAGCCCCAGCCGCGCCGAATCCTGCCGCGTGGCGCCGCCGAACAGCACCGGGCGCAGCTTCTCCAACCCCTTCACGGCCTCCTCATAGAGCGCGGCGTCGTCCGGGTGGATCAGCACCTGCACGGCGTCGATCTCCCGATGCGCGGCCAGGGCGGAGATCGTGCGCCGCAAAATCGGCTGCCCCGCCAGCGGCAGATATTGCTTGGGCAGCGGCCCGCCGAGCCTGTAGCCCCGCCCCGCCGCGACGATCATGGCGATATTCATAGCAACCAATTCCCGATGCCCGCGTTCATTCGGGGGCGGACCATACGCGCCGCGCGCCCCAGCGTCGAGGTCCGGGCACGCGGCGCAACGATTGCGGCGCGCCCGCGGCGGCGTATATTACCAAAAACAGGAGGGCCGATATGAGCAACATCCATTACAAAATCGTGCCGCATGACGGTGGCTGGGCCTACACGCTGAACGGCGCGTTTTCCGAGACGTTCCGGACCCACGATGCGGCGCTGAAAGCCGCGCGGCGGGCGGCGGATGAGCAGCGCGTGCCTGGCGAGACCACTAACATCGAATATCAGACGCCAGACGGCAAATGGCACACCGAGCATGTGCTCGGCATCGACCGCCCGGATGTGGACGTGGAGGAATAAACGCCAAGCCCGGCTATGGCGTCTCCGGCTCGGCTTCCGGCACATCCTCGGCGGCGGCGCGGCGCTCCTCGGCCTGACGCGCCAGCTTGCGGTAGCTGCGCAGGCTGAAGGGCAGCATCACCATATAGGCCAGCCCGAACAACGCCCCGGCCAGATACGGGTCGGCGAAGATCAGCGCCGCCAGCACCACCACGCCGAGCAGCATCGGCAACATCCCCGCGGTGGGGATCTTGAAGTTCTTGAAACTCCAGACCGGCAGGGTGGACACGCTCAGCCCCGCCACCACCACCAGCGCCACGCCGGTGAACAGCGGAAACGCCGCCAACTCGTGCAGCCAGTTCATGCCCAGCTCATCGGCCTCCAGCCCCACGAAGAGCGGAAACAGCGCCAGCGCCGCCCCGGCCGGGGCCGGCACGCCGGTGAAGAAATTATAGGCGAAGGCGGCTTTCGGCGCCGAATCGAGCGCCGCGTTGAAGCGCGCGAGGCGCAGCGCCATGGCGGCGGCATACATCAGCGGCGGCAGGAAGCCGATCGCCCCCAGCGCGTCGAGCGACCACATATAAATAATCAGCGCCGGGGCGACGCCGAAGCACAGAAAATCCGAGAGGCTGTCCAGCTCCGCGCCGAAGCGCGACGTGGCCTTGAGCATCCGCGCCAGCCGCCCATCCAGCCCGTCGATCACCATCGACACGGCAATGGCGATCACCGCCGCGCCATAGCGGTCCTGCATCCCCAGCCGGATGGCCGACAGCCCGATGCACAGCCCCAGCAGCGTCATCAGATTGGGCAGCATGCGGTTGAAGCTCTGCCCGGAAAAACGCTGCCGGCGGGGCAGCCGGCGGCGGCGGCGCGCGTCGATCATGGCGCGACGGGCAGCTCGGCCATCACGGTCTCGCCGCCGATCATGCGCTGCCCCACCGCCACCAGCGGCGCGCAGCCTTCCGGCAAATAGAGATCGGTGCGGCTGCCGAAGCGGATGATGCCGAAACGCTGCCCGGCGCTCAGGCTCTGGCCCTCATGCGCCTCGCACAAAATCCGCCGCGCGATCAGCCCGGCGATCTGCACCACCACCGCCTGCTGGCCATTGGCCAGGCGCAGCAGCAGCGAATTGCGCTCATTGTCGTCGCTCGCCTTATCGGCCGCGGCGTTGAGGAACAGGCCGGGGTGATAGGCGATCTTCTCCACCGTGGCGGCGATCGGCGCGCGGTTCACATGCACGTCCAGCACCGAGAGGAAGGTGGCGATGCGCATGCGCTTGGCCTCGCCCAGCCCCAGCTCGGCCGGGGGCACGGCCTCCTCGATGCTCACCACCAGCCCGTCGGCGGGGGCGAGGAACACATTGTCGCGCGGCGGCGCCACGCGCTCGGGGTCGCGGAAGAAATACAGGCAGAAGATGGTGAACAGCAGCCCCAGCCACGCCAGCGGGTGCCAAAACAGCAGCCCCAGCAGCGCCACGACGATGCCGCCGACGATGAACGGGTAGCCAGCCTTGTGCGGCGGGCTCAGCACCGACTGCACGCTTTGAATGATATGCATGGTTCTCAGCTCTTGGGTTTGGGCAGAACGAAATTCTGGCCGGGGAAGATCAGGTTGGGGTTGTGGATCTGGCCGGCATTGGCCGAGTAGATCAGCGTATACATAATGCCGTGGCCATAAACATGGCGGGCGATCAGCCACAAATTATCGCCGGGCGAGATCACCACATGCCCGTCGGCCAGGGCATTGGCCAACGTCTCGGGCGCGAAGGGCGCGCTCACCGGCCCCAGCGCCTGGCCATCGGCGGTGGTGGCGCTCAGGCTCAACATGCCCGGCGCGGCGGGCACCGGCGCGCTCAAATGCCACCGCCCCTGGGCGTCGGCCTTGGTCTGGCCGATGACCGCGCCGCCGAGGCTGAGTTGCACCATCGCCCCGGCTGGGGCGGTGCCCGAGAAAATGGCGTGGCCCGACGTGTCGTAATCCACCGCGCCCATGGCGAGTTGCCCGGCCTGCGGCCCCTGCCCGGTCAGCACCGTGCTGCCGGTGGGGCCGGAGAGCACGGTGAGCACCTGCCCGCCATTGCCCGGCACATTGACCACGGCGTGCTGATCGCCGGCCACGGCCACGCCGCCCGGCGGCACCTCCGAAAGGGTGATGTCGTGCACACCCGGCGCCAGTGGCGCTGGCGGCACCAGCACAAAGGCGCCCTGCGCATCAGCCGTGGCGGCGCCGAGGGTCTTGTTGTTGTCGAGCACCGTCACCACCGCGCCCGGCGCGGCCCGCCCTGCGATCACCGCGTTGCCCTGGGTGTCCACGCGCACCACGTCGAATTCCGGCGGAGTCGCGGTGCTCACCGGGGCGGCGGGCGCGGCGGCGGGCGGCGCGGTCGCGGGCACGGGCGGCGGTGGCGTGCGCATGCCGTGGCGCAGCATCAGCAACACGCCAACATCCAGCAGCGCCAGCGTGCCGAGCACGGCGACGGCGATGATCTTTGCCTTGTTGCCCCGCTTCGGGGCTTGCTCATTGCTTGCCATGTCGGCCCTAGCCTGCCACGAACAGGCCGGAACTGGAAGCGAGGCAGAGCTTTATGGGTAGTTTTTCCGTCACCGTGTTTTGCGGCTCCTCTCCGGGGGCCGACCCGCTTTATGGCCAGGCGGCGCAGGATCTCGGCCACGGCCTGGGGGAGCGCGGCATCAATCTGGTGTTCGGCGGGGGCAATGTCGGGCTGATGGGCGTGACCGCCGCCGCCGCCCTCACGGCGGGCGCGCATGTCACCGGCATCATCCCGGATTTCCTGCGCAAGCGCGAGGTGGAGTATCACGGCCTGTCGGAACTCATCGTCACCGACTCGATGCACACCCGCAAGCGCCGGATGTTCGCGCTGGCCAATGCCTTCGTGGTGATGCCGGGCGGCCTCGGCACTTATGACGAGACCATGGAGATTTTGACCTGGAAGCAGCTCGAGCAGCACAGCAAGCCGATCCTGCTGGTCGATATCCTCGGCTGGGCGCAGCCCTTCGTGGCGATGATCGAGCAGACCATTGCCCGCGGCTTCGCGCGCGCGAGTGTGCGCGATTTGTTTGAGGTGGTGGCGGATGTGCCCGCCCTGCTGCGGCGGCTGGAAGAGCTGCGCGCGGCTTAAACGTTTGCAAACGCCTCGGCGCGGATCAGCTCCCGCGCCAGCTTCAGCGCCTTAAATCCAGCATCCTCGCCAACCGCGTCGAGCAGGGCTTCCCAAACCCGGCGCGCCGCCTCGGGCGCGGCGTCGCGCAGCCCGGCCACCAGCCCCCGGGCCGAGGCCATCGCCGCCGCGCGCCCGGCCTCGGGCGCGATATAGGCCTGTTGCAGCGCGTAATAGGCCTGCCGGGCCGGGGTCGTCGCATCCTCGGCGCGCATGATCTGCCGCCCGAACAGAAAGCGCGCCTGGGTGCTCAGCTCCAGGCGCGTGCGTGTCTTGAAGCGAATCACCGCCCCATTCACGATCATCGATTCGCCCTGCCTGAGTTCCAGTACCAATGAAGTCATACGCCCATCCGCCGGTGCCCGGCACAGGCATCGCACAGCCGCGCTTAACACAAGGTGAACACCGCCGGGCGCGGCGCAAACCGGCACCTTCCCTAGAGCGGCGGCGCTTGCTACGTTAAGTCACGAATCGGTCAATAACGCCAAAGTTCGTTTCTGGAAGGGTATCATGAAGTTCAAGGCCGATCGCGCCACGTTGATGAAATCTCTGGCCCATGTGCAGAACGTGGTCGAGAAGCGCAACACGATCCCCATCCTCGCCAACGTGCTGCTCGCGGTGCATGACGGTAAGCTGACCATCGCCGCGACCGATCTGGAAATCTCGCTGGTCGAGGAAGTCGCGGCGGAGACGCTGCGCAACGGCGCCATTACCGTGCCCGCCGCCACGCTGTATGAGATCGTGCGCCGCCAGCCGGATAACGCGGTGATCGAACTCGATCATCCGGGCGGCGACGCCCAGCTCGCCCTGCGCGCCGGGCGCTACGCCACCAGCCTGGTGGCGCTCTCGGTCGATGAATTCCCCAAGCTCGACGCCGGCAAGCTCAGCCATAGCTTCGTCCTCTCGGCGCAGGAACTGCGCGGGCTGATCGACCGCACCCGCTTCGCCATCTCGACCGAGGAAACCCGCTACTACCTCAACGGCATCTTCCTGCACGCGGCCGAGGGTGAAGGCGGCCCGGTGCTGCGCGCCGTGGCCACTGATGGCCATCGCCTCGCGCGCGTCGAGGAGCCGCTGCCCGCCGGCGCCGCCGGGATGCCGGGCATCATTGTGCCACGCAAGACGGTGACGGAACTGCGCAAGCTGCTCGATGAAGCCTCCGGCGAGCTTGAGATCGCGCTCTCCGAAACGCGCATCCAGTTCACCATCGCCAATATGCGCCTGACCAGCAAGCTGATCGACGGCACCTTCCCAGATTATGATCGCGTCATCCCTCGCGGGAACGACAAGATCCTGCGCGTGGACAAGAAGGATTTCAACGACGCGGTCGGCCGCGTCTCGGCGATTTCCTCCGAGAAGCACCGCCCGGTGAAGCTCTCCTTGGCCAAGGATCTGCTGGTGATCTCCGCCGCCTCCGCCGAGCAGGGCTCGGCCTCCGAGGAGCTGGGCGGCGATATGGTGGATTACCAGGCCGGGCCGCTCGAAATCGGCTTTCAGGCCCGTTACCTCTCGGATGTGACCGACCAGATCAAGGGCAAGGTGGAGTTCCTCTTCGCCGACGGCGCCGCGCCGACCCTGGTGCGCGACCAGGACGACGCCTCCGCGATCTACGTGCTGATGCCGATGAGGGTGTAACCCACGCAAGTTTCGCGTCTCACCCTTACCGATTTCCGCTCTTATGCCGCGCTGCGCTTTACCCCCGCAGCGCGGCTTAACGTATTTGCGGGGCCCAACGGCACCGGCAAGACCAATCTGCTGGAGGCGCTCTCGCTGCTGGTGCCGGGGCGCGGGCTGCGCGGGGCGAAATTCTCCGAGCTCGCCCGGCGCGGGGCGGATGCTTCGGGCAGCTGGGCGGTGGCGGCGCAATTCTCCAACGGGCTGGAGATCGGCACCGGCATGGCCGAAACCGCGCCCGAGCGGCGCGAGTTTCGCCTCAACGGCGTGCGCCCGCGCACCCAGGCCGAAGTGGCCGAGCAGCTCGCCGCCGTTTGGCTTACCCCGCAGATGGACCGGCTGTTCACCGACACCGCCTCCGGCCGCCGCAAATTCCTCGACCGCCTGGTGGTGGCGCTGGAGCCCAGCCATGCGCGTGAGATCGCGGCCTACGAATCCGCCTCGGTCCAGCGCAACCGGCTGCTGGCCGAGAGCCCGGATCCGGCCTGGCTGTCGGGGCTGGAGGAGTCGATGGCCCGCCACGCCGTGGCCGCTACCGCCGCGCGCATGGCGCTGCTCAACCGGCTCAACGCCACGCTCGCCGCCGGGGCCGCCGAGCCGTTCCCGCGCGTTGCGCTGGGGCTGGCATGCGCCATCGCCCAGCGCCTCGCCGCCAGCCCGGCGGTGGAGGTGGAAGACAGCCTGCGTGCAGCCTACCACGCCGACCGCGCCCAGGATGCGGCGGCGAAATCCGCGGCGCGCGGCCCGCACCGCGCCGATTTCACCCTGGCCGACGCCGCCAGCGGGCGCCCCGCCGCGCTGTCCTCCACCGGCCAGCAAAAAGCGATGCTGATCGGCATCGTGCTCGGCCATGCGGCGCTCATCACCAGCGCGCGCGGCACCCCGCCGCTGCTGCTGCTCGACGAACCGCTGGTGCATCTCGACGCCGAACGCCGCGCCGCGCTGTTTGCCGCGCTCAACGCCGCGCCGCTCTGCGCCTGGCTCACCGGCACCGACCGCGAGACCTTCGCCGGGCTGGAGGCGGCCTGTTACACCATCCGCGATGGCTCTATAGACGCGCCATGAGATTATTATTCCTGGGCGATCTGCTCGGCCGTGCCGGCCGCGAAGCGGCGCTGAAACACATTCCCGAGCTGCGCTCTTCGCTCAAGCTCGATTTCGTGGCGGTGAACGCCGAGAATGCCAGCCACGGTTTCGGGCTGGGGCCGGACATGGCGCAGGCGCTGTTCGCGGCCGGGGCCGACGTGATCACGCTCGGCAACCATGCCTGGGACCGGCGCGAGATCATTCCCTATATCGCGCAGGAAAAACGCCTGCTGCGGCCGATCAATTATCCGCCCGGCACGCCCGGCCAGGGCGCCGCGCTGGTGGCGCTGGCCGATGGCCGCAAAGTGCTGGTGGCGCAGGCGATGGGCCGGCTGTTCATGGACCCGCTGGACTGCCCGTTCCGCACCACCGAGGACCTGCTCTCGCGCCACAAGCTCGGCGTCACCGCGCATGCGATATTGCTCGACATCCACGCTGAAGCCAGCTCGGAGAAAATGGCCTTCGCCCATACCTTCGATGGCCGGGTGTCATCGGTCACGGGCACGCACACGCATATCCCCACCGCCGACCACCAGATCCTGCCCGGCGGCACCGCCTACGCGACGGATCTCGGCATGTGCGGCGATTATGATTCAGTGATCGGGATGCAGAAGGACGCCGCGATCGGCCGCTTCATCCGCAAACTGCCCGGCGACAAGCTGGCCCCGGCCGAAGGTGCGGCCACGCTCTGCGGCGCCTTCATCGAAACGGCGGACGCCACGGGCCTTGCCACGCGCATCGAGCCGGTGCGGCTCGGCGGCAGGCTCGCCCCGGCCCTGCCCAAGATATAAAGTTCAAAAGTTTTTGGTGCAGCTTTCTTCAAAAAGCTGCTGAACGCCGCGTTTTTTATAAAAATGCGGCGTTCAAAAACCTGTTATCAGTTCTCCAGCATCCGCCGCAGCAGATCCACATCCTCGGCAAAAGCCGCGTCCTGCCCGATGAGTTCGCTCACGCGGTTGACCGCATGCATCACCGTGGTGTGGTCACGGTCGCCGAAATGGCGGCCGATATCCGGCAGGCTCTTCGAGGTGAGTTGCTTGGCCAGATACATCGCGATCTGGCGCGGCCGGGCGATGTTGCGCGCGCGCCGGGCCGAGGACATCTCGGCCACGCGGATATTGAAATGCTCGGACACTTTCTTCTGAATTTCCTGAATGGAAATCTTGCGGTCATGCGCCTTCAGCACATCGTGCAGCACTTCATGCGCGGTATCGAGCGTCAGCGGCCGGTTGAACAGATTGGCATGCGCCACCAGCCGGTTCAGCGCGCCTTCCAGCTCGCGGTTATTGGTGGTGATCTTGCGCGCCAGGAATTCCAGCACCTTCGCCGGCACCTCAACGCCCGCGCGCTGCGCCTTGGCGTCGAGAATGGAGTAGCGAAGTTCAAAGGTGGTGGCGTGCAAATCCGCGACCATTCCGCAACCCAAACGGGTACGTAGACGGTCCTCCAGCCCCGAAAGGTCGGAGGGCGATTTGTCGGCCGAGATCACGATCTGCTTGCCGGCATCGACCAGCGCGTTGAAGGTGTGGAAGAACTCTTCCTGCGTGTTGTCCTTGCCGATCAGGAATTGCAAATCATCGATCATCAACACGTCGACGCTGCGCAGCTCGTTCTTGAATTCGAGCGTCGATTGCGAGCGCAGCGCGTTGATGAAGCGGTACATGAATTTCTCCGCCGACATATAGGCGACGGAGGCCGGGGCGCGGCCGGTATTGCGGGTCGACAGCTCCCAGGCGATGGCATGCATCAGATGCGTCTTACCGAGGCCGACGCCACCATAAAGGAAGAGCGGGTTGAAGCCCGGCGTGGCCGGAGCCTCGGCCACGCGGCGCGCGCAGGCATAGGCAAACTCGTTAGGCTTGCCGACCACGAAGGTGTCGAAGGTAAAGCGCTGGTCCAGCGGCGCGGCGGAGTCCGGGCGCGCGGGGGCCGGCGCGGGTGCGGGCTGCGCCGGCACCTGAATCGCCGGCGGCGGCTCGGCCAGATTGGGCGCGGCGCCACGCGCCGGCGAGCCCGTGCGGAACTCGACACCGCGGATTGCCGGGTTCTCCGCCTGCCAGAAGGCGGTGATCAGCTCGCCATATTCCTTGTTCACCCAATCGCGCAAAAAGCGCGTGGGCAGGATCACGGTCAGCTCGTCACCGGCGATGCCGCCGAGCGCCACCTGCTTCAGCCAGGTGCGGTACTCGACCTCACCCACCTCCGCCTGCAACCGGGCGCGCACGCGCGCCCATTGCTCGTTCAACCCCACCTCATCCTGCCGCGCCGGAGACAGCCTCGACAAAGCGTCACCTTCACGCATGGAACTGATCTCCAGGCTCATTCCCACTTTCCGCTTCAGCCCCAAATTCAAAAACACCACGACCTGTTCCGGCAAGAGCACCGCGGCAAGGCGAGTCTTCCCAGAATTGAGACAATCCCTGATGGTCGTGTTTAAGCGCCCAAGTGTAGGTCGAAATTACCAAATGGCGCAAGCGCTCAAAACTTCCAGCTTGCCGCCCAACCCTCTGAGCCAGCCAATTTTTACAACAAAATCAATTCACTATTAAGCAAAAAGTTTCTTGAAGCGCAGTTCGGCTAACCGCTCGGTAATCAATCGGAAACCCAAATACCGAAAGCGCCGCCCCTCCGATATTTCAAGGAGATGGCAGCGCCAAACGGAAATCTCATTTTTGAAACGAAGGTATTGCGCCTTCGTAATCGCCCTTAGGCGGCGGCGATCGCCTTCACGCGGGCCGACAGGCGGGAGATCTTGCGCGACACCATGTTGGCCTTCAGCACACCCTTGCCAGCGGCGCGCTGCAGCTCAGGCTGCGCGGCGCGGAAGGCGGCCAGGGCCGCTTCCTTGTCCCCGGAGGCCACCGCTTCCTCGATCTTGCGAACGAAGGAGTGGACGCGCGACTTGCGCGCCTTGTTACGCGCGGTGCGCTTTTCGGTCTGACGGATGCGTTTCTCAGCAGATGCGATATTGGCCATGGTGTCCAAAACAAAGAGTGTTCAATAGAGCGCGCGGTCTAGACCCGCCCGCCGGATACGTCAAGCCGCAAGCGGCCAATCGCCCGTTTATTCGCGGATAACCCAGGATTTCCGCATCGGCGAGAGCACTTCCCAGGTGCCGGTGAAGCCGGGTTCGATGACGAATCTATCCCCCGGCCCGGCCTCGATGCGCTCACCATTGCCCCCTTCGACCACGCAGGCGCCGGAAATGATCTCCATATATTCCCACTCGGTATAGGCGATTCGCCATTTGCCGGGGGTGGCCTCCCACTCCCCGGCGTAGAGCCGCTCGGCCGGGTTCTCATAGAGCACCCAGCTGCGCGTGCGCGGCGTGCCGTCGAGCACTTTTTCCGCCGCCACATCCTCCCACGGCGCCCCGCTGGGCGGGGCCAGACGCTGCAAGCGGCTCATTGCGGCGCCCCCAAAGCGGCCGGGCCAGCCCCGGGCAGATAATTCGGCACGGCGGCGTTGGTGTTGACCGGCGCGGCCACAGGCGGGGTGCCGGTGGCGGGTGCCGCGGCCCCGCCAGGCGCGCTCAGCGGCGCCGCCTGGATGATGCCGCCAGCCGCGCCGCCCATGCCCGGCGCGGCGCCGCCCGCGGCGCTGCCCACCACCCAGCTCGGGATGTTGTGCATGATCTGATAGGGCAGTTGCACGTTCATCTGGGTCATCAGCGTCTTGGTCATCTGATATAGCGCGGCCTGCATGTCCGGGCCGCTATTCGAGTCCGGCGCGGTCTGGCTGGCGGTCACGCTGGCCTCGGTAAAGGCGGTTGAGCGCCCATCGGCGCTGGTCAGGTTCACATCCACCGTCATCGCGCCGTTCAGATTGCCCCCGGCCTCGGTGATCGAGACCACCTGCACCGTCACCGTGCCCGTGCCCGGCGTGCCGGAGGGTTGCAGCCGGTGTTGCAGCATGGTCACCAGCGTTGCCGCCAGCGGTACCGGATCCTGCGCCTCCAGCGTCGCTTCCGAGGGGCTGGGCACATAGTTGTTAACGACGTTTAGATTCGCCACGTTGAGCGTGATCGGGCGCAGATAGGAATAATCCAGCGGCGCGAAGCTCATCGGCGTCGGCGCCGAGCTGCACGCGGCCAGCGCGCCAAGCGGCAGAATGGCAAGCAGTTTCTTCATATCACTCAGGCTCCAGGTCTTCCGGTGATCGCATCCCGCGCGAAGCGGAAGTCGAAATTGCAGAATTCGCACGTCATCACGATATCCCCGTCCACCGCCATATGGTCGAGGTCATCGGTGGGGAAACCTTCGAGAATGCCGCCCAGGCGCTGGCGCGAGCAGCGGCAGCCGAAGCTCAATGGCCGCGGCTTGCCCACCGCCACGCCCTCGCCATGAAACAGCCGGTAGAGCAGCCGCTCAGGCGGCAGCGTGTCGTCCAGCAGCTCCTCGCGGGTCAGCGTATCGGCCAGAACACAGGCCGTGCGCCACGCCTCCTCCTGGTCCTCGTCGCTCATGTCCGGGGCGATGCCCCCTGCCCCGGCGATGCGCTCCAGCACCAGGGCCGAGGCCCGCCAGCCGGATGGCGTCTCCCCCGCGGCCAGGAACACCCGCGCCGGGAGCTGCTCGGAATGCTGGAAATAATACTCGGCCATGCGCGCCAGCGAGCCACCCTCCAGCGCCACGATACCCTGTTGCGGGTCGCGGTCCATGCCCTGGTCGACGGTGAAGGCCAGATAGCCAATGCCCAGCATCTGCCCGGCATTGGCGGTGGCGGGGATCTCCACCTCGGGATCAACGCGCACATAGCCGCGCAGCGCCCCGGCCTCGGTGCAATCGGTCACCAGCATGGAGACCGGGCCATCGCCGCGCGCCTGCACCGAGAACGAGCCCTTGAATTTCAACGCGCTGGCAAGCGCCGCGGCCAAGGCCAGCGCCTCGCCGAGCAGCGCCTTCACCGGCGGCTTATGCTCGTGGCGCGAGAGCAGCGTGGCCGCCAGCGGCCCCAGCCGCACCACGCGCCCGCGCACGGGCTTCTCGGGCAGGTAAAAGGGCAGCACCCCGCGGGGTACCGCCAGATCCGGCACATCGGGCCGGGACGAATCAAGAAAAGCTGGAAGTTCGGTCATCGTCCCGACACTTAATCACGTTTTCTCGCGTTGCCATAATGCCAAGGCCGGGTTAGCGGTTTGGCATGACTGCAGAACACACGGTTGACCTTGGCGCCTATGTGAAAAAATTCCACCGCGCGAGCGTGCTGGTGGTGGGCGATGCGATGCTGGACCGCTACGTCTATGGTGACGTCTCACGCGTGAGCCCCGAGGCCCCGGTGCCGATCCTGACCGTGACGCGTGAGGTGGCGATGCCCGGCGGCGCCGGCAATGTGGTGCGCAACCTGGTCGCGCTGGATGCGGCGGCGGCGTTCGTCTCGGTGGTTGGCGATGACCAGGCCGGGTCCGAGCTGACCAGCCTGGTTGGCGGGCAGGAGCGCGTGGAGCCCTGGCTGCTGGTGCAGGGCGGGCGCACCACCACGCTCAAAACCCGCTACATCGCCCAGGGCCAGCACCTGATCCGCGCCGACCGCGAAGAGACCGTCGCCCTGCCCGAGAAGCTGGCCGAGCGGCTGGTGCGCATCGCGCTCGACGCGATGGCCGCCACCTCCGTCACCGTGCTCTCCGATTACCGCAAGGGCGTGCTGACCGAGGCGGTGGTGCAGCAGCTGATCGAGGGCGCGAAGAAGCTCGGCCGCAAGGTCATCGTCGACCCCAAGGGGCGCGACTACACGCGCTATCGCGGCGCCGACATCGTCACCCCCAACCGCAAGGAGCTGTTGGAGGCCACCGGCCTGCCGGTGGAGACCGAGGCCCAGATCGTGCAGGCGGCGCAGAGCCTGCTGGCGCAATTTGGCTTCGGGGCCGTGCTCGTCACCCGCGCCGAGGACGGCATGAGCCTGATCACCCCTGACTCCGTGCGCCATTATCCCGGCGAGGCGAAAGAGGTATTCGACGTCTCCGGCGCCGGCGACACCGTGGTCGCCACCCTGGCCACCGCCATCGCCGCCGAGGTGCCGCTGGCCGAGGCCGCGCGCCTGGCCAACATCGCGGGCGGCATCGTGGTCGGCAAGGTCGGCACCGCCGTCGCCCGCCCCGCCGATCTGCTCGCCGCCATCGCCCCGGTTACCGGCGCGCTGCGCAAGGTCGTCACCGCCGCCGCCGCCGCCGAGGCCGCCGAACGCTGGCGCCTGCGCGGCTACAAGGTCGGCTTCACCAATGGCTGTTTCGACCTGCTGCACCCCGGCCATGTGCATCTGCTGGAGCAATGCCGGGCCATGTGCGACCGGCTGATCGTCGGCATCAACTCCGACGCCTCGGTGCAACGCCTGAAAGGCCCCACCCGCCCCGCCCAGGGCGAAGCCGCGCGCGCCGCCGTGCTGGCCTCGCTGGCCTCGGTCGATCTCGTTTGTCTGTTCGAGGAAGACACCCCGATCGAGCTGATCAAGCAGATCAAGCCGGATCTGCTGATCAAGGGCGCCGATTACACGCGCGAGACGGTGGTCGGCGCCGATCTGGTGGAAAGCTGGGGCGGCAGAGTCGCCCTGGCCGAGCTGCTGCCCGGCCACTCCACCACCGCCACGCTGGCGCGGCTGCGCGGTTAGGCATGAGCGCCGTCGATCCCTGGCCCCGCCCCGTGCCCGCCCGCGTGCCGCATGGCGGCGCGCATGTCGCGCTGGAGCCACTGCACCGGCGGCACACGGCGGAGCTGTGGGAGGCCGCGCGCGGCGCCGAAGCCAGCTTCGCCTACATGCCTTACGGCCCCTTCGCCGAGCGCGCGGCGCTGGAGGGCTTCGTCGCCACCTCCGCCGCCCGGCTCGACACGCTGTTCTGGGCGATCCGCCCCAAGACCACCGGCCTCGCCTCCGGCTGGCTCAGCCTGATGAACATCGAGCCGCATAACGCCGCCATCGAGCTGGGCTCGATCTGGTTCGCCCCGCGCCTGCAACGCACCCGCGCCGCCACCGAGGCGATGGTCCTGCTGCTGCGCCACGCCGCCGAGGATCTCGGCTATCGCCGCCTGGTCTGGAAATGCGACAACCGCAACGAGGCCTCGAAAGCGGCGGCGCTGCGCCTGGGCTTCACGCCCGAGGGGCTGCTGCGCGCGCATATGGTGGTGAAGGGCCAGCGGCGCGATACCGCGATGTTCTCGATCCTGGAAGATGAATGGCCCGCCCGGCGCGACGCCATTCTGGCTTGGCTGGCGCCGGGGAATTTCGACCGCTCCGGCGCGGCGCTGCGCTCCCTCGCCTCATTCCGCGGTTAGGCGGGCGACCTCCGCGCGCAGCCGGGGCAGAATCTCCGCCCCGAACCAGGGGTTCTTCCGCTCCCAGGCCGTGGTCCGCCATGAGGGATGCGGCAACGCCAGAAACCGCCCGCCGCGCTGGGCGCGCACATGCCCGGTCATGCTGCCCTTGCCGAGGTAACGCCGCTGCGCGTAGCCGCCGACCAGCAGGATCAACTCCACACGGGGCATCAACGCCAGGAATTTTTCGTGCCAGAGCGGCGCGCATTCCGGCCGGGGCGGCGCGTCGCCGCCTTTGGGCAGGCGGCCCGGATAGCAAAACCCCATCGGCATGATGGCGATGCGCGCGGCATCGTAAAACACGTCCCGCCCGATCCCCATCCAGCCGCGCAGCCGTTCGCCCGAGGCGTCGTTGAACGGAATGCCCGTCTCATGCACGCGCGTGCCCGGGGCCTGCCCGATGATCAGCAGCCGCACCGTCTCCGAAACTTGGAACACCGGGCGCGGCCCCAGCGGCAGCGCGGCGGCGCAGACGGCGCAGCCTTGCGCCGCCGACGAGAGCGCGGCGAGCGCGCTCAGGCCCGCTCGCGCCAGATACCGCGCTTGGAGGCAAGCGCGACAAGGCTGAGAAACAGGAAGAAGATCACCGCCCGCAGCCCGATCTGGTGACGCGCGCTGAGATTCGGGTCCGCCGCCCAGGTGAGGAACTCCGCGACATCCGCTGCCTCCTGCTGGGCAGTGGCGGCGGTGCCGTCGGCATAGGTCACCGCGTTATCGCGCAGCACCGGCGGCATGGCGATCTGCCCGCCAGGGAAGGCGGTATTGTAATAATGCCCGGGCAGCAGGTTCACGCTCTGCGGCGCGGCGGCATAGCCGGTGAGCAGCTTGTAGATATACATCGTGCCATGCTTGCGCTGGGCGACGATGCTGGAGAGATCGGGCGGCGCCGCGCCGCCAAAGGCCGAGGCGGGCATCGCCGGGTCCTTGAACGGCGAATCGAGCGTCGCGGCGCTGCCATCGGCGAGTTTCACCCCCGCCGCCACACCCGCGGCCTGGTCGGGCGTCAGGCCCAGGGCCTCAAGGTCGCGGTAATGCAGCGCATTGGCCGAGTGGCACGCGGCGCAGACGGTCTGATAAACCAGAAAGCCACGCTGCGCGGCGGCCTTGTCGATACTCCCCAGCGCCCCCTGGCTCTGGAAATGCAGCGGGGTCAGCGTGTCCTCGGCCTGGGCGGCTCCGGCGGCGGCGAGGCCCAGGGCCAGAAGCGGGGCGAAAAACCGGCGCATTATTTGGCCTCCATCGCGGTCACCAGCGGGGTGAGCACCAGAAAGTGGAAGAAATACCAGAGGGTGAACAGCCCCAGCAGCAGCGGCGCCTGCGGGTTGTCATGCGCGGCCGAGGTGGCGCCCAGGGCGAGCACGTCGAGCGCCAAAATCCAGGTTAGCGCGCAATACAGCTTGCCCTTGGCGCCGTCCGGCCCCGCGCGGTCGAGCCAGGGCAGCGCCGCCAGCACCACGAGCGCGCCCGCCACGCCGGCCACCCCGCCCCACAGGCCGGGCAGCGCGTCAGCCACCCCGGCCAGGGGCAGCAGATACCACGGCAGCGCCGTGCCCGCCGGCAGGGTGAGGGGGTCAGCCGCCAGCGCATTCACCGCGGGCTGGCCGAAATGCGGGGCAAAGAACAGCAGCACCGAGAAGATCAGCGCGAACACCGCCAGCGCCGCCAGATATTGCGCGAGGTAATAGGGGTAAAACGCCACCCCCTTGCCCGGCGCGGGCTGGGGCGCCACCTTGCGCCGCGCCGCCAGCAGCCCGCCCGCCACGGCCAGCGCCGCCAGCGCCAGCACGGTGTGGAACATCTCCAGCCGCGCCAGAGAAGCCGGCGCCGCGGGGCCGCCCAGGAACCAGCGCGCCACCGCCCCCGGCGCGCCGGGCAGGCTCACCGCCGCATTGGCGGCGTTGAACAGCGACCAATATCCCGCCGCCCCGCCGCTCAGCACAAAGCCCATCCAGCCCACGAACAGCAGCAGCGCCAGCAGCTTCACCGCCAGCCACCAGGCAAACTCGCCGGGAGCGCGATAGGCGCGGGTGAGCATGACGCGGAACAGATGCAGATACACCAGCCCGAACAGCGCCGTGGCCCCGGTAGCGTGGTAAGCCTGCACCAGCCAGCCATTATTCACCTCGCGCCGGATGAACTGCACCGAGGCGAAGGCGTGCCACGGGTCGTAATACGCCGCCATCACCGCGCCCGAGAGCGTGAGGAAGGCGAGCGCGATGGCGATCAGCCCCGGCAATGTGTCAAGGTATTTACCTTCCGGCGTGCAGCGCGGCGCGAACAGCGCGCCGCACAGGCCGCCCAGACAGGGCATGCGTTCACCGGCCCAGGATTGTTTTGCGTCCGTGGTCATGATGCCTTGTCCTCAGCCGAACTGGATCTGCGCGGCGTTGATGAAGGTGAAGCGGGGAATGGCGAGATTTTTCTTCGCCGGGCCAGAGCGCACGCGCCCCAGCGGATCGTATTGGCTGCCATCGCAGGGGCAGATCCAGCCGCCGAAATCGCCGCGCGGGTCGGCGGGGTCATTGCCCTCCAGCTCGCAGGGTGTGCCGGTGTTCAGCCCCACCACCACGACATAATTCTGGTAGGCGGCGGGCACGCGGGACATAAAATCCGCCGGGTCGGGCAGCGTGTCGGGCACCACGGCCTGGGCATCGGCGATCTGCTGCGCGGTGAGCTTGCGGATATAGATCGGCAGCCCGCCCCATTGCACCGCCTTGGCGGTGTTCTCGGCGATATCCGCGACATCCACGATCAGCCGCGCCCCGGCCTCGCTCTCGGCGTCCGGGTTGAGGGCGTCGACCAACGGCCAGCCGATCGCACCAATGGCGACGGCGCTGGCCGCGCCAGTCAGGATGGTGAGAAAGCCACGCCGCGATTCGGTGCCGTGGCCCGAAGCCTCTGTTGCTGCTGTTTCAGCCATTCTTGTCCCCCCGGAGCAGATGACACTCCTGTCCCCAAGGCATGACGGCAACGCCGAAAAATTTCAAGAGTGGATGACGCGTCAAGAAGCCCCTAAACTCAATCGCATGAACAACTTCCCCCCGCACGCGGCGCTCAAACCGCGCGCCGCCGCTTGGTTCGCGCAGCTGCGCGACCGTATTTGCGCCGAGTTCGAGGCCATCGAAGACCTCGCCGGCCCCCATCCCGGACGCTTCGCGCGCACCGCCTGGGACCGCCCCGGCGGCGGCGGCGGCGTGATGAGCGTGATCCGCGGCCAGGTCTTCGAGAAGGCCGGGGTGAATGTCTCGGTAGTCGAAGGTGAATTTTCAGAGGATTTCGCCAAGCGCATCCCCGGCACCGAGGCGGGGGCGAAATTCTGGGCGGCGGGGATCTCGCTGGTGGCGCATCCGCGCAGCCCCAAGCTGCCGGCTGTGCACATGAACACGCGCATGATCGTAACGGCCAAGGGCTGGTTCGGCGGCGGCGGCGACCTCACCCCCTTGCAGCCCGGCAGCGCCGAGGCCGCCGAGGACGCGGCGCATTTCCACGCCGCCTATCGCCGCGCCTGCGACGCTCACAACCCGGATTATTACGCCAAGTTCAAAGCCTGGTGCGACGAATATTTCTACCTGCCGCACCGCCAGGAGCCGCGCGGCGCGGGCGGGATTTTCTACGATTATCTGGATTCCGGCGATGCCGAGGCGGATTTCGCCTTCACCCGCGATGTCGGCGAGGCGTTCCTCGCCGCTTATCCGCCGATCGCGCGCCGGCGCTTCGCCGAGCCCTACACGGCGCAAGAGCGCGAGGCGCAACTCATCCGCCGCGGTCGCTATGTGGAGTTCAACCTGCTCTACGACCGCGGCACGATGTTCGGGCTGAAAACCGGCGGCAATACCGAGGCGATCCTCATGTCCATGCCGCCGGAAGTGAAGTGGCCGTAATTTTTACGGCGTGATTCCGATGCCGCCGGGCGTGATGACGATCGACGGCGCCGGAGCGACCATCACGGGCGGCGGCGCGTAATAAGCCGGCGGCGGGGGCGGCGGCGCGTAATAGACCGGGGGCGGCGCCACCCACACCGGGGCCGGGCCGTAATAGCCATAGCCGGGGCCCCAGCCCGGATACCAATGCCAGGCATGATCGCCATCCCACCAGCCATGGCCGTGCCAATCGTGATAAGCCTCGCGGCCATCCCAGCCGCCACCGCCGCCATGGTCATGCCAACCGCCACCATCGCCATGCTCGTGCCAGCCTCCGCCGCCATCATGGTCGTTCCAGCCATCAGCAAAGGCGGGGGCGGCGGCGAGGCCCAGCGCGGCGAAGAGCGCGACGGTGCCGAGCAGAGATTTAAGCGTCATGGGTTGAGACCCCTCCGGTTCCGTGTTTCCGGGATAGTCATTGCCCGAGGCGGCATCACGACGGAAGCGGGGCCAAAAAATGGCAGGCCAAATTTTGCATTAAATTTATTAAAATCATATCTCTACAGAAAATACCTGTTGCGAAACCGGGCATAATCCGCCAATCTTCGCGTAATTCCAACCATCTCGCTCACAGGGCAGGATTGTGCAACGCGTGATCAAATATCGCCTCCGCGGCTTCATCGCGCCCGCCATCCTGCTGGGCATCACCTATTATTTCGGCTGGAACGCGGTGCATGGCAAAAGCGGGCTGGAGGCGCAGCAGGCGCAGAAAGCCCAACTGGCCCAGGCCCAGGCGCAATATCAGGCCGTGCATGAGCAGCGGCAGATGTGGCAGACCAAGATCGCCGATCTGTCCGGCCAGTCGATCCACCGCGACATGCTGGAGGAACAGGCCCGCGAGGTGCTGAATCTCGCCGATCCCGGCGATATCGTGATCGATCTCTCCAGCAGCCGCGCGGCCGAATAATCCGTTTTTTTTAACCGGCAAGCTTGATGATGCGTGCGAAGCCACCGCTTTGCACGCAATTTTGTTTCGCGCCAGTTTCCAGGCTGTACGCCACGCGGCCAAATTAACCATTTTCTGGTTAATTTAAACTTTCGCAGCGCAGCATGAGGAGTTTTCAAAATCCTTCTTTGCGCGGTGCAAAAAACTTGGCATAGCCGGGGCAGACGCACAGCGCCGCAAGGGAGACCCCGAAACATGGCCGTAAGCCCCGAGAAGCCCCGAAAATCCCGCAAGACCGCCGAGGTGATGGACCGCGACGAGCTGCTCAAAGCCTATTCATCGATGCTGCTGATCCGCCGCTTCGAGGAAAAGGCCGGGCAGCTTTATGGCATGGGGCTGATCGCCGGGTTCTGTCACCTTTATATAGGCCAGGAGGCCGTGGTGGTCGGCATGCAGCATTGCATCGGCGAGGGGGATGAGGTGATCACCTCCTACCGCGACCATGGCCATATGCTGGCCTGCGACATGGACCCCAAGGGCGTGATGGCCGAGCTGACCGGGCGCTCTGGCGGGTATTCGCGCGGCAAGGGCGGCTCGATGCACATGTTCAGCAAGGAGAAGGGCTTCTTCGGCGGGCATGGCATCGTGGGCGCGCAGGTGTCGCTGGGCGCCGGCCTCGCCTTCTCCAACTGGTACCGCGAAAATGACCGCGTGAGCCTGACCTATTTCGGCGAGGGCGCGGCCAATCAGGGCCAGGTGTATGAGAGCTTCAACCTGGCCAATCTGATGAAACTGCCGGCAGTGTTCATCATCGAAAACAACCGCTACGCCATGGGCACCTCGGTCGAGCGCGCCTCGGCCTCGCGCGATCTGTCGCTGAACGGCGTGCCCTGGGGCATGCCCAGCCTGTCGGTCGATGGCATGGACGTGCTGGCGGTGAAGGAAGCGGGCATGGAAGCGGTGGCGCATTGCCGCGCGGGCAAGGGGCCGTTCCTGCTGGAGATGAAGACCTATCGCTATCGCGGGCACTCGATGTCCGACCCCGCGAAATACCGCACCCGCGAGGAGGTGCAGCGCATGCGCGCCGAGCATGATTGCCTGGACAGCGCCAAGGCCAAGCTGGTCGCGCTGGGGGTGAGCGAGGCGGAGTTGAAGAAGATCGACGACGAGGTGAAGCTGCGGGTGCAGGAGGCGGCGGATTTCGCGCAGGCCTCGCCGGAGCCCGACCCGTCTGAACTTTATACCGATGTGCTGGTGGAGGGCTGAGCTAAAATGCCGATCGATATTCTGATGCCCGCCCTCTCGCCGACGATGACGGAGGGCAAGCTTGCCAAATGGCTGAAGCAGCCGGGCGATGAGGTGAAGTCCGGCGACGTGATCGCTGAGATCGAGACCGACAAGGCGACCATGGAAGTGGAAGCCGTGGATGAGGGCAAACTGTCCGAGATTCTGGTGCCGGAAGGCACCGAGGGCGTGGCGGTGAACACCGTGA
>NZ_JAJDJU010000014.1 GCF_020567705.1 Acidocella sp. KAb 2-4 | reverse complement strand
ATCCTTGCCAACCGAGTACAGCATCACAGGCCGCGCAGCCTCCGCAACAACCTCACGCATAATATGTATCGATTCCGCCTCAAGACGCTGTAAATGCGTCAGAGTCTCCGACGGCGATCGTTTTGCATTCCCGTATTGCATGGCTAATACCCCTATTAATTGCCCCTTCCTAGCTAAGGAACATAAAGAATTGACCTGCCATATGGCATTGCTACATACGTCCTTGCTCGGTCAAGCAGGTGCAGGGATTTTGCGGGAACCGTTTCAATAACATGCAGTTTTAAAAAAATTGTGAGGAATCGCATAGTTGCGCGTTTGCACAATTGGTAGGGCTTAGTTTTATAAAAAATCAGAATCTTCTAAAACAGTATCTAGGCCAGCGCCAACACGCTGGAGAGTATAAAGCGTACAAGATCCGCCTGCCCGCGCGCGCCCATCTTGCTATAGATCTTTTTGGAGTAATTACGTGCTGTACCGATCGTGAGGGAAAGATTTTCCGCGGCCTCGGCAATTGACTGGCCGCGGCTAAGCGCCCAAGCAAGTCTCGCCTCGCTTGGCAACAAGCCAAAGAGTTCAGCGATCTGTTCATGCCGATCGGCTGTGGTGCGGGTGTCGCCTTGCAGGTAAGCGATCATGACCGGTGTGCGGGCAGTGGATATGGCCGGCCTGACGAGAGGCACCAACAGCAGATTAAGCCATGGATCATCTGAGATGTTGAGTGCCCGCGGCCGCGGCGCGACTGCTGAGCATATATGGGTGAGAGAGGCAAAGAGTTTGCGTTGCACGGCCGGAGAATTGGCGTTAAGGCGGCCGTTCTTGGAAATCGTGAGTCCAGGATTTTGGACCATCATCCTATGCGCTGAGGGGCTTACCTCGACAATAGACCCCGTGGTATCGATGGTGATCCATCCGAAATTGAGACGAGAGAAAACATCGTCTGCAACGCTGGATTGTTGTCGTTGCCGCTCCAGGACAATACGGCTACGCAGGGATTGCCGAAAATGTTTAGTCAGGCGCGCGAGCAACTCCTCTTCTGCGGCGCTGAAGTCCTCATCGGCACGTGCCATGCTTAGCCAGGCGCTGACGCCACTAGGTTCGGTTACCCTTATTAGTCGCATGAAATTGATTCCGCTTGGCTCCAACATGGTGCGCCGGAATGCGGCATGCATAGGATCTGCCTCATTCAATAATTCAGGCAAGGCGTAAACACGCCCTTCCTGCAACTGGAGGTGAAGTGTCTCGAAAGGATCTACTTTATACAGCTGCTCATCATAGAGTTTTTGCAATTCAGCGGGTGCGCGTCTACCAGAGAAAAACTCAAGAACCTGGGCGAAAGGTCGGTCAGGCGGGCGAAAGATGATACCGGTATAGTCGGCACGCATGCGCACGCGCCATTTATTAAGAAAATCATTCCATAGGCTGTCTTCGAACGGCCCTTCATGAAGAGCAGCAATCAGGGCGTCATCAAGCTCCAACCGGTCCATTACCAATGATCCCATATGGCAGGTTCAAAGTCGATAGCAATGTCCGATCTAAAGGACAATAGGGCGCGCAGTGAGCGTAGATAGTCTCAGGAGGAAGCAGGAAGGCAATGGCCAGTTTGACGGAAGGAGCACGTTCTGCTCTAGAAAATACCTTCTTGCTCGAACGAGGGGCGTTGCTAGATATGGCATGCGCACGCACCGGATTGCGAGATTTTGGCGACACGTGGTTCTTCGAACCAATGGACCGCTACATCACCGCGGCCAACGCCGAAGGACGGCTGACGCCACAGGGGTTTGCGGCACAGACGGAGAGCATCGTCAAAGGGCTTGCCAACCGTCAGCGCATGGTCGAGTGCATCAGGAAGCATCCGGAAATTTTAGATGAGACCGTTGATGTGGCGGGCATCATTCTGGGGCTTCCGCGTACAGGAAGCACCATTTTTCACCGGTTGCTTGCCTCCGCACCGGGTATGACTGCGATTCGCTGGTACGAGGCACAGAATTTTGCGCCATTTCCCAATGAGGCTCCCGGCAATCCGGTTGAGAGGCGGGCCTATGCCCAGGCGATGATCGATGGCTGGCTGCAACTGGCGCCGGAATTGGCCTCGATCCACCCGCTTGATCCGGATGCGCCGGATGAGGAAATCCTGATTCTGGGGCAGATGTTCGTCTCAACGATGGTCGAGGCGATGACCTTTGTGCCCTCTTTCGCTGAGTGGTTGAACGGTTATGACCAATCTCGCGGGCACGAGGATCTGAAAACCATCCTGAAATTTCTGCAGTGGCAGGATCCGTCCCGTCGCGGCTGCAAATGGATTTTGAAGAGCCCCTCGCATCTTCCGTATACCAAAGTGGTGGCACAGGCTTTTCCCAATGCGGTGCTTATTATGACGCACCGCGATCCATTGCAGACCGTGCCATCCTACGTATCCATGCAGGCTGCGCTGTACAAGCTTGCATCGACAATCTCCGACAACGAGATTGGCGCTTTTTGGTCCGCGCGGCTAGTCGATTGGATGCGCCGCTTTGAGGTAGCAAGAGCGGAACTTGGCGAAGAACGCTTTATCGATATTGACTACCGTGAAGTCGCGCGTGCGCCCTTGGCGCAGGCGGAGAAGGTGCTTGCGCGCATGGGGATCGCGCGGGATGCGCGGGTCGATGCGGCATTGGAGGAGTTTATGGCGGGGAATCAGCGTGAGCAGCGGCCCATGCATGACTATGCTTCCGTGCGTTTTGGCCTCGATGAAGAGGCGATCAAGCAGGACTTTTCCGGATACCGCGCACGTTATATTCGCTGAATTTTTGAATTGTGTGTGGGAGGAAATACAAGATGTTATTGCGTGACAAGGTTGTGGTGATCAGTGGCGTGGGGCCGGGCCTGGGGCAGGCGCTGGCGAATCTCGCGGCGGCGGAAGGAGCGCGTGTCGTTCTGGCTGCGCGCAACAAGGATTACCTGAACAAGCTGGTTGCCGAGATTACAGGAAAAGGCGGCCAGGCCATCGCTGTTCCCTGCGACGTAAGCAATGCCGCGCAATGCCAGGCATTGGCCGAAGCTAGTGCGCAGGCGTTCGGTGGGCGCATACATGGGCTGGTGAACAGCGCCTATTTGCACGGCCAATGGAGCTTCGTCGCAAATGCTGATCCGCAGGATTGGGCTAATGTCTTCGACGTGAATTGCCTGGGCGCCCTGCGGTTGACCCAGGCCTGTATTCCCTTCCTGAAAGGAGGCGGCGCCGTTGTAAATATTTCAACCATGGCCACTGTGCGCCCCTACGGTGGCGCATATGGTATGGAGATGGGGTATGCCGCGGCTAAGGGCGGGCTCAATGTACTGAGTAAATATATGGCGGCAGATCTGGGCCAGTATGGCATCAGGGTGAATACTTGCCGCATGGGCTGGATTCATGGGGCGCCGGTGGAAAATTATATCGATATCGAAGTGATTAAAGGCCGCAGCCGAGCTGATATAATCGCCGAAATTACACACGATATTCCGCTCAAGGTAATTCCGCCACAGGATGACTGCGCGCGCGCTGTCCTCATGCTGCTGTCAGACTACGCCGGGGTCGTATCCGGCGCGACGCTGGATATCAATGGCGGACAGTGGATGAGTCCCTAACCGGCTCCACCAAAGCAGGAGGTTGATTATGACCGAGTTCCAGCAGAATCAGACATCATTAGAACGAATCTGGGAGGACTTTTGCGCTCAGCTAGCTGAGGCGGGTAGCGTGCTGCTCCGGGAGAGCTCGCCGCGCACGCCGCTCGACCAAGCGGAAGGTGTACGTTATCTCAGCCGTTTGACGCGGACCGCGCTTAACATGCATGTTGACAGCGCCGACCCCGATTTTCCTAGGCTTTTTAAACTGGCTGACGATAAGATCAAGATTGGTGCGGACAACCCCGATAACATCTACGAGCAGGCTGTTATTGGCGGTGACAGGACTTACCGGATCAGAGGTCGGGTAAATGGTGTTCCATACCTTAGCTTCGGCACCAAAGCCAACCGCTATGCGACTAATGGTACGATGATATCTACTGGGGAGGTTGAACTCTCAAATCTAGTCGTGACGGAGGATGGCGATTTTGAAATCATTGTGTCGCGCCAGCCCAGCCCCGGTAACTGGCTGCCGATGGCGGATGACAGCACGCTGCTGATTGTGCGGCAAACTTTCCACGACAAAAAGACGCAAAAACCCGCTGAGATCGCCATTGAACGCATCAATGGAGGACCAGCTAAGCCGGCCTTGCTGACGCCGGAGGTCATCGCCAAGCAGCTGACAGCGGCTGCGTCTTTTGTGCGCGGCACAGCCAATACATTTGCAGACTGGTCGGAATGGTTCAAGACGCGGCCAAACCGCATTTATGAAACTGATCAAACAATATTTCAGCGTGCTGGCGGTGACCCCAAAATCTGGTATGGCCACGCCTATTTCGAGTTGCAGCCGGGCGAAGCCTGGGTGCTGCGGGTCCACCCGCCAAAATGCCGGATGTGGAATTTCCAGCTCGATAATTGGTGGATGGAGTCGCTTGACTATGTGCACCATAAAATATGGCTGAATGGGCATCAGGCGCACTACGAACCAGATGGTAGCGTTGTCATAGTTTGCTCCGAGGAGGATCCCGGCTTTGGTAATTGGGTTGATCTCGCCGGCCATTTGCATGGCACCGCCCTGTGGCGCTGGATCGAGGCGGAAGATCACCCTGTGCCGGCATGTGAAGTCATCAAGCTTGACCAGCCAAGAATGATGGTCGAATGAACACAAAAGCCGTTAACACGGCAAGAGGAACAAAGAAATGCTTGAATGGAGTAAAATTCATCCGACTGTGGTGCAGGACCCTCGGGAAGGGTTTGACCCTGATGCGGTTACCGTCAGCGACGTAATCGAAATCGCGGCCCCAGTGGAGGTGGTCTGGAAGGTTCTAATCGATTTGGAACGTTATGGGGAATGGAACCCATTTTGTGTTCGTGCCGCCTCAACGCTGGAATTGGGTGCGCCGGTGCAGATGAGCCTGGTGAATTATTGCGTGCCGGGCAGTCTGATTCCGAATTGCGAATATGTCTGCGCCTATGAACCGGAACGTCGTCTCTCCTGGCGGCTTCCCTATGCTGAGAGCTGGCCCTACCCCGCGCGGCGTGATCAGGTTTTGGAGTCGACCAGTCCTGAAAGTTGCCGTTATATATCGTCCGACGCTTTCTTGGGTGTGAACGGCATCCACGTGTTCCGCTTCGCCGGTCCTTGGATCAAGAGGGCGTTCGACGATACGGCCAAGGCGCTGAAGGCCTACAGCGAGGCTTTATACCAGAGCCGGTCTGGCAGCCCTTAGAGTCCCTTTCAAAACCTCTTGCCCGGCTCGGATAGGGTGATTCATGGGAGGAGATGGCCTTACCTCTACTCCCTGACGCCCTGTGGCTGATTGTCGAACCGTTATTTATAAGCGCCGGCGCAAAAACCGACCACGGGAGCGGCGGAATCGTTCCTCCGCGGGCAGGGTAAAACTCGTCCACCTATCTCCTTCCTGCTGGCGGGATTATGGGATATCTGGCAGGGCGCGGATGGCGTGAAGCTACGCAGCTTCACGATTATCACCACCAGCGCCAACGCCCTCGCCAGCCGATCCATGACCGCATGCCGGTCCTCATCGAGAAGCGGGACTGGCCATTGTGGCTGGGGGAGCAAGAAGGCGTCCTCTGCGACCTCCTCCATCCCCCAGGGAACGAGGTTTTGCGGGCTTGGCCGGTGAGCCGCCACGTCAACGATCCCAGGCACAACACCCCCAGCCTGCTGGACAATGTCGCTTAGAAGCTCGGCCGCCGCCACCTCGGCTCGCTATCCCAAGAACAGAATGTAGTTTACATTGACTGCCCCGTGGGAAGTCTAACCATGACGGTGGGCTAAATTGCCCAAGGCCCAAAAGTGTACCGATGCGGATCGCCGCGCCGTTTGCCGCCAACATGGGTGTGTTTCACCAAGCCGGTTTGCAGCAATGTCTGAATGGCGTTGCGGTAACGCTTCGTGCCCCAGCCGAACATCCTGCCCGCCGCCTCCAGCGCCTCGGGGACAATAACAAAGTCTTCTCCCCTGCTGGCGCGCGCGGCATGATTGGCCGTTAGATCCGCCAGCAACATGAAGGCGTCGGTTCCCCCAGGGATTTGCCGAAGTTGAGTGTACACCTCCGTTGGAATGGCAATCCCAGGCCTTTCCGAACTAAACAGCCGTCCCTCGGCCTTGTAGCGCCAAACCGACTGCACGGTCCGCCGGATCTCCGCGTCCCTGAGTGGCACCGCAAAGCCGGCATTGATCATCTTGGCACGCTCGAATAACGCGGTTTCCGAGTGGATGGCCATGGCGTCCTGGCGCAGGGCGTCAAACAGGCTCGTGTTGCGCCACCCGACCTCCACCGTTCCCGGATTGTAATCCCGCAGCTCGGCTTTGCCCGAGATGCCTTCGAGCGCCCCTTTCTTCAGCGGCGGCAGCGCCTCCCGCCATGCCCAGCTGCCCTCGACAAATTCGTATGAGCCAACGCCGCCACCCTCGAACTGCCTCATGCTCGGAGGCGCGACGACAAAGCCGCCCTCGGCCTTGATGTCCCCCTGGATTCCATCGAATTCAAACCGCCCGCACCGCTCCCCTTCCGAGCTGTAATACAGGTGCAAACCACCCCGAGGCGTGGCGACGACGATTGGCGTCTCACCGAAACGCGCCTCCAACGCAGCGCGGCGCCCTGGGGTATCACAGTCAATGACGGTGACGCCCGAGGCGCCGGAGATAATGCCAAGATTGGCGGTTTGCAGGTCTGGGCGGAGCACCAGCTTTTGCAGCCAAACCTCGCTTTGCGGCCTTTTGATCCCACTCCATTTGACCAGCGGCAGCTTCCCGTCGGCACCGCCACAGGGAATGACCGCGAAGCCGTGTGCCAAAGCCGCTGCCGCTTGCCTGACAAAGGCGCCAACCGGCTTGGCCGCGACACAAGCCTCATCAGGCTGGGCACAGCCTAGTGTAATAGACGGGGGAATTTTGATCATGAAGGGGCCTCGGAAAAATGCCCCCGTCGATTGAACACGCTTGGTCGCCTGCGCAGCTCAGCCGCCCTGCCCACACGACGGCTTCTAGGCCCGCACTAAATTTGTAGGCTTCTCCTCATGGCGGTTCGGGGCAATTTCAGCGTCCTGCAGCATGGTGAATGCTGGCTTCGTCCCCGGTGAGAGCAAGCGGCGCCAAGCTGACCGCCAGCGCAAGGCGCCAGCGATTTTAGGCCGGGCCGCTGCTCATGGCGCCAAATTCACCGACCGGGCGCGATCCGGGCTGGATGCTGGGTTTAGGAGCCACGCGAACGGGGAAGATCAGTTTGACGCGCTACTTGGGCTGCTGGGCATGATCGCCGTCGCTAACGGCTCCCAGCGGGAGCGAAGCGAGCCACCTGCGCGCGGAGCCTGCTGGGAGGGATGGATTCTAGGCCGGTAGCGCCCTGACTTTATACTGGCTTTCAGGCCTGGATGCCGTAATCTTGAGGGTGAGCCACCGCCTAGTCAGGAGTCGCCGCCGTATGCGTGCCGCCATCTACGCCCGATTTTCTTCGGATAATCAAAGAGATGCCTCGATCGAGGATCAGGTTCGGGTGTGCCGTGAACTGATCTCGCGGCAGGGCTGGCGGGAGGTGGAGGTGTTCACGGATTTCGCCATCAGCGGCGCCACGGACCGGCGCCCCGGCTTCCTCGCGCTGCAGAACGCGATCAAAGCCGGGCAGATTGACGCCGTGGTGGCGGAGGCGTTGGACCGGGTCAGCCGTGACCAGGAGCACATCGCGCGTTTTTATAAGCTGACGGATTTCTCCAGGATTCGCTTTGTGACCGTCGCGGAAGGTGAGATTTCCGAGCTGCATGTCGGCCTGAAGGGAACGATGAACGCCCTGCTCCTGAAGGATTTGGGGCAAAAGACCCACCGTGGGCTCGAGGGGCGGGTGCAGGCCGGCAAGAACCCCGGCGGTATCTGCTACGGCTACCGCCCGGTGAGACAGCTCACCGCTGAGGGCACGCTGACCACGGGCGATCGTGCCATTGATGAGGCGGAAGCCGCGATCGTGCGCCGGATCTTCCGGGCCTATGTTGGCGGGCAATCGGCTTACGCGATCGCGCGGCAACTAAACGCGGAGAAGGTGCCCGGCCCACGTGACGGCTCATGGTCGGCCTCTCTTCTGTTGGGCAATGCGTCCCGAGAGACGGGCGTTCTGCGCAATCGCCTCTACGCGGGGGTCATGGTGTGGAACCGGCAGAGCTATGCCAAGGATCCGATGACGGGCAAACGTATTTCCCGCCCTAATCCTCCCGAGAAATGGACCTTCAAGCCCATTCCCGAGTTGCAGATCATCGACGCCGAGTTGTGGGACGCGGCACAGCTGATCCTGCAAGCCAAGCGGGAAATCCTCAAAGAACAGAATGCCGATACCGAAGAGGTACCGACAATTGGCGCGCGCCTTAACCGCGCGCGGCGTCCCGCCTGGGCGCTCTCAGGACTGGTGCGTTGTGGCCTGTGTGGCGGCGCGATATCTGTTGTTGGCGGCCAGGGTCAGCGTCTCGGCTGTACCGCGCATCATTACCGTGGAAAATGTGACAACCCCCGGTCTATCCCCAAGGCAAAATTGCTCGCGCGTGTCTTGGAGGGGCTTAAGCGCTACCTGCTGGCGCCCGAACTCGTTGAGAAGTTCGTGGACGCGTATTGCCATGAGGTTAAAATCGCCAATCAGGAGCGCGGTGCGCGCCGGGCCAAGCTGGTAGCGGAGCAGGCCCGGCTTAGTCGCCAAGTCAAATCTTTGGTGACGACGATCAAGGATACGGGTGGTAGCCGCAGCTTGGTGAACGAGCTTCAGGCGCTCGAACAGCGGCAAGATGACCTCGCAGCCGAATTGGCGCGCGAAGAAACCCCCGAGCCGCTGATTGAGCTCCATCCCAATTTGGCGGCGGTTTATCGCCGTCGCGTTGAATTGCTGCAGGAAGGTCTGCAAAATTCCGAGTTCGCCGCGGCAGCCACTGAGGCCCTGCGCAGCCTGATCGACGCGATCATCATTTACCCGGAGGAAGGACGCGGTCAGTACCGGGTGGAACTGCGGGGCGACCTTGCCGCCTTCATGCATCTGCCGGATGACGGAACTGATTCCGGGCGCAAAAAAGCAAAAGCCCGTGCTGTTGGGGGCACGGGCTTGCTTTGTTCCGGAAGTACGGATTCGTTGGTTGCGGGGGCCAGATTTGAACTGACGACCTTCAGGTTATGAGCCTGACGATGATTAAAATTTCTCAATTAAATTCTGGAGCTTTTTTAAACTATGTACTTACTACACTAATTTTTACACTTAAAAACAACGTGCCAAACCTATTTTTGCCCCAAAATGCCCTAACTGAGCTTTTCTATTAAGGTGGGTTGTCGATGCCGTTGGATCAGACTAAAATAATTGGTCAGCGTTTTGCGCCAGCCAAACGCCTCGTGAGCAAGATTCGGTGAAGAACAAGGTCCGCCTCGCGTGAGACCGGAGGCACGGTCCGGACGGCGTGGCCGAGCTTTAGCGGCGCGAGGCAATCGCGGAATGCCTTTAATACAACTGGGTCGAAAGATCCTCACGATGCTCACAAGCGCCGTTTGAGCCACATCACTACGGGCGCTACAACCCCGAGCGAGGATTAAGTTGATGCGCCCTGCCAAAACGTCATGATCAGACCGCCGATCACGATAAACGCGCCTCCGACCAGAATGGGCATGGTTGGACCCTGGGCAAATGCAAAATAGGAAATCACCTGAGCCGCAACAAAGAACAAAGCCAGATAAACGCCAAGTAAGCGGCCAAAATCCCAGCCTGGCAGATTGACGACGACGCCATAGATAAACAATGTGGCGGCACCCGCAACGAACCAGAGCCCGCGCGGCATACCGCTTACGCCCAACCCTTTACGAACCAATGCGTCACCTCCGGATTCGAGAAATGCTGCCAAGGTGAGCATGAGCAGGGCAGGCAAAATTGACACTGTAATCTCCGCGGTGAAGTTATTGGAAGTTAAAGCGTGATCATTTCAACCCAATTTGGAACGTTGTTAGCATCGGCAAACACAGTAAAGCTTCGCGAATGTCGATTGGTTTCAGTTAGGTGAAAGGGCTTCGATAATCCGGCATTCAGCAACCGTACCATGACCGCATTGGCCGACGATCTGCCGTAACTCGGCGCCCAAGGCCGTCAGATCCACGATTTTGCGGTCCACTTCGGCCAAGTGCCCACGGGCGATGACATCAATTTCAGCGCAAGATTGGTCTTTCTGATCGGCCAGCCGCAGCAATTCGCGGACCTGATCCAATGAAAACCCTAGATCGCGCGCACGGCGCACAAAGCTCAACCGCGCCAGATGTTCAGCGCGGTAGGCGCGGTAATTACCGGCAGTGCGTTCGGGTTCGGGGAGCAGGCCGGCCCGTTCGTAATACCGGACCGTCTCAACCTTGGTGTCGGTCGCACGCGCCAGATCGCCGATGCTTAAACTGTCATGATCCATGGTCTTGACCCTGTAGCTGCTACAGGGTGCATACACCATCCTTCATTACTTCGTCGAGGATGAGAATGTCTAAAAGTTGCTGCGCCCCTGCTACGGTCACGCCCGTCCTAGACCCGGGATGGCGACGCGTTCTCTGGATCGCGCTGATCGTCAATGGCGGGTTTTTTATAGGCGAGATCGTCGCAGGGGCCGCGGCGGGTTCAGCGGCTTTGCAGGCCGATGCACTCGATTTTCTCGGCGACTCAGCGAATTACGCCATCAGCCTGGGTGTTGCTGGCATGGCGCTCGCCTGGCGTTCCCGCGCCGCTTTGGCGAAAGGCTGGACCATGCTGGCATTTGCAGCATGGGTCCTCGCAAACACGGCTTGGCATGCTTATGCCGGGACATTACCGAGCGCCGTCGTCATGGGGGGCGTCGGTTTCGCGGCATTGCTTGCGAATGGAGGTGTCGCGCTCATGCTGTGGCGTTACCGCGGCGGCGATGCGAACCGGCGCTCGGCCTGGATATGTTCGCGCAATGACGCGATCGGAAATCTGATCGTACTCCTCGCCGCGGCTGGTGTCTTCGGCACCCATACAGGTTGGCCAGATGTTATTGTTGCCGGTGTCATGGGGGCGTTGGGCCTGCAAGGCGGTTTGCAGATACTCCGCCAGGCGCATGCCGAACTGCGCCTGAACCCCTCACCGCGTCCCATCCCCGCCGGAGAATAACCTATGTCCGCACACCAACACGCCATCGCCGGCAACAATGACCGCCACGATGATCACGACGACCATGATGGCCATAAGGGGCACGCCCACCACGGCCATGGACATGCGCACGCCCCGGCAAATTTCGGGAAAGCGTTTGCCATCGGCATCATCCTCAACCTCGCTTACGTGGTTGGCGAAGCGTTTTATGGTGTGGTCGCTCATTCGCTCGCCTTGCTCGCCGATGCGGGACATAACCTCGGCGACGTGTTGGGTCTGGCAAGCGCCTGGGCGGCCTCGATCCTGGCGCGGCGTCGCCCTAGTCACCGTTACACATACGGGCTCCGGCGATCCTCCATCCTGGCGGCCCTTAGCAATGCGATTATATTATTGGTGGTCACCGGTGGCATCGCCTGGGAAGGTATCCGGCGGTTAATCGACCCTGAACCGGCCGGCGGCTCCATCATCATGGTGGTCGCGGCCGTCGGCATTTTGATCAACGGCGCCACGGCATTGCTATTCATGGCGGGGCGCAAGGATGATCTCAATATCAAGGGCGCTTTCATGCACATGGCGTCTGATGCATTCGTCGCTCTGGGCGTAGTAATCGCCGGTGCGGTGATTTACTTTACCGGGTGGCTGTGGGTCGATCCGGCGATCAGCCTTGTCGTCAGCGCGATTATTGTGGCTGGCACATGGTCATTATTACGAGATTCCATGAAGCTGGCGCTGGATGCCGTCCCACCGGGCATCAATGCCGCGAAGGTCGAGGCCTATTTGCGCGGATTACCGGGCGTTTCCGGCATTCACGACCTTCATATCTGGGGCATGAGTACAACAGAGACAGCGCTCACGGCGCATCTGGTCAGGCCTGGTGCGGGTTTGGATGATGGGCTGTTGCACGAGGCGGCTGAAGAATTGAAAGAGCATCATGGCATCAGCCATGCAACGTTCCAGGTTGAGGATGGCACCGGCGCGCACGCCTGCGGGTTGCACTCAAACGAGACCGTCTAAAGGAAAGTTTGATAACGAATTTCTGACTCTTACAAAATAAGTCTGTGGAGACTTTTGTATGAACGCGCAAGCTTTTTTCTTGATCGCCGCCGTTGCAGGTGTTGGCATTCTGCACACAATCGTGCCGGACCATTGGGTGCCGATCACGCTGATCGCGCGCCAGCGCGGCTGGTCCAAGCGCGAGACAGGCGAGGCGGCTTTCAAGGCTGGTGTTGGTCATGTTCTCTCGACGCTGGTGATTGGCATCGCGGTGTGGATTGCTGGTGTCGCCTTCGCAGACAAATTCGGCCATGTTGTCGACACCGCGGCGAGCCTCGCTTTAATCGGCTTTGGCGGCTGGATCGCGGTCTCCGCTCTGCGTGAGATGCGCGGTTCTGGTGGCCATGGCCACACCCATGGTCATGCGCTCGGCCATAGTCACGATTTTTCCCATCTTGGCGGCACGCCTGGACCGGACGGAATTCATGGGCCTGAACTCCAGGAGATTGAAACCGGCCATGGCGCCCTGAAGTTGTCGATCTTTGAATCCGGCCAGCCGCCGCATTTTCGGCTGACCGGCACAACGGCGGATTCAATCGATGTCGAGACGTTGCGAGACAATAGCGCGCGGCAAATTTTTACGATGGTCAAACGCAAAGATTACTGGGAATCGGTTGACGAAATTCCCGAGCCCCACGGGTTTACCGTTGAGATCACGGTCGAGCACGGTGGCCACGCCCATAAATATCCCGCTGAATTTATAGAGCATGCGCATGATCATCACGGCCACGACCATGGTGAAGAACCTGAGAATGACCCGCTCTACGCGCCATTGCGCGGTGGAGAGGTTGTCCTTGTCCGCCATGCCCATATCCATCGGCATGGCAACGGTCCGGCGCATCAGCATTTTCATGATCATGACGCGCAAAATACTCACAACATTGCGACCAATACCGAAGCTGCACCGCCGCTGCATGTCCATCAGCACAAAACATCGTCACGCACCGCGTTGCTGTTGATCCTCGGTTCGTCGCCAATGGTCGAGGGAATTCCGGCATTTTTTGCGGCTGGTAAATATGGCGTCGGCGTGATCGGGCTGATGGCCATCGTGTTCGCGATCAGTACGATTGCGACCTATGTGCTGCTTTGCGTGTATTCCACGACCAGTCTGCAACGGGTCAGTTTTGGCCGCTTTGAACGGTATGGCGAAGTTTTGAGCGGCGCCTTTATCGCTTTAGTCGGTGTCGTATTCTGGCTATTTCCGGTTCTATAGAAATGGCTATCTTATATATGGCCTGACCATATCGCCAAAATGCTTCAAAAAAACTTTACATGCAGCGGCTGTACACATTTGAATTATGCAAATGTTAGAGCATTTTCCGATCAAGTTGACTGATACCCTGCTTTGGCGAAGAAATTTTTGCATTCGGTTGGGATAAATTTTTCGATTGCGTTGGCGGCGGCTTTCCTGAGGTCTTCGAGGGTTCTTGGTTCTGAGGCTCTGATGAGAGCTTTGAATTTTGAGAAGGCCATCTCGATAGGATTGAAGTCTGGGGAGTATGGCGGAAGATAGAGCAGGTGGGCGCCGCCGGCCTCGATGGCGCTGCGCACGCCGGTAATTTTGTGTGCTGGCAAATTGTCCATGACAACGATATCGCCTGGCGTCAGCTCGGGAACCAGGAACTGCTCGACATAGGCCAAGAAGTGCTCACCATCCATGGGACCGTCCAGCACCATCGGCGCGGATAGTTTGCCCAGGCGCAGACCTGCGGTGAAGGTTGTCGTCATCCAGTGGCCGTGAGGAACTGCGGCGATGCAGCGCTTACCCTTTGGAGCTCTGCCGCGCAGCCGGGCCATCTTGGTTGTGATGCCGGTCTCATCGATAAACACCAGCTTCTCGGGGTTCAGGAGAGGCTGATCGGCCACCCATTTATCGCGTGCAGCCGCTACGTCGGCGCGTTGCTGCTCGGCCGCATGCGCTGTCTTTTTTTATATGTGATTTTGCGGCGGTCGAAGAACCGCCAAAGCGTCCCGATGCCGACCCGGGTTCCGTGCGCCGCAAGTTTTTCCTGCAGTTCAGCCAGCGTGATATCGCGGCGCTCCTCGACTTGGCGAAGAATGAACTCCGCTTCCGCCTCAATCCGGCCGGACTTACGATCACCACCGTTACGCAATCACCACCGTTACGCAACGGCGCAATGTCACCAGAGGCTCTCATCTGCGCCTGCCAGCGGATCGCGCTGGACGCGCTGACCTTGAAACGTGCCGCCGCTTCGCGGCACGAAAGACCTTCCGATATGGCAGCACAGACACGCCGCCGAAGATCAAGGGAAATCGCTTTCGCCATGCATGCCGGCCTCCTTCGCCAGCACACATCTTGAATCAGATCAAAGCCGCTTTGGGAATCCCTTCCGATTCATTCAGATAGGAAAACGCTCTAGCGAAGAGAGCGAATCAAATCAAGTTATCGGCTTTAGAGCTATCAGCGGCCCCCACTTTCCCCGACGCCCAAAACAACAAGCCACCACCGACAAAAATCATCGGAATAGAAAGCGCTTGGCCCATCGTGAAGCCAAACGGCAAAAACCCTAAAAACCAATCCGGTTCTCGAAAAAATTCGCCAGTAGTGCGCGCAACACCGTATCCTAAGATAAATAGGCCAGTGAGCATACCGACATTATTCCGAACTTTTACGGAGCGGGATGCAAACACCATTATAATAAAAAGCAACACCCCCTCTAGCGAGGCTTCAATCAACTCGGAGGGGTAGCGCGGCACCAAGGAGCCAGATTGCGGATAGATCATAGGAAATGGAAACCATGCGGCAGCGGGCCGTCCCCAAAGTTCTCCATTAATAAAGTTAGCAAGTCTTCCCAAGAATAGGCCAATTGGCACTGTAACCGCGACGCGGTCTGCAAACCGTAGAATAGCTATTTTGTTTTTTCGGCAGAACCAGATAATGGCGATCGTCACGCCCAGAAAGCCGCCATGAAAGCTCATACCGCCATCCCAAACGGCAATCATTCTCGAAGGATGAGTAAAGAAAAATATTGGCTGGTAGAATAATACATAGCCTAACCGACCGCCTAGAATGATGCCTAACGTGGCCCACGTCAGAAAATCGTCAACCTGCTCCCCTGTCGCGGCCACCGGGTTCAATGAAACCAACCGTCGCACAACGCGCCAGCCAATCAACAGCGCGGTGATATAAGCCAGAGCGTAATAATGGATTGCGAAAGGCCCGACACGCACAAGGACGGGATCAAAGTGTGGCCACATCATCGGCTTCATCGAAATTTCCGCCTTCATCAAATTAGTTTAGCTTTTTGTCTCAATCGTCTTTTTAACGATGCCACTCTGTGTCGCTTAGTAAAAAGTTGGCGGCACATTTGGCGTCGGTCTTAAGCGGTCATAAGACCTCGGCTGTAAGCTCCCCAGATTTTTGCATCTGAGTATTTAAAAAAATGCCGTGCGGAGAACGCCCTACGTCTATCGCTGAGTATTTTCCGGTTTCTGGGTTCATCACCGCCACCTGCTCAGCAAAGCGCAGGCTGATCCAGAGATTTCCGTCCGGCGCTATACCTAGATCATCCGGGCCACCCGGCAGAACATAATTTCGACGGACCGCGAGTGTGGTTGGATCAATCGCCGTAACGGAACCGCCGAGTCGGTTAGACACATAGATCGTTGCTTTATCAGGGGACAGAAAGAGGTTATGTGCGCCAACCCCCGTTTTAATCCGGCGCAAGACTGTCCCATTTAGCGGGTCAACTTCGGCAATATGATCGCTTCCCATGATACAAACTAAGATTTTATTGTTATGCCACAAAACACCGGCGGGCGTAGGGCCAACTTTCACAATCCATCTTGTCGTCATGCTATCGAGATCGAAGGACGCTAGAATATTGCCGCCCTGACATGAGTTAAAACTCCATTTAGAATCTGGCGAAAAACTCAAGTGGCTCGGCATTGATCCCGGCGCAAAGCGCTTAACAAGATTGAGTGTCGAAGCTTCGTAAATATCAACGAAATTTAGTCGTAAAGCATTTACTACTAAATATTTCTGATCTGGCGTATATCCCAATTGATACGGATCAGCTGTAACTTTATGTCCAAGCGCCGCCCCTGTAATCGGGTCCAGGATAAAAAGGGAATTGCCACTAGCATCCGCAACATACAATTTGGAGCGATCCGGCGAAAGCGCCCAGTGGCTCGGCTCACGAAGGGTGGGCACCGTGGAAATAACCTGGTGGGTATCCATGTCGATCAGGCTAATAGAGGCCGAGGCAGAGTTCATAACCATGGCAAGCGGTCGAACATTTGACGCGAATGCGGGTCGGCTGAGGCCGATTAGCGGTAAAGCTAAGGCGGAGCGTCGAGATAACTTCATTGTTTTATTCTCACAATTTCGGTTCATTATGTGCCCCCAACCGGCCACTAAAGGTTGGGCTTTACAAAGCGCAAAGTCATTGCGTCGCTCTCTCCGATAGCCAAGTATTTTGTTCGGTCTTTTTCGCCCTGTTCCAAGGTCGGGGGTAAAAACCATACTGGGTAGGTGCTGTCGTCCTTAGGATTGGCATTTATCTCGGAAGTAGCCGCGAGTTGAAAACCAGCTTTTTTGGCCTGTAGGATCATATATGCTTCCGGTATCCGCCCTGCGGCGATTGTGTCCGACACATCGCTGCCGGGTTTGGCCCGGTGCTCAACAATTCCCAAAACGCCGCCAGGTTTCAAGGTCTGGTAGGCTGACCTCAGAAAAGCTTGCATCTCCAAATCTGACACTTCCCTGTGAGTATTTAAATAGACAAGGTCGTGGAGATTATCAAAAGTTAGAACCATATCGACTGAGTCTGGCGCGCCAAGCGGCATATAATTGGGCGGATCGAAGGGCATGACAAGGACGTTTTTATAAACTTGTGGATCAGATGAAAGTTTCTTTTGAAACATCATGGCCATTTTACGGGCGTAGGGATTTGCACTGGAGAGTGGCTCGGCGGCTTCAATAAGTTGGCCATGGTCTTTTAGGTAGGGCGCCAAAATTTCGGTAAACCAGCCGGCACCCGGCAATACTTCAACCACCGTCATGTCGGGCCGAATTCCAAAAAAATCCAGGGTTTGTAGGGGGTGGCGATATTTATCGCGTGCTTCAAAAGTAGGCGTACGCTGCGGTCCAGCAATTACGGCAGCGAGGGCCGGATCATCCGCCGTTCCGGTCGCTGCAAAGGCGGGAGCATAAATGGCAACGGCAAAACTGAACATGATCGCAGCACGTAGAACAGACTTCATGACTAATTCCCCGACAAGTTTTGATGTAGCGATGCTTTTTAGACCTACGACGCAATTTTGGCGATCTAATCCGAAGTCTTTCGGTGTCTGCCGATTCTATTTGTCATGCGCGATCATGACACTTTCCTAAATTCAGTTCACCACCGGACTGTGGCTGCCACAACAGATCGTCCATAGTCAGACATGGCTGACTTGTAATCGCCTCGGCGATATTCGACCTCGATAAAGAGGCAATGGGCCCCCACCGGCGGCGGCACGATAAGATTCGGTCGTCTCGGTGGAAGCGGTATCGATGGCAGTCGGAGCCTCAATCGTCATCTTCACCGCCGGTGCAATAATCGGTCTTCGTGGTTGATGAGAACCGGCCGATCAGAAGTTCGCGCCTGAATGGTCCCCCTCTCTCCGTTTCTTCGGCCGACACGTCGAACACAAATTCCTGACCGGGTCGCATAAGGTGGCCGGCCAGAGTCACAGGCCGGACCACCAGATAGATCGCCGCCCAAGGGCAGCAGCTATAACACGCCGTCTTGCCATTCTGTCGGTCGCTGATGTCGCCGCGATTAGCAGCTGCCAAGATTGACTCCTGGATGGTGAGCGTTTCGTCCGGGTTTGGGTCATGCGTCCAAAGAAATTCCATTGCAGGCCCAGCCTTCGGGTCGCGCCTGAACTGAGAGATGTGACTGGGTGAGGTCAGACAGAACAGGTCGAACCCCGGTTTGCCCGGTCGCGGCAGCCGTTTTCCATGCGTGAAAATATTGTCAAAAGGGTTGCCTGAAGATGCTTGTGGCACCGTATGATGGTTGTAGGCGGTGCCCGACAACAGGTTGGGTTGGACGACCAACTGGCCTATCAGGAACGCCTCCTGGATTACCGACTTGATCTGGGATTCGATCCGCATATGCATTTCCGGGGTCGGTACGAAACCATCACGATGCAGTGCCTGTGCCGAGTCATGGGTCGATTGCAGGGCAGCTATCCGACTGCGCAAAGCAGCAGATTCGGCCGGCCGGTCCTTTGTGGCGCGCAGCGCGTCGGAGACAGCAATGCCGGCGTGTTCGACCATCACCCGGCCTGCGGCCAACATGGCGACCAGATGCGCCAACGGGCACGGGTCAGCCTCGACGAATTCGGGCAGATCGAACGGTAGATGTCCCGGCAGCACATAATCCTTGTTGTCAGCAGCCGCAGCTGCGAAGGCCAGGAAGTCTGCGACGTGCGAATAGAACAGATCCACCTGCTCGGCGGTGATCCGCGGCACGAAGCCGACTGTCTCGGGATCAAGGTCATAATCCGCCTTGATGAAAGCATCGCCCAGGGTCTGAAGCGAGAAGCCGATCCAGACGGCAGTGAAATAGGCCCGGTCACCTGCGCTCATCGTCCATGGCGACGTACCACCATCAGCTAGGTCGGCGCGCTTCTTTTCGGCCTCGATGAAGAAGCTGTAGGCTACACCGCCAGCGGTGCGGTAAGATTCGATTGTCTCGGCGGAAATTTCCCCTCGGATGAAGGCGCGCATTCGTGCGAAGAAGCCTGGATGCATGTGGTTGTCGGTAGTCTGGTTGCTCATGGTATATCTTTCAGGCTTTACCGGCCGTACTGCCAAAATCGTATGGAACTCCTTGGAGCCGCGGAGTTGGTTTTGGTCAGGTGCTGACTTGCACGATATCGCCATGCAGCACGAGTGCCACGGCTTCCGCAAAATCAGTGCCGCGTTCAGGCACGATGACGTCAGAGGTGCCAAGATAGTCGTCCGGCACCGGCGTGGCATTGCGATCGAGCAGATCGTGTAGTTCAATCAATGCTTGGTCGTAACCCGATCTGTCGTCGGTAGTGAGGGCATTCAGAAGTCGGCGATCCAGCATCTCCAGGGCACTGGCATGCATTTCGGGCAGTTCACACTGCCCGTGACCAAACGAGCGGATGATCATTTCGAGTTCTCCTGCTGATGTTCGATTATCCCGTCGATCTGCGGGCTGGGCTGGGCAGGGCTGGGCAGTGAGGTTGGTTTGGAGGGAGCCAAACCCATCTGCGCCTTTAGCCGCTCTAGATCGCTGGCGACATCAGCGTTCGCGGTTGCCTGGTTGAGCTGCAACTGGACTGGGTCAATCGGAAGGCCGGTATCGAAATCGAGATGGCAGGCAACTTCACTGAGCGCATCGGCCCGTGCAGATTGCTGCGAAATTTTCATCCGGGCGCGGTCCATTGCGGCATTGACTGAACCCATTTCCTCCGTGATGCCAGCCACCGATGACGCGGCGACAACCTGCGCGGTGGCGGCTGTTGCGGTTGCCGCCAAGGTCTCCTTTTCTATCCGGAAGGCGGCAATCTTTGCAGCAAGGCGGTGACTGGACGCTTCGAGGTCGGATTGCTTGTTCAGCATCTGCTGCCGCTGGCTCTCCAGCGATTTGCGCTGCTCCAGCAAGGGCACGCGTCGCGCCAGGGCTTGCTGTGCAAGTGTCTCGTCGCCCATCGTCAGCGCCTGCTTTGCTTGACCCTCAATGGTGGCGTTCTGGTGGTCCAGTCTGTCGATCTGCTGTTCGATCTGTTTGCGTGCAGTCACGACCTCGACGATCGCCCGCTTTAGATTGGTCAGGGTGTCGTTCATCTGATTATAGGCATGATTGAACATTTCGGCCGGCACTTCGGCTCGGTCCAGCGCGGCGTCGCCCTTGGCAGCAACGATTGTTTTCAGACGGGCAAAAAAACTCATGTGACGGTTAACTCCATTGTTCGGGTTTGGCGGCGGCTGGTTCGTCAAGTGCCGCCGCGGGATAGGACCATTAGCTGTTATGTACCCTGGATTTTCTGGAGGTTACAGCAGGGGTCGTCGCCGTGAGCTTCCCTACATACATTGCCTTGATGATGCCCCTGCGGCCAACGAAGATCGTCGGCGGCACCGCGAAGTCGCCGGTTTTTTCGAAAAGCGTGGTCAACCGTGATTTTCCTCTGCCTCCCGGATCCGTCCATATCGGGTAGCTGACCGGCTGTTGCTCCAGAAACGCCTGAACCTGCGATGCCAGATCGGCGAGGTCGACGCCGACCAGATCGTACGAAATCTTCCTTGCCATTCTTGGCGTAGGTCCGGCTGAGTAGCGGCATCTTTCTCGCGGCAACGCAGGCACCAAATCGCAGAGGTATTGATGATTGCCGGCATATCAGCCCGTTCCTAAACCTTGATGCTGTCATAGCGGACCTCGGTTATCATACCCGTCATCATGTGGTAGAGATTATGGCAATGGAGCGGCCAACGCCCAGGGTTGTTAGCATCGAAGGCGATCCGCACGCTGCCCATCGGCGTAACTAGCACGGTGTCTCGCTTGGCGCCCCTGATCGGCTGACCGTTCACCGCGATGACCTGAAACGCGTGGCCGTGAAGGTGCATCGGGTGCGCCATCATCGAATTGTTGACCATCTCGATTTCCACACGCTGGCCCATCTGGAGCACCAGCGGTGTGATATGTGGCCAGTATTCCCCGTTCAGTGACCAGGAATAGGGTTTCATACCGCCCGCGAGGACCATCCGGTGTACAAGATCGGGCTGGCGGGGCGCGAGCGGCGCGCGTGCGACCAACCGCGTCTCCATAGAATTGTCGATTGGTTGCATCCTGTCGAGCCCGGTTTCGTCGATGCGGGGAGCCGATGCCCCAGGTGTTGTCAGCACAATACCGGTGCATCTCCGTGTACCCTCCAGCCGCGCCAGGATCGGGAACGCGCCAGCACCTGGCAGGTCAACCAGGATATCGAGCCGCTGCGCGATTGCCAGAGGAAAGCGCCGGCCCGCCACCGGGTACACCGGGTGGCCGTCAACCGCCACCACATGACCGGCCAACGCGCCTAAATCGACCCAGAACTGGCTAGATGAGGCCCCATTGATGATTCTGAGACGGACCCGCCCCGAACGTTCCACCTGAACAATCTCGGGATCGCTCAAGGTGCGATCATTCGCCAGAAAAGCATCATAGTCGATGTCGTTCAGGTCCATCTTCATGCCGCCCATGGATCCCATAACGTTTTTCTTCGACATGGTACCCATACCCTGCATGCCTTGCATCATGCCCATCGCATTTTCGCCCGATACCTGTGGTGGTGAAGATGCGGAGACGTTTTCGCTCGTAGTGGCCAACGCGCGAATTTGGGAAGGCGTTTGGCCAGTCAGGCTGGCCAACAGCGCGTCAGGACTCCTGAAGCTGAAATCATGCAGCATGAGCACGATCTCCTGGCGATCCTCGCGGAGTTCGATCGCATCGCGCACGATCAGCGGCGCCGTCATCAGGCTCTGCTCCTGCAGGCCCTGATGTGAATGCATCCAGTAAGTTCCTGGGATCGGCGCGTAGTCATAAGTGCGTGTAGCCGCCGGAGCGATTGGTGGAGTCTGTGGCCAGGGGAAGCCGTCCTGGGTCCATGGCGGGAGCTGACCGTGCCAATGGATGATCGTGTTATCGGCGGTCTGATTAGCGAGCTCGACCTGGAACCGCTCGCCTGGCGCCAAAGTAAGGCCAGGGCGCCCAGCCTCATCGGATAAACGAAACACCTTCGCCGCGCGACCGTTCACCTCCAGGCTGCGTGTGTCCGCGATCAGTCGGCGCTTGGACTCGATGGCCGTAGCGGCATGGGCACCAACCGCGGTCATCGCACTCAGTGACAGGCCACCGGCCATAAGGCCACGGCGGGAAACCATCGTCATCTTCTTATCCTTTTTCTTGTTCAGCAGCTGCCTGAAAGGGTCAGCCGATCCCGCGTTCGGGGCAGTCAATGAATTTTGTAACCTTCATCCTCAATGGCCTTAATCACGGCCTCGGTCGGGATCGTCGCCAGGTCGCCATCGATCTTGACAACCCCATGATTGAGATCGACCGCGACGTCCGCACCTGGAACAACTGTGTGAACCGCATTAGTCACAGCCCGGACGCAATGGCCACACGTCATACCGCCAACTTTGAATTCCAACATCGCCAGTCTCCATCTGAATTGAAATAATTTCTGTCGGAATGAGCTATTCACACCGATCTCCATTAAGATGGGGTTTCCCACAATGGGAATGTCAATACCCGGCCAGCACAGAATCAACCCCTTGACCTTCCCACTGTGGTAATCACCAGATGAGCATGATCGGTAAGGGGTCCGACAATGGAGATTGTGATGAACACCGCAAGTATGGTCGCGGGGGCAACCACCAAAGTCCCGCAGGGAGGTAATTCAAGCCGGATTGAACTCTCTATTGAGGGCATGACTTGCGCGTCGTGTGTTTCGCGGGTCGAAGGGGCGATTCAGCATGTGCCCGGCGTCGCTGCGGTATCAGTCAACCTGAGTTCCGAGCATGTGCAGGTCACATTCGCGAGTGCCGAGGCCAATATTGGCGCCGTGGTGACTGCCGTTGAAAAGGCTGGGTACGGTGTGGCAAGCCACGATATCGAACTGGCGATCGACGGCATGACTTGCGCCTCCTGTGTCGCGCGGGTGGAACGCGCGTTACACAAAGTTTCAGGCGTCACATCGGCTAGTGTGAATCTGGCTAACGAAATGGCGCGTGTCAGCGGAATCGGCGTTGACGAAACGGCACTAATCGCCGCGGTGGAGCATGCCGGGTACGGAGCACGCCTCACCGGACGGGGCGTTTCGGAAGACGACAGAAAAAAGCATGAATCTCGTGCAGCGCTGATTCATGTCCGTATCGCCGCCCTGCTCACCGCACCGTTATTTATAATTATGATCCTGCGTCTTACCGGCAGCCCGTTTGAGTTGCCCGGCTGGGTGGAGCTCGCCCTCGCCACGCCGGTGCAATTCTGGCTCGGCGGGCGCTTCTACCGTGCCGGCTGGAAAGCGCTGCGGGCAGGCACTGGCAACATGGACCTGCTTGTCGCCCTGGGCACCTCCGCTGCCTATGGGCTCAGCCTCTGGCTACTCATCCGCGCTTGGGCGACGGGAACAACACCCGCAGCGCTCTACTTCGATTCCTCGACAATCGTGATCACCCTGATGCTGTTCGGCAAATGGCTGGAGGCGCGTGGTAAGCGCCAGACCGGAGAGGCATTGCGCGCGCTCACGGCACTGCGCCCGGAGCGGGCGCGCCTGCGCGAAACCGACGGCACGGAACGCGAAGTCGCGGTCAATCAGGTGACGGTGGGTGATATCGTGGTCATCAGGCCTGGCGAGCGCATCCCAGTAGACGGCGTAATCCAAGAAGGCGAAAGCGCTGCTGACGAATCCATGTTGACCGGTGAGAGCCTGCCGGTGCTGAAGTCGCCGGGTGACAAGGTGATCGGCGGTGCCATCAATGGAGAAGGATTGCTCCTTGTCGAAACCAGCGCGGTCGGCGCGGAATCGGCGCTCGCGCGCATCGTGCGTTTGGTCGAGAATGCCCAGGCGACGAAAGCACCGATGCAGAAGCTGGTCGATAGGGTCGCCGCGGTGTTCGTGCCCGTGGTGCTCGGTATCGCCGCGGTGACCTTTTTGGCCTGGTGGCTTACGACCGGACAAGTCGAGCACGCGATCCTGGCTGCTGTTTCGGTGCTGGTCATCGCCTGTCCGTGCTCGCTCGGCCTCGCCACGCCGACCGCTGTCATGGCGGGAACCGGCGTCGCAGCAAAATATGGCATCCTGATCAAGGACGCAGAGACCCTGGAGATCGCCCACCGGATAGACACCGTAGCCTTCGACAAGACTGGCACGCTCACCGAAGGCAATCCCTCGATTATCGCACTCGAAGCGGTGGACGGTGCCCAAGTCGCGGAACTGCTGCGTCTCGCGGTCGGGGTACAGCAAGCAAGCGAGCACCCGCTCGCCAAGGCCGTACGCGAGCGGGCAAAAGCCGATGGTATCCGGCCACCACATTCAACGGATGTACGGACGCTGCCGGGGCGCGGCATGAAAGCAACCGTCGATGGACATGAACTGGTGCTCGGTTCGCGCCGCGTGATCGAGGAAAACGGTCTCGATTCGACCGTGTTGGAGGCCCGTGCCACCGCACTCCAGGAGGAAGGACGCACCGTGTCTTGGCTGATCGAGACAGGTCCCGATCCGCGCGTCATTGGCCTGATCGGCTTCGGCGATGCGTTGAAATCCACGGCGCGGCAAGCGGTTGCCGCCCTGCATGCCCGGGGGCTGCGCGTCGCGATGCTGACTGGCGATAATCCGGGAAGCGCGCGAGTCGCAGCTCATTCACTCGGCATCGACGACGTGCAGGCAGAAATCCTGCCCGAGCACAAAGCCGAAGCTGTCCATGCCCTGCAGAAGGTGGGGCGTATCGTCGCCATGGTGGGCGACGGCGTGAACGATGCACCGGCGCTTGCGCAAGCAGATCTTGGTATCGCCATGGGCACCGGCTCAGACGTTGCGATACATACCGCTGGAATGACCTTGATGCGCGGCGACCCAGCACTTGTCGCGGACGCAATCGACATCAGCCGCCGCACTTTTTCCAAGATCCGTCAGGGTCTATTTTGGGCCTTCTTTTACAACGTAGTGGGAATTCCACTTGCCGCCCTCGGCTATCTCAGCCCGGTGATCGCCGGCGCTGCCATGGCCTTCTCCAGCGTCAGCGTCGTCTCCAACGCGCTGCTGTTGCGCCGCTGGAAGCCGAACGGACGCGCGGTTCGGATTGTTGCGCCTGAGCCCGACGTCAAAATTGCAATCGCCAGTTAGACGACTCAGAAAGCTGCTTGAAATTATACACAATCTCGACACGACCGAGGCCATTATGCCGAACACTATCAGCGACGCGGCAAAACAATCCGGCGTCTCCACGAAAATGATCCGTTACTACGAGAGCATAAGGCTGTTGCCGGCCGTTGGACGCACCGAAGGCAATTACCGGACCTATACCGAAAGCGATATCCATACGCTTCGATTCATCAGGCGGGCACGTGATCTCGGATACTCGATTGCCAATATCGAACGTCTGCTCTCGCTCTGGCGCAATGAGGCGCGCGCCAGTGCCGATGTGAAGCGGATCGCACTCGATCACGCCACCTCCCTCCGCCGCAAGATCGCCGAGATGGAAGTCATGTTGCGGGCAGTCGAGCACCTCGCGGATCATTGCCGTGGAGATCAGCGCCCCAACTGCCCTATTATGGACGATCTAGCCGTAAAGCCCACCAAATTAACGCAGGATCAAGGTACCTGCGCCGTCAAGGTACCCACCGCAGGAACGCGCCGCCAAAAAGGAGTAAATGCATGATCCCACCTTGGCTCACAATTGTCTCGATCGTTTCACTGATCACCGCGTTTGCATCTGCAGCGCTGACCGTTATTGATATTCGAAAACGGCCTCAGCCGATGGCAGTGATGAATCCGGTCTGGCCGATAACCGCACTCTATTTCGGGCCGATTGGCCTCTGGGCCTATTATGCGCTCGGTCGCGCCGCGAAGCCGCAACCTGCCAAAATATCAAAAAATAGCGGCCATCGCCATCACAAAAAACCGGAACAGCCCTTTTGGGTCTCCACTTTTGTAGGCTCAACCCATTGCGGTGCCGGTTGCACACTCGGCGATATCATCGCGGAGTTTCTGGTTTTCTTCACAGGGGCGGCATTTGTCGGCTCGACTTTCGGCACCGAGCTTTTGCTCGACTATGCATTTGCATTCACCCTGGGTGTGGCCTTCCAATATTTTTCGATCGCACCGATGCGCGGCCTCGGCCTGAAGGATGGGATCATCGCAGCGGTCAAGGCGGATTTCCTGTCGCTAACCGCCTTTGAAGTTGGGTTGTTCGGCTGGATGACGCTTATGCGTTTCGTGTTTTTTGGACCACAACTACATCCCGACAGCCCGGTCTATTGGTTCATGATGCAGATCGGCATGATCATTGGATTCGCGACCACGTACCCTATGAATTGGTTTCTTGTCCGTGCCGGCATCAAGGAAGCTATGTAACTGTGTACGCTCATCTTCATCGAAAACGTGCTCGAATGCAACCTGGAATCCTGCCAAAGTTACGTGATTACTGCTGCGATCTAAGGGACCAATCCGCTTTGAGAATACAAGCATTTTTGTCAACTTTCATTTAAGAAGATCATTAGAATGCCGCCAGACCAAAAAGTGCTACTCGATCGAGTATTTTTTTAAGCTTTCAACCAGATCATTTTTTATGGAATAGGTTCGCGAACCTTTTAACTTTTAGAGAATGGTTTCTGAGCATAGGGCGTTGTTTGAGGCGTTGATTCCAATGAGTTGCCTTGCATCATATACCTGTTGCCTTCGCGGAAATTATTTTGGCCGAAGGGCTGTGTTGGAGGATGGGACTTGTTTTTGCACATACCCATCATGCAAAATCCAAGGCCGCACATGACCAAACAGGGTAGGATTGAAAGTATTATTGGCGCAACACCTATGGCGACCAGCTTTCCCCAGCCACCGCCAAAAGCCAAAGCGCCGCCGCCAATAGCGATTAGTCCAAGAACGATTCCGGTGCGTCCCATCAGGCGTGAACGCCAACGAGAGAGGCCGGATTGATGGGATGTTGGGTTAGAGTTTGGTGAAGGTGAGCAACAGTTCATTGTAAATTCTCCATTTGAGTTGAAGTTAGGGTGCGGCCATCGCCTTTTGAAAAAAAGCGACGGCTGATGGGCTGCTCCAATCAGCAGCACCGGCGAGACTGGCGATTTGCAATCCAGCTGGGTTAATAAGAAAACTAGCCGGAATACCTTCTAAATTTAGGGCGTCCATGGCATCGCCAGTGATATTCAAATAGATGCCAAGATGTTTTATGCCGATTTCGTGGTAGAATTGCTGCACGGGTGCCAGCCCACCCGCATCAATGGATATCGGCACAACTTGAAAATGCGTGCCACCGAGTTTGGCTTGCAAACGGTCAAGGGTCGGCATTTCCTCACGGCATGGTCCACACCAGGTCGCCCAGATATTGAGAAGAATAAATTTACCCTTGAAATTCTTAAGGCTGATCGGCGTTCCGGCGGCTGTCGTAAATTTTAATAGTGGCACTGCGATTGGCGCTGTTTGGTCCATCTGCGGATCAGGCAATTCCTGCGCTTTCGCAACCTGGCTTGCTCCCATGGCAAAAGGGGGCGCCAGTAAAGCCGTGCGCAACAGGATCCGGCGTGGCATTGTCTTGCGCTCGATCATGAGTTTATTTGGGCTTTCAGGACTGAAGTTAGCTGAGTAACAGTTATGGTAAACGGAAACAGGTTTAGAAATTTTCCATCCGGACCCATAAGGTAGATATATGTCGAGTGGCTGATCAAACTCGCACCGGATGCTTCGAGATCATTCGTATTGAACGCCACAGCATATTCATGGGCCACGCCGGCAATCTGCGCGTTACTTCCCGTCAGACCTATCAAATCTGGTCCAAATTTTGAGAGATAGGCTTTCAAGGCAGGCGGCGTATCGCGCGTTGGATCAATCGTGATAAAAATCGGTGCAACATGCTGCGCTAATGGTCCCAACGCATTCATAATCAAAACCATCTTCTGCAATGTCAGGGGACATTCATCAGGGCAATGGCTATAGCCGAAAAACACCAGCATATATTTGCCGTGATAGGTGGCATCGGTTACCGGCTGGCTGAGCTGATTTATCAGCTGGAATGAACCACCGATTGGCGCTCCAGGTGGAATTCCCGAATTGGTTGTCGTGGCCATTTGTCCGCCATTGTCTGAACCAGATACTGGCGCTAGTAAGCTTGATGCCACATGCTTAAGCAGCGCCGGATTAATCGCCACCATAGTGATTAATACAGCAACCGCGATTCCAGTACCGATCGCAAGACCTCGGATGATTCTCATAGGGGCCTAGCCTGCCCCTCGTAAAAATACGTATGCGTTCGTGGTCCAGGTATTCGGTGATGATGCAATATCTGAATATCGAACCCTGCATCGGTGATAAGAGCATCGATTTTACGGTTTAGATGACAGCCGCCTGCGATGGATCCCCAGACATGGTCAAGCCGGTCCTGCCATCGGGCGACATTCGCTTCCGGCGCACGGCCGTGTTCAACAAATAACAGGATGCCGCCTGGCCGGAGTACGCGCCTCGCTTCCTGTAGTGCATTATGCGCGTTCGGGATTGTGCAAAGTGTCCAGGTGGTGACAACTGTGTCAAAGGAAGCAGATTCCATCGGCAAATCCTCGGCGGAAGCTTTTAACAATTCTACCGGCACAATGGCCCGATCTACTAGGTGCTCAGCCATTTTCAACAGTTCTGCCGATGGTTCTACACCGGTTACTGAGCGCACGCTGCTCCCGTAATGCGTCAGATTAAGCCCAGATCCGATACCGAGTTCCAGCACTTCGCCGGTTGCACTCGCTATCACACGTTCACGGAATGGTTGGAGCTGTTTTTGTCCCATGGCAAAATTTAGCAAAGGCGGCAGGATATGACGCTCATAAAAATTCATTGTGAAGCCTCTGCTCGATTGTTGGAATGAATGGGGGTGCCAGCGTGTTGAAATGCATCCATCACGGCACCTGGCGTCAGCAGACTTGGGAGAAGTATTCCAGACGGCGCACCCGGCCCATAGATGACGTCCAACGGTACGCCGTAGCGATGAAAGCTTTCCAGATAGGCGGTGATAATTGGGTTCGGCCGGGTCCAGTCAGCGCGCATGGCGACGACATTTGCCGACCGTAATTGCGCCGCTACAGGGTTACGCTCCAAGACCGTGAGTGCGTTGACTTTACATACAAGACACCACGCTGCGGTCACATCAACAAAAACCAGTTTATTTTTGGCAACCAGTTCATTTATGCGAGACTGCTCAAAAGGTTGGAATACTGGATCGAAACTCGCCTCGATAGGCGTCGACTGAGTTTCCAATCGTTGAAATACAATTGGCGTAATGACCGCAGTGAATGCCACGGTTGCGGCTACGCCTGACCAAATCCGACGGCGTTTTGACGATACAAGAGGTGTTCGATGACGGAGAAACAAGATGACCAAGAAAGTCAGCAAGATGACGCTGGAAATTATCGCCGCCATTAATGAAACGACTGCGGCGATGATAGAAATTAACCAGATTGCCGTGCCAAGGAGTGCAAATCCCAAAACGACCCGAAGCTTGATCATCCACGGGCCAGACTTTGGCAAAAAACGGGCCAGTCCGGGTAGCGCTGCTACGGCAAGATAAGGAAAGGCCATGCCGACCCCGAGTGCCACGAAAATCTGGACAATTGTGAGAGGATCGCGCGCCAGGGCAAAACCAACTGCGGTGCCCACAAAGGGGGCGGAGCAGGAGGTGGCCAGAATGGTAGCGAATACTCCCGTGAAAAAAGCCAGGATGCGAGGATGGCTACGCATGCCGACCCCTGCCGCGTGTCGCGCAAAGCTCGGCGTCGAAACCGGGAGCCAGTCCCAAAGGTTTGCCGCAAATAATGTGGTAACAACCGCCATGGTACCCAGAAACCACGGCTGCTGGAATTGAATCCCCCAACCGATCGCCTGACCGGCTATTTTTAGAAGAATTAAAAGCGTTGCGATCACAAGGAAGGAAGACACAACACCTGCTGCGGTCGCCAGAAGATTGAACCTGAACTGCAGTCTTTGTGTGCCGGTTGCTGATATCAGGCCGAATAGCTTCAACGAGAGCACCGGCAATACGCAGGGCATAACATTTAAAATCAAACCACCGAGAAGTGCGATGAGGATAATGCCGGGAGTATTCTGGTCACTTGATTGTGCAGGCAGCGGACCATCTACAGGTGCGGCCGCAAATGTCGCGGGCTGCGTCCCACCCGCTAATGTAAACTGCAAATTTTTGCCGGCGATCGATGCAGCGGCATGGTTTTTTAGAAACACACTTAAAATGGCACGGTGATTTGTCGGATTGAGCGTAATCGTCGGAGCACCCGGTGCGGAGCCTAGTAATCCCTCTATAAAAACATCAGGATATAACAGAGGCTTTGAGCCCATGTCGATTATAACCGAAAGAACCGATCCCGGACTTGGGGTATCGACACGTGAAATAACAACCGATGAAACTCCAAGCCCCGCTTCGGCTGGTGTTCCTGGAACAGTGGTCCACGCATTGGCGATCATCGACGCCTCTGGCCCCGGAAGTGCCACGCCGGAAGGGAGCGGCAACGTGAACTTCGCGGTATAAGGAACACAAATATCCTTGCATGCTGCATAACGCACGCTGGCCTGCAGGCGCGCTGGCTGAGTTGCTCGCTCGAGCGTGACCGCAATCGGCAGTACCACGCTATTCTCATAGCCTTGGGTGATCAAACCATCTAGGATGAAACGCTTCGGTGCGGGCCAGAATAACTGGGCAGATTTTAAATTTTCGGAGCCACCCCAATCAATCGATGGCGGAAATCCTGCGTCGCCTGGACTGCGCCAATAGGCGTGCCAGCCTGGTGCCAAGCGTATCTGTAGAGCAGCATCGATTTGTCCGGCTGAGCCCGTCGCTTCCACGGCTGTAATCAATCTGGCCGCTGCGTTGCCATCGCCAACCCACGGCGTTGTTGCAGCAAAAGCAGACCGAGATATTAATGTCTGTAGTGTGAGGCTTAGACACAGCGTCAACGCGATAAATTGAAGCTTCGTTTTGATAACGTTCATGAGATAGCCATCAATTTCAATGACAATTTCCGCGCCAAATAGAGTGAAAGCATCGGAATTAAAATCCATTGTAATATGGGTAGAAGACCGGTTCCAACGAACGGTAGTCGTGGCATGTAAGCGCTGTAAGTCCAGAAATGATGAATGGACATATTTCGCCACTCGCTGAATATTGTATAAGCTAATCCTGCAAGAAGGGTCACAAAAGCACCCACTGGGAAAAACTGTCTCGATCGTAGAATGCGTGACGTGCATATCCCTAGAGCAAGGCAGGACGCCGCAATCATCACATCACCGATCCAGCAATGCACGATCGCAAAAGTCAGATAAACCAGAGAAGCTGTCTGCCACAATGTATAGAATGGCTGCTGGAGAATTTCCCAGAGGAGATTACCTGCCGCCATGGTGAGCATATAACGACGAATAAATTGCCATTGTATCACTGATGTCGGCTCTATTGAAATAACATCCTTCAAAATCTGGTTCCTCAGCGAGTTGGGCGCGGGGATGCACGGATTTAATCGTGCATCCCCGTCCAATCATTTATTTCAAAGCTTATTTTTGAGCCGAGCCAGCACCAGACGCCGCTTCTTGATTTAGCAGCTTTGTCTGAGCATTGATCTCGTTTGTCATGGCATTCATCATGTTGATTTGTGCTGTCATCATATTGGAGCATGACGCCATCATATTCATCATGCCCATCATATCACCGCCGGATTTTCCTTTCGTTTTATCATGGCCGGCCGTCATGCCGCCTCCGCCCATCATACCGCTACCCATCATGCCGCCACCCATCATTCCACCGCCATTTCCTGCGGTCATATCATTTGTTGGTGCAGGCGGCGTGGCTGCTCGCGCCGTCGAAATACCAGCTGCAACTCCAACTAAAACGGTTGATATTGCGATAACTTGTGCGATTTTGATCATTAACTTATTCCTTTGTTGGTTGCGTGTAGTTTCTTAGAATTCGCCCGGTTGAACCGTCGCATAAATGACGGGGGTCGATGTTCCAACCTCATAAACATTGATCGGGCCGGAGCTCATGCCCGTCATACTTGGCATTCCCGGTACACCTGCCGGCATGCCCGCAATGGCAATGCCTTTAATCGCAGGTCGCTCCGTCAAAAGTTTTTTTACAATCGAAGCTGGGACATGACCTTCGATCACATAACCATCAATCTTCGTGAGATGACACCCATTTAATGCTGTCGGCACCCCAGCTTCCTGAGTCAAGGCATCGAGGTTTGGTGACGGTATAACTTTAACATCAAAGCCGTTTTTATCGAGATATTGGGCATAGTTCTGGCAACAATCACATTCAGGGTTTTTATATAATGTCGCCTGGATAGGTGCCGCGATTGCGGATAACGGCGTCACCGCCGAGAGCGCGAATACTGCATATTTTAGCATGTTATTCATTGTTTTTGACTCCTTGTTTGATACAAATTTTAGGCGATACGAATTACGGTCATCAGGCCAAAATCCTGGTGTTCGACGACGTGGCAATGAAACATCCAATCTCCCGGATTGTTGGCGACAAACGCGATTGTCACCGTATCTTTCGGTCGCAGGATCACTGTGTCGCGGATGTGCGGGAATTGCTCGGCGTTCCCATTACGCGAGAGCACATGGAAACTGTAGCCATGCAAATGCATGGGGTGCCACCATTTGGTCTGGTTGATTAGGCTAATGACGGCAGTGCGGCCCAGCGGCAGCGTCAAAATCGGCGCCATGCCCTGGTTTAAACCGTCGGGTCCTTTGATACCCCATATTTGGGGCGTGGCGGCATTTCCGTCAGCCATCATCCCCATTCCACCCATCATGCCTCCCATACCCATGCCGCTCATTCCACCACCAACGATGGTAAGCTGATGGCGAACAGGGTTTGTGAGATCGGGTTTGGGAACCGGATTAGGCGGTAGAATAATCGGCTTCGTGGAGATGGTTAATTTTGAATCTCCTGAATAAGCTAGATCAACCAGCTTATAGCTCTGGTTATTCCCATAAAACTCGTCCGTAACCGGGTATTTGCTTCCAGGCTCGCCGGTTGCTTGAAGCAGCAGATCCACACGTTGTGCCGGCGCAATTACGGTTAGACCACCATCCGGCTCAAATGGCTGCGCAACCGGTTGGCCATCCAGTGCCATCACGACAACACGATGCCCGGCAAAGCGCAGCGCCATAAAGCGGGCAAGACAAGCATTAATCAGCCGCAGGCGGATCCTCTCACCAGCTCGGATGGATACCGGCGTCGGGATTGTACCGTTAATCGTCACCGTCGGGCCGATGCGGCCCGACATCATGCCTTCCATCTCATTATCAAAGCCATCAACAATCTGATTGTCTGAAAGCAGTTCCCAGTCTTGGAGAACCCAGAGCACATCGCGGTCAAAACCGGGCGGCTCTGGTTCTTCAACAATCAACGCACCAGCCATGCCGCGGCCCATTTGCTGGGCTGTATGGTCATGCGGGTGATACCAGAATGTGCCGGCATCCGGCGGTGTGAAAGCATAGTGAAAACTGCCACCAGGCTTGATGCTGGCTTGCGTCAGGCCGGGCACGCCATCCATGGCGTTGGGCAGGCTGATGCCATGCCAATGAACCGTCGTGCCTTCATTCAGTCCGTTTATAACATCGGCCTGAAACAGCTTGCCCTGCGCCAGTCGCAACACCGGCCCACTGACCATGCCGTTATAGGCAAGGACCGGCGTCTCCGCCTGCCCAGCCCCCATGATCGGCGCCAAACCTGGCGCGGGTTTGAGGGTTACTATATCCTTGTCGCCTTCGGCGACGGCACGCTGGGCAGCAAATAGAGGTATCGTTAAAGCGGCACTACTCGCCATTAGTAAACGCCGGCGACTCAACGCCTCCGGCCAAAAATTCGACATGAAACAATCCTCAACAGATGAACCACGATTTCCGAATAGATTGGTAAAATCGTAAGCAAATTGGCGCTAAGCGCCAACCAAGCTGCTAGAACCGCCTTCCGAAATTTCGGAGGCGGTTAAATCAGGTGATTCTGTCTGGGAGGGTATGGGTCAGGGTTTTGCGACATACCCAGCGGGAACGTCGCGGCAATAACCCGATGAACTATCGGGTAAGACACGGTGCTAAAAACCGCCACCGGGTTTGGCGCCAAAAGAAGAGGAGCGATGCAGAAAGCTGTCATGCAGGTTGCAGCTTTGTTTTGAACAGGGCTATTGGATTGATGGTCGCTACAAGGCTGCCCATGACAACCAACCATCACGCTCATATTCGCTTGAGCTTGACTGGTTTGCATCGACATGGCGCGGGCGAACGACGGGACGGACAACGTGATCACAATGATCAGCGCCAAAATCCCGCGTCCAAATGCCTTGTAAAGGTCCATCGTTGATTATGATAAGCCATGAACCGGTTAGCCTCAAGTAGCGGCGCATCCGTCGCCTCACGGATTAGTTACCCACGTGACAGCAGAAGTTCTACTCTCCAGCCGTCGCGGAAATTCAAAACCAAGAGACGACCGAGTTCGGCCAAAAATTTACGCCCGCACCGGGCCAAAACTCCTCACAAAACATTGATTTTATTTGTTTCAATCAATCAATCTCGCTAATACACTAAGGGGTTCTGAGCCGCGAATGCTAAGGAAGCGGCGATATCGGCAATCGACCTGAACAGCACCAGCGCGTCATCCGTCGACGGTAAAAAGCCACGGCGGCGCCAAAACCCCGCCGCCTCGTCATCAATGGCATTGACGATAAGCGCCCGCCCGCCGATCAGCACGGCGCCATTCACGCTGCGGGCAAGGGCGTGATTGAACAATCCCAGGCCAATCCCTTGCCCACCCCAAGCGTGGTCCGTCGCAAGCTGCCCGAGCAGAATACATGGCACCGGGTTCGGTGGCTGGCCGGTGCGGATCGCGCGTGGCAGGCTGGCTGGCACAATGGCGGTCGGCGCCAGGCCGTAATAGCCTACCACCCTGCCCCCCACATGGACGACCATGACTACCGTGAACCCCTTTTGCTGGTTGGCCAGCGCCCGGGTCTTCAGCCAATGGTCGAGCGAGGGCTTGCCGCAGGAGAACTGGGATACATCGTGACCGGCATTCAGCAATTCCGGCGCGGAGAGCCGCGGCTCCGCCATCAGCGTTTTGCCGTTTCCTTCTCCCACGGCGCCCTGCGGCGAAGCGATGCCGCCATTTCCGGCACGGGAGCGGCAGGCGCGGACACAGCTTGAATAAAGGCCTCAAACCCCTCTGTGCTCATACGCACCAGCGTGCTTTCCATAAGCACTTCCTCGGCAGCCCGCACCGCAGCCTCACGCACAAAATCCGTCCGTGAGCGCCCGCGCAAATCGGCGGCGCGGTCGATAATGGCGATGTCACCTTCCGGCAACCGCATCGAGAGCGGATGGTCCTTACGTTTGGCTGATGGGATCATGGCTGTGGCTTTTGTCATGGGATTCATATAGATCGCCGTAGCGCATTATACAATACAATCCGCTTACTTCCCTCATCGACCATGCCGCCTCATTTGCGTCCGCTGCTCCATGTGATCCTGCAAATCTTGGCCTCGTTGACCAACCCGATGCCAGAATTCCGCCTCAGCCTGGTGAGTGACCAACGGGCGACGGGCCAACCTGGCCAGAAGCTCCGCCACATCCGCGCCGATACGGGCAACATGTGCCAATGCCCCGCCATGACGGCGCATTTGCGCCGCCAAACCGGGTAGAATCTCGGCAAACGCCTGTGCAACCCGGCGGCTCATCAACCCCTCAGCCAGCATCGACGGCTGATCCCTGACATCCCCGCGCGCTTCCGCTGCCCGGTGAACCCTCTGCATCGCCTGGACCGCGCCACGCCGCAGGCCAACGGCACGATCGATCAATGCCAGCGCCGCTTCCTTTTCGGGCGCTTGCGCAAAATTGCGGATGATGTTGTTCAACAGATCACCGCGCCCAATCTCGCGCTTATCACCCAGCGGCCGCCGCGCAATCACCTCGGCCCGCTCCGCCCCTTCCGATGTCACGATAAAACTCTGCTCCCGATGTCGGCTGCCCGATGTATAGGCCCCAAACGCCGAGACCAGTTTCGTGCCGGCGGGCATCGCATGAATATGCTCCGTCACGGTGGTGCCCTGCGCGGTATTTGTTGTCAGCGCATCACCATAAGCCAATTGAACCCTGCCGCTGGCCTCATCGCGCAACGTTTCCCAGACGACCTCCCCCTCCCTGCCCACACCATTCCTGAAGATCAGCCCGGCGCCATCGACGGCTATAATTTCCAACACCGACCCGTTGCGACCGATATTCCCGACCGTGCCGGTCTCGGTGAATTTGGCATTTGTACGCCGGAACAACCGCACGCGGTCCCCCACGGCGAGTTCCAACTCATATTCTCGCTCTCCCGCTCCATCCGTGGCTTTGACGGTGACCTGATCCGGCCCAATTTCCCCCATGGTCCGGCGCTGCTGGCGAATAGCCAGGCTGATATCATGCGCTTCCGCGTTACTCGGCGCACTCACCGAAATGCTGAAGTCTGGCCGATCCCGGTTCGCCTCAAGCCGCTGCCGCCATAGGAAAGCCGTTTGCGCCACCGCCTCTTCATACCCGCCCGGAACAACCTGCAACGTGCCGTTGGCATCCTTGCGGCGCACGGCCTCCTCTGTCTGGCCATTGCGGAACATCAGCACGGTCTCGCGCTCGTCCGCCGCCTTTTGCCTGACCGAAGAGCCCAATTCCGGCACCTTGTCGGCGCCCAGGGCCTGGCGCAGCAGCTCGATCACCGGCCCGGCCTCCACCGCCTGCATCTGCTTGGGGTCGCCAATCATGACCAGTTGGAAGCCCTTCTCTGCCTGCGCCGCCATGATGGCGTTCAGCTGGCGTGTGCCGAGCAACCCCACTTCATCGACAACCACGACGGATTTGCGGCCGAGCACGAGCTTTCCCCGCTCCAAATCCCGCAGGAACGCCCTCACGGCGCGTGTATTCGCGGCCGCGATCCCGACTTCTGCCAGATCATCCGATTGCCTCCACGCCAGGGCGATGCCATGGACCACCCTGTCTTCCGCCTGCCAAGCCCGGACCAAAGGCTTCAGCAAGGTGCTCTTGCCGGAGCCCGCCACGCCAATGGCGAGCCCAACCCGTCCGCCAGTGCCCAGCTGATCGATGATCCGCCGCTGTGCGCGGCCATGCGCGCTGGTAAAATCGATGTCCGGGAATGAGGCCACCGCTGCCGCGATGGCTTTGCGCGAGAGCGCGGCACTGTGGTCCCGCGCCCCAACCCGTGCCGTCTCGATGAGCCTCTGTTCCTCACGAAGCTCGAGCGTCGTGGTCACCGCCACCCGGTCCCGGCCCTGGCGCCCCGGCACACGCCCCCAGATCAATGCGACGTCCTCACCCCGGCGCTGAACACCGCGTTCACGAAAGGCCTGCGTGATGGCGTCCACGTCAACGGCCTCCCCAATCCCCGCGGCGATCAGCCCCTTGGCGGCGGCGATCCGGGCATCCGCACCAGCAATTACCGCCCGTCGATCGAATTGCCTGCCCAGCAGCGGCAGTGCGGCCTGGAAGGCGGCCTCAAGCCGCTGCTCCCGGCTGGGACGAGGCATGACACCATCCGGACGCAGCACGCTTCGGTGCTCATAACCCAGCCGCTTTACCGTCGCTCGCCAGGCGGCGAGATCGCTGACATCATCGCTCTTGGCCTCACGCGGGTTCTGCACCCCGGCTTTCAGCAGGGCGATTTTGCGGGCCGGGGACAATGTTTCCCAATCAAGGCCAAGGGAGCGCGCATAGACCCGCGCCGCTGCGGTGCCGCCCATGGTCCGCTTGCTGAATTGCGCGACAATGCTGTCGGGCACGGCGGAGAGTTTGGCCATCTCGGTTCGGGCATCGAGTTCCACCTCCACGCCATGGGCGCGCAGATGATTGGCGAGATAGGCCTGATACAGCGCGCCCCATTCATGAATCCGCCCCTCAAGCAGAGCGAGGTTGATGCTGCCAACCCGCCCGCTCGGCGTCTCGACAAGGTTGAACACGGCAACATGGGTGTGCATCTGCATGTCGCCCGGTGCGCGGCCCTGCGTGCCGGTGAGCGTATGCAACTCCGTGACCGGCTGGCCCTGCTCATCCTCCCGCACGATCTCAACCGTCGGCCGGGCTGCGTAATGGTCGAAGGATACCCAACCGATGGATCCAGCCTCATAGCCCCGCTTAGCCGCGTCCCCGATTGAGGCCCGGCCGATCTCCTGCTCAATAGCGGCCATGACATTATCGATGGCATCCCGATGTGCCTGGTGCAGCATCGCTCGCTCGGCTTTGGTGGGAGCAAACGCCCAGGCGATGGAAAGCGATTTGGGCGCGGAGAAGGTCAGATCGATATAGCCGATTCGCATCTTGGCGGCTTCAAGAATAGTCCGGTATTGGCGGGCCTCCACCTCCCGCCCCTCGGCATCACGCCCGGCGTGAATATGCACGCGTTGTTCGGTAGTCAGCGTTTTGTCTTTGACGCACAGGCCCGAGAGCAAACGTCGCACCGCCCGCTCAGCTTCCTCGGCGGGCAACGCCTCGCCATTGACCTTCCGCCCGGCCAGCATCCGCGCCAGTTGTTCGGGCGTTGGCACCCGTGCTGCATCCAAGCCAAAAATCTGTGACAGCGGCAGGCTCGAGGCACGCTGCACCCGGCCCTCGATGGCGCTGCCATCCGCACGCTGCCCGTTCAGCAGGCACGCCACCTCATCCGGCTTCAACCCGCGCTGCGGCTCAATCCCCAGTCGCCGCGCCAGCATCGGGTTCATGTCCCGCCGGGGCGCTGCCGTCGCGCTGCTACGATCTGGCGCAACAACGGCCTCAGCCATCGCAGCATCGAAGCGCCTCTCGTTGTCGCCTGCCCCCGCCCCGCTCCCTTCGCTGGCTGGTCCCGCCCCAGACTGCCGAGCTAAGCTAGCCAGCGCCTCTTCACGGCCCACCAGCCCAGCCGCCGCGAAGGCTGCCAAGGCACGCAAGATCAGTTCATCCCGCCCGTCACCCGCGCCAGCGGCAAGCGCGACACCGCTCTCGGCGAGACGCTCTGCTTCCACCCGCACCAGCCCATCCAGCGTTTCCGCCGCCAAAGGAGTGCCACCGGCCGTGAACCGGCCGTAGCGCGACGCGGCCGCATCGGCGAGCGTTGGCGGCGTTACGCCCTGCTCGTAATATTCCGCCATCGCCGCCATCTCGGGCGACAAGGTCTGCTGCAATAAATGTTCGCTCATGAACCTCGCCGCAGCTGGCGCTCCCGCCGCCCCGGTGCGATAGGTCAGCATTCAGCCGCCCTCACCATCCATGGCCGGACTCTGTGGCCATTCCGGCCCGTTATGATCCGGCGGTGCTTCGCCGGGCGGCACGCCAAAGGCCACGCTCAGAACCTGAGCCAGACCATCGAATTTCCGTTCCACATCGCCGACCGATGCATCGAGCTCCATGATCGCGGCGGTCAGGCCCTGCAGGGTTTTGAGCAACGGCGAAGGCGCTGAATCCGCAGTGGCAAACTCATTGAGCTTGCGCAGCATCGTGGTCTGAACATGCAACGTATCGAGCATCAACCCCAGCGCGCCATTCATCGCCGCCTGCCCGGCATCAAGTGCGGCCAGCCGAGTGGCAATTACCTCCAGGGACAAATGCGAAGATGCGGGCGAGCCTCTACGATTCGCCTTGTCGTTCGGACTTTCCATCAGACAAGCGAGACGGCGCTACGGCAGCTCAGCGTGGAATCAGAACGAGTTTTCATGGCGTCAGCCGCCGCCGATGCGGCACGTCCAGGGGCGGTGCTTCCAGATCATTGAGCGTTGGCTGGCGCGCGCTGTCAGGGATACGCGCCTCCGCCCGTGCATCGCGCAGAAGGCTCACTGCCCGGGCCAGGGCGGCATTCTTCTCCGGTGTGGATTTACTCGCCACCGAAAGCCAGTACGCGGCGGCGGCACGGTCGAGATCGGCGTCAATTTCTGACATCGGTTCCTACTCCTTCCTGGTTTGATTGCTGGTTGGGACCTACCTGATATCCCGGCTTGTGGAAGCGGTTTTCCGCGACAAGCGCCCGCATCTCGGGTCTGCGGAAATAAATCGCACGCCCGCAGCGCAACGGGGCCATGCCGCGCGCCAGGACGAACATCTCATCATCACGCACATCATGCAGCAACTCCGCCTTACGGATCAGCGGCCGACCGATTTCATGGTAAGAAATATTTGAACCGCGCGAGAGCGAGGATGCTTGCATGGCTTTGCCGGATTTGCCGGTATTCATCCCCTCGGAACTCGCCATCACCCCATAGGTGCCAAAGGAGTTTTCGAGCTCAGTGGCGGTATCGAGATCCTGCACCGCCGCGTAGCAGCGATAGGAGACGCCGTCATACCAAGAGCGTTTGCCCTGTTCGCCCCATTGCTCGACGATCTGCCCGCTCGACTGATAAAGCAATTGCATGGTGATGCCGTATTTGCGCCCGGCATCCCGCGCGGTTTCCAGGATTTTCATATAGCCAAGCCGCGCCGCTTCATCGAGCAGGAACAACACCCGGCCCTGCATCGCGCCATCCGCCTCGTACACGGCATTCAACAGCGCGCCGATGATGGTGCGCGATATCCCGGGTTCGGTCTCCAACGCCTTCAACGGCATTTTCAGGAAGATCGTCACCTTGCCGTCCAGCAGGGCGGAGGTCCTAAAACTGTTGCCGGAGACCAGATTGGCAAAGGCCGGGTTGGCGAGCCAGGTGGTCAGCTCGGCGGCGCTGCCGATCACCCCGCTGAAGGTCTCATCCACCAGCCCGCATACCGGCCCGGCTAACTGGCGCGCATATGCGCTGGGGCTCGCCTCAAAAATCCCCCGCAGCACGGCCCTGACCTCATTGACCGGCATAGCGATCGCCCGGCGTACCGCGCGCAAGGTCTTGAGCTTTGCCGGCGCTGTCTCGTCGAACAGAATATGGGCCAAAAAACAGCGCACCATATTGCGCGCCATGCTGTCGAAAAAATCATCTTTTCTGGCCGCTGGCTTGGTATCCCCGCACACCCAGGCAACAACGGAATCGATGTTGGTGGCCGCCAGCGGCGAGGTGGTGTCGATCCAGTCCAGCACGTTGAAGCCAGTCCCTGCGCGCGGGTCGAGCTCATGCACCATGTGCCCCATCGCCTTACGCGCGTCCCGCAACATCGGCGCGATCTCTCCGGCGGGATCAAGAATGACCGCTGAGCCGGTCCAATGCAGCAAGGTGGAGACGGCCGTGGTGGTCTTGTAGCCACCGCTGCCGATGATCATCAGCGAATGGGTCGGCCCCTCACGGCACGGATCGATCAGCAAAGGCGCCTGACCGCCCTGCCCCCAGCTTTTGGCATCGTCCGGATCGAAGCGCCGAACCGCCACCTTCTCCTGGTCAACGCGATAAGCCTCACCGACGACAATGCCGCCAAAGGCAGGATTTGGGCCAGGAAAGCGTTCGCGCGCCGCCGCCATCGCCATCCATGCGGCGCGTCCATGATTATCGGTCACCGCCAGCGGCGATTTGACGATACCGCCAAAGAGTGGCCGCCGGAGTTTTGGGCCCACCACTTGCTGGCCGCGATAGATGAGTGCTGTGATCATCAGCACCGGTGGCATGGCACCCACCCCGGCACTGATTTTGAGCCAGAGCGACACGCGCGGGTTACCGTCAAAATTCAACGCATACAGCCACCATTGCCAGAATGGATGCGGAAACTCATGCAGCATTCCTGTGCCGAACAGAAATACAAATGATGCCACCACGGTCCAAGCGATCAATGTTAGGATAATGCCAAAACCTCCTTTGACGATGAATTGGCCGGTTTGTTCTGAGATGGAGACGCTCATGATTTATGCCGCCCGCAACAAATGCGCAGCACTCTCACCACGGCGCGCAGCGTCAGCCGCAAACCACACTTCCCCGATCTCGTACACCGCGCCCTCATTGTGGAATGGAATGATCAGATCGACGGCTGCGGATAAAAACTCCATCAGCGTCTTGTCATCCCACCTCCCGCCCTGCGGGCTACCCTTCACCAGGGCAAACAACCGCCTGAACGCCTGCTCGGGATTACGCCCATGGATGGTGGTAATCGAGCCGGGATGACCAGAAACGATTTCATTGATGTAGGTCCAGGCGGCATCGTCGCGTAGCTCCTGCAACAAGATCCGATCCGGCTTCATGCGCAGGCTGGCTTGCAGCAGCATTTCCGACGTCACCCGCGCCAAGCCGATATTATCCTTGGCATAGAGCAACCGGACATGATTAGGCTGGAGGATGACCAGCTCCAGCGTGTCCTCAATGGTGATCAGCCGCTCCTGCGACGGGATGGCGCTGATGAGGGTTTTACTCATCGTCGTTTTGCCCGAGCCGGTAGCACCGCACAGCAGGATGGTGAGCCGCGCCTGCACCGCGCGCTCCAAGAAGGTTTTGATGTCACCAGCATCATACAGGGCAAGCAAGGCGGCAAAGTCCCGCTGCGCCGCCTCTTTGCGGCTGGCCCAGTTATTCCAGCCCGCCACCTGGTAACGGCTCACCAGCGAGTCGAGCGGTGCCACCGAGCCTCCCGGCTTGCGGATGGTGATGCTGAGCGTACCAGCCGGAACGGCGGGCGGCATGCAGATTTGCAGCCGCTCCCCGCCGGGCAATTCGGTGGCGCAAAGCGGGCTGCGCGGTCCGACATCCTGCTTACGCAGCGCGCCGGCCAGCGTGGCGATATCCTCGAGGTCCGCATAATCGAGCGCTATGGCTTCCGCCCGGAACTGGCCGCGCTGGCGGACAAACAACTCCCCCGGCCGGTTGATACAAATCTCTTCCGTGGCGGGATCATCCAGCCAGGACGCCAGCGGCTGCATCAAATATGTCAGCAAGCGCGCTGCCTCACCCGCCATTGCCCGTCTCCGCGCCGGTATTATCCAGCCTCAACCGGTACACGCTGGAAAAATCCAGATCATGCGCCACGATCAGCGAGACGGTATCGCCCTGGTTCTTGGTCAGTGTCGGCGGAATGTTGATGGAATTCGCCAAGGCCGTGTTGGCAACCGACTGGCCATTGCTCTGCGCGGCATACACAAAGCCAAGTGCTGCCTGCTGCGAGGTCGAATTGCTGTTGCCATTCCCTGCCGCCGCCAGGGTTCCGGCCTGCAACCCGCCTTGCACCATCGTCAGCATCAGCGCCCCGCCAAACCGGTCCCAGAAATGATTATCCACCTCGCCCGGCAACCCCGCCCGGCCCAATTCATCGGAGCCGGGGGAATCCAGCGTGACGATGACATGATCCGGCGTCTCGGCCCGGGTCCAATCGACGAACACCCGGTTCTGTCCGTGCAGAAGCCCGCTCTCCAACTGGCCGACGATCTTTGTGCCTCGGTCGAGCAGCACGACATTGCCAGTAGCACCGCGAATATCGATCGGCACCACACAGGTCACAAACCCAGGCAACTGGCTATCGATAGCCGTTTGCAGGGTGCACGGGATCATCGTGCCCTCGGTGATCACCATGTCCGGATGCCGCATAACCGAGGCCTGCTCGCCATCGAGAACCGTGGGCTTAAGCCGCGCCGCCAAGGGGGAATTATCCTGCATCGGCGTCACCGCCGCCGTGGCGCCCGGCTGACTGACGCTCGAGGCGGCCGGCTGTTTGGGAACCGGCACCGACGATCCGGAGAAGGCCAGGATCGGCGCCGCAGCGGGCGAGGTTTGCGCGGGTGCGTCCAACAACCCAGTTTGTGTAGTGGCGGGCGCTGGTAGTTTTTGCGCGGCGGGCTTCATGGCCGAGTCCGGCGGCCCGTTAAAAACTTCGCCGCCATTCGTATATGCCGCTGGAATGATTTTTTGCTGGTCCGCCCACTTATGGCTGAACAGCGCGTTGAACCAGATGAAGCCCAGCCCCAAAACCGCCACCAGCGCCAGAATGCCAAGCTTGGTGCCGGTGGTCAGCTCCCGGCGCGGCGTGCCTGCAACGGGCGAACGCCCATCCTCCACCGGCGAGGCTGCCGCCTGATCGCTTCGACTCCCCATCTCCGGCCCGTTGGGAGCTTGCCCGCTCATGGCGTGGCTCCCGGCAGGTTGTTACCGGGCGGCACAACGACCCGCGACACATCCGGGCTGGTCGTACCCGTCTCCGGATTGCCACCCACCGACTGGTAACCGACGTTATAAATATCCAGCACCGTGCCGCCATCGCGCAGGCGCCATTCCCGTGCGGTCTGGTCGAGCTGCACGATATCGCCATTGACGGCATAGCTGGCCGTTGCCTCCTTCCCATCCGGGTCAATCACGAAGATCGAGGGGATGCGCGCGTTGCCTGCAAATTGCAGTAGCGTGGAATAGCCATTATCCCAGACTGCTAAGGGTGCCAGCGAGCGGTCTCCACGTGCGACGTATTTGTAATTGCGCGGCCCGGCATAAGGGTTGCTCTGCTCATTCTGAAATGCCGACTGTGCGGCGGTTTGTGTCGCCCGCGCCAAAGCCAGCCTGTTGAGCGCCGCCACCTTTTTGGCATCGGCAGCCGCGCGCTCCGCCGCCGCTTTAGCCGCATCCGCCGGATAGGTGAACTGCACCGAGTAGAACACACCCGCCGCCCCATCTGCCGTGCTCGGGGCATTCACGGTCTCGATCTCAAAAACATAGCGCCGCAGCGTGCCATTCGGGCGCTGGGTGAGCACGATAATCGGCTGCAAGGTGAGCGCTGCACTGGGCTTGAGGAACAGGTAATTGCCCTTCGGCACCGCCGCTAGATGCAAACTATCGGTCTCCGCCACCGAGGTCACCATCTCACCCGGCGCGAAGCTCACCACCATCGTCGCGCCGATGATCGTCGATAGATGCACAACCTGGCCCGGGTTGTAGGCGACATAGCGCATTCGGCTGTCATAATGGCCCGCATTCGGCGTCTGATCAGCATTGGCGCCGCGCGCCATCACCATACTTGTCACACCAATCACGAGCACCAACGCAAAAGCTCGTCTCATGGCGCTGTATCCTCTTCATCTTGATAGCTGGTAATGATGATGCCTCCAGGATCGTCCAGCCGTTCGGCATCAGGCATGGTATCGACCTGCTCGAATTGCTCCGTCGCAGTCCAGGTGGTGGTAACTGCGGTATTCATGCCCGCCTCAAAGATCCGTTGGTAGCGAACTTGCGCCACGCCAGGACCGATCAGCGCCACCGAAATCGGCTCCACGGTCACGACGCCATTCTTGCCGATGGTCACCTGCGGCGATTGCGGGTTTGGATAATTGAACCACGCCTGATAGGCGGCTTTTGTCGCGGCATCCGACATGCCGGAGACGATGTCATACCGATACCGTGCGGTATCGTAGGAATAACCTTCGCGCATCTGCACATATTGCCAGAGGGCCGCGCGGATCACCGCTTGATGCGTGGAGGCCGGCAAGGTTGAAAGCGCGACTGAATTATCGATCGTGCCATCCGGGCGGATGAGAAAATACACCGGCACCAATTTGGTCAGTGGCAACATCGAGGCCACCGCCCATGCCAGCCCCAGATTGGCGAGCATGGAGAGGCCGAACGCCACCAACGCGCCCTTGGAGAGCAGCCGGGCCGAGCGCGCCCGCGCTTCCTGAAACGACAAAACCTCGTTGTAATGCTTATCCAGCATGGCGGGCGCGAGCGGGAATGCGCCGGAATTCTGATCCATCACGCCCTACCGGTCCGCAACCTTGGGAGGGGCGGCCAGATCCTGCGGTGTCGGCTGCCAATGCCCCGCATTCAGCGCGAAGATCGGACCGGACGCCACGGCAAGATGATCAGGATTGGAACACCCAGCGAGAAGCCCGAAGGTGATGAGAATAAGACAAAATTTGATGAATTTGCCAGCGAATCCCAAAATACCTGGAAGCGGTTTGGATGACACGAACCGCCGGTAGAGAATCCACCCCCAAAAGGCGCAACTTGCACCCTCGGCAAAATATGGAACAAGACGAGCATTGCTGATCATCGGACCAATCCTGTGTTTGATTTACCACGTGAAGATTGAACGATACGCCCCGCTTGCGTTGCCGAGGCGGCCATGGCGAGCGGGCTGACGGAAATTCCGCCGCCGATATAAGCGGCGATCCCGGGCAAGAAGCAGGTGATCAAGCTACCAATCGCCAGAAAGATGACGAGCTGGGTACAAATCAAAATGGCTTCCGGCTTAGATGCCGTCGCGACATTTCCCAACGTGCTGTTCACGTAGGTGACGAAGCCATTGATGATAATCGCAAGCACAATATCAACCAACAACGTCAAAATCATCAAACCGATCAACTTGCCGATAAATCGGTCAGCCACGCCACGTGTTGCGCTGAATAAATATCCCGAGAGAACAAACGGCCCCAGGCACACAACAATATCCGTCAAAATCCTTGTCGATTCGTAGATCAAGAACACCAGACCAATGGGAAACACCATAAGGCTCTGCAAAATTGCCAGCTGAACTGAATAAAGTACGTTGAGGAAATTCATATGATTTTCGGCAATCGCAAAAACTTCTGATGCGGAATTCCAAAGCGCGTCAAACTGATGCGCTGCCGGTGCTGTTCCGGTCACCCCCAGGAATGACGAAGCAAAATAATTCGGCAAGCCCGCCGTGAAGAAGCTCACGATATATTGGTCGTAGAGTGTCGTGGACATCAAAATTGCCATGACCAGACTGACGGTAATAATCCTGCTGACCCCCTGGCGAACTCCGACGTCGCCGCGCATAACCAGAATGCCCGTGACTATGATCCACAGCACAACCAGTGCGGTCAGCGGCCCCTGCACAGCTGACATTGCCGCATTGACTGTTGTCTCCAGGCTGCTGGTAAACGGCGCCTGGATAATCTGATCAAAAGTGTAAAACGGCGCATAATTGTCAGCGCTGGCCATTTTTTACCTCATGGTGCCGCAGCGGCGTTTGGATTAGTGTTGGCGCTATTCGATATGGCAGCCTGATGCATCTCATCGGCAAGCAATTGTTCTTCGGCCGATTCAACATTTTGACAGGCCGCCTGCGATATTGAAGCGGCGTTGTCGCCACACCGCGCCTCATCCCTTTTGGCGATGGCGGGATTGGCAACATACCAGCTGGCCGTGTGCACTGTGGCAGCGGGCGCAGATATACCCGCCTGGCTCGGTGCCGCATTTCTGGACGAGCGCATGTTAAAATCAATACCAACAATCACGCCAGTCCCGGCAATAATAACGGCCAGGCCAATTATGATCTGCAATCTGGATGGATAAATCATCATTGACCTCCATTAGTAGCCGCATCGGATTGTAATTCGCTCACAAGGTTGGTCTGATCCTGATCGAAATGCTCTTGCTGCTGCTGTTGCTGCGACGACGCCTGCTCGCTCGCCAGCACCTGAAGGTTCTGTGCCTGCGCCTGCTGCGCCTGCACGAATTGCGATTCCGCCGCGATGCGGCCATTGATCGCATCGACCTGGGTGATCGAGGTAGCGGCGTTCAAATCCGATTCCAGATTCGGTAAATCCTGCATACGCTGTTGAATCGCGGCGAGATTCGTCGATGCAATGCCTTCGATATTTGCGATGGCATTGCCATTGGCGTTCAACTGCGCACTCGCGGCCGAACCATCCGTTGGTGCATAAACATGGTTCTGGTTATAATAACTTGCGGCCGCACCGGACGGCGCGGTTGTTCCTCCGACCAGCCCCGCCATCGCGTTCGCCATGGGCATCGGGTTTTCGATCGACTGGTTCTCCATTCCAGCCGCCATGCCCATGACATTAGTGGGGTTGGTGAACATCTGATAGGTCTGCTCAAGCTGCGACAATTGCGCCTTGAGCTGCTCCACCGCGATGACCGATTGCGCCGCGGTCTGGATGTTCTGTCCCAGATTGGCGCTGTCGATCACCGCCATTTGCGCGGCGGCCTTTGGCGCCAACCCGAGGCTCAGCATCACTCCCGCGATCACAACTGCATATGCAAGTCTATTCGGATTCAATTCATCCTCCTGTCAGTCCTTGGCGTCATGGTAGGATCTCAAAAATTCCGACAGCCATTTGTCTGGCTCATCGCCCAGCTCGCGGCGCAGTTTTTCTGCAAAGCGCACGGTATTCGTCCGGCCGGAAAGTATAGCGACATAATCGCGCATCTGGCCGAGATCGAATTCACAAATAACGCTGGCTTGCTCGCGCTTGAGCAGGAAGCGGCGCTTACCGACCGCCATCTCTTCGCGCACCGCGCGATATTCTCCTTCAGTGCATTTGAGGCCGTCAATATAAACCGCGCGGTCCGCCGTCGGCGACGGGAACATGATCTTGGTCTGACATTGCGCCACGATCGACGGCCCCAGCGGGCTCTCCAGAATATGCTCGGGCATCTGCAACGCCAGAAACACCGCGCCATTGCTCTTGCGCACCGTCAACAAAAGATTATCAACCACCGCCGCGAATTGCGGGTTTTTAAGGTAGAAGCGGAATTCATCGATACTCAGCACGACGCGCCGCCCATCGAGGATTTGTGTCACACGATAGAGCAGATAAGCCCCCGCCGGCGCGCAGACCTCGTCATGTTCGAGCAGTTGGGTCATATCGACGCCGGTGATCGCGCCATCGAGCCGCACCTCGTCGTGCTCCCCATCGAACGCCCAGCCCAGCGCATTACCCCGGCACCATTTCTCGAGGCGAGGACCCAGCCCCATCGGGTCGGCATGACCGAGAAATTCCCGCAAACCAGCCAGCGAACGCAGATTTTCCGGCATGCTCATCTGCCGGGCGATCGCACGCTCCAGGCGCTTCTCTTCCTCCGGATTTAGCCCGCCCTTGCCATCACTTTGCACTAACGCGATCAGCCAACCCCGCAGAAAATCCCGGTCCGCTTCGGTATCTTTCAGCCCACGCAGCGGTGCCAACCCCGACACCTCACCACGGCGCAATTCCAGATAAGTGCCGCCCGTGGCGCGCACCAGCAATTCCCCACCCCGGTCCTTATCGAAAAACACCACCGAGCCAGCCCGGCCCGATGGGGTATTTTCCTCCACCATCGCCTGCTCGAACATCGCCAACAGGAACATCAGCAGCGCGGTCTTGCCCGAGCCTATGGGACCGAAGATGATCGTCATCGCAACATCGGCAACATGCGGCACGTAGTCATAGGCTGTGCCACCATCCGTGCGGAAGCGCGCGATAGCAGCACCCCAATGTCCGCGCTCTTCTCCTGCTGGGAAATTATCAAAGCTCGACAGCCCAGCAAAATTGCGGGAATTGATTGCCCCGGGCCGCGTGCGCCATTCCAGATTACCCGGGAGTTGCGACCAAAAGGCCGCCTCCAGCCCCAGCCGCTCCTCGACCACCACCGCCCCGGCATCGGCCAACCGCCCGCGCGCCCGCCCCGCGTGCTCCTCTACCGCCGCCAGCGAATCTCCATAGACCGCCAGCGAGAGGTGATGCGCGCCCATAACAAATTCATTGGAGGCCAGGGCATCCGCCGCTTCCTCCAACCCGGCGATCTGGCTCACCGCCTTGTCCTGCGCGCCCAGCATCTGGGCGGATTTCAAAGACAGCCTATCCTGCGCCTGGGCACGGGTAACAAAGGCGAAGGATTGCGCCAGCACGATGGGGAACGGCACCGAAAGCAGCGTGTTCAAAATCCCAGGCCGGGTTTTTGCCGGATACTCCCGAAAGGAGAATATCGTCCCGAACAAGCTCTTATCCGGCGCGCGGATCTCTATCCCCCGCCGCCCGCAAATAACGCGATCAGTGTAAATCGAATCACCCAGATGCCCGGAAACAACCGGCACCGGCAGCGGCCTGCCGGTGATAATCAGGCGCAACGCCTCGGCGATTTCCGAGAAGGCGATCCCATCCCGCTCATACACACCAAGTCGCCTGACTCTGAACCCTTCCAGCCCATTGGCCAAAACAAGCCATTGGTCCTCTAACTCTCGCGCCAGCCCATCAGCTGCTTCCGGGGGGTTACGCCCAAGCCGCGCCCACCTTCTGGCCATGCCCGAGCCAAGCGGGCTGCGCGGCGAGATCAGCAGGCTGATAAAATAATCGTTCCGGTACAGCCGACCCGCCAACACCTCGTCGCGGTATGCGGCGTCCAGCGCGTGGGCAAAGCCGGAGCTGAAGCAGCGGGTGGGTGCTGCCCCCAGATCGGCATGGCGGATGAGATGCGTATGGATGGTGACATTGTCGTCGGCGAGATTGCGGTAGGTCGTGTTCAGTAGCCGCAGTCTTGCATTGCGCAGCGCATGATCGGCCAGCTCGAACGCCTGGCCCTCAACATGCCCCATCGCCAGCAGCGCCCCGCTTTCCAGCAGCACGGTCTGCGGCCCGATATGTCCGATATAGGGCAAATATTGCGTGGCGGCGCGCTCCGCGCGGGCGCTATCCCCCCACATCGCGCATACCCCGGTAACGAGCGCGGCCAGGAACCGGTGCAGGTGACACCGAGGCCCCGCCCCATCTCTTGCTGTCCACCGACCGGCCTGCGGTGCGCAGATACAGCATCACAACACCGACGGCGTTATAGTCCCGCGCCACCAACTCCCGAGCCGCCAGCCAGAGCGGCGCCATGACCACCAAATAAAGCGGGTTCTTGAAAATCACGACGATCAGCCCGGCCAGCATGAGCAGCATCGCCCCCAGACTAAGTGGCACGCCCATGAACATCGCGGGCCTCGTCGCCGCGAGATATAGCGTGTCAGCTTCAAGGGGCTCCATCTCAACCGCCCCCGGTCAAAGTCTGGCCGAGATAGGAAGCGCCAAACATGATGACGATGCCGCCGATGATGCCCGCGATCACGCCGAGCGACGCCCGGCCGAACATGAACAGAAACCCGATGCCGATAATCCCGAGCACGGCGATTGTCTCACCAAACGGCCCCAGGATGAAGGTGCAGACATTATTGATCATCGTCTGCGGGCTCGCCCCGCCTGAGACAGTCTGGGCGTAGGCAAACGCAGGAAGCCCAAGCATGACCGCCAGCAGCGTAACGGGCCACGTTCGGGCAGCCACGGGCCATAATCTGGTCAGGCGAAACATCCGTGCCTGCGCAAGAAGCATCCGGGCGATCATGTCCATCATGGCGACCTCATCGTTTGGGGTGGGGAAGCAGCCTCATCGGCCAGAGCAATTTTTAGCGCCGTCGCATCCAGCCCGAGCGGCACCAGCCAGGGCGCGCCATGTGTCCTCGCGTAACTGCCGGTGGCCGATACATCCCAGGAGGGTGGCATGTCTGGGGCGATGGCAGGCGGCAGCGGCGGAACGGATAGGGCCGTCGCCGCCTCATCAGCATGGCGCATTACGCGCCTCGCATAGCCGTTCATGATCCCTTTGAGTGGTGAGCCGGTATTGTAGATCGACAACGCCATGAGCAAAGCTGCCTGCTGCCTGGTGGGAACCGGGCCTGTGCCGTAAGCGGCTCGCAGCACTTCCGCACCGCCCGCCAATGACGAGCAAGGATCAAGCGCCGCGCCTATGGTCATTCCCAACGCGGGCAGGTTGGCGCTGTTGATTTGCATCAAGCCCAGATCGACAGAATGCCCTCTGGCCATCCAAGTGGCTGCCTGAGCCTCAGCGGCGGCGAAGCTCGCCGGGCTGGCACTGGCATGGGTACTGTTATCGTGCAGCATCCATGGATGAAAATCGCTCTCCGTGCGGGCAACACCGCGCAGAACCCATACCGGCACCCCTGGCGCGCAACGCGCCGCGAGACCGGCAAAATCCGCATCCGATAACGTCGCAGCGAAGACTGGTGCCGGGCCTGCCGCGATCAGGCACACCAGCATACCGGTGAGCCGATATCTCCGAAAGTTGGCCCGCCGCATGGCCATCTACGCCACCAGAACCCGGCGTCCGCTCGTCCGAACGGACAGGCGTTGACGCATGGATGAAAGCGCTGCCGGAGTAGCCTCCCAGATACCGGCGGTTATGTTCCCAATCTCTGGACGTGCGCGCGCCAGCGGTTCCGGGCTCCAGCCGATCCGCGCATAGATGCGGGTCATCGACGTTTCATAAACACCAACGACGAACTCAATGCCCGACGCCAGGCATAACTCGCACAAGCCGATCAGTAATTCGGCGGAGACTGTACCCACATCCGGGGCGGAACTGCCAAAAATAGGCGGCACGCAAAATCGCGTGCATTCCCAGATCGTGGGTGCCGCCACGTCGACGTCACCATCGAAGAAATGCTTAAACTCGCCTTGCAGCATCGTCGGCCCGGTGGTGGCAAGCAGCCGCAGCGAACCGTGCACGCGCTGATCGCCATCAACCGCGAGGAGATAGACGGGATCCGCCTCCTCGTCATAGCGATCCGTTTCACGACCGTCTTTAACAACGACATCCCAACCCAGGCGATCATGAAAGACCGCTGCGCGGGACTGAAACATCTGGTCAAATAACGCCGGATGCTCGATCCTATCGTCCCGGCTCAAATTTATGATCATCTTTGCTCCGCTTGAGTTCGTTGAAATATTTTGACTGCCGAAATCTGGTTTCCGCCGGGGGGGGGGAGTTTGCTGAGCGTCCCCGGCGCGGTGGATTCATTTTTACAAACCAGATCAGCGAGCTTGCAATCTTCCGAATCGGAATCTTGACACGAGCAATCAATCACGCATTTCATCGAAATTTTATCTAAATTTGGCCGGCGAGTTACGCGCTGGACAATGTAAATCACCCCGGTCACGAGACGTGCCAGGGCATGCTTTCAACCGATTGAGGATTTGACGGGACGGGTTTTCGTCGGGTGGCAGCCGCCGACTTAAATTTACGGGCGCAGCATCTCAAGTGTGATGGTCTTGGCAACTACCTGGTGTATCGTAGCACAATCAAGCTTAGCGCAAGCAGAACTCAAAAATAGACGAACGGCCCGGTCAGTAATTTTTAACTTACCTGCGATCTGCTTTACCGCTGCGCCCTGCGCTGCAAACTCAAGGCATGTCATTTCACGTGCCGATAACAATGGTTTTGGCTTGGCATCTCGATAGCCAGATAAATCCACAATTCGATCATGCATATAATGCGCGATCATCTGGAACTCTTTCATGTAGCCAATCCGGCGCTTGTCCCATTCTCTCATCGACATATTGGAGGTGATTGTGAACAAGGCGCGTTCTCCGGCTGCCCCTCGTACAGGCAAAGTTATTCCTTGTCTGCCGACATCATACCGGTCAGCTTCGGCGAAAAAGCCACGTGCAACTGCGCTCTCGCGGTCGAGATTTACCCAATCCAGGGGCAAAAAGCTCTTCGTGCCACTCACAACCACCGGATCGATTTTGAAGTAGTCGTTGTCCTTGTATCGTGCGATCCAGCCTGGATCATATGTCAGCAGTAGGATCGGATTGAACACCTTCGCACCCGGAATATAGAGCGCATGATAGGCAATGTTCGCCAGGTTGTAGACCTTGCATATGTCGCCAGCAATCTTTTGCATTGCGGCAAGGCTCTTGGCCTCGCCAATTTGCGTGACGATCTCTGCGTAGCAGTCATCGTTATTAGCAATCATTATAAGCCTCCCAGTCGATTTGGAGACAACGCATTTTGCACTACCGCATTACGAATGTTTGCGTAAATTGAAATATTGGTAATATCCGGGAAGCGCGAATGGACCGTTGGCTGTTCAGGGCGTTGCACTGCTGTTGTTGTTCATCACCACGTCATTGCTGCGGAAAATATCTCCGCGTGACCCTCAAGATTCCATCTCTACCGAATGCGCTAGCATTCCTTGGTCTGTCGTAGAAACGTAACCTGATACCACATCAGACAGACGAGATTAGAGATCAGGATTAAGCATAGGGATGAGGTTAGGATTGCACTCAGGATTGAGATTAGGAATCAGCATAGGAATGAGCACAGCTTTGGGCTGATGAACCAAATTTGACTTTGTCAAGATTCCGATTCGGAAGTTGAAATTCCAGAAGCAAAAATGCCAAGGTGAAGCTTTGAATTTCACCAAGCTGGTTCATCGCATGGCCCTCAAGCGTACCCCTTCCGATGATGAGATCAACGCCCTGGCCGCGAAGTTTCTTGCGCTATGGTCATCAGGTGATGTCATCCGCCCCTGGTTGCGCCTGCACGCCGAAATGCTGCTGGCGCTGGTGCAAAGTGGCTGGTCATGGGCAGCAATCGCGCGCGCCATGACCATGGCAGGCATCACCTACCGCACGGGTAAACCATGGACGGCGGATTGGCTGCAGAGCGAAGCCTACCGGGCACGTCTGCCATTGAAAGGCTATCGGCGCCGCAATCAGACAATGTCTTCGCAGGGGTTAGTGGCGCAAACACCGATGCCACCCGCTCCGCCAGTATCTGCACAATTTATCGAGCCATATCCATCGGATGTTGCGGGCGAGCCTGAATTTCAGCCAGCGCGTTTTATCGATTGGGAGGTCAGACGCTCGGAAACTGACGCGCCGCCTTCCGACGAGCCAGCCGCCCCCATCATCCGGCCGCCATCCCCCACTTACGACGAAGTCATGGAACGCCTGCTCGGCAAAAAGCCGCCGTCCTGAACAAGGCTGATCGACCTCTTTAAAAAGGAGCCCCACAATGCCTGAACAGAAAGACAACACGCCGGAATTACTACGGTTTCCAAATCCAACCTCCGGCCGGCCGCCCTCTCCTGCCACCCCGACATCAATATTCAATTTTGGGCAGGACGAAGATACCGGCCCGGAGATGGAACTGGTCAGCGCCGCCGGTCAGGCAATGGCTTTGCCCGGCCCGGCGCCCCTGACAGGCATGGATTTAAGCGGGCGGCACAAAATCATTTTCTGGGTGGGGCGGGGCAAGACCGGCAAAACCACCGGCATACGCTGGCTGGCGGAGAAAACCCTGCTGAACGGCACGCCTTTGCTAATGGCGGATCTGGACACTACGAACGACACCTTCTCCCGTTATATCGACAAAGTGGCGCGCCCGCCGGAAACCATCGACCCCGCAATGTCCCTGAAATGGCTGGATCGATTACTGCAGCACAGCCTGACCCAGAAAATATCGGCGCTGATCGACCTTGGCGGAGGCGACACCACGTTGCGCCGCCTCGCCGTCGAGCTACCCGATCTGGTCGCGCTGTTTGAGGCGCAGGGCTTCGCGGTCGTACTGTTCCATACGGTCGGGCCGCAGGAAGAGGATTTGTCGCCACTCGCCACCTTGCAAGGGTTGGGCTTCAAGCCAACCGCCTCCGCCATCATCCTGAACGAAGCCATGGTGGATGTCGGTGAGACGCGCGACATGGCCTTCGCGCGCATTCTGCGCCACAGCGCTGTCCGTCGTGCCATCAATGAAGGTGCTGTGCCGGTGTTCATGCCAAGGCTCGTGGCGGCCCAGCCCGTGGAAATCCGCCGGCTGAAATTCAATGACGCCGTCGCGGGCAAGAATGGCCGGGCCGACACACCGCTTGGTCCGTTCGACCGCGCCCGGGTCAGGCTATGGCTGGAAGCGATGGACGCCAATTTTGCGGGAGTCAGCTCATGGCTGCCGTAAATGAGCCCAAGGACGATCTCGACCTGCGCCGATACAGCGAGATACTCGGTCGGGATATCGCCCAGATGCAAGACGAGCTGGAGCGCGCCATCCAGGTCACCGGGCTTAAAAACGACCCCGTGCTGCCGCTCATCAAGGCTTTGTCCTCCTCGCTGCGCCTGCAATGGCGGCTGCATAACCAGGCCGTGCGGTATTTCCACGATGCCAGCGACCGGCTCGACCGTGAATATCACGACACAATCAAGAAGACGCAGCTTGCCATCCAGCAGACCGAGGCAACGCTCCAGACCAAACAGGCTGGTATCGTCGAGCAGCTGACGCCCAAACTCGCCGGAACGATCAATTACGCCGTACGGCAGCAGGCAAAGACAGTGAAGTACAAAACCATCGCCGCCTGGTGCGCCGCGGTGCTGGCGATTAGCCTGGTGCCCAGTATCTTCACCTACGCCGCCGGGCTCAATGCCGGGCGTTTCCAGGGCGAGGTTGCGTCTAACCTGATCACAGCCGCCATGAAGGCCGGACCATCGGAGGCCATCGCGTGGGGGCAGCTGATGCAGGACAATAACGGCGCCAGCGCCATGGCGGTGTGCCGCAAGAACCTCCAACAGGATGCCAGCGGCCGGCATTACTGCATGCTGCCGGTCTGGACCGATCCCATTTCACCAGCGGGCCCCTCAGCGCTTGCTCAATAGACGCCAACTCCGCCCCCACCCGCCGAACGAACCGCAGCCAAGTGCTTTCTCCTTGCCATCCCCAGCCCTCCGGCCTAAATATGACTACTGTAGTTCACCCCACCACCCGGAGGCCGCCATGCGGGAAATCCAACTTCGCGACGCCAAGGCCAGCTTGTCTGCCGTGGTTGACGATGCCGTGCGCGGCGAACCCGCCATCATTACCCGCCACGGCAAGCCCGAGGCAGTGGTATTGAGCTTCGCGGAATGGCAGCGGCTCTCGCATGTGCCTTCCTTCGGCCAATTGCTGATGGCGGCACCTCTCGATGCGGGCGATCTGCCGCCGCGCAACCCCTCCCCGCTCCGTGATAGCGGCCTTTGATCCTTGTATCTCGTCGATACCAATGTCATCTCGGCGCGCGCACCTTCGCGCGTTCCCCTGCCCGAGTTGGCCGCCTGGATGGACGCCCACTCGGCTGAATTATTTCTCTCCACCGTCACCATCGCCGAGATTGAGGATGGGATCGCCAAGGCCAAGCGTGAGGGGGCAACCCGCAAAGCCCGTGACCTAACCGCTTGGCTGGAGACCGTGCTGCACCTCTACGCGGCCCGCATCTTCCCCTTCGACCTTGCCACTGCCCGCCTCGCCGGCAGTCTATCCGACCGCTCCCGAGGCCAGGGTTATGCGCCCGGCTTCGCCGACATCATCATCGCCGCCACCGCCCAGCACCACGGACTGACCATCCTGACCCGCAACCTGCGGCATTTTGAGCCGCTGGGCGTGCCAGTGCATGATCCGTTTGCCCGCTTGCCCTGAGCATAATCATGGCCGGCAAGAAGTCGTCAAAAGCCACCATTCTGTTTCCAACGGCCACTTCCGGCGTCATTGCGCCCATACTCACCGTTTCTGGATGTTCATGGTCTGCTCCGACGCGGCCATTCGATGAACTCGACGGGCCGCATTGACAGCTCCGCCATAACGTAGTGTCCTGAATTCACCGAGGGGTGTTCCGTGAAGGAGCTGAGACGTCGCTTTGGGGCAACCCGCCGCGATAAACCCTTTGAACCTGATCCGGGTCATACCGGCGGAGGGACGGGGATTTGCAGATTGTCTTTGCACCCGCTCTCTGTTTTTTGGAGGGCGTTGCGCGTGACCATTCAACAGAAGCTGCATGAAGTAACCACCGGGCCGATTATCGGCTCGCGTAAAATCTATTCCGCACCACTGACACGACCAGACATACTGGTGCCGTTCCGTGAGATTGCGCTGCACCCCAGCGCCAACGAGCCGCCGCTGTGGCTCTACGACACCTCCGGCCCTTATACTGAAGATGCGGCCCGCATCGACCTCGATGCCGGGCTGGTAAAACCCCGCGCCGGGTGGCTCGCCGCGCGCGGTTTCGCAACCGCCACCGGGCGCGCGATCAAACCCGAGGATAATGGCTTTACGCCCGCCGACCGGCTGGTGCCGCTCTGCCCGGCGGCACATGAGATTCATGTGGCGCAGGATGGCCGGATGGTCACGCAATATGAGTTTGCCCGCGCCGGGATCATTACCGAGGAAATGATCTACGTGGCGCACCGGGAGAATCTGGGGCGCCACGCCGCGCATGAGCAAGCGGCTGCCCTGCGCGCCGATGGCGAAGATTTTGGCGCGGCGATCCCTGAGTTTGTCACGCCGGAATTCGTCCGCTCGGAAATCGCCGCGGGGCGGGCCATCATCCCGGCGAACATCAACCACCCTGAGCTTGAGCCGGTGATCATCGGGCGCAATTTCCTGGTGAAGATCAACGCCAATATCGGTAACTCCGCCGTCACCTCATCGGCTGCCGAGGAGGTTGAGAAGCTGGTCTGGGCGATCCGCTGGGGCGCGGACACGGTGATGGACCTTTCCACCGGGCGTAACATTCACAATATCCGCAGCTGGATCCTGCGCAACTCACCCGTGCCGATCGGCACGGTGCCGATCTATCAGGCGCTGGAGAAAGTCGGCGGTGACGCCAGCAAGCTTGACTGGGAGGTGTTCAAGGACACGTTGATCGAACAAGCCGAGCAGGGGGTGGATTATTTCACCATTCATGCCGGGGTGCGCCTGGCTTATATCCCGCTCACGGCCCGCAGGGTTACCGGCATTGTCTCACGCGGCGGCTCGATCATGGCGCAGTGGTGCCTCAGCCATCATCGCGAGAGTTTTCTCTATGAGCATTTTGGTGACATCTGCGACATCATGCGCAAATACGACGTGTCCTTCTCGCTGGGCGATGGCTTGCGCCCGGGCTCCAATGCCGACGCCAATGATGCCGCTCAGTTCGCGGAGCTGGAGACCCTGGGCGAGCTGACGAAAACCGCTTGGGGAAAAGGCTGCCAGGTGATGATCGAAGGCCCCGGCCATGTGCCGATGCACAAGGTCAAAGCCAATATGGACAAGCAGCTGGCCACCTGCGGCGAAGCGCCGTTCTACACGCTAGGGCCGCTCACCACCGATATCGCGCCGGGCTATGATCACATCACCTCAGCCATAGGTGCGGCGATGATCGGCTGGTTCGGCACCGCCATGCTCTGCTATGTCACGCCCAAGGAGCATCTTGGCCTGCCCAACCGCGAGGATGTAAAAACCGGTGTCATTACCTACAAACTCGCGGCCCACGCGGCAGATCTGGCGAAAGGACACCCCTCTGCCCGGCTGCGTGATGATGCGATTTCCCGCGCGCGGTTTGAGTTCCGCTGGGAGGATCAGTTCAACCTCAGCCTGGACCCGGACACGGCGCGCAGCTTCCACGATGAAACGCTGCCCAAGGAGGCGCATAAGACCGCGCATTTCTGCTCCATGTGCGGTCCAAAATTTTGTTCCATGAAAATCAGCCACGACATCCGCGAGGAAGCTGACCGCCTTACGGGGTTGGAAAAGCAGAACGAGGCTTTCGCACTGACGGGTGGTCAACTTTATGTCCCGCTCCGGGAGCGCGCTGCCGATACGCCGGAAGTAACAGCGCCCTCCCCGGGGTAGCGTTTATCTCAGATCGGCTGCGGGGTCGCTTCTGCGCGGCGGGTGGACGCCAGCTCAATGAAGGCGCGGATATAGTCGATGTCCGCATCTGCCTCGCGCAGCCCTAAGAAAATCTGCTTGGCAACGCCATCGCGCCCCAGGCGGACGGGGCTGACGTTGAACTTCGCGGCATTTTCCTCCACCAGCCAGCGCGGCAGGGCGGCCACGCCGCGGCCATGCGCCACCATCAGCAGCATGATGTCGGTGGTCTCAATCGGTTTATGCTGCCGGGGGCTGATTCCGGCGGGGGTAAGAAACTGGGTGTAGATGTCCAGCCGGTCGGCCGGGACTGGATAGGTAATCAGCGTTTCTTCGGCTAGCTGGTGCGGCAACACAAAATCGGCGTCGCGCAGCGGATGCTCTGGTCCGACTACCAGAACCTGCTCGTAATCAAACACCGGCGTGAAGCGCAGGCCCGGTTTATGGAGCGGATCGGGCGTGACCAGCATGTCGATCTCGTAGCCAAACAGCGCGCCGATGCCGCCGAACTGAAATTTCTGCCGCACATCCACCTTCACCTTCGGCCAGTTATCCAGATACGGCGCCACGATTTTGAGCAGCCATTGATAACAGGGGTGACACTCCATGCCGATGCGCAGCGTACCCCGCTCCCCTTTGGCGAATTGCCGCAGGCGCTCCTCGGCATGGGCAAATTGCGGCAGCAGGCGGTTGGCAGCCGCTAGCAGAAACTCGCCGGGCTGGGTCGGCTGCAGGCTGCGCCCTTCGCGCCGCCAGATTTTTACCCCGATCTGGTCTTCCAGCTTGGCGATGGCATGAGAGAGCGCCGACTGGGTCAGGTTGAGCTGCGCGGCTGCCGCCGTCAGCGAGCCCTGGCGCTCAACCTCGCGGATAATGGCCAGGTGGATGCGTTCGAGGATCGCCATGCGCAGCTCCATATGTGAATGAATTTCATCGATTTATGAATTTATACCATTTTTATTCATGAACTCAACCAGATAAGAAGCCGCCTCCTTCGCTCCTCATTTTTCAGGTGAACGCCCATGGTCACGACCCATAATCTCGGTTTCCCGCGCATCGGCGCCAAACGTGAACTCAAATTCGCGCTTGAATCCTACTGGAAGGGGCAATCCTCGCGCGAAGATTTGCTGCGCGCCGGCGCTGAGCTGCGCGCAAAGCATTGGCAGGACCAAGCCGCGCTGGACCTGGTGCCCGTGGGTGATTTTGCCTTCTACGACCAGATTCTCGACATGAGCTTCACCCTGGGCAACCTGCCCGCGCGCGTGCGCGGTTTCCACGGTGATGCGCTGGACAATTACTTCCGCGTGGCGCGCGGCCGCTCGGCGGCCGGGACCGATGACCATGCCTGCTGCGGTGGCGTGGCGGCGGGCGAGATGACCAAGTGGTTTGACACCAATTACCATTACATCGTTCCCGAGTTCGAAACCGGAACGCAATTCAAGCTCGACGCCTCCCGCCTGCTGGCCCAACTCGCCGAGGCCAAGGCCCAAGGCGTGAAGGCCAAGCCCGTGATCATCGGTCCGGTGACCTATCTGGCGCTGGGCAAGGCCAAGGATGGCTCAGACAAACTCGCGCTGCTCCCTCGCCTGCTGCCAGTCTACGCTGAGCTGCTGGCTACCCTTGGCGCGGCGGGCGCTGAATGGGTGCAGATTGATGAACCCATCCTAGTCACCGAGCTGGATGCCACCTGGCAGAACGCTTTCCGCGCCGCTTACCAGAGCCTCGATATCGGCGCGGTGAAACTGCTGCTGGCCATGTATTTCGGCCAGTTACAGGATAACCTCCCGCTGGCGGCCGCGTTGCCAGTGCAGGGCGTGCATCTCGATGCCATCAATGCCCGCGATGAGGTCAAAGCCTTGATCCAGGCCAGCCCGGCTGAGCGCGTCATTTCGCTGGGCGTGGTCAACGGCCGCAACATCTGGAAGACCGATCTGGAGGCCACGCTGGACTGGCTGGAGCCTGTAGCGAAAACGCTCGGTGAGCGGCTGTGGCTGGCGCCCTCGTGCTCGCTGCTGCATGTGCCGGTTGACCTGGAAAGTGAGCACAAACTGGATGCCCAGATCCGCTCCTGGCTGGCCTTCGCCGTGCAGAAACTTGGCGAGATCAGCGTGCTGGCCACCGCGCTGGCCCAGGGACGTGACGCTGTATCGCCTGAGCTTGCCGCCAACCGCGCCGCCGTTGCCGCGCGACGTGCTTCAGCGCGGGTGAATAGCCCGGCCGTGAAAGCCGCGGTGGCCGCGATCACCGCTGAGCTTGGGCGCCGCCAGAGCCCGTTCGCGGTGCGCGCGGCAAAGCAGGCCACCCTTCTGCATCTGCCGATCTACCCCACCACGACCATCGGCTCGTTCCCGCAGACCAAGGAAATCCGCCTGGCGCGCAGCGCGTTCAAGGCCGGCACCATTGATGAGACCGCCTACACCCAGGCCATGCGTGCTGAAATCGAGCACAGCGTGCGCGAACAGGAGGCGCTGGGGCTGGACGTGCTGGTGCATGGCGAGGCCGAGCGCAACGACATGGTTGAGTATTTCGGCGAGCAGCTTGAGGGCTACGCGTTCAGCCAGTCCGGCTGGGTGCAGTCTTATGGCTCGCGCTGCGTGAAGCCGCCAATTCTCTTCGGCGACATCAGCCGCCCGAAAGCGATGACGGTCGAATGGATCAGCTACGCCGCTTCGCTCACTGACAAGCCTGTGAAGGGCATGCTCACCGGTCCGGTGACCATCCTCAACTGGTCCTTCGTGCGTGATGATCAGCCGCGTTCCGTCTCCTGCTATCAGCTGGCGCTCGCGATCCGCGAGGAAGTGTTGGATCTGGAAAAGGCTGGCGTGCGCATCATCCAGATTGACGAAGCGGCGCTGCGCGAAGGGCTGCCGCTGCGCAAATCCCAGTGGCAGGATTATCTGGACTGGGCGGTGGACTCATTCCGCATCACCGCCAATGGCGTCAGGGATGAAACCCAGATCCACACCCATATGTGCTATTCCGAGTTCAACGACATCATCGCCGAAATTGCTAATATGGACGCGGATGTGATCACCATCGAGACCTCGCGTTCGGACATGGAACTGCTCGACGTGTTCGATGACTTCAACTACCCCAACCAGATCGGCCCCGGCGTTTACGACATCCACTCGCCCAACATCCCCGATCAGGCGCATATCATAGCGCTGATGCAAAAGGCGGCGGCGCGTATTCCCGCAGAGCGGCTATGGGTGAATCCCGATTGCGGCCTGAAAACCCGGCAGTGGAACGAGGTGATCCCGGCGCTCGCCAATCTGGTCAGCGCGGCACGCGCCTTGCGCGCGGCAGCGGCATGAATTCGCTTTCCCTCCCGCGGTTTTATGAAGCGCCGCTCTTTGCGGATGAAGCAGGCGATGTCGAAATTTCCTTCGAGTTCTTCCCGCCAAAAACGGAGAAGATGGAGATCACCCTGTGGGACACGGTGCAGAGCCTGGCCCCACTTGGCCCGCGCTTTGTCTCCGTCACCTACGGGGCAGGCGGATCCACGCGCGAGCGCACACATGCCACGGTTGCCCGCATTGCGCGTGAAAACAAAATTTCGGCGGCGGCGCATCTCACCTGCATCGATGCGGACAAGGCGAAAATCCTTGATATCACGCGTGCCTATTGGGATGCGGGCGTGCGTCGCATCGTTGCGCTGCGAGGGGATTCGCTGCAGGCCGGCCAGAAATATGCGCCACACCCCAACGGTTTTGCCAACGCCGCGGCACTGACCGCCGGGCTTACTGTAAATCCGTGGCACCTTTTGAAATATCGGTCGCAGCTTATCCTGAGCGTCATCCGGATTCCGCGAGCATGGAAGCCGATCTGGACAATCTGAAAGCCAAGATCGATGCCGGTGCCAACCGGGCTATCTCGCAATTCTTCTTTTCGCCAGATGTATTTTTCAGGTTTCGCGACCGCGTTGCCTCGGCCGGCATCGATGCGGAAATCGTGCCCGGCATCTTGCCGGTCTCCAACGTGGCGCAGACACGAAAATTCGCGACCATGTGCGGTGCGGCGATTCCTCAATGGATGGACCGGCTGTTCGAAGGTCTCGATGATCATCCCGAGACACGGCAACTGGTGGCCGCCACGCTGGCGGCAGAAATGTGCCGCAAGCTCTATGCCGGTGGCGTTCGTCATTTCCACTTCTATACACTGAACCGAGCCGAGCTGAGTTATGCAATATGCCATCTGCTCGGCAAAAGGCCTTTAACTAAGAAGACAAAAAACGCCGATTGAGCGCGGGGTTCATCGTCGGAAAAAGGCTAAAAGCACTGTCTGGTTTTAGCCGCTGCCTGTCCTAATGCAGTCCGTCTGGAATCGGCCCATCCTGCTTATTATCGGAAACGTCGATGGTAGCTGCGGAATGGCCGATTTTCGCAGTATAGCAGCCATTTTCGGAGTCATTACGAATGACTGAATTATTTGTGACCGATACTGAGCGTCAATATTTGTAAGTCATCTCGGATGAGGAGTTCCAGTATGGCCTGTCTACTCTGACAATTCAAAAAGTTTTTGGTGCAGCTTTTTTCAAAAAGCTGCGTGCTCCGTGCCTGGACTTTTTGCTAGCTGATATCGACATTTCCCAAAAGCTCCCGTCAAGTTTATAACACACCCCCGCCCGGCATCGCCGGGCGGGGGTCGTTGTGGTGCTTACTCCCCATTTTGTTTACGGCTGCGGGACCAGATGAGGGTGTACCCGTCGCTGCCTTCATCGCCGAACAGGTTGGCGTAAATCGGCGCGCTGAAGCTCGGATCATCCAGCTTGACCGAGATATAATCCCGCCCCTCAGCGGAGCGTTTGGACCAGCCAGCACCGAGATCAGCTTTTGAAACGTATATACGATGGCTGGGGGCGTTATCACTTGTACGGTTGGCTTCCGGCACGATGCGCACATTCTTCGTCTGTACGCTCAAGGTTACGATTTCACCGTGGAATTCATTGCCGACTTTCTTAAAGGTTCCGATGGTAGCCACGTCAATTCTCCTTGCTGTTTCGAGCCCGCGACCATCGCAGCCTCGATGGCGATCAATTGACCGGGGGCACGATCGGCCTGCACCGCATGCGGCCGTAGCGTCAGCGTAGGATGGCGGCGGCGGGCTTTTTTGAAGCGCAGCGCCCGCGAGGAGACAGCTTTAGCTGTCGGGGAAAAAAGCCCGCCGCCGCCATTGCAGGAAGGCGATCGTCCTTCGGTCAGATCAGCCACTGAGAGGCCGCGTGGTGCGGCGACCAACAGGCCTGGAGATAAACGGCAAACCCGGACCTGCGAGCAATCGGTAACAACAATAGTGAAATAACTGGACTTGTTTCACAGACATGCATGCTCGTCCTGCCGAAATCGGCACCAGCCACAACGCCACCGTCTTCATCACATGATGTGTCAAAGCTAAACACGGGTGAGTGCCAACATGCTCCAACGTGGGGGGAACAATCTCGGCCAACTACCCTGCCCCGGTTCACGCACCGCCTGCGCCAAACCGCGGCGATGCCGCCGACGGTCGTCACCTTTTCTGCTCCCATTCCGCCGAACAAAGTGGAGTTAAAGGCCCTCGATAAATCCCCGCCCAGTGTCGCCGGGCGGCTCAGTGTTCAAGCCGCCGACAGCGTCTCTATCAGCGGGCAAGCCGCCTCACCTCCGGCATCGCAACGCTGCACGGCCTCGGTCAAAACGCGTTCCATGGCCCGCAGATCGGCGACACGCCTGCGCACATCCTGCAAATGCGCGCTGGCAAGGTCTCGCACTTCACCGCACGCCTGCGCCCCGGCGCCTGCCAGATGCAGCAGTGCCCGCACCTCATCAAGCGTAAAACCAAGCTCGCGCGCCCGCCGCACAAAAACCAGCCGCCCAATATCGGTTGCTTCGTAGAGACGATACCGGCCCCGCCGGCGCGGCTTCGGCAAAATGCCGATCTTTTCATAAAACCGGATGGTCTCGATCGCGCAGCCCGTGCGGCGTGAGAAATCTCCGATCGGCATGTCATCCCGGCTCATGGCATCTCGGTTCATGGCATCTCGGTTCATCGGCCACCTTAATTCAGTGCTTGAGTCTGTAGCAACTACAGATGCTACGAGCCGATGACGCCTACCGCAAGGAGATCATAAAATGCCGCCAATCCCAACCGAACCAAACCCAACCAGTCGTCCCATTCGAGACACAGGTGCGACGCTCCTGACCTTGAGCGGCCTGGGCGCCGCGTTCGGCGTGGCCTCCTGTTGCGGCCTGCCATTCCTGCTGGCAACGGCGGGTCTCAGCTCGGCATGGCTATCCGGCATCGCGCTGTTCGCCGCGCCGCACCGGCCGCTGCTACTGGCCATGACAGCATTGTGCCTTACGGCGGGTGCAGGGTTGCTGTGGCGGCGCCAGCCCGCTGGCGCTTGCGCAACCGGCGCTGTGTGCGCCAAGCCCATGGTCCGTGGCATGACGATCATCAGCCTCATCGCCGGGCTGGTGCTGCTGGTTATCGGCTATCTCTATGCGTGAGGTATCTGTGATCCTGGAATCAACCATCACCTGCCCGCATTGCGGCTTTCAGGCGACCGAAACAATGCCGACCGATGCCTGCCAGTATTTTTACGAGTGCAAAGGATGCAACGCCCTGTTACGGCCCAAGCCCGGGCATTGCTGCGTGTTCTGCTCCTTCGGCAGCATCCCCTGCCCACCAATCCAAATCGATGGCGGGCAGGGTAGCGGATGCTGCCCCGTGGGATGAGGTGCTATCGTTTAATGCGGCGGATCGGCATTGTGAGGGCTATGCGCCCCCATTCCCAAAGCTCCACACCGGAATGCCGAGTTTTTTGGCCTTCTCGGCGAGGTTTTCCTGAATGCCGGTGCCAGGAAACACCATAACGCCGATTGGCAGGGCATCCAGCAGCGCATCATTGCGCTTGAACGGCGCCGCCTTGGCATGCCGTGACCAGTCGGGGCGATAGGCAATCTGCGTCACCTTGCGGGCATCGGCCCAGGCGGCGGCGATACGCTCGGCCCCCTTCGGACTGCCGCCATGCAGCAACACCATATCCGGGTGCTTGGCATGCACTTTGTCGAGCTTGTCCCAGATCAGCCTGTGGTCGTTGCACTCCATCCCGCCGGTGAAGGCGATTTTCGGACCGGAGGGCAGCAGCGGCTCGGTCTCGGCCCGGCGCTTGGCGGCGATGAAGTCACGGCTGTCGATGAGTGCGGCGGTCAACGCGCGGTGATTGACCATCGAGCCTGAGCGCGGGCGCCAGGCTGAACGTGTTTGGCGCTCAAACTGCTCGGCGGCCTGGTCACGAAAGAATTCCAGGCAGTCGCGCCGTTCCAGCAGTGTCTGCCCCTCGGCCGTGAGACGTTCCAGCTCGACGGAACGTATCTCGGAGCCATCCTGCTCCTTCTGGCTGCGTTTTTGCGCCTGCTCATTATCGTCAAGCGCCCGCTCGATCCGCCCAACGGCGCGGTGGAACAAATTGACCGTGGCCCAGAGCAGTTCCTCGAGATCAGGCTCCAGCCGCGTGTCGGACAGGGTGGCTGCGAAGGCATCAAATATATCCGCAACGGCGCCCGCGATCAGCGGCGCTTCGGGCAATGGCCGCGGGTCGGGCTCGTCCTGGCCAGGATGGTAGCCATAAAGCTGGAGTTCGTTGAGAATATGCGCGGTGGATGAAGCGGCATGCGGTGGCTCATAGCCGGTATCGTCAAAGTCGCGGGTCATGGGGTGCTCCTGTTTGCCGGAAGCCCGCGCCCATCGCGGCCTTCCATGGCGATCCCAGCCGTGGGCGGCGGCGGCCCGCACCGGTGAGGCCGGAGCGTAAGCGGAGGATGGCGGCGGGGCCGCTATTTTGCTTCGCGATGCAAAGCCCCGGCGTCACTCGGTATGATCAGTGTTGCTGACCGTTCCCCGGGGCGGCGGAAAATAGCGGCCCCGCCGCCATTGCGGGCCGCCGCCGCCCACGGCACAGAGCGCCCTCTCGGAAGGCCGCCGGCGCGGCCCCCGGCAACATAGGCATACCTGCCTGCGGTAACTCTACCGGCGTCATAGAGCAGCAATCAGCGCTTCCACCGCGTCAAATCTCAGCTGGCTTCATGAAGCGCGCGACATCCTGCGGCGTCAGTTGCACCCGCAACTTTGCCCGTAGTTCAGCGAGACCAAGCGCGCGGAGATCATCGTTGAAATCGCCAAGGGATGGCGAGAGGGTGATCGCCTCGATTCCGGCGGCATAGGCGCGTTCGGTCAAGCCCGCCAAGGCGCGCTCGCCCGCGGAATCAGCATCGCGGGCAATGTAGAGCCGCCGCAGCCCGGTAGGCAGCAGCAGGGCAGCCAAATGCCCGGCCGAGAGTGCGGCTGCCATCGGCATGTTGGGCATCACGCAGCGCAGCGACAGCATGGTCTCGATGCCCTCCCCGGCGACGAGCACATCAAGACCATTCGCCAGACCGAACCGGACGGCATGGCCGAGCAGATGGCCCATTGCACGCCGTGGTGTCTCAAGCGGTGCCTTGCCCAGCCGAATGCGATCAAAGCCGCCAGGATCGAGCCAGGTGCGGTGCACACCGGTGATCATGCCATCAAGATCGGTCACCGCCGCAATCAACGCGGGCCAGGCTTCCGGCATCGCGTCAGGTGTCGCACGATAGAAGCAGCGTGGGTGAAAGCGCAGCGCACCAGAGTCGATATCAGCAACCGCCACCGAGGTAATACCGCGACGACGCAAATAGGTTTCGCCAAGCGTTCCAGGCAGCGATTGAGCCTTGGCGAACAGACGCCGGGCAGAGCGTTGAACCTGTGCTGCCATAGCATCAGTATCGTCTGTATTATTTGGTGCGGGATCAATGCTGACAGCGGCTGGAGCGCTGTCGCTGCCAGCCAGCCCGAGAAACCGCCGCGCCTCCTCGGCTACGTCGCGGAAATCCGTCAGGCCGCAGTTTTCCCGGATCAAATCCAGCAAATCGCCATGCGTGCCCTCGGCGGCGTCCTGCCAACGCCCGGCGGCGCCCTTGCCCGTGCCGCCGCCACTCAGCCGCACAAATAAGGACCGCCCCGGCGTGTTATGAACATCTCCCACCAGCCAATAGTGGCCCTGGCGCCGGCCAGCCGACAGATAATGCCGGCACACTGCCTCAGCCTGCCGGGCCAGCATTTGCGCCAGCTCAGCCACAGGCATGGTAAAATCACGCTTGGGCATCGCTTTCTCCTCCACCACCAAAGAGTTTCCGCCAACCGGGGCACCAGCCCATCAAGCTGCCGAACAGCGCAGCCTATCGTTCCGCCCTGCCCACGCGCTATCTTCCGAATCGGAGGTTGGCCGGGCCACCACGCCCGCCAAAAATCTTCCACTCCCACGGCATCCGTGCTACAAGTGACCATCTAACTGGTCAGGAGCATCCCATGGGCAGCGTTAACCTCGCCGACGCCAAGGCGCATCTGAGCGAGCTCGTCGAACGGGCCGCCGCCGGAGAAGCCGTACGCATCACCCGAAGGGGCAAGCCGGTGGCGCAACTCGTCGCGGCTGATATCCCGCGCAAGCCGGTCAATCTCGGGGCGCTGCAAGCCACAACCGCGAATATGCCCACCCAGGCTGAGCCCGCGCGTGAGGCCATCCGTAAAATGCGCGACGAGGCGCGCTATTGAGCCTGTATCTCGACACGTCACTGCTGGTCGCCGCCCTAACCAATGAAGCCGAGACCCCGCGCATGCAGGCCTGGCTGGCGGCACAGCAAGCCGGAGACCTCGCCATCAGCGACTGGGTGATGACCGAATTCTCCTCGGCCTTGTCGATCAAATTACGCACCGGCCAGCTGCAACCCGTCCACCGCGCCGAAGCTTTGGCGATGTTCACACAACTCGCCGCTGAAAGTTTTTTGCACTTGGCCGTCAGCGGGCCGCAGTTCCGCACCGCTGCCCGCTTCGCGGACCAATACACGCTCGGCCTGCGCGCGGGCGATGCCCTGCACCTGGCCATCTGCGCGGATCACGGCGCCACCCTATGCACGCTTGACCGCCGCCTCGGCGAAGCTGGCGCAGCACTGGGCGTGAAAACGATGCTGCTGTAATCGCCCACGCAAAATGGGCCGTCCCGCTGCCGGGTTCGGCCCATCCGCATTGGTCATGGTTCTGCGTAAATTGTCCCGGGCATCCTTCTACCCGCCCTCCTGCCCGGCGATGTCGGCAAGACAGTCCGACAGAAACTCCGTGGTCGAGCAGGCTTTGATGGCCTCGGCGGTAATGAACAACGCCATGCCGCCAAAACCATCGGCGCGCATTTTCGAACAGGTGAACGCCGTCATCACGGTGATATAACGCAATTTGGCTGAGCGCCGCACGATGTCTTGGAGAATCACCTCCCACGACAACCCGCTCATATCCAGCTCAATGATGTCATCACCCGATGTGGCATTTTTGAGTTTCTCCTCCACATAGAAATACACTTGGCTTTTGCTGCCGCGGGTCGCGTCCAGCGCCGCGCTAAGTTCAGCGCGATTGACCCAGATCAGATCCGATGGGCCTTGCCAGGAATGGAAATACGTTCCGTCGCCATCCGAGTCCGCATCAAACATCTGCGAGAGCAACAAAAGCTCCAGCTTCGTCATATCCGCATTCGGAATGATTTCCGGTATCACGGTCGGTGAAAAATAATCCGCCATTTTGGCCTCCAGAAATGCAAAACCCGGCACGGGGCCGGGTTATTGGTTGAAAGAGATAAATGATAAAACGAGAAGGTCAGGCAGCATCGACTTCGAAAGGATCAAGCTGCTGATGCAGCGCCATGGTCCGGCCCATCCAGGGTTCGGGGCGGATCGCTCTGATCCAATCCGCGAAGCCTGGTATGAAGCCGAGATCTTCACGGACATGCTGCTCGCCGATCAGGCGCACAGGCACAATACGCCCCGTCGAGATCGTCATGACGGAACCAAAAAATCTCTCGGCCATGAAGATGCCTTCGGCATGATGGCGAAGTGCTCGATGCCGAAAATCCGATGAGATCATCTTGCTCTCATCGAACCAGGTATGCAGGCTCAAAAAATCTTCCGCCGTCCCGCCCCATTTTTTTGCAGAGGATAAAGCGTGGTGATAAGGATGCGCCATCTTCGCCTCCTCAAAATTCATGCGAATAGTTTTCGGAGGCGGTATAGCGCTCATTATAGTCGAGCGTGATGCTGCCCTCCGTTACGTCGAAGGTAAAATCGCCATAGGCGCCCTCATTATTCTCCCAGCCGCAATGCGTCTGCGCCAAAAAATCATAGGATAGCGCCTCAATGGCTTCGCGCACCGTATGGGTCTGGCGTTCAACGTCCGGGCTATCCCAGCCCGGCCGGAAAATCTCAATCCGCTCATCAGGCAATTCAACGACAACATCGCCGCTCTGGGCAGTGATGTCCTCGATCTGGCCGCTATCGCCATAGCCGTCGAAATTCACGATCACGGCGGTAATGCCATGTTCCGCCAGAATACCGAAAAGCACTTTCTTGTTGCCCTCGAGCACGGCACACGCGCGCTCGCGATACGCGCGTTCTTTTTGTTCCCATGCCGCCATAAAAAGATCAACCGCAGGAAGCGGTTGCTGACCAGATGCTGGATTGTGATTGTCTGACATGATCTGTCTCCAGAAATGCAAAACTCGGCACGAAGCCGGGTTTGGATGGTGTGAAGGAATAGAGGCGAGGCGGCCTTTGGGCCGCCTCGGGGTTCTGGGATCACTCCGCCGCGATCTCGTGCGGCTCGATCTGTGCTTCGTCTTCAGCGGATGGAAGATCGGCAGCCTCAACCACCTCGTCTGCCACATCCGCGCTGGCATCGGCGGCGACGGCACAATGCGTGGCTTCTGCCACAGAATCTGCCCACATCGTCATGGTCTCCACGCCTTTCGTGCGCAGCGCCTCTGGTAGCCAGCCAGAGCCCGCCAGCGCCTGCGCTGCGGCCTCGGCCATGGCGTCCTTCTTCAGCCCCTCAAGCCGTTGCGCGGCCTGCTCGCCCTTAGCCTCGCGCACCGCCTCCAGAATGCGCGCCTTCGTCACCCGGCCGAAATAATTCTCCGCCGTCGGCACCCACCCAGCAGCTACCAGATCAAGCGTCATCGTCTCAGCCAGCCGCCCTGCATGCGCCAGCGCCCGGGGGCGGCGATTATAGGCGTCATGCGTGGCATTCAGCGTCAGCGCCACGCAATGGGCGAATAAGGCCTCCCGGCTGTCGCTGTCGAACGCCGCCAAAACCTCCCATAATTCGCTGGTATCCTCCGGCAATTGCGCCGCCCAGGCCTCGTGCCGCGCATCAACCCGTGCCGCCAAGGGCGTATCAGCCAAGCCCTGCGCCTGGGCGCCGAACATCACGCTCTTCGCCTCAATCTCCAGGCAGGATTCGGCACCGTAGCGGTAGAATAGCCGCAGGCACAGCGCGTGCAGCAGGGCGAGGTAAGCAATACCGGGCTCATGGCCCAACGCCTCGCGCAGCGCCAGAGTGCGATAGGCCGTCAGCTCCGTCAGCAGCCGGTCGGGCAAAGGCTTGATGCCGTCTTCCTCCTCCGGCTCCGGATCGGCCGCATCACCGACATGCGCGACGATGATGCGGCTTTCCAGCATGGCGGGATCGCTATCATCATTTGCGATACCACTGCCCTCGCTTGCCAAATCCACCTCATCGGCTTCTTCAACCACCACCGGCTCATCCTCGGGGCGAACATAGCCGCGTTCCACCCGCAGCGCGCCACTGCCGTCGATACTGACAAACACACCTGCCATGGCAATTTCGGCAGGGTCATACACCGGCGGGCGCTGGGTCAGCGCGTCAATCTCCGCCTCGATTTCCGCGAGGCGAGCATCGGCATCATCGGAGACTTCATCCGCCACGGCGGCTTCCTCCTCGAGTTGCTCAGCCTCGACCCGTAACGCCTCGACCTGAGCGATTTCTTCATCGGTCAACGGACGGCGCGTGCCCGGAATGCGCCGCAGGCCGTAGCTGTGGCCATACGGAAATTCAGGTGCCATTTCGACCCATTTCCAGCCCTCGGCGCGGAGAGCATCGCCATCGCGCTCCAACTTTTCCGCCACCACGCGCACCAGCAGCCCGGCATCCTGCAACCAGCCGCCATCATCCTGCTGGAACAGATCGCGCATGATCGGCCCACCTGCCGCGATATAATCCTCACCGGCATATTGTGCCCGCTTGTCAGAGGCGCGCACCGCCCCTTCGGTCAGCATCCGGCGGATCTGGTAAGGCTCTTTGTTGTAGGAACGCTGCAGCGCCTCCCACACCTGCTCCTGGCGCTCATGGTCCGGGCTGACCGAGAACGCCATCAGCTGGTCGAGGTTCATCTCGTCCTCAGCATACACTTCCAGCAACCGGGGCGAGACGGCAGCCAGCCGCAGCCGCTGCTTCACCACCGAGACCGCGACAAAAAACACCGCCGCAATTTCCTCCTCGCTCTGCCCCTTCTCGCGCAACGCCTGAAACGCCCGGAACTGATCCAGCGGATGCAGCGGCGCACGCTGCACATTCTCCGCCAGGCTGTCCTCCTCTGCGATACCCTCGGTGCGCACAACGCAGGGGATCGGCGCGGTCTTGGCCAGGCGCTTTTGCTTCACCAGCAATTCCAGCGCGCGGTAGCGGCGCCCGCCGGCAGGGATTTCGAACATGCCGGTCTCGGCACCCGCCTCATCCAGCACGGGACGGACCGTGATGCTTTGCAGCAGCGTGCGCCGCGCAATATCCGCCGCTAATTCTTCGATCGAAACGCCGGCCTTTATGCGCCGGACATTGGATTGCGAGAGCACCAGCCGATCGAATGGGATATCGCGCGAGGCACTGAGCGTGATTTTCTGAACAGTTTTGGCCATGGGAAAAACTCCATGACGGGCGGCCCGGAGCCACTCTCCTGACCTATAACCCGTCACGAATTTTTGCTCCGCCCTCTGCCTCTCTGCCCGGCTCCATAAAAAATGCCGTGGACCAAAACCGGCCCACGGCAAACATAACCACGAAGAACAACGCGCCCGTTACGCCGCCCGTTCCAACAGCAGCTTCGCCTTGCCCTCCAGCTCCAGCCGGGCATCCTGATGCGGGCGCGAGCGCGCCAGCGCGGTGATGCCCTGCACGAAGTCGAACACGCTCTCCGGCGGATGACCTTCCTCCTCCAGTACGGTGGCGATAATCTTCGCTGTCTCGCCCTTGCTGAAACCGCGCTTACGCAGAAAACTCTCGCGCTCATCATCCTGGCGCGCGACAATCTGTTCCCGCGCGGCTCTAATCCCCGCCACGAACGGCGCGGGCGAGGAATTGGCAAATCGCCGCAGCGCCGGTGCTGCCTCATGCGCAAAACGCTGGGTCGCGAATTTGCTATGCCGGATGCTGATCTCCTGAAAATCCTCGGCGCCCCAGATGTTGCGATTGGCGCAAACCGCGCGCAGATAAAACGACGCGATACCCAGGGTCTTCGAGCCGACCTCGCTGTTCCAGCAATAGAACCCGCGAAAATATAGATCCGGTTCACCATTCGGCAACCGCCCCGCCTCGATCGGGTGCGTATCATCGACCAGAAACAGAAATACATCCCGGTCGCTGGCATAAAGCGTTGTCGTCTCCTTCGTCACATCCACATACGGGTTGTGCGTCATGGTCGCCCAGTCCAACACGCCCGGCACTTTCCAGGCGGTATCGCCGGTGCCATTGCCGGCGATCCGCATCACCGCCGAGACAAGCTCGTGGTCCCAGATGCGCCCATAATCCGGACCAGTAACGGCGCGCAGTTCTACCCGCCCGTCGTTGGTCTCCAGCGTCTTCACCAGCTCGGCGCGGTGATTGAGCAGTCCATGTTGCAGATTAATCCCCGCCAGCGGCGCGGGCAGTTCACGCATATACCCCGTCGGCGCACCCACCAGCCCGCAAAGCTGGGCAAAACTCCAATGGGTCGGCACCACCGGCCGCTCCTGTCCTGGCACAATCAGTGCCAGCCGATCGCCATCGTCACGCCGCGCCTCCACCCGGATGGCTCGGCTCTCCACGGTCCGCGCCTCAGCCCTCTCCGCACGGGCCCTCACCGCGTCATACAACTCCGGCAGCGACAGAAACCGCTCATCGTCGGGCCGCGAAAACCATTCCGACGACACCCGCCCCAGCCGCTCACCCCGGCTGACATCGACCTTAAAACCCGCCAACCCAGCCCGGCCAGCGTTCGCCCCTACAACCGCCACCGCGGTAGACGTATTGATATCCATGGCACTTCTCCATGACAGGCGCCGGAAGCCTCTCCTCCGGACTAAAACCTGTCATGAAGCGCCCAGCCCAACTTTTACTCTCTGGCCCGGAACCGAGACAAAAGTGGATGGAAACCTGTTTATCCGGGCTCACAAGTTTTTTATCAAAAAGCTTCGACTTGAACTATGGCCGGTGGTGCTTGCTGGTTTCATCAGCGCAGTGGTGACCAAACAGACGGAAGACGAAACACGCGTGAAGCCGGCCAGAACGAGCGCCACAGCAATGGATTCTCAAGCCAGAAGGGGCCATCGTTGGCCTGTTTACGTTGCCCGGTCTATGATTGACCGGCGGGCTTTATAAAAGAACGGACATGCAGCTTCTACTGGCCGAAGACGAACAGAAAACGGTTGATTACCTCACCAAGGGGCTGCGTGAGGATGGCCATGCCGTGGACACGGTGGGTAACGGTACGGACGCGCTAGACTTGGCACTGCGCCATGAATTCGACGTCATCGTCCTCGATGTCATGCTGCCAGGCCTGGATGGCTGGCAAGTGCTGACCCGCCTGCGTGCCGCCGGCCGCGCCACGCCGGTTCTGTTCCTGACCGCACGGGATCATGTGGAGGACCGCGTGCGCGGGTTTGACCTCGGTGCCAATGATTATCTAATTAAACCCTTTGCCTTCGCGGAATTGTTGGCAAGGCTGCGTAATCTGGCACGTCAGCCCAAGGCCGCGCGAGACAGCAGCGTTGTCGCGGTGAGCGATCTTGAGATCGACACCCTACGCCACCGTGTCTGCCGGGCGGGGCAGGAATTGCAGCTCACCGCCAAGGAGTATGCGCTGCTACTTCTGCTGGCGCGCAACAAGGGGCGGGTTTTGTCGCGCACAATGATCGCGGAGGCAATTTGGGGCCTGTTCCACGACCAGCAATCCAACGCCGTGGATGCGCTGGTGCGCCGCCTGCGCGCCAAGCTGGACACCCCCTTCGAGACCGCCCTGCTGCACACGATCCGCGGCACTGGTTATGTTCTGGAGTCATGAAAATCCGGCTCCGCCCAACTTCCATCAGTGGGCGACTGGCACTTCTTTACACGCTGGGCGCCCTGCTTGCGGTTGGGTTGTTCGCGCTGTTGGCCAACGGGAAGCTGGAGACGAATTTCACCGCCGCGCACAAGGATTTTCTCCAGGCCAAGGCTGCGGAATTTCAGGATGATCTGAACGAAGGCGATGGCGCGCCGAACCTACTCATCAATGAGATTTTGAAAGAGACTGATGGCGCCCGGCTGCGCGCCTATGAGGCCAGGGTACTGGTGGCGGGGCGGCAGGTGGGCGAGACGCCGGACATGGGCGCGCTACTGCCTGTGGCCATGTTCCCCGCCGTGCGCGGCGTACAGAGCCTGCCGCTCATCCCCTACCAGACAGGCAATAGCTCCTGGCTGCTGAGCAGCCTGCCCCTGCAAGGTGCCCAGGGGTCAGGTGGCGTGGTGCTGCAAATTGCCCTGGACATCACGCGGGACAAGGCGCTGCTGACGGATTTTCACCGCGCCCTGGCCGTGTTCTTCGTGCTGATGGTGCCGCTTTTGCTGGGGGCCGGGCGGCTGGCCGCCGCACACGCGCTGGCGCCAGTGACGCGCATCGCCAAGGTGGCGCAGAGCATCACGTCCGCGCAACTTTCCCGGCGCATCCCGCTGGACCCGCCCTGGCCACGCGAGCTGGCCGGGCTTGTGCAGGTCTTCAACCAGATGCTGTACAATCTGGACTCCAACTTCGGCCGCCTCTCACGCTTCTCAGCCGACATCGCCCATGAGCTGCGCACGCCACTCTCGAACCTCAATGGCAGCCTGGAAGTCTGCCTGACCCGCCCACGCAGCGGCGAGGAGTATCGCGATACGATTGCCTCAGCCCTGGAAGATTGTCAGCGCCTGACTGGGTTAATCGAGAACCTGCTTTTCCTGGCGCGCGTGGAGAACCCCAGTCACGCGCTTCGTTATGAACGTTTCGAAGCAATTGAACTTTGCGCCTGGGTGATCGCCCAATATGACGCCCAGGCGAACGCTAGAAATTTACTTATCCGCACCGAGGGTGCGGCTGCGCTTTATGCCGACACGCTGCTTTTCCGGCAGGCGGTGGGGAATGTGCTGGCCAATGCGGTGCGCCATGCGCCGCTTGGCTCGCAGATCACGCTGAGCATTTCCGGCTCGCCCGCCAGCGGCGTGGAAATTGCCATCGCCGACCAGGGGCCGGGTATCGCGCCCGAACATCTGCCCCGGCTGTTCGATCGCTTCTACCAGACTGACCCGGCGCGCGGCCATAAAGCCGCGCAAGGCTCGGGACTGGGACTTTCCATCGTACATTCGATTCTAGATCTGCATGGCGGACAGGTGACTATCGAGAGCGAGGTCGGCAAAGGTACGGTCGTGCGGCTACGCTTTCCGCCTCTGGAGGCGTGAAAATGATAAAATTGTCATCGAATTAGCGCCGTTCTGGTGGGCTGCCTCGCCTAATGGAGCCGGATGACTAGCTTATTAAGGAACGCACAACGCCCAATCTGGCTGATGCTGGCCGCTTTTGCCCTCACCGGCGAGGCGCCGCCCGGCTGGGTTACGGTCCATGCCACGCAACAGGCGCCGGTTCTCTCTGGCTTCGCCGCTGTGCAGCCCGGCACCGATGTCACCATCAATGTCTTGCAGCCCGGGATACTCACCAGCCTCTCTGTAGCACAAGGCGAGTCCGTGAAGCCGGGCCAGCTCATTGGACATCTCGGCGGGCCGGAGATCGCAGCAGCTTTGGTGGAGGCGCAAGGGGCCAGCAAAGCCGCGAATGCTACACTGGCTGCGGAACTGAGCAAACTCGCGAACCATTTTTCCACCCAAGCGGCGGTGGCGCAGGCCAGTGCCAATGCGCAGGCCGCAAAAGCCAAACTGACGGCGTTGCAAGCCGCCACATTGCTGCAAAGCCCCGTGGCCGGGCAGATACAAAGCCTGGCCGCCGGGCCTGGGGCGGCGTTGCTGCCAGGTCAGGCGGTGGCGGTCGTGCAGCCCGATTCCGGCGCCTGGGTGAGGGCGGTTTTGTATGGTGCGCAGGCAACTACACTCGTCCCGGGCACAGCGGCGCGGTTTATTCCCGCAGATGGCCAGCCCCCCGAAAGCGTGACACTGCGCGGTGTACTCAACAAGCAGGCGGATGGCGGGCTTGTCCTGGCATTTTCAGGCTTGGCGCTGCAACAGAACGAGGCGGGCACGCTCAGCCTCGCCCTGCCGCCTCGCCAGGTGTTGCTGGTGCCAAGTGAAGCGCTGGTGCTGGATGACGGGCGCTGGTGGGTGATGCAGCATGACTCCAAGGGTGACCGCGCCGTGCAAGTGGTGCCTGGCGAGGTGCAGGGCGCGCATACCCCCATCCTCTCGGGCCTTGCCGCCGGGGACCAGGTCATCGTGCAGGATGCCGCCCTGCTCTACCATCGCGGCATCGCCGCCCTCTACCAGCCGCCCAATTAAGCCATGCCAGCTTCTTTTCTCCGCCTGCTCAGCCGCCCAGCCTTGTGGCTGATGATCTATGCCGCTCTGCTCGGTTACGGGCTGTTCGCACTGTTCAACATTCCCGAAGAGGTGCTGCCCGCCTTCAATTATCCCGAGGTGAGTGTAACACTTCATCTGCCCGGCACCACGGCCACGGATATGGAGGCAATGGCCGCCACGCCGCTCGAGGGCGTGTTGCTCGGCCTGCCCGGCGTCTCCAATATTCGCAGCACGATCAGCGATGGGCTGGTCGAGACCGATCTGCGCTTCGCCACCGGCACCAACGCAGAATTTGATCTGCAGACCGTGAACGGCGCCATCGAGCGCGCCCGTACCAGCCTGCCGCCTGGCGCGCAGCCTTTCACGCAGATCATGGGGAATGCCATCAACGAGGTGGCGGATTATGCCGTACGCTACGCCCCCGGCACATCGCAGGCCGAGGTGGCGCGTGCCGTCGCAACAAGGCTGGTGCCCGCTTTGCGCGCCGTGCCCGGGGTGCAGCTCGTCGACACGGCAGGGCTGGGCAGCGAGGCGCTCTGGGTACAGCCCGACCTCACCGCCATGGAACAGGCCGGGGTAACAATACAGGCGCTGACCCAGGCGCTCGTAGGGCAAGCCATGCTGGTACCGGGCGGCTCTCTCAGCCTCGGCCATGACGATCTGCTTGTCACCTTCGCCAACGCCCCCAGCGTCGCCGCCCTGGCGCAAATGCCGGTAATGGGCCCACACGGGCCGATCGCGCTGGGGGCACTGGCGCGCATCCTGCACAGCACTGTGCCGGTGGGTCAGCGCGAATTGCTGGATGGCGAACCCGCCATCGCGCTCACCATCTTCAAGCAACAGGGCGCGTCTACCCTGCCCGTCACCCAGGCACTGGCGGACGCCGTAAAAGCCGTGCCATTGCCATCCGGCGTCTCGGTACTGCGTATCTACAGCCAAGGCCATCTGGTGGGTGCCGTCAGCGCCGATCTGCGCCGTAATCTGGTCATCGGCGGGGTGCTGGCCATTGCCGGGCTGCTGGCGGTGCTGGGGGTGAGCAGCGGCGCCTGGCTGCTGGCGCTCTCCATCCCTGCTTCGCTACTGCTTGGCATAGCCGGGCTGTATGCCACCGGGCAGAGCCTCAACCTGCTCACCTTCGGCGCCATCATCGTGGCACTGGGGCTGGTGGCGGATGACGCCATCATCGTGCTGGAGAGTATCTTCCACCGCTGGGAAGCCGGCGACGATAAATGGCCCGGCATCTGGCGGGGGGTTAGCGAAATCATGGCGCCAGACATCATCGGCACGCTCACCACGATGCTCGTCTTCGTACCGCTGCTCTTCACCGGCGGGCTGGCGGGGCTGTTCTGCGTACCCTTCGCACTGGGCATGATCTTCTCACTCGGTGCCTCGCTGCTGGTGTCGCTCACCTTGATCCCGCTGGGCCTCGGGCTACTGCCCCGCCATACCGTGCGGCCGCCGCGTACGGCCAATGCGCTGGTTATCCGGCTAATGGGCTGGAACCGCCGCCTGTTCCGTCTCGCTCTAGCCTATCCCAAACGCGCCGTGCTGGGCTGCGTGGTTCTGCTGCTACTCAGCCTGGGGGCGATGAGCCTCGTCTCGGTAAACGTGCTGCCCTTGCCGAATGAGGGCGTGCTTCTGGAATCCTTCACGCTCACCCCCGGCACCTCCCTGGCGGATACGGATGCGCTGATGCGCCGCCTCTCAGCCCGGCTGGCGCAGGACCCGGCGGTTGAGCATGTGCTGGCGCGCATCGGCTCGGCCTCCGATTCTACCTATACCGAACCCGCCTACGCGGGGGAGATCACCATCCGTCTCAAGCCCGGAGAAGGCGGTGCCAGTCTCGACGCCATCGCCAGCCGGGTGCAAGCCGAGACGCAATTCCCCTCCCTGCAAACAGGCATCGACACCCCGACAATCGAACGGCTGGGCGAGAGCCTGAACGGCCTGCCCCAGCCCTTCGCGCTCGACCTGTACGGAAATGATCTCAGCCAGATGTCCGCCAGTGCCGGGGCAATCGCGCAGCGCCTGAGCCACGTGCCGGGCCTGAGCGACCTGTTTAACGACGAGGGCTATCCCGAGACGCAGATCCGCATCACCCCGCGAACAGCCGCGCTGGCGGCGGCGGGGATGACGCCGGCAGAGTTGAGCGGGCAAGTCTCTGCCCTGCTAGCCGGGCAGGTTGTAGCAGAGCTGCCGGATGGCGCCGCGCCGCTACCGCTTTATTTGCGCCTGCCGAACCCGCATCTGCTCTCGCTGGCGGAATTGCGGGCCTTGCCGGTGGGGCCGGGCAGCGCCACGCCTTTAGGGACGCTGGCAGATGTCTCTCTCACCACCAGCCCAAATCAGTTCATGCATATCGATGGCGCCCGCGCTCTGGAGATTCTGGCCACGCCAACCACCGCGCCCAACCTCGCCATTGCCGAGGCTAAGCGCGCCCTGGCCAGCCTACATCTGCCGCCGGGCGAGCGGATCGTGTTCGGCGGTCTGTACCCGATGCTGGAACACGCCGCTTTGGGGCTGGGGATTGCCGCCGTCGCCGCCATCGCGTCCCTTGCCTGGGTTCTATTCCTGCGCTTCTCTGGCCGTCGCGTGCCGTTGCTGCTGATGGCACAAATCCCGTTGGCCATGACCGGTGGTGGCCTGGCTTTGGCGGCAAGCGGGCTGGGGCTGAACGGTATCGGGTTGATCGGCTTTCTGGCTTTGGCGGGGGTAAGCCTGAATCATGGCGTGGTGCTACTGGACCGCGCCCGGCGCAATGAGGCCGAAGGCATGAGCCCCGAGGCGGCTATCGACGAGGCGCTGAACGTGCGCTTCCGCCCCATCTTCCTTACGACCGCCGTGGCGATTCTCGGCATGCTACCAACCGCCTTAGGCTTCGGCACAGGTGCCGCGCCGGAGCAGGGGCTGGCCGTGGTGATCGGCGGTGGCATTCTCTGGAGCGCGCTGCTTTGCACCAACCTGCTGCCGGCGCTTTATCTGACGGGGCGCGGCGAGCGGAAGCCGGAGGGCCAGCCATGAAGCGCATGATCTGGCTGGCCTTGGCCGGGCTTTCCGGTTGTGCCGCCTATCATCCCGCCCCCTTGCACGACACGGCGCCGATTGCGTCGTCGTTGCCAGCCACCCAACCCTTGACGCTGGCGCAACTTGCCGCCCTGGCCGTGCAGCGGGACCCGGACCTGACGGCCGCGCGGGCGCAGGCCGGCATTGCTCAGGCGGAACTGCTGGCGGCCGGAACGCCGCCCGATCCCTCGCTTTCCATCGGGTTCGAGGCGCTGCTCGGCGGCCCGGCCTCGATGTCTTCCCTTGCGGGCAGCCTGGTGGAGGATGTCTCGCCACTTATCACCCGCTCAGCCACCATAAACGCCGCGAAGGCGCACTTGTTGCAGGTGAACGCAGACATCCTCTGGCAGGAATGGCAGGTGGCCGCGCGGGCGGAACAACTTGGCGTGGCGTTGACCGGCGAGGCCGCCGAACGGACGAGCCTGCTCAACGATGAGCAGGCGCTCACGGTGCTGGGCCAGAATGTGCAGGCACAGACCGCGGCGGGCAATCTCACCCAGCAGGATGAGTCCGTCGCGGAAACCGCACTGGCCATACTCCGAGCAGCACAGGACAGCGAGGAACAAGCCCAGGCGCGCGATGAAGCCCAGCTCGACGCGCTGCTGGCAGTGCCGCCAGGCACCCCGATCACACTGGCGCCGCCTGCTGTGGCGGCGATTTCGTCAGCGCAGTTGCAACAAGCTCTGGCAACCTTGCCGCAGCGCCGGCCGGATCTGTTGGCCCTGCGCTACGGCTATACCGAGGCTGACGAAAAACTCCGCGCGGCGATCCGCAGCCAGTTCTTGCCCATCAGCCTCGGCGGGCAAGGCGGGCGCGATACATCAGGCGTCACCAGCGCCGGGCCTCAGGTGACGCTGTCCTTGCCCCTGTTCAACCGCAACCGTCCAGCGATCAAAACTGACGAGGCCACGCGCGCCGCCCTGCACGCACAATATGACGCCAGTCTGGCCGATACAAGGAACGGCGCCGAGGCGCTGGGACAGAGCATCGCGCTGCTGCAACGCCAAAACATGCAGGCGGATCAAGCTGCCGCGCAGGCCGTCGGCATCGCTGCCAATGCGCGCCGCGCTTTTGTTGCAGGCGGGCTGGATGCCCGGGCAGAGACCGATCTCATCATTGCTGCGGGACAACGGCAGCGCGAGGGAATACAGCTGCGCACGCAACTGCAAACGGCGAAACTCTCCTTGGCCGTAATGCTTGGGCTCGGCTTGCCCGTTCACGACTGAGCAACTCGCTAGAATATTATTAAGGGAATCGTCGCGCCCATGGGCCTGCTGCACGCTTTTATTACCGCCATCATCGACTTTGCGGCCGCACATCGGCTGCTGGCTTATGGCGTGGCCTTCCTGATCGCTGGCGCGGAGACGTTTCCGGTTTTCGGCGCTTTGGTGCCAGGTACGGCGGTCATCGTGGGGCTTGGCGCGCTGGTGCCAGGCGGCGCCCTGGCGATGTGGCCGCTGATCGGGTTCACAGCCTTCGGCGCTCTTACAGGTGAAGGCCTCTCCTATCAGTTCGGCCGCCACTACAAGCAACGCGCCATGGGATTGTGGCCGTTCCGCGCGCGGCCTGGCCTGCTGAGGGCGGGGGAAGCATTCTTCGCCCGCGATGGCAGCAAGGCGGTGCTGATTTCCCGCTTTTTGCCTGGCGTGCGGGCCGCGATTCCCATGGTGGCGGGAATGGCTGGTATGTCCGCCATCAGGTTCTATATCGTCGACATTGTTGCCGCCGCTTTATACGCGTTGGCACATATTTGGTTTGGCATGGCGCTTGGCGCCTCTCTAACCATTTTACACGCCATTGCCGGGCGACTGATGGTGCTGGCATTGATTCTCTCTACCGCGCTGGCGCTGGTTGTTTGGCTTATACCGCGGGTTATCCGGTGGTCTGTTGTACTCATGGCGCGCCTGCGCGGGCCGGTACGGCGATGGGCTGCGGCGGGAGATGGCCGGGCGCGGCGGCTGGTCCTCTCGGCACTCGACCCGGAGCGGCCAGAAACGCTAGGCGTGCTGGCGCTGGGCGCCACTCTCATCGGCGGACTTTGGCTGTTCTTCGGTGTGCTGCAGGATGTTGTCGCCGGAGACCCGCTGGTGCGCGCGGATGCGGCGATCTTCCATTTTCTGCAATCCCTGCGCACGCCAGTGATCGACCAAGTGATGGTCGCCATGACTGAGCTGGGTGATGCGGCTGTCGTCATCCCTGTATTTCTGGTGACACTGGCCTGGCTCACCTGGCGGCGTGCGTGGCGTGCGGCGTTTTATGGGATTGCCGCGGTGGCCGGGGCAAGCCTGTTTGCGTTTCTGATGAAGATCACCTTGCAGTATGCCAGACCCACAGCCGGCTTTACGGGGTGGGACGCCTATTCCTTCCCCAGCGGCCACGTTACGGCCAGCACAGCCCTGTACGGATTTCTGGTGATTTTGATTTGCAGGGAGGTGGGAGCGCGCGCCCGCGTGCTGGTCACGCTGGCGGCGGCCTTACTGGTTGGCGCCATTGCCTTCTCGCGGCTTTATCTCGGTGCGCACTGGCTGTCGGACGTGACGGCGGGATTGGCTTTCGGTGTGGCCTGGGTGGCATTGCTGGGAATCGTTTATTTGCAGCATGTGCGCAGGGAGGTTCGCGCCCCCGGCCTCGGGGCGGCAGCGCTGGCCACATTGCTTTTGGCCGCCGGGCTGCATATCGGAACCAAACACGCCGCGGATATGCGGCGCTACGCGCTCAATTTGCCGGTGCGGGAGATGTCCCTCACGGATTGGCGCAACGGCGGATGGGCCAGCATGCCGGTATGGCGTGTCGATCTGACAGGTGACTACGAGGAACCATTTATCCTGCAATGGGCAGGGCCGTTGCCGCTGCTGAAAGCTGCATTGCTGGCCCATGGCTGGCAAGTGCCGGTAGCGTGGAATTTGTCGTCGTCCGCAGAATGGCTGTTATCAGATGCGAAAGCAAACGCGCTTCCCGTGTTGCCACATCTCGAGAATGGCCGCGCGGAAGCTCTGCTGATGATTAAAGCCGGCCAGGATGTGCCGCACGGTCAGCGGTTGATTTTACGGGTCTGGCCGTCTGGGACGGCACTTACCGATGCTGGGAATACGCAACCGCTCTGGATCGGAACCGTGGTCGCTGAAAAGATCGAACACCTGAAACCACTCGGCACTTTGGTCGATGAGCAAGACGGTGTCGACGAGCCTATGCAAGTTCTCGAATCCGCACTGCCAGGAACACAGCCGGAAGCCCGAATCCCCCCAGGGCCAAACTGGAATGGCGTGGTTTTACTCGGACAACCTTAAAAAGCTTGACTCTCGCGACGAAAGTGCGGAGCGGCCCAAGACGCTCTGTTTCCACAATATGGCAAACAGCGATTTTTGTGATGGCAACAGCTCTGGGCTGCCCCTAAGGCCTGAGTAATGGTAATTTCCAGACTTCCAGGGGCGAATGTTTTCGAGATACCCGCCCGCAACCGACAGGAGCATCACCCTTGAGCGAGGCCATCACAAAATCCAGATTCCGCCGTACCGTGTTCTGGGCAGGCGCGCTTAACCTCGCCTACTTTGGCATCGAGTTCACTGTGGCATTAGCCATCGGCTCGGTCTCGCTTTTCGCCGACAGTATTGATTTCCTGGAGGACGCATCGGTCAACCTGCTCATCGTGCTGGCGCTGGGTTGGAGTCTGCGCCAGCGGGCGCGTTTGGGGATGGTGCTCGCTGGCATCCTGCTTCTGCCGGGCCTCGCTACGCTCTGGATGGCCTGGCAGAAATTCCTGCACCCCGTGCCGCCGTCACCGGTGGTACTCTCGGTGACGGCCGTCGGCGCGCTTCTTGTCAACGCCGCCTGCGCGCTCATGCTGGCACGCCACCGCGCGCACGGCGGTAGCCTCGCCAAAGCTGCCTATCTCTCAGCGCGCAACGACGTACTGGCCAATATTGCCATTATCCTCGCGGGGGCTGTGACAGCGTATTTATGGCGCGCCGCTTGGCCCGACCTGCTAGTCGGCCTCGGCATCGCTGCCATGAACGCCGATGCCGCCCGCGAGGTTTGGATCGCTGCCCGCGAGGAGCACGGCGCGGCTGCTTGAGGGCATTGCCGATGCGCAATGAATATAAGTTAAGCGGGGCCAAGCCCCTGATTGCGCACCCGCAAGGGGTGCGCTTTTGGGCGATCCGCCAAGCGGATCGCTTCTTGGCGGGTGAACCGGCTTCAGATTAGCGGCGTTGTGCGCTGTGTTTTCACTACAACCATTTTACGTTTAATCGGCATCCATGCTGGCAGCTTTTGCTTTCAGCTTCCTATGCGCAGCCTTCTTTCGCACCACGTTGATCGCTGCCGCATCAAGCGTGTTCTTTAGATGGACGGCGTAATGCTTCTCGATCATCTCGACCGAGGTGCGGCAATTCTTCGCGACCTGATAGATATCCGCACCTTCCATCAAACGCATGCAGATATAGGTATGGCGCAAACTATAGGCAGTCCTGGCTTTGCCATCGCGATCAATCTTCAGCCCTGCCCGCTCAAGCAGATTGTTAAACAGCTTGATGTGATTGCCTGGGAACACGGGGTCGGTTGGCTTCGGATATTCGAGCTCCGGCATCGCCGGCGGTTCACCGCCGCTCTTGCGACGCAGTTGCCGCTCGCGTCTAGACTCGCCATGCGCTGGCTTTGCGCGGGCGAGTAGCCGCTGATAGACGCGCACTGCCCCCGGCATACTTTTACAATGACCAACACCACGCTTGCCGCGAACCTCGATCTCCAGAATTTCCGCCTTATTGCTTTCTTCCTGGGCAATCGTCACGTCTCGGTGCTGGAGGTTGAAAGCTTCGTCCGGCCGCAGGCCGGTGTTCGCCATGAACAGTACAAAGTCATAAACCTGCTCGGCATTCCATCTGTAGTGAGCCCGCTCCGGCGCCTTCGCATTCGCGCGCGCCGCCTCGTAGAGTTGCTTATATTCCTCAGGGCTGAACCAAGGCCGGTGCACAATCTTGCCCTGCGTCCGATAGGGCGGTGTGAGGTCCGGCAAATGCTCCAGCCAGCCATGCCGGATGGCAGTTTTGAGCACCATCCGCAAAGTCACCACCTCATCATGCAAGGTGCTGCGTGCCGGCGGCTTGGACTTCGGCTTATGCTGACTTTTGGAATGCGCGTTTGGTGCGCCGTAGGTCGTCATCCGGTGAACCCGGTATTCTTGTACCTTGCCGGGCGTCACCTTGTCGAGCGGCAAATTGCCAAAGAACGGCAGCAGATGAACTCGCAACCTGATCGCGTGGCTTTCGGTCCATTTCTCGGAACGCTCACCTTCTGTGATAACGCCGTATTCCTTGAGGAACTGATCGGCCGCTTTTTTGAAGGTCGGGCGGTCATTCAGCACGCCGGCCTGGCTCTTGCCTTGCAGGCTAAAATACCACGCCTCGGCGGCCTTGGCCGCCAGATCCTGAATTTCCTGCTTGGTGCTGAACTGCCGCTGCTTGTTGCCGACAGACGCCCGCGCCTGCCAAAAGCGGCTATTGCCGCGCTGATAAATCTGGACCTTTCCGCCCAGCAACTCGATGGTCGGCATGACGCCCCCTTGCGCACATATTGCGCTGCGGTTGAGGATCTAGTCAGGCAACGACCATAGCCCATCAGGTTTTGGATTTCGAGTTAAATTACCCTAACACTGCCCTAGGGCGTCAGAACGCCAAAAGCCACCTTGCGGTGGCTTTAAGCTATTGATCTTGTTTGATTTTCTGGTTGCGGGACCTGGATTTGAACCAGG
>NZ_JAJDJU010000013.1 GCF_020567705.1 Acidocella sp. KAb 2-4 | reverse complement strand
GGCCAGCCCGCCCGAGCGTGCATCGGTGAGCAGCACCACACGTTCGCCGCGCGCCAGCAGCTCCGCCGCCAGCGCCTCGGCGGGGAAGAAATGCCCGCCCGTGCCGCCAGCGGCGATCACCACTGGTTTTGGCGCCCCGGCCCTCATCCGCCCTCTCCGGCATGGCGCTTTCGCGTGAGCGCCAGCAAAAACCCCATCTGAATCGCCACCGCCATCGCCGAACTGCCGCCATAAGAGAGAAACGGCAGCGTCATGCCCTTGGTCGGGATCAGCGATAGCGACGACGCCATGTTGACGAAGGCCTGCAACCCAAACCCCACGATCAGCCCGCCCCCGGCCAGCACCACGAACAAATTGCTCTCCGCCAGCAGCCGGAATAGCGCGCGCACCACGATGGCGGCGAACACCAGGATGATGAAGGCGCAGAAAAACAGCCCGAACTCCTCCCCCGCCACGGCGAATACGAAATCGGCGCGGGCATCTGGCAGGAAGTGCTTCACCTGCCCCTCGCCCGGCCCCAGCCCCCACATGCCGCCATTGCCAAAGGCCATCAGCGCCGTCTGCGCCTGGCTGCCCTTGGGCGGGTCGATGAACATCATCACGCGCGTATGCACGTGGGTGATGAAGAAGAACGCATAGACCAGCGCCAGCACCACCAGCACGGCGGCAATGCCCAGCCATTTCATATCCATGCCATCGAGATAAAACTGTGCCAGCACGACCATGGTGAAAAGGAAGGTCATGCCGATATCAGGCTGCATCTTCAGCACCAGCGCGGTGAGCAGATACACCCCCGCCGCCGCCCGCTTGCCCGGAAACCCCGGCGTGCGCCGCGATTCCGCGATCAGCCAGCCGGTGATGATGATGAAGGCCGGGCGCAGAAATTCGCTAGGCTGCACGGTGAATCCGGGCAGATCCAGCCAACGGTTGGCGCCATCCACCTCGGTGCCATGCACCAGGGTGAAGCCAGTGAGCAGAAAGAACACGATGCCCATGCCCAGCGCCGCCAGCTTCACCTGGCGCAGCCCGAGCATCGACATCCCCAGCATCGTCAGGCCGCTCACCATCAGAAAGAAGATCTGCTTGATCATCGCGATCGTGTGCGGGTCGCTGAGATGGGCCGAGGCGTTGGGCATCGCCGCCAGCGCCAGCACGTAGCCGATGCCGAGAAGGATCGCGAGGCCAAGCAGAGTCAGCCGGTCCACGCTCCACCACCAGCGGCCCAGCAGCGAGGTATCGGCGCGCGAGATCGGGCCCATCATGCCACTTCCTCCCGCGCCAGCCTGGCGAACACATCGCCGCGCACCTCGAAATTGGGGAACTGGTCGAAGCTCGCCGCCGCGGGCGAAAACAGCACAACCCCCGCCCCTTGCCTGGCCGCGGCAAAAGCCCGTGGCACCGCCGCCTCCAGCGTGCCGACATACTCCGCCGCCACCCCCGCCTGGCGCAGCCGCGCGGCGAAAGCCTCGCCATCCTGGCCGATCAGATAGGCTGCCTCGATGCGTGAATACAGCGGCTCCAGATCCTCGATCCCGCCCGCCTTGGCCACGCCGCCCGCGATCCACACGAAGCGCTCATGGCAGGCCATGGCCCGGCTGGCGGCGTCGGCGTTGGTCGCCTTGCTGTCGTTGATGAAGCGCACGCCGTGGCCCGCCGCCACCTCCTGCGCCCGGTGCGCGAGGCCCGGGAAGCTGGCGATGCCCTCGGCGATCGCCGCCTCGCCCACGCCCAGCGCCCGTGCCAGCGCGGCGGCGGCCAACGCGTTTTGCGCGTTATGCTCGCCCGCGAGCGCCTTCGCACCCGTTTCCTGGCCCCGGCCCGAGATGCGCACCACCGTCGCGGGCTGCGTATCCAGCCACGCCGCCATGACGCGCGAGGGCTCGTCATCCACCCCGATCACCGCCGTGCAGCGCGCATCCTGACGCGCGAAAATCGTCCGCTTGGCGGCCGCGTAGCCTTCCATGTCGCCGTGGCGGTCCAGATGGTCGGGGGAGAGGTTCAACATCACCGCGGCATCAAACCGGAGTGTCACGATTCGTTCCAACATGTAGCTGGACATCTCCAGCACATACACGCCCGCATCGGGCAAAATCGGCAGCGATAGCGCCGCCGGGCCCAGATTCGCCCCGGCCGCGTTCGGCACCCCGGCGACATTGAGGATATGCGCCAGCAGCGCCGTGGTGGTGGATTTGCCATTGGTGCCGGTGATGCCCGCGAACCGCGCCTTGGAGCCGCTGCCCCGCACCGCGCGGTAGAGCAGCTCGGCATCGGTGAGCACCGGCACGCCATGCGCCAGCGCCCAGGCCGCCTCCGGGTGCGGCTTGGGCAGCCGGTGCGGAATGCCGGGCGAAAGCACCAGCCCGTCCAGCCGCCCCGGCACGCCGGAGGGCGGGCACACCGCAAACCCCGCAGCGGCTTCCCGCGAGGCGGCGTTATCATCCCACACGAACACCTCGGCACCGAGCTCGCGCAGGCGCTGCGCCGCCGGCAGCCCGGCCCGCCCCAGCCCCAGCACCGCGTAACGCTGCCCGGAAAACACGCTCATCGGATTTTCAGGGTCGCGAGCCCAACCAGCCCCAGGATCATCGAGATGATCCAGAAGCGGATCACGATGGTCGGCTCCGCCCAGCCTTTCTTTTCGAAATGATGATGCAGCGGCGCCATCAGGAACACGCGCCGCCCGGTCCGCTTGAACCAGAACACCTGCACGATGACCGAGATGGTCTCCACCACGAACAGCCCGCCGACGATGGCGAGCACGATCTCGTTCTTGGTCGCCACCGCCACGGCGCCCAGCGCCCCGCCCAGCGAGAGCGAGCCGGTATCGCCCATGAACACCGCCGCCGGTGGCGCGTTGAACCACAAAAACCCCATCCCCGCGCCGATCAGCGCCGAGAGGAACACGGTCAGCTCGCCCACGCCGGGGATGAAGTTGATCTCCAGATACCCGGCGAAAATATGGTTGCCCGCGAGATAGGCGATCAGCCCGAACACCGCGGCGGCGATCATCGTCGGCACCGTCGCCAGCCCGTCCAGCCCGTCGGTGAAGTTCACCGCGTTGGCCGCGCCCATCATCACGAACAACGCCACGAACGGGAACAGCAATCCAAACGGAATCAGCAGGTTCTTGAACACCGGAACAGCCAGCCCGGTGGCGATGGCGGGCGGCATCAGGTGAATCATCCAGGCCGCCACGGCCAACCCAATCACGCTCTCGCCCAGCAGCCGCACCCGGCCGGACACGCCCTTGGTGTTACGCTTGGTCAGCTTGAGGAAATCATCAGCGAAGCCGATCGCGCCATAGCCGAACGTGACCGCCAGCGTCGCCCACACATAGCCGTTGCGTAAATCCGCCCAGAGCAGGGTGGACAGCCCCATCGCCAGCAGGATCAGCACGCCGCCCATGGTCGGCGTGCCTTTTTTCTCGACGAGATGCCGCTCCGGCCCATCGGTGCGGATCGGCTGGCCGTGCCGCTGCATCGCCTTGAGCTGGCGGATGACCTTGGGGCCGAGCCAGAAGCTGATGACCAGCGCCGTCAGGCACGCCCCGCCCGCCCGGAACGTGATGTAGCGGAACAGGTTAAACACATGCACATGCCCCGCGAGCGGGAAGAGTAAAGCGTATAGCATCAGCCGGGGCTTTCCAGATGCGAGATGACGTCACGCATGCGGCTGCCATAACTTCCCTTAACCAATACGGTGTCCCCCGCCCGGAGCGCGGCTTTCACCAGCGGTGCCAGGCTGGCCGCGTCAGGCGCATGCGCGCCCTGTTTGGCCGGGGGAAGCGAGTCGAACAAGGCTCTGCTGTGCGTGCCGCAGGCAAAAACAAGATCCGCCCCGCGAGTCAATTCCGGCAGCAGCGCCAGATGCTCCTCCCGCGCATGCTTGCCGAGTTCCAGCATATCGCCCAGCACCGCCACATGCCGCCCCGGCTGCAAGGCCAATACCGCAAAGGCCGCGCGCATCGAGGCGCCGGAGGCGTTGTAGCTCTCATCCAGCAGCAGCGCGGTGCCGCCGCTGGTTAGGCGCAGTTCGCGCCGCGTGCCGCGCCCGGCGAAGGGGGTGAACCCGTCCAACGCCGCCGCCGCCTCCAGCCCCAGCGCCACCCCGGCCGCCAGCGCGGCGAGGGCATTTCGGGCCATGTGCAGCCCCGGCGCGGCGAGCCTTAGGCGCACCACGGTGCTACAAATATCGGCTTCAATTTCAGAGCTTTCCGGCCCGCTCTTCACGTCGAGCAACCGCGCCTCGGCGCCGCACACCAGCTGGCGGCACCCCGCCGGCACAGCCGCGCGCAACAAATCGAGGAACGGCGTGTCGCCCGGCAGCACCGCTGCCCCGCCCGGCTCCAGCCCGCTATAGATCGAGGCCTTCTCCCGCGCGATCGCCTCCTCCGAGCCCATCAGCCCGAGATGCGCCTTGTCCACGCAGGTGACGATGGCGACATGCGGGCGCACCAGCGCCACCAGCGGCGCGATCTCACCCGGGTGGTTCATGCCAATCTCAAACACGCCGAATTTCGCGCCGCGCGGCATCCGCGCCAGGGTCAGGGGCACGCCGATATGGTTGTTGAAGCTGGCCTCGGCCGCATGCACGGCACCAAATCCGCCCAGCATCCGGCGCAGCATCTCCTTGGTCGTGGTCTTGCCCACGCTGCCGGTTACCGCCACGATCTTCGCCGCCGAACGCGCCCGCGCCGCCGCGCCCAGCCGCTCCAGCGCCCGCAGCGTGTCCTCCACCAAAATGGTGTTGCCTTCCATCGGCCGCGAGACCAGCGCCGCCGCCGCCCCCCTGGAGAAGGCCGCGGCCACGAAATCATGCCCGTCCCGCTCGCCTTGCAGCGCCACGAAAAGATCGCCCGGCTGTAGCGTGCGCGTATCGATGCTAATGCCGCTCACCGCATAGCCGCGCGCCACGCCCAGCGCCGCGGCCAGTTCCTGCGCGTCCCACAGCGCGATCATGCCGCACCGCCCAGCTCACGGATCACCGCGGCGTCGTCGAACGGGATCACCTCGCCCTTTACGATCTGCCCCTGCTCATGCCCCTTCCCGGCCACCACCAGCACATCGCCCGCGCGCAACCCCTCCAGCGCCGCCGCGATGGCCGCGCGCCGATCGCCAATCTCACGCGCCCCCGGGCATGCGGCCATAATCGCGGCGCGGATCGTCGCCGGGTCCTCGGAGCGCGGATTATCATCGGTCACAAACATCACATCCGCCCCCGCGGCGGCGGCCTCGCCCATCAGCGGGCGCTTGCCCGCATCGCGGTCGCCCCCGGCGCCGAACACGATATGCAGCCGCCCCGCCGCATGCGGGCGCAGCGCGCTCAGCACCCGGGCGATGGCGTCCGGGGTATGGGCGTAATCGACATAGGCCGCCGCGCCATTGGGCAGCACCAAGGCGCGCTCCAGCCTTCCGCGCACCCCGCGCAGTTGCGGCACGAGCTCAAACGCCTCCGCCACCCCCACGGCCTCGGCCAAGCTCGCCGCCAGCATCGCGTTATCGGCCTGGAACCGGCCCGGCAAATGCAGCTCCACGCGCCGCCCGGCGCAGACCACTTCCTGCCCGTCCGGCCGCGGCCGCACCTGTTCCACCGCCACCGTTTCAAACTCCAGCCCCTTCTCGGCGGCGATGGCGCGCAGCCGCGCCAGCACACCGGGCTCAAGATCGGCCATCGCCCGCGCCGCCGCGCCGCGCTTGAGCAGCGTGGTGAACAGGCGCAGCTTGGCCTCGGCATAGGCCGCCATGGTGCCGTGATAATCCAGATGGTCGCGGGTGAGATTGGTGAATCCGGCGGCGCAGAAGCGCAGGCCATCCAGGCGGCTCTGCTCCAGCCCGTGGCTGGAGGCCTCCATCGCCACATCGGTCACGCCGTCGCGCGCCAGCTCGGCCAAGGTGTTGGCCAGTGTCACCGGGTCGGGCGTGGTGAGGCTCTCGCTCACCGGGCGGCCCGGCGCGATCACCCCCAGCGTGCCCAGCGACGCCGCCTTGCGCCCAGCCAGCGCGAAAATCTGCCGCAGGAAATCCACGGTGCTGGTCTTGCCGTTGGTGCCGGTCACCGCCACCAACCGCTCGGGCATTCTGCCCGCCAGCTCCACCGCCAGCTCGGCCAGCCTCGCGCGCGGCGCGGCGGCGGTGATCAGCCGGCGCGGCGGCACGCCGGGCGGCCATTGCGTGCCCTCGGGCGCCAGCACCGCGATCGCGCCCCGCGCCACCGCCTCGGCGATGAAGCGCCGGCCATCCGCCTTCGCCCCCGGCAGGGCGGCAAACACATAACCGGGCCGCACCGCCCGGCTATCGGCTGTAATGCCGGTCACCCCCTGCAACTCAGGCCTGCCCATCGTTCCCGCCATCCCGCGCCGTCATATGGCTGCCCATCATTGGTGAGACCGGCGCCATGATCCCGTCATGGCGCACATGCGTGCTGCGCGACGCCGAAGGCTCGGGCGCCAGATTGTCATTGGCCTGCGCGTGCGGCATCGCCGGCGGCTGCGGCGGCTTCTCGCCCAGCAGCTCATAGGCGAAGGCATTGGCCCCCGGCGGCAGTGGGTTGCCCGGCCCCAGCGCCCGCGCCCCCGGCGGCGCCGTGGGGTTGAGCGGCACGGTGAGCTGCTGCTGCAACTGCGCCAGTTGGTCGCCCGTGTCGGGTAGAATGCCCAGCATCGGCCCGATGCGCGCGATGATCCGCGACACCGCCGGCGCGGCGATATAGCCGCCAGTGGTGAAGCCGTAGGTTGTGGCGTCCGGCTTGGGTTGCAGCACCAGCACATAGACCACGTATTGCGGGTCCTCCATGGGGAAGGCCGCCATGAACGAGGCGTTATTGGTGTGCTTCAGATACCCGCCATTCGGCCCCACCACCTGGGCGGTGCCGGTCTTGCCGCCGACGATATAGCCCGGCACCTGCGCGTTCTTGCCGGTGCCGAACAGCACCACATTGGTCATCATCTTGCGCATCAGGTCCGAGGTGCTCTGCTGCATGACCCTTACGCCCTGCGGCGGGTTGTTCGGGTCAATCTTCAGCAGCGTCGCCGGATAGCGCACGCCTCCATTCACGATCGGCAGCGTCGCCGTCACCAGTTGCAGCGGGCTGATCGCAATGCCGGCGCCGAATGAAACGGTAAGTGTGGTCGCCAGCCCCCAATGGTTGAGCGGATGAAATTGCGGCATCGGCGGGCCGGGGAGCTGCACGTCGGAGGGGCGCAAGAGCCCCTGCTTGGCGTACCAAGCCTGCTCGATCTGCGGCCCCAATATGGCGGCGATACGTGAGGCGCCAATGTTGGAGGAGACATTCAGGATCTCCGGTATCGCCATCCAGGTTTTTGCCGGCTCGAAATCAGTGATGTAGAAATGCCCGATCCGCAGCGGGTGTGTGGTGTCGAAATAATCCCAGTAATGCACAGCCCCGGCATCCAGCGCCATCGCCACGGTTTGCAGCTTGAATACCGAGCCGGGCTCGTAGGTGCCGGTCACGCAGCGGTTGAACTGGCTGTCACGGCTGGCATTGCCATAACCGTTCACGTCGTAATCCGGCAGGCTGGACATCGCCAGGATCTCGCCGGTATGCGCGTTCATAACGATGGCGCAGCCGCCCGGCGACTGAAATTCCTTCACCGCCGCGGCCAGTTCGTCATGCACGATGCTCTGGATGCCCGCATCGATCGACAAGACCAGCGGCTGCGGGTTGGAGGTCAGGCGCTGGTTGAAATATTGCTCGACCCCGGCCAGCCCGGTGCCGTCCACCCTCACCCCGCCCAAAATATGCGAGGCCAGATCGCCATCGGGGTAGTGCCGCTCCTCTTTATTCTCGAAATACACACCCGGAATGCCGAGCGAGTTCACCGCCAGCTCCTCTTGCGGGGTAAGCTTGCGGTTGAGATAGACAAATTCCTTGCGCTTGCTCACCGGCACCCCGGCGCCCAGCTTCAGCGCCGTGTCGGCCACGTTGATACCCGGCATCGCATTGGCCAGAAGCTGCGCCGCGGCCTCGGGGTCGGGCACTTGCTGCGGGTCGGCATACAGCTCCGCCCCTGGCAGCGACACGGCGAGGATGGTGCCATTGCGGTCGGTGATGTCGGCGCGCGAGGGCGGCGGCGGGGTCATGTCGAGCTGCGGTTGCATCGCCGCGATCTGCGCGGCGCTGGGCAGCAGCGGATGCACCACCGTGGACCAAGTGAGTTTGGCCGCGAGCACGCCATATAGGCCGAGAAACAGCAGCGCCGCGATCACCATGCGCCCGCGCGCCTTGTCCAGCACCCGGCGCTGATCGAGGTCCGAGCCCGTGACGCGCACATTCTCCATCAGCGGCACGGCGCCGCCGCGTTCCGGCGCGCCCTTACGCCGCGCCGGCGGCGGCTCCCCCGGCCGGAGCGTTAATGTCAATTGCCGCCCCCTTGGGCCATGCCGAGCACGGAGCCGCCGTCATCGATCGGCATCGGCGCCGGGGCGGGCGCCGCACTCGCCACCGCGCGCACCGACATCACCTGCGCCCCGATCGGCTCGGTGCGTGGCATGGGCATGGGGGCTGGGGTGGCGGCGGCATAAAGAGCCGAGCCGGTCTGCTCATGCGGCACACGCACGTTGTGGCGCACCACGTGCCGTATCTCCGCCCCGGCGCTGGCCAGGCGCTCGGGCGCCGGGGCGCGCTTCACCGCCGGCTTGGGCGCGGCAGGCGCGGGCGCGGGCGCCGTGGCGGCGGCGAGTTGCACCGGCGCGGCGGGCTTGGCCGCCGGGGCGGCGGCTGCGGGTTGCGCCTGCGCCACCTGTGCGGGCGCCGGCGCGGCCGGTTGCGTGGCCGCCGGGGAGGGCGCGGCGGGCGCCGCCTGGGCAAGCTGCGGCATGGCGGGCACCGGATCAGCCGGATTAACCCCCGGCACCGGGCTGCCCGGCGCTGGTAGCGCGCCGCCCAGGCTGGCCAGCGTCGTCAGCTGCCCCGGCTTCATCGGCTGCAACCCGGTGAATTGCGCCGCCAGCGCTGCCAGCCGCGACGGGTCCGCCTCCAGCGCCCACTGCGCCTGCAGCACGCGGATGCTCTGCTCGTCCTGGCGCGTCGCCTCCGTCACCGCCGAAAGCTGGTCGTCCAGCATCTCGCTATGGTGTTTGACCATGAACAGATACGCGCCGGAAAACGCGAACATCATGCCGCTGATCAGGGTGAGAGGACGTACGATCATGCCGCGAGCCTTTCCATGACGCGCAGCTTGGCGCTGCGGGCGCGGGGGTTGGCGTTGAGTTCGGCCGCGCCGGGGGTGACGGGCGATTTCGTCACCAGCGTGAAGCGCGGCTTGGCCTGGGCCATCAGCCCGGCCGGGTCGTGGCGCGAGGCGCCGGGCAGCCGCCCCGCCTGCGCCGCGAAGAATTGTTTGACGATCCGGTCCTCCAGCGAATGGAAGCTGACCACCACCAGCCGTCCGCCGGGGTTGAGCAGCTCGGCCGCCTGCTCCAGCGCCGCCGCCACATCCCCAAGCTCATCGTTGACCGCGATGCGCAGCGCCTGAAAGCTTCTCGTCGCCGGGTCCAGCCCCGATTTATCCGGTCTCACGACACTCCGTATCACGCCGGCCAGATCGGCCGTCGTCGTAAATTTCTGCACTCTTCGCCGCTCGACGATCGCCTTCGCCACTCGCCGCGCGGCCTTCTCCTCTCCGAATTCGTAGAAGATATCCGCCAGTTCGGATTCGGGGCAAAAGTTCACCAGCGCCGCCGCGGTTTTTTCGCCATCGCCCATGCGCATGTCCAAAGGCCCGTCATGGCGGAACGAGAAACCGCGCGCCGGATCGTCAATCTGGTAGGAGGACACACCAAGATCGAACACCGCGCCATCGAGCGCCAAAACCCCGCGCGCCGCCAGCAGCTCCGCAATCTCGCTGATTCTGCCGTGGCAAATCTCGAAGCGGCCGGGATACGCCGCCATCATCTCGCGCCCGCGCGCCACCGCCGCCGGGTCGCGGTCGATGGCGATCAGCCGGCAATCCGCCACCTCCAAAATCGCGCGCGCATAGCCGCCGCCGCCAAAGGTGCCATCGAGGTAAACGCCGCCATCGCGCGGCCGCAACATGCTCACAGCCTCACCGCGTAAGACCGGAATATGTGAAAATTCTGTCATGGCGCTGGCGCTCCGAAGGCGATCTTTGGCGCCGCCGCGCAGGACGCCGCGAGGAAGGCGCGCCCCGCCTCCGGCGCCCAGATATGGAAATGATCGCCCCGGCCCAGGAAATACACCGCATCAACCAGCTGCGCCCGGGCCGCCAGATGCGCCGGGATCATGATCCGCCCCTGCGCGTCCAGCTCCACCTCCGCCGCTTGGCTGTAAACCACGCTAGCCAGGGCGTAATGCTCGGGGTCGGTCTCGGCCAGCGCGTCCACCTTCGCCTGAAACTTCGCGTAATCGGGCAGCGGCCAGGCCTCCACACAGCCATCCAGCAGCGAGGGGCGCAGCACCAGCGTCATCTCCGGCGTCGCCTTCCAGACATTGCGGAACGCCGCCGGGACGGAAACCCGCCCCTTCGCGTCCAGCTTGTTTTCATGCGCGCCAAAAAGTCGCTTCATCTCGCGTCCAACGTGGGGCCTTCCACCACTTTATGGGAAATCATGGGTTCCTTCCCCACTAGCATGCCGCAACCGCCCCCGTCAAAGAGATTTGCCGGAGTCCAGCCGCGAATCACCGCGAATCTCGCTGGCGGAATCAGCGGATTTCCCAATCCATGTTCTCTCTTTGTTCACAACCCGAGATGCGCCACTGCGGCAGATCAATTCCGCCTCCGGCACGACCACGCTGCCCAGAACAAAGCAGAAAAATCCAGACGGTCTGTAAGCCGGGTTCTGTCCACGCCCGAAGGCGCTGGACGGCCATTCATCTGGGACGGACGTTACCGCCCGCCTCGCGCAACCAACCCGGGCGGCGAACCGGAAACCGTTCCGCGCCCATGGTTGCCCACGGCGCCGGCCGCCCCTATTCGGTCTTGCTCCCGGTGGGGTTTACCCTGCCCTCTCTGTTACCAGCGAGGCGGTGCGCTCTTACCGCACCATTTCACCCTTACCCGGGGCAAGCCCGCGGGCGGTATGTTTCTGTGGCACTATCCCTGGGGTCGCCCCCGCCGGCCGTTAGCCGGCACCGTATTTCCGTGGAGCCCGGACTTTCCTCCCGTGGTTTCCCACCGGCGGCCGTCCAACCGTCTGGAAGGCCCGCTCTACCCTCACCGCTCAGTCGCGGTCAACCAGGGCGCGCAGCGCGGCGGCGCGGGCGGCGGTTTGGCCCGTCATCCCCTGGCCCAGCGCCTCGGGCAGAAAATGCCGCTGAAAGGCGCGGATCACGTCATCTTCCGGCAAGCTCAGATCGTAACCAATCGCCGCCAAATCCGCCCGCCAATCACCGGGCGGCGCGAAATCATCGGTCCACACGCCGATCCCCGCCCGCGCCAGCCCCTGCCAGTCAAACAGCTCGCCGGGGTCCTGCTTGCGGTTGGGGGCGATGTCGGAATGCGCGACGACATTGCGCGGCGGGATCGGGTGGCGCGCGAGAATACCCAGGCACAGCTCGCGCACCGCCGCCATCTGCGCCCCCGGAAACGGCCTGTAGCCCCATTCATGGCCGGGGTTGACGATCTCGATGCCGACCGATGCGCCATTGAGCAGGCGCTGCCCGCGCCAATACGAGATGCCCGCATGCCAGGCGCGCTTCTCCTCCGGCACCAGGCCATATACCGCGCCATCCTCATCCACCACGTAATGGCTGGAGACCTTGGAAGCGGGCGAGCATAGCAGCTCGATCGCCGATTGCGCCGTCGGCATGCCGGTATAGTGCAGCACCAGCACGCTCACCGTCTCGCCGCGCTCGTCGAAATTGGGGGAAGGACGCAGGATCATGCGGAAAGCCTCCGGGTCAGCAGCAGGTCGAGCCCTAGCGCCACCATCAGCCCGCCCGCCCCCTGGCGCACACGGGTGATCGCCGCCGCGCGCCCGGCCAGCGAGCCGCGCACCGCCCCCGCCGCCAGCGCCACGGCGAGGTCCGCGCTGGTGTTCAGCGCCACCGAGACCAGCCCCAGCGCCGCGAATTGCAGCGCCACATGCCCGCGCGTCAGATCGACGAATTGCGGCAGGAAGGCGAGGAAGAACGCCGCCGTCTTCGGGTTCAGCGCCTCCACCAATATGCCATCCACCACCGCCCGGCGCGGATCAGCCGGGCGCGGCGCCACCGCCTGCAATATCTGCCCGTCGCGCCGGGCGCCGCGGATCATGCCGATGCCCATCCACACCAGATACGCCGCCCCGGCCAGCTTGAGCAGCGCGAACAGCTTGGCGCTGGCCAGCACCAGCGCCGACACCCCGGCCGCCCCGGCCACCACATGCACCATGCCGCCAATGCCGGTGCCCGCGCCCGAGGCCAGCCCCTCCAGCCGCCCCGCCGCGAGGCTGCGCGTGCTCACATAGAAAATACTCGGCCCCGGCAGCACCGCCAGCACCAGCGCCGCCGCCAGAAACACTTCAAAATGCGGAAACATCGCTACAGCCGCCGCTCGCGCTTGATGGCGTCGTAGGCGGCGTTGATCCGCGCCACCTTCTCCGAGGCCAGCTTGATCCGGCTGGCCGAGGCGCCCTGCGAGGCCAGCACATCAGGGTGATGCTCACGCACCAACTGCTTCCAGCGGGCGCGGATCTCCTCGGCGCTGGCGTTGCGGCGCAGGCCGAGCACGGCATAGGCGTCCTCGGTGGGCTGCGCCGCCGCCGCCCCGCCCGCGGCCCGGCGTATCGCCGCCTCATCCAGCCGGAAGGCTTGGCCCACCCGCGCCAGAAACGCCGCCTCCGCCCCGTTCACCGCGTCATCGGCGCGGGCGACCTGATACAGCCCGGCCAGCACCTGCTCCAAAATCCCCCGGCTGTCGGAGAACGCCTGCCCCAATTGCAGGGCGTAGCGCTCAAACCCCTCGGCGCTGTCGCGCGCGCTGTCGAACAGCCTGCCCACCTCGGCGGCGTTTTCAGGCGGGATCGCGAAACTGGTCTTGAACCCAGCGATCTCGGCGCGGTTCACCGGGCCGTCGCATTTCGCCAGCTTGGCGGCGAGCACGGTCACGCTCACGGCGAAAACCTGGTCCCGCCCGCCGAGCATGGCGGTTGTCCGCGCATCGTCGAACGGCATCACCCGGTCGCCGAAAAACGAAAACGCCTGAAACTTCCCCTCATCCGCCGCGTGGCCCAGCGCCGCGCCAAACAGCGCCCCTACCGGCCCACCCATGGCGAACCCGGCCAGCCCGCCGATGAACTTGCCCCAATAACTCATGCGCGCAGTCTAGCACGCCCTTGAACCCGGCCCAACAATCGGACATCAACCAAGGCGGCATTGTTGGGCAAGGGCATGGGCTGGCAGTTCTGGATCGATCGCGGCGGCACGTTCACCGACATCGTGGCGCGCACCCCCGCGGGCACGCTGGAAACAAAGAAGCTGCTCTCAGAAAACCCCGGCCGGTACCGCGACGCCGCGGTGCAGGGCATCCGCGATTTCCTCGGCCTGCCTCCCGGCGCGCCGATCCCCGCGGGTGTCATCGACGGCGTGAAGATGGGCACCACCGTGGCCACCAACGCGCTGCTGGAGCGCAAGGGCGCGCGCACGCTGCTGCTCATCAACTGCGGCTTTGGCGATCTGCTGCGCATCGGCAACCAGGCCCGGCCGAAACTATTCGACCTCGATATCCGCCTGCCCTCGATGCTGTATGAGCGTGTCGCGGAAATCACCGGCCGCGTCTCGGTGCGGGGCGAGGAGATCGAGCCGCTCGACGAAGCGTCCGCCCTGGCCGCGCTACGTGCCGCCCGCGCGGCGGGGATCGAGGCGGTGGCCATCGCCCTCATCCACGCCTGGAAATACCCGGACATGGAGCAGCGCCTCGGCGCGCTGGCGGCGCAGGCGGGGTTCTCGCAAATCTCGCTCTCACACATCGCCAGCCCCCTGCTGCGCCTGGTTCCGCGCGCCGACACCACGGTGGCCGACGCTTATCTCTCCCCGGTGCTGCTGCGCTACATCGCCCAGGTTGCCGAAGGCTTAAACGGAGCGCGGCTCTATTTCATGCAATCGCATGGCGGGCTGGCGCGGGCCGACGCCTTCACCGGCAAGGACGCCATCCTCTCCGGCCCGGCGGGCGGCATTGTCGGCGCCGTGCGCACCGCCGCCGCGGCGGGCTTCAACGCCGTCATCGGCTTCGACATGGGCGGCACCAGCACCGATGTCGCGCTCTATGACGGCGCCTTCCAGCGCAGCCTGGAAACCGAGATCGCCGGAGTGCGGCTGCGCGCGCCCATGCTCGCCATCAACACCGTGGCGGCGGGTGGCGGCTCCATCCTGTCTTTCGACGGTGCGCGCCTGCGCGCCGGACCCGAGAGCGCCGGCGCCCATCCTGGCCCCGCCGCCTACCGCAAGGGCGGGCCGCTCACGGTTACCGACGCCAATGTGCTGCTCGGCAAGATCCTGCCCGCGCATTTCCCCGCCATTTTTGGCCCCGAGGGCAACCAGCCGCTCGACGCCCAAACCGTGCGCGACAAATTCACCGCCCTGGCGGCGCAGGTGGGCGGCTACACGCCCGAGCGGCTGGCCGCGGGCTTTATCCAGATCGCGGTGGCCAACATGGCCCAGGCGATCCGCCAGATTTCTGTGCAGAAGGGCCTCGACCCGGCCGATTTCACCCTGGTCTGCTTCGGCGGCGCGGGCGGGCAGCATGCTTGTCTGGTGGCCGATGAGCTGGGCATGGACCGCGTCTTCATCCACCCCTTCGCCGGAGTGCTCTCGGCCTATGGCATCGGCCTGTCCGATTTCGCGCTGCTGCGCGAGCAGGCGGTGGAACTACCCTTCACCCCCGAGGCCCTGCCCGCCTTGGCGGCAACCGCCGCGCGCTTGGCGGGCGAGGCCGAAGCCGCGCTCAGCGCCCAAAACCCCGGCGCCACGGTGGGCCATAGCGTGACCGTGCTGCTGCGCTACGCGGGCACCGACACCGCTTTGCCAATAAAATTCAATATCTTCAATGAGATGGAATCAGAATTTACCGCCGCGCATCAGCGCCTGTTTGGCTTCACCACGCCCGAAAAACCGCTGGTGGCGGAAACAATCCTGGTCGAGGCCAGCGCCCCGGGCGAGGCGTTGCATGAACCCGATCTTCCCCCCGCCCCGCTGCCCGCGCCGCTGGAAACCACCACCATCTTCACCGGCGGTGAAACCCGCCGCGCCCCGGTTTATGACCGTGCCGCGCTCGGCGCCGGCGCGCTCATCTCCGGCCCGGCGATCCTGCGCGAGGCCATCGCCACCACCATCGTCGAGCCGGGCTGGACCGCCGAGATCACGGCGCGCAACCACTGCATCCTGCGCCGCACCGCCCCGCGCGCGGGCGAAACCATCGCCGACGCCTCCCGCCCCGACCCAGTGCGGCTGGAGCTCTTCGTCAATCTGTTCATGTCCATCGCCGAGCAGGCGGGGGCCGTGCTGCGCAACACCGCGCAGAGCGTGAACATCAAGGAACGCCTCGACTTCTCCTGCGCGATCTTTGATTGTGAAGGAAATCTCGTCGCCAACGCGCCGCATGTGCCGGTGCATCTCGGGGCCATGGGGGCCTCGGTGCGCCATGTCATCGCCCGGCGCGGGGCCACGCTGCGCCCTGGCGACGCCGTGGCCCTCAACAACCCCTATGCCGGCGGCACGCATCTGCCGGACATCACGCTCATCACCCCGGTCTTCGACGAGGCGGGCGCGCAGATCCGCTTCTTCACCGCCTGCCGCGGCCATCATGCCGATATTGGCGGCCTCACCCCCGGCTCCACCCCGCCCTTCTCGACCACGCTGGAGGAAGAAGGCGTGGTCATCGACAATTTCCTGCTGCTCGCGGGCGGGGTATTCCAGGAAGCCGCGTTCCGCGTCCTGCTGGCCAGGGCCAAATACCCGGCCCGCAACCCGGACCAGAACGTGGCCGACATCAAGGCCCAAATCGCCGCCAACGCCACCGCCGCGGCGGCGCTGGCGCGGGTAATCGCGCGCTATGGCTGGCCCGTGGTGCGCGCCTATATGGGCCATGTCATGGACAATGCCGAGGCCGCCACCCGCGCCGCCATCCGCAAGCTCCAGAACGCCGATTTCACCTACAGCATGGATGACGGCACGCCCTTGCGCGTCGCCCTGCGCATCGACCGCGCCAACGCCGCCGCGACCATCGACTTCACCGGCACCGGCGCGGCGGGGGCGAATAATTTCAACGCCCCCGAGGCCGTAACCACGGCGGCGGTGCTCTATGCCTTCCGCTGCCTCACCGGCACCGAACTGCCGCTCAACGAGGGCTGCCTGAAGCCGCTCACCATCATCATCCCCGAGGGCAGCTTCCTCAGCCCGCCACCCGGTTCCGCCGTGGTCGCGGGCAATACCGAGGTCTCGCAGGCGGTGACGGTGGCGCTGCTGGGCGCGATGGGAGCTTGCGCCTCGGCCCAGGCGACCATGAACAACTTCCTGTTCGGCAATGCCCGCCACCAATATTACGAGACGATCTGCGGCGGCGCCGGGGCCGGGCCGGGGTTTAACGGCTGCTCGGCGGTGCATACGCACATGACCAACACCCGCATCACCGACCCCGAAGTGCTCGAACTGCGCTTCCCCGTGCGGGTGGAGGAATTTTCCATCCGCAAAAACTCCGGCGGCGGCGGAAAATTCACCGGCGGGGATGGCGTTACGCGCAAAATCCGGTTTTTAGAACCCATGACCGCCACCATCACCGCCTCGCGCCGCACCATCGCGCCCTTCGGCCTTAACGGCGGCGCGCCCGGCACTTGCGGCGCGCAATATGTCGAGCGCGCCGACGGCGCCGCCGAACCCCTGCCCGGCTGCGCGGCGGCGGAGCTGGCGGCGGGCGATGCCTTCGTCATCGAAACCCCCGGCGGTGGCGGGTACGGCGCGCCTTGAGCAAAAAAAACGCCCTCTGGCTGCTCCCGCTCGGGCTGCTTCTGGCCCTGCTCGGCGCGCTGCTGGCGCTGCCCGGCTTCGTCGGCTCGCAGGCGCACCGCCCGGCCATTGAGGCCTTCGCCTCCTCGCTGATCGGGCGGCAGGTGCATATTGGCGGGCGGCTCAAGCTCGCCCTGCTGCCCCGGCCCGAGATCGCCGCCACCAATGTCACCATCTCCGGGCCCGACAACGAGGTGATCACCGCCCAGGCCTTGGTCATGGACATCTCGTTGCCGGCCCTGCTGCGCGGACAACTCGCGGTGCAGACGCTCAATCTCGACCAGCCGAGCGCCGACTTCCCCTGGCCGCTGCCCGCCGGGCCGCAATCCGTCGCCCCGCCGCCCTGGCTGGCGGCGCTGCACGCACATATTAACAACGGTACCATACGCTTCGGCGGCATCGGCTTCACCGAGGTCAACGCCGATTTGTTCACCGGCCAAGGCGGCGCGGTCAGCGTCTCGGGCAATGGCGCGCTGTTCGGCCAGGGCGTCACGCTCAGCCTGGCGCTGGGGCCAGTGGCGCTCGACCAATCCGCGCCGCTCTCCATCCAGGCCGGGCTTCTCGGGGCGAGCCTCGATGTCTCTGGCACGCTGAACGGGGATAGCAGCCTCACCGGGCAGCTCACCGCCAAGCTGCCGCAGGGCATCGCCGCCAGCGCCACGCTGGCGGTGGATGGCAACGGCATCACCGCCAGCCAGCTCAGCCTCACCCAGGGCCAGGCCAGCCTCTCGGGCAATGCCGGCTTCAGCTTCGCCCACCCCGGCCTGAGCGCCACGCTCAGCGGCCAAAACCTCGACCTCGACGCCCTGCGCGCCGCCGCCGCCAACCTGCCGCCGGTGTGGACATCGCTGCCACCGCTCGCCCTCACCCTGCAAGCCAGCAACGTGACCCTGGCCGGGCAGAGCTTCCCGGCGCTGCAAACCAGCCTCGCCACCGGGCCGGGCGGGCTGGCGGTTAACAGCCTCGCCCTCACCCTGCCCGGCGGCGGCACGCTCGGCGCCAGCGGCAGCCTCAGCCCCGCCGGAGCTGCCAATTTCCAGACCAGCCTGAGCGTGCCCGACACCGCCGCCCTGGCCGCCGCCTATCACGCCACCGCCCCCGCCAACTGGCCGAGCGCGCATCTCACCGCCACCCTCACCGGCACCCTGGCCAGCCCGGCGCTGCAAAACCTCTCCGGCACGCTGGGCGCGGACCATGTCTCCGGCAATCTCGCGCTCACCGCCGGGCGGGCCGATGGCAGCCTGAGTTTCGACCATCTGGCGCTGGCACCGCTGATTACCTGGGTCGGGCAGACCCAGGGCAAGGGCGTGGTGTTCGATGGCGAGATCGCCGCCGCGCACGCCGATGCCGGGCCGGTGAAGCTGCAAAACCTCGCGGTGGACGCGGCGCTGGACGGCACGCTCAACATCCGCCGCGCCACCGCCAATCTTTATGGCGGGCTGGCCGCGGGCAGCTTCACGCTCGATGCCTCGGGCCGGGTCACCTCGGCGCACGGGTTTTTGCAGATCCCCTCCGCCGCGCCGCTCGCCGCGTTGCTGCCCGCGGCCTGGACGCCGCCCGCCGCACTCACCCAGCCGCGCCTCTCGCTGCTGGTCGCGGCGCGCGGCCCGGCCGATGCGCTCGCCACCAGCGCCGTCGCCACGCTGGGTGATTTCACGGTTACCGCCGCCCCGGTCATCGATCTCACCCACATGACCGCCACGGGCGCCTTCTCGCTGCGCCACCCGGATGCGATCGCCGCGCTGCAACTGCTGGGGCTGGAGCATGACGTGGCCTTCCCCGGCCCTGGCTCGATCTCGCTGCGCGCGCGCGTCAGCGCCTCGGCCGACACTTACGGGCTCAATGATTTCGTGCTCAGCCTCGGCGCGCTTTCCGCCACCGGGCAGGTGATGGTGCAAAAGGGCGCCATCTCCGGGCAGATCGACGCTGACACCCTGGCCCTGCCGCCGCTGCCCGCCAGCCTGCCCCTGCCGGGCAGCCTGCCCGTGCAGGGCAAGATCGGCCTTAGCGCCAACCGCGTGCTCTATGCCGGCACCCCGATTCTCGGCGCCGCCAGCGCCAGCCTCACCCTGGGGGCGAACAGCGCCAAGCTCGCCCTCACCCGCGCGCAGCTGGGCGGCGGCACCGTCTCCGGCAGCCTTGCCGCCACGCTCAGCCCCACCGCCGCGCCAGAGTTCAACCTCAATCTGCTGGCGCAAAACGTCAACGCGCCCGCCCTGGCGTTGCCGGTGCGCTTTCCCTACAGCCTGCCGAGCGGCACGGTGAACGCCACCGCCAGCCTCACCGCCAGCGGCTACAGCCCCAAGAACTGGCTGGCCACGCTGGGGGGCACCGCCACGCTCACCGCCACGCATGGGCGGCTCGGCGGCATCAGCCTTGGCAATTTCGCCGCCGCGCTGGGCAAGCCGGACGCCGCGCCCAAGCTGCGCGCCGCCCTCGCCGCCGGCAGCACGGCCTACACCACGCTCAGCCTCGCCGGCACGCTGGCGCAGGGCAATTGCACCCTCACTCAACTCAGCCTCACCGGGCCGCAAGGCAGCATCACCGGCGCCGATGGCAGCGGTATCGACCTGTTCGACCAATCCCTCGCCCTGCGCCTCAGCCTGCACCCGGCGGTGAAACCGCCGCTCAGCACCACGCTGCTTGTGCTCGGCCCCTGGCGCGCGCCGCGCCACAGCGCCCAGTTGAAAGCGGCGCTGGGCTGGCAAGCCCCGGCGCCAAAGCCATAAAAAAACCCGGCCTCTCGGCCGGGTTTCTTGTTAGCGCGCGGGCTGGTTACCGCTCGTCGTCATTGCCTTCTGGCTGCACGTCGATATCGGCGTCGATCACGCCGGTATCGTCGTCGAGGTCATCCGCATCCTCCAGAATGTCCTCGTCATCGCCGTCATCGGGCACTTCCACATCCACGTCGTCCCCGTCGAGCATCGGCTTCGCCACCTTCTTCTGCTCTTCGGGCTGCGGTGCGGCGCGTTTCAGCCGCGGCTGCTCAGCCGGCTGCTCGGTGCCGCATTTCGGGCACATCGCCGGTTCCTTGCCGAGGTCGAAAAACCGCGCGCCGCAAGACACGCAGGTATGTTTTTCTCCAAGCTCTGGTTTCGCCATGTCCAACCTCAGGTCAAATCTGCATCTCGTGGTCCAAGGGCGGCGCGATGCCATGCCCGGCGGCCTATGTCAAACCGGCTTAGCCGTGCTAATCGGCCCGGCATGAACTTGTCCACGCCCCGCCCGCACCGCTCCGCCCGTCCCGCAGCGCCGCTCTCCGGCCAGATCGCCGTGCCCGGCGACAAATCCATCAGCCACCGCGCCCTCATGTTCGGCGCGCTAGCGGTGGGGCAGACCCGCATCACCGGCCTGCTGGAGGGCGAGGACGTGCTGCGCACCGCCGCCGCCATGCGCGCCTTGGGGGCCGAGATCACCCGCGATGGCGCCGATTGGCTGGTCGCCGGGCGCGGCATTGGCGGCCTCACCGAACCGGCGGACGTGCTGGACATGGGCAATTCCGGCACCGCCGCGCGGCTGCTCGCGGGCATCCTGGCCAGCCACGACCTGTATGCGGTGATGACCGGCGACGCCAGCCTGCGCAAACGCCCGATGGCCCGTGTGATCGAGCCGCTGAAGGGCACGGGCGCGCAATTCTTCGCCCGCGCGGGCAACCGCCTGCCGCTCACCATCGTCGGCACGCGCGAGGCGATGCCGCTCACCTACCGTCTGCCCGTGGCCTCGGCGCAGGTGAAATCCGCCATCCTGCTCGCCGGGCTCAACGCGCGCGGCGTCACCGAGGTCGAGGAACCGGAGCCGACCCGCGACCATTCCGAGAACATGCTGCGCCATTTCGGCGCCGAGGTTTCCGTGGCTCGGGCGGGCAAGGGCCGCGTCATCCGCCTCACCGGCCAGCCGGAGCTGCGCGCCGCCGATGTGGTGGTGCCGGGCGACCCGTCCTCCGCCGCCTTCCCCATCGCCGCCGCGCTGCTGGTGCCCGGCTCGCGCGTGATCATCGCCAATGTCGGGCTCAACCCGCTGCGCACCGGCCTGTTCGAGACGCTGCGCGAGATGGGCGCGGACCTCGCCATCGAGAATGCCCGTGTCGAAGGCGGCGAGCCGGTGGGCGACATCGTGGCCGCGCATGCCGCACTGCGCGCCGTCGATGTTCCCGCCGAGCGCGCGCCGAGCATGATCGACGAATACCCGGTGCTCGCCGTGCTCTGCGCCGCCGCCAGCGGCACCTCGCGCTTGCGCGGGCTGTCCGAGCTGCGGGTGAAGGAATCCGACCGCCTCTCCGCCACCGCCGCGCTGCTGCGGGTGAACGGCGTGCGTGTCGAGATCGAAGGCGACGACCTGATCATCCACGGCACCGGCGCCATCCCCGGCGGCGGGCTGGTGGAGACGCATATGGACCACCGGCTCGCCATGTCCGCCCTGGTGCTGGGCCAGGCCAGCCGCGAGCCGGTGCGCATCGACGATGCGAGCTTCATCGACACCTCCTTCCCCGGCTTCCTGAAACTCATGCGCGGCCTCGGCGCCGACATGGCGGCGGCGTGATCATCGCGATCGACGGCCCCGCCGCCGCGGGCAAGGGCACGCTTGCCAAGCGCATCGCCGCCGCGCTCGGCCTGCCATATCTCGACACCGGCATCCTCTACCGCGCCACCGCCAAGCGCGTGCTGGAGGCCGGAGCCGACCCCGCCGACACCAAAGCCGCCCTGGCCGCCGCGCAAAGCCTGGGCAAGGCCGACCTCGCCCGCACCGATCTGCGCGACGCCGCCACCTCGCGCGCCGCCAGCCAGGTCGCCTCCATCCCCGAAGTGCGCCAAGCGCTGCTCGACTTCCAGCGCCATTTCGGCAATTCCCACGGCGCGGTGCTGGATGGGCGCGATATCGGCACCATCATCTTCCCGCATGCCGATGTGAAACTATTCGTCACCGCCAGCGTCGAGGCCCGGGCCGAGCGGCGCTATAAGGAATGCCTCGCCCGCGGCGAGCCGGTGGCGCTGGTCGAAGTGATCGCCGATGTGCAGGCGCGCGACGAGGCCGACCGCACCCGCGCCGCCGCGCCGCTGATGAAGGCGCCGGACGCGGAGCTGATCGACACCACGCATATGAATGCCGACGAGGCCTTCGCCTATGCGCTGGCCCGGATTCGCGCCCTCACCACGCACGCGGCGGGCTGAACGGGCCGCTTGTAAATCCGGTCCAACGGGCCATTATCGCTCCCAACCATAACGAACCGGGAGCGAACCATGCCGGCCCATGATTATCAGCTGCTGATCAAAAACCTGCTGAAGACGCCGCTCGCCCAGGCCAGCCGCAAGCAGATCGTCTATCGCGGCACGCAGCGCTTCACCTACCCGGAGCTGGCGGCGCGCATCCACCGCCTGGGTGGGGCGCTGGGCGCGCTGGGCGCGCTGCGCGGCACCCGCGTGGCGGTGATGGACTGGGACTCGCACCGTTATCTTGAAGCCTATTTCGCCGTGCCGATGCTCGGCTGCACGCTGATGATGGTGAATATCCGCCTCAGCCCGGAGCAGATCGCCTACACCATCGACCATGCCGAGGCGGAAATCCTGCTCATCAACAAGGATTTCTACCCGGTCTTCGCGCAGATCCGCGACAAGCTGCCACGGCTGCGCCATATCGTCTGCCTCAGCGATGATGGCACAGCCGAGCCCATCGGTGGCGCGCTTTACGCGGGGGAGTACGAGGCGCTGCTCGCCGCCGCCACGCCGGTCGCGGAATTCCCGGATTTCAGCGAATACACCATTGCCACCACCTTCTACACCACCGGCACCACCGGCCTGCCCAAGGGCGTGTACTTCACCCACCGCCAGCTCGTGCTGCACACGCTCACGCTGATGTCCACGGTGCTGATGGGCGGGATGAACGGGCGCGTCTCGCGCGAGGATGTGTATCTCCCCCTCACCCCGATGTTCCATGTGCATGCCTGGGGCTTCCCCTATGTGGCGACGCTGATGGGGATGCAGCAGGTCTATGCCGGGCGGTTCCTGCCCGCCACCGTGCTTCGGCTGCTGGCCAGCGAGGGCGTGACCATCTCGCATTGCGTGCCGACCATCCTGCACATGATCCTCACCGCCCCCGAGGCCAGGGAGATCGACCTCGATGGCTGGCGGGTAATCATCGGCGGCTCGGCCATGCCGCAGGCGCTCTGCCGCGCCGCTCTGGCGCGCGGGATCGACGTGTTCACCGGCTATGGCATGTCAGAGACCTGCCCGATCCTCTCCCTCGCCCAGCTCAAGCGTGATTCCGAGCCCGGCGCCCCCGGCGCGGAGAAGGATGTGGCGATCCGCTGCTCCACCGGCCTGCCCGCCGCGCTGGCCGAGATCGCCATCGTCGATGAGGACATGAACCCCCTGCCGCATGACGGCAAGAGCATGGGCGAGATCGTCGCCCGCGCCCCCAGCCTCACCGCCGGCTACACCAAAAACCCCGAAGCCTCCGAGGCGCTCTGGCGCGGCGGCTGGCTGCATACCGGCGATATCGGCACCATCGACGCGGAGGGCTATCTGCACATCGCCGACCGCAGCAAGGACGTGATCAAAACCGGCGGGGAATGGATCTCCTCGCTGGCGTTGGAGGACATCCTGCTGCGCCACCCGGCGGTGAATGAATGCGCGGTGATCGGCATCGAGAACGCCCGCTGGGGCGAACGTCCGGTCGCCATCGTCGTGCTCAAACCCGATGCCGAGACGACCGAGGAGGAGCTGAAGGACGAGGTGCGCAAGCGCGTCGATGCCGGGGAGCTGTCGCGCTACGCCATCCCCGACCATGTGGTGTTCGCCCTGGAGCTGGAGAAAACCTCCGTCGGCAAGCTCGACAAAAAGCGCATGCGCGCGATTTACGGCGTGCTCGCCAGCCAGCCGTGACAAAAAAGGCGGCATCCGCGCGGATGCCGCCTCGTTGCCTCAGCCGGGCGCGGCTTAGGCGCTCGCCTGGGTGACGAACTTGGTCACCAGATAGGGCTCTAGCCCTTCGGCGCCGCCCTCGGAGCCATAGCCTGAATCCTTGACGCCGCCGAACGGCGTCTCCGGCAGGGCCAGGCCGTGGTGGTTGATGCCGACCATGCCCGCCTCGATGCGCGCGCCCAGCGCCGTGGCGGTGGCGGTGTTGCGCGTGTAGGCGTAGGCGGCGAGGCCGTATTCCAGCCGGTTAGCCTCGGAGATGGCGTCATCCAGGGTCTTGAACGGCAGGAACAGCGCCAGCGGGCCAAACGGCTCCTCGTTCAGCACGCGGGAATCGGGGGCGAGATCCGTGAGCACGGTCGGCTCGAAGAAATAACCCTTATTGCCGATGCGCTTGCCACCGGTGCGCACCTTGCCGCCCTTCTGCACCGCATCCGCGATCAGCCCTTCCATGGCCGCCACGCGACGGTCATTGGCAAGCGGCCCCATGGTGGTGCCAGCCTCCAGCCCGTTGCCCACCTTGAGCGCCTCACACTTGGCCACGAACTTCTCCAGGAACGGCTCATACACGCCCTCCTGCACGATGAAGCGCGTCGGCGCCACGCAGACCTGCCCGGCATTGCGGAACTTGTTGGCGGCCAGGATGGTGGCGGCCTGGTCGAGATCGGCGTCGTTGAACACGATGCTCGGCGCGTGCCCTCCCAGTTCCATGGTCGCGCGCTTCATGTGCTTGCCCGCCAGCGCGGCGAGGTGCTTGCCCACCACGGTGGAGCCGGTGAAGGAGATCTTGCGGATCACCGGATGCGGGATCAGATACTCCGAAATCTCGGCCGGGACGCCGAACACCAGCTGCACCACGCCCTGCGGCACGCCGGCATCCACATAGGCGCGCACCAGCTCGGCGCAGGAGGCCGGGGTCTCCTCGGGCCCCTTCAGGATGAACGAGCAGCCCGCCGCCAGCGCCGCGGAGATCTTGCGCACCGCCTGCGACATCGGGAAGTTCCACGGGGTGAAGCCCGCGACCACGCCCACCGGCTCGCGCAGCGAAAGCTGGTACACGCCCGGCACACGGTTGGGGATGACGCGGCCATAGGCGCGGCGGCCTTCCTCGGCGAACCAGTCGATCACATCGGCCGAACCCATGATCTCGATCTTGGCCTCGCCCACCGGCTTGCCCTGCTCCATGGTCATCAGCCGGGCGATGGCGTCGGCGCGCTCGCGGATGAGATCCGCGGCCTTGCGCATGATCTTGGAGCGGTCATAGGCGGTCATCGCCTTCCAGGTGGCGAAGCCCTTGGCGGCATGGTCCAGCGCCTCGTCGAGATCATCGGTGCCCGCATGCGCGAGCTTGCCCAGCACCTCCTCGGTGGCCGGGTTGATCACGTCGAGGGTGCGGCCGCCGCGCGCCGCGCGCCACTCGCCGCCAATATGCAGCAATACGTCCTGGTACATTTCTCGATTCCTCTCAGCGTTCCTGAATCAGTTCACGGATAATATCGTTCATCTGTCCGATCTGTTCCACCTTGGCGGCGTTCACCTTTGGCACACTCCTTCAGATGCCCAGTAGTTTACAATTCTAAACAGGGTTGAACAGAGCCACTTTGCGCCAGAAGGCTGGTACGCCTGATCCCGCCCGCCGCTTGTTTAGGAAGTTTAACAACCTCCTGGCGCGGCCCAGACCCGCAAATTCCATTTGGCATTCGTAAAGATATAGCCGGTATATCTCTTTCCGATTAGTCAGGATGGTGACGCGCATGGATGGATTTTGTGACAACGCCGCCGTTCCACCGTGGAGCGGCGTAGGCGCAAGCCTATGACCGTCACGCACGGGCTGGCCACGCCGGAGGAAGCGGCGGCGCTGATCCGCGCCGGGCGGGTGCTGGTGCTGGCCGGAACGGCGGCTGATCTCGCCACCCTGCCGCACGGGCAATGGATCGGCGGCACCGCCGCCAGTTTCCTCACCCAAGCGGGCGGGCGCGAGGCGAATGGGCGGTTATTCTACTCCGACCTCAGCGCCGTCGCGCGGTTGGTGCGGCTGCGCCATCTCAGCCTGCCGGAACTGCGCCAGATCGGCCGCTTGCACCCCGCCAACGGCTTCACCCTGCTCATCGTACCCGGCTTCAGCCAGCTTCTCGCCGGGCTCTGCGCCGGGATCATGGATTATGAGGGCATCTATAACGCGCCGCTCTTTGGCTGGGTCAGCGCCGTCGCGCCCTATAATCTGAGCAAATATCGCCCGCAAAGCTTCGCCGGAGGGCCGGCAGGGGCCAGCGAGCTGGCGGCGGTGATGAGTGTCACCCTGCCCGACGAGTTGTTCGCCGAAATCCATATCGCCAATCTATTCAACCCAGGCGTGGGGCCGGAGATCCGCTTTCCCAAACCCGGCTTCGTGGCCGAGGGCGCCTGCCAGATCGGCGGCGAGACCGGGCATCTCGCGCAATACATGGAAGCCAAGGGCATCGACCAGCGCCTGCCGCTGGTCGCGGACCATGATGGCGCGCTCATCAACCTCTCCATTCTGGCCAGCGACCCGCATGGGGGCACCACCACCTTTCTCGCCCCGGTTGACCCAGGGCTGACCTACCGCTTCGCGGAGCCGGTGCTGGATTACCCCGAGGAACTCGACCGCGCCTTGGTGCAATTGCCGCGCGACGCCAGCGGCCTCTCCTCGGTCTGCCTGCAAAACTACCTGCACGGGCGGCTGCGCCAAGCCATCGGCCTGCCGTGCCAGGGGCCGGTGAGCTTCGGGCAGATCGCCTATAACGTGCTTAACCAGACCCTGGCCTGCCTGCGCATCGGCGCGGTGGCGGAAGACGAGACATAGCGCCCGCAAGCCGCTAAAACGCGCTCATGCCGCCCACCGACACCATCGCCTATAAAATCCTGACCGCTGAACAATTCGCCGCGCTGTGCGAAGACCGCTTCCCCGGCGCGCCGGTCGATATCGCGGATGGCTACATCCACCTCTCCACCACCGCGCAGCTCGACGAGACTTTGCGCAAGCATTTCGCCGGGCAGGCGGGGCTCGTCATCGCCGCGATCGATCTCACCGCCCTGGGCGGCGCGCTGCGCTGGGAAGTCTCGCGTGGCGGACAGCTCTTCCCGCATGTTTACGGGGCGCTGCGCTGGTCGCATGTGCGGGCGCACATGCCGTTGGCCTGGGAGAATGGCCGGGCCAGATTGCCAGTCTAGCCGCAGGCCTGCACCACCAGCGGGGCCATGGCGCGGTATTCGGCGCTGCGCGGGCTACCGGGGCGCCAGGCCATGGAGAGCGTGCGCCAGCCGCCCGCGCCCTCCAGGCGGCGCAGCTCGACCCCCGTGCCCGCGGCCAAGCCCGCCGTGAGCGCGAGTTGCGGCACCAGTGTCACGCCCAGCCCGCCCGCCACCATCTGGATGAGCGTATGCAGCGACGTCGCCGCGAATTTCTGCTCGCGCCCCATGCCGGCGCTGCACACCGCGAGCACCTGGTCGCGCAGGCAATGCCCATCCTCCAGCAGCAGAAAATTCTCGGCCCCCAGCGCGGTGATGGAAATGCTTTCGCGCACCGCCAGCGGATGGCCGGGCGGCAGCGCGGCCAGGAAATCGTCGCGCACCAGCGGAAAGGTCTCGGCCCCGCCGCAGGCGCAGGGCTCGGCCAGAATCAGCAGGTCGAGCATTCCGTCCTCAAGCTGCTCCAGCAGCCGCTCGGTCTGGTCCTCGCGCAGATACAGCTTTAGCGCCGGGAAGCCCTCGCGCAAGGCGGGCATCAGCCGGGGCAGCAGAAACGGCCCGATGGTCGGGATCACCCCCAGCCGCAACGGGCCGGACATCGGGGCGCGCGCGGCGTCGGCGGCCTCGGCCACGGCGGCGATGGCCGCCAGCGCCGACCGCGCCTTGCTCACCAGCTCCAGCCCCAGCGGGGTGAACACGGCGTGCTTGGGCGCGGCGCGGTCGAGGATCTGCGCATCCAACCCCCGCTCCAGCGCCAGAATCCCGGCCGAGAGCGTGGATTGCGACACCGCGCAGGCCGAGGCGGCGCGGCCGAAATGTCCGGTTTCGGCCAGCATCACCAGGTAGCGGAGCTGCTGCGGTGTCGGCAGGTAGGTCATGGCCGGTCAGGCCGCCGCGGCGGTCGCCGGGGCCAGACGGATCAGATAGTCGAAGGCGGAGAGCGCGGCCTTGGCCCCCTCGCCCGCGGCGATGATGATCTGCTTATACGGCACGGTGGTCGCATCCCCAGCCGCGAACAGCCCCGGCACCGAGGTCTCGCCACGGGCGTCGATCTCGATCTCCCCGCGCGGGCTCAGCGCCACGGCGCCCTTCAGCCACTCGGTATTCGGCACCAGCCCGATCTGCACGAAGATACCCTCCAGGTTCAGCCGGTGCAGCTCACCGGTGCTCCGGTCCTCGTAGGAGAGGCCAACCACCTTGTCGCCATCGCCATGCACCTCGGTGGTGCGGGCGGAGACGATGATCGTGGTGTTGGGCAGGCTCTTCAGCTTCTCCTGCAACACGGCGTCGGCGCGCAGCTTGGAATCGAACTCGATGAGCGTGACATGCGAGACGATGCCGGCAAGGTCGATCGCCGCCTCGACGCCGGAATTGCCGCCGCCGATCACCGCCACGCGCTTGCCCTTGAACAGCGGGCCGTCGCAATGCGGGCAATAGGCCACGCCCTTGTTGCGGTACTCCTGCTCACCCGGCACGTTCATGTTGCGCCAGCGCGCGCCGGTAGAGAGCACCACCGATTTCGCCGCCAGCTGCGCCCCGCCCGCCACATGCACGGCGAACAGCCCGCCCGGCTGGCCCGGCGGCACGATCTTCTCGACCGTGTGGCCCTTCATGATGTCCACGCCGTAATCGCGCGTATGGGCTTCCAGCGCCGCGCCCAGCTGCGGACCCTCGGTGTGCTGCACCGAGATGAAATTCTCGATCGCCATGGTGTCCATCACCTGGCCGCCGAAGCGCTCGGCCACGACGCCGGTATGAATCCCCTTGCGCGCGGCATAGATGGCCGCCGCCGCCCCGGCCGGGCCGCCGCCCACCACCAGCACGTCGAACACGCTCTTGGCCCGCAGCTTCTCGGCGTCACGCGCTGCGGCGTTCACATCCACCTTGGCCAGGATCTGTTGCAGGCTCATCGCCCCGGCGCCGAACTCGCCGCCATTGAGGAACACGGTGGGCACGGCCATCACCTTCTTCTCGGCCACCTCGGCCTGGAAGGCCGCGCCGTCGATCGCGGTGTGGCGGATATTCGGGTTCATGATCGCCATCAGGTTCAGCGCCTGCACCACATCCGGGCAGACCTGGCAGGATTGCGAAAAGAACGTCTCGAAATGATATTCGCCGGGCAGCGCCTTGATCTGTTCGATCACATCGGCCTCGACCTTGGGCGGGTGGCCGCCGGTTTGCAGCAGCGCCAGCACCAGCGAGGTGAATTCATGCCCCATCGGCAGCCCGGCGAAGCGCACGCCATGGTCGGCTCCGGCACGGCGAATCTCGAAGGAGGGCTTACGGGCATCGGCGCCGTCGAAGCGCACGGCGATCTTGTCGCTCAGGCCAGCAATGTCGGTGAGCAGCCCGCGCATTTCGGCGGCCAGCGCCGAGTCGTCGAGGCTCGCCACCAGCTCCAGCGGCGTGGAAACACGGGTGAGGTAGGCCTGCAACTGGCCCTTCAGGCTGTTGTCCAACATATCGGCTCCAGATTTTTTGAGACAGAAACGCGCGGCGAGGCCGACGCGAGGCGGCGTTGGCCGCTGGGGTCTCCCGCCGGTCGCCCGGCGGGAGGATGAGCGGAAAACGGCTTAGATCTTGCCGACCAGGTCGAGCGACGGGGCCAGGGTCTTGTCGCCCTCCTGCCAATGGGCCGGGCAAACCTCGCCGGGGTGCGCGGCCACATACTGGGCGGCCTTGATCTTGCGCAGCAGCTCCTTGGCGTCGCGGCCGACGCCGCCGGCGCTGACCTCAACGAGCTGGATCACGCCATGCGGGTCCACCACGAAGGTGCCGCGGTCAGCGAGGCCGGCGGCCTCGATCAGCACGTCGAAATTGCGGGAGATGGCGTGGGTGGGGTCGGCCACCATGAAGTAGGTGATCTTCTTCACAGCCTCGGAGGTGTCGTGCCAGGCCTTGTGGCAGAAATGCGTGTCGGTAGACACGGAGTAGATCTCGACACCCAGCTTCTGGAACTCGGCATAGTTCTCGGCCAGGTCTTCCAGCTCGGTCGGGCAGACGAAGGTGAAGTCAGCCGGGTAGAAGAACACCACCGACCACTTGCCCTTCAGGTCGGCCTCGGTGACGGTGACGAACTTGCCTTCCTTGTAGGCCTGGGCGGTGAATGGCTTAACTTCCGTGTTGATCAGCGACATAAAATAACTCCTCCGAGTTTGGTTGGGTCTCAACGAGGAGAGCTTCTAGCCGGTTTTACGCAATCCAGGAAATTGATTTTTTTTGTTCGTATGATCGATTAATCCGATTGCGAGCTGCCGCGCCAGCCAGCCGCGCGGGTCTTAACCACAAACTGGTTAATCCTGAAATTCTTACCTGAATCAGAAACTTAACAAAAAAAGCCCGGCAAGTGCCGGGCTTTTTCGGGGAGCAGAGTGAAACTCAGCCTTGGCGTTCGAGCATGAGCTGCTTGATCTTGCCGATCGCCTTGGCCGGGTTGAGGCCCTTGGGGCAGGTCTGGGTGCAGTTCATGATCGTGTGGCAGCGATACAGCTTGAACGGGTCCTCCAGCGCGTCGAGGCGCTTGCCGGTGGCCTCGTCGCGCGAATCCGCGATCCAGCGATAAGCCTGCAGCAGCACGGCCGGGCCGAGATAGCGGTCGCCATTCCACCAATAGCTCGGGCAGGAGGTGGAGCAGCAGAAGCACAGCACGCACTCCCACAGGCCATCGATCTCGGCGCGCTCCTCCTTCGACTGGCGGCGCTCGGCGTCGGGCGGCGGGGCGGTGTCGGCCTGCAGCCAGGGCTCGATGGAGCGCAGCTGCGCGTAAGGCTGGGACAGATCCGGCACCAGATCCTTCACCACCGGCATATGCGGCAGCGGCGTGATCTTCACATCGCCCTTCACATCGTCGATCGGCTTCAGGCAGGCCAGCGTGTTGGTCCCGTCGATGTTCATCGCGCAGGATCCGCACACACCCTCGCGGCAGGAACGCCGGAAGGTCAGCGTAGCGTCGATCTCGTTCTTGATCTTGATGATCGCGTCGAGCACCATCGGCCCGCATTTGTCGAGATCGATCTCGTAGGTGTCCATGACGGGATTCTTCCCGTCATCGGGGTTCCAGCGATAGACCTTGAACGCCTTGACGCGCTTGGCGCCGGGCTCGGCCTTGTAGGTCTTGCCCTCGCCGATCTTGGAGTTCGCGGGCAGGGTAAATTCAGCCATCTTTCTTCGCCCTTTCCTTAGTACACGCGCTTCTTCGGCGGGAACACAGACACTTCGTTGGTCAGCGTCTGCATCTTCACCGGGCGGTAGCTGAGCGCCACCTCGCCCTTCTCCGACACCTGAGCGACGGTATGCTTCATCCAGTTCGCATCGTCGCGCTCGGGGAAATCGTCATGCGCCTGGGCGCCGCGGCTCTCCTTGCGGGCTTCCGCGCCGACCATGGTGGCGATGGCGTTGCCCATCAGGTTCTGCAGCTCCAGCGCCTCGACGAGGTCGGAGTTCCAGATCAGCGAGCGGTCGGCGACCTTCATATCGCCCATGCCGCCCCAGAGCTTGTGCATCTTGTCTACGCCCTCGGTGAGCGACTTGGCGTTGCGGAACACCGCCGCATGGCCCTGCATGGTGCGCTGCAGGCTGTCGCGCAGCTCGGCCACCGAGGTGGAGCCTTTGGCGTGACGGGTGTTGTCCAGGCGGTCGAGCGAGGCCTCGCCAGCGCCCGCCGGCAGCGGGGCCTGGGTGGCGCCGGGCTTGAGGATCTCGGCGGCGCGGTGCGCGGCGGCACGGCCGAACACCACGAGGTCGAGCAGCGAGTTGGTGCCCAGGCGGTTGGCGCCATGCACCGAGACGCAAGCCGCCTCACCCACCGCCATCAGGCCCGGCACCACGGCGTCCGGGTTCTCCGGCGTCGGGCGCAGCACTTCGGCCTTATAGTTCGTCGGGATGCCGCCCATGTTGTAATGCACGGTCGGCAGCACGGGGATCGGCTCCTTGGTCACGTCCACGCCGGCGAAGACGCGGGCGGTCTCGGAAATGCCCGGCAGGCGCTCATGCAGGATGTCCGCGCCCAGATGCTCCAGATGCAGCAGGATATGATCCTTGTTCGGGCCGACGCCGCGGCCCTCGTTGATCTCGATGGTCATCGAGCGGGAGACCACGTCGCGCGAGGCGAGGTCCTTCGCCGTCGGCGCATAACGCTCCATGAAGCGCTCGCCCTCGGAGTTGGTGAGGTAGCCACCCTCGCCGCGGGCGCCCTCGGTGATCAGGCAGCCCGCCGGGAAGATGCCGGTCGGGTGGAACTGCACGAACTCCATGTCCTGCACCGGCAGGCCGGCGCGGATCACCATGCCGCCGCCGTCACCCGTGCAGGTATGGGCGGAGGTGCAGGAGAGCCAGGCGCGGCCATAGCCGCCGGTGGCGAGCACCACGGTCTGCGCGCGGAAGCGGTGGATGGAGCCATCCTCCAGGCACCAGGCCATCACGCCGCGGCAGGCGCCTTCCTCGTCCATGATCAGGTCGAGCGCGAAATACTCAACGAAGAACTCCACCTCATGCTTCAGGCTCTGCTGATAGAGCGTGTGCAGCATGGCGTGGCCGGTGCGGTCGGCGGCGGCGCAGGCGCGCATCGCCGGCTCCTTGCCGTAATCCTTCATGTGGCCGCCGAAGGGGCGCTGGTAGATCTTGCCATCCTCGGTGCGCGAGAAGGGCATGCCGAAATGCTCCAGCTCATAAATCGCCGGCACGGCCTCGCGGCACATATATTCGATGGCGTCCTGGTCGCCCAGCCAGTCCGACCCCTTCACGGTGTCGTACATGTGCCAGCGCCAATCATCCTCGCCCATGTTGCCGAGCGAGGCGGAGATGCCGCCCTGCGCCGCCACGGTGTGCGAGCGGGTGGGGAAGACCTTGGTAATACAGGCGGTTTTCAGCCCCGCCGCGCCCATGCCGAGCGTGGTGCGCAGGCCGGAGCCGCCGGCGCCGACGACCACCACGTCATAGGTGTGGTCGATCACGTTATAGGCGCTGTGGGAAGGCTTGGAGATCGCGTTCATGTTCGCAGGATTCCGTTACGAGAAAGCGAGTTTGAGGACGGAGACGGCAGCGGCCAGGGCCAGGACCCAGATCCCGCCTTTGACCACCAGCAGCGTCACGAGACGCTTGGCGTCATCACGTACATAGTCCTCGATGACGACCTGCAAACCCATCGACACATGGTAAAACATCGTGGCGATCAGCAGCAGGAACAGCACGGCGTTCCAGGGCTCGGCCATGTAGGCGGCCATGGCGGCGTGGTCGGCGCCCTTCAGCAGCAGCACGGAGACCACGAAATACAGCGACAGCGGCAGCAGCGCGACCGAGGTGGCGCGCTCGGCCCACCAATGCGCGGCACCGTGCTTGGCGGCGCCCAGGCCGCGCGCGCGGCCCAGCGGGCTGCGCATGATATGGACGGAGGGGTTGTTTTCCTTGCTCATGTGATCACCCGACAACGAAGGCGATGACCCAGAAGGCCACGGTGAGAATGATGGTGCCGGCGGCGACCAGCTTGGCGGAGCGGTGCATGTCCGGCAGTTCGAAGCCTTTGCCGGCGTCCCAGGCCAGATGGCGGATGCCGTTGCAGAAATGGTAAAACAGGGCGACCGTGAAGCCGAACAGGACTAGCAGCCCGATGCCCGAGGCCAGGAAGGCCTGGATCACGGAGAAGGCAGAGTCGCCCGACGCGGCGCAGACCAGCCACAGCACCAGCAAAATAGTTCCGGCGCTCAGGGCCACACCGGTAATGCGGTGGAAGATCGAGGTCGCGGAGGAAACTTGCGGCTTGTAGACTTGCAAATGCGGGGAGAGTGGCCGGCGGACCAGCTTGCCCTCCGAGTTGCGCCCCACCATCAGGGCTTCGCGGACATCTTTCATCGGAAACCTTTCAATCCGGTCGTTTGAGCAATTTTGTGCAGGTGCTTAGTCCTCGGCCGGGGCCGGGTCAACGCTTGTATACCGAGCGCCCGTTCAGCCTGGCGGCAGCCGGAAAAGCGTCACCTTCCGAGACACCGAGTCCTCCAGCTCCAGGCTGGTCGGCACCTCGATTTCGGCCAAAACCGCGCCGCGGGCCGCAGGGAGGTACTTCCGGCCCGGGTCCGCGATGATCACCGGCACCTGCCGGGCGCAGGCCGAGAGCCAGGGCAGGATGTGCTGGGTCATCGGCGCTTCATAGCAGATATCGCCACAGAGAATGACATCCCAGCGGCAAGGGGCGCCAACGATGTCCCCCAGGAACACCTCGATCGGCAGGGCGTTGGCGGCGGCATTGAGGCGGATGGCGGCGGCGGCGAGCGGATCGATCTCCGCCGCCTCAACCCAGGCCGCGCCGGCGCGCGCGCAGGCCAGCGCCGCCAAGCCGCAGCCGGAGGCGAAGTCCAGCACGCGCTTGCCGCGCACGAGATCGGGATGGCGGGTGATGTGAAGAGCCAGCGCCTCGGAGCCCGGCCAGGCAAAGGCCCAGAACGGCGGCGCCATGTCGTGCTGTTGCAGGAAGGATTCGGTGGCCTGCCAGAGCGGCGTCAGCTCGCTCGCGAGGTGCAGCCTGATCTCGGGCACCAGGGCGGAACGGGCGAGGCTGGTATGCGCCAGAATGAAGGACGCCGCGTCCTCAGCCGGACGCGGCGCAGTCCCGGAGACGGGTGAAATCAGGCGAGCTGGCCGACTTTGGCTGCGCCGGCATAGGCCGCGCCAGAAGCGTAAGCGCTCCCCACGCCATGCACATCGGAAAGCTCATCCAACAGCGCCTCGATGCCCTGACGTTCCTGCAACTGGAAGGCCCAGCGGCTAGCCACCGGCCACAAAACCAGCGTCGCCTGCATCAGCAGCGCAATAACGCCGGACGCGACGCGGCCATTCGCGAAGAACACCGCGCAAGGCAGAAACTTGGTCAAATTGAAGGACTTCATGAGAAACTCCTCAAGTACCCGGTGATCTTTGTCGGCAGTTCCACCTTTCGTCAAGGAATTTATCACCCGGAAATCTCGTGCAAACCCGCAGAAAACCTGGCGAAACGAGTTGAAAATTAACATTATTGTGAGCGCCGCCGGCAAGGTTGCCGCGGCCCGTTTCCGGGCCTGAAACTTATCAACATACCAATCGAAGAAGCTGATTTTACGGCAATGTATCGTGTTAATGAGCTGTTAGTAATTTTTCCCCTTGGGCATTATTTCTGTCGCGCCCTCTAAAATTTGACGCGAAATACGGGAATTCTTCTCGTTTTTTAAACGATCTATCAGGCGACCTTCTCGCCCTTAAGGTCCACGCTGGCCACAAAACGCTTTTCGCATGGCTGACCTGCGTAATTCACAGAGATCTCGTCCAGCAGCGCCTGCACGCGCGCCGCGCACGATAATTTGCGCGCACAGCACACAGCCACCGGCCACAGTACCAAGCTGAGCTGCATCATCACCATCGAGATGCCCAGGAAAATCCGGCCGGCTCGAAATGCACCTGCCCAGGGGCAGACGAAGACATTGCTCATCGGTAATTCCCCCTTTTGCACGGTCAGGTTGTCTGCCGCGCTCGGGGAACATCACGCGATTCCCCGGTCATCTCAAATCAAGTTCATGAGAAAAAGATTAACTAATGTTAACTTTTTAAGATTATCCAGATAATGCCGCGAGTCGTGCCTGCGCCGTTCAGCCGCGGATATCCTCGGGGGAATAACGCTCGGGCCGGCCCGACTCCAGCGCAGCCACGCGGTGCTCCAGCGCCTCGACCTCCGACTTCGCGCGGCGCGCGAGTTCGGCCATCGCCTCGAAATCCTCGCGCTTGACCAGATCGAGCCGGCGCACCGCCTCATCGACGCGCGCGCGCACCAGCGCCGTGAGCTCCTCGCGCAGCCCGGCCAGGGCGGAAATCGCACCACCGGCGACACCGGCCAGGTCGTCGAAAATTTTCGGGCGTTCAGTCATGAGGGAGGCCTTCTATGTTGTCTCGGTTCTCCATATAACCCCCCGCATGATATTGGTCACGGGTGGCGCAGGCTTTATCGGCTCCAATCTGCACGCGGCGCTGGCGGCGTCGGGGCAGGAGGTCATCATCTCCGACTGGCTCGGGCATGAGGGCAGCAAATGGCGGAATCTCTACCATCACCCGCCCGCCACCATGCTGCGGCCTGAGGAGCTGGATGCGTTTCTCGAACACGATATGCGCCTGACCACGATCGTGCATCTCGGCGCGATCTCGGAAACCACCGCGACGGATGCCGATCTTGTCTGGCACACCAATTTCACCCTCAGCCAGAAGCTGTGGAACTGGTGCGCGGCGCGGCGGGTGCGGTTCATCTACGCCTCCTCCGCCGCCACCTATGGCGATGGCTCGGCCGGGTTCGACGATGACCTCTCGCTCGATTATCTACGCAAGCTGCGCCCGCTCAACCTGTATGGCTGGAGCAAGCACGCCTTCGATCTCTGGGTGGCCCAGCAGAACCACGAGCACGCCCACATGCCGCCCAACTGGGCGGGGGTGAAGTTCTTCAACGTCTATGGCCCCAACGAGTATCACAAGGGCAAGATGATCTCGGTGGTGAAGGTCAAGCACGACGAAGTGCGCGCGGGCGGCCCGGCCAAGCTGTTCAAATCCGACCGGCCGGACATCGCCGATGGCGAGCAGAAGCGCGACTTCATTTATATCGACGACGTGGTGGCGTCGCTGCGCTTCCTCATCACCGTGCCGCAGCTGTCGGGGCTGTATAATCTCGGCACTGGCACCGCGCGCTCTTATGCCGATCTCGCCCGCGCGGTCTGCGCCGCCAACGGGGGGGAGGAGCGGATCGAGTTCATCGACATGCCGCAAAACCTGCGCGGGCAATACCAGTCCTTCACCGCGGCGAAGATGGACCGGCTGCGCGGCCTCGGCTTCAACCACGAATTCCACACGCTGGAGCAGGGCATCACGGCCTATATCCAGAACCATCTGCTACAGGCGGACCCATATAAATGATCGTCCTGAACTGGCCTGATTTCTCGCCCGTGCTGTTCAGCATCGGGCCGTTCGCCGTGCATTATTACGCGCTGGCCTACATCACCGGGCTGCTGCTCGGCTGGTGGCTGGCGCGTCGGCTGGTGGCGCTGCCCCCGGTGGCGGCAACCACGCTGCAAGTGGATGATTTCCTCACCTGGGCGGTGCTGGGCGTGATTTTGGGCGGGCGGCTCGGCTATGTGCTGTTCTACCAGATCCATCAAGAGAGCCTGTGGCACATGCTCACCCATCCCATCGACATCATCGCCGTCTGGCGCGGCGGGATGAGTTCGCATGGCGGGTTCATCGGCGTCTCCGTCGCCATTATCTGGTTCTGCCGTAAGCACGGGCTGAACATGTTCCGCTTCGCCGACCGCGTCTCGGTCGTCGTGCCGATCGGGCTGTTTCTCGGCCGCTGCGCCAATTTCATCAATGGCGAGTTGTGGGGCCGGGTGGCGGAAGGCCATTGGTTCCCGCTGCTCATGGTCTACCCGCAATCGGGCACGCTGGCGCCGCGTTACCCCTCGGAGCTGATCGAGGCCTCGACCGAGGGTGTGGCGCTGTTCATCATCATGATCCTGGCCGTGCGCTCGGAGCGGCTGCGCGCCAAAGCCGGGGCGCTGACCGGGCTATTTTTGATCGCCTACGCCATTGCGCGCATCGTCAGCGAGTGCTTCCGCGAGCCCGATGCCTTCCTGGGCTTCCTGCCCTTCGACACCACCATGGGCCAGGTGCTCTCGGTGCCGATGATCTTCATCGGCGCGGGTATCCTGATTTACGCGCTGCGCAAACGTGAGGCCTGAACGCTTCGACCATTTCATGGCCCGCGCCAACGCGGCGTATTACGCGCGCGGGGCCTTCACCGCCGATTTCGTCACCGCGCCGGAGCTGACGCAGGTTTTTGGCGAGCTGCTGGGCGCCTGGGCCAAGGTGGTGTGGCAAATGCTGGGCGCCCCCGCGGATGTGCGGCTGGTGGAGGCCGGGCCGGGACGCGGGGTATTGATGGCCGACGCGCTGCGGGTGTGGAACGCGCCGGACGTGCATTTCATCGAGGCCTCGCCCGCCCTGCGCGCCGAGCAGGCCAAGCGCGTGCCCCGCGCCACCTGGCATGACAGCCTGGAGAGCATCCCGCCCGGCCCGATGATCCTGCTGGCCAACGAGTTCCTCGACGCGCTGCCGGTGCGCCAGTTCATCCGCCGCGAGGCCGGGTGGATGGAGCGCTACGTGGCCGATGGCGCCTATGTGGAGCTGCCCGCCGAGTACCCCTTGCCCGATGACCCGGTGGGGAGCCTGCGCGAGGTGAACGAGGCGGCGCTGGCCTTCTGCCGCAAGCTGGCGGCGCGCGGCGCGGTCGGGCTGTTCATCGATTACGGGCCGATGCGCAGCGCGCCGGGCGAGAGCGTGCAAGCCATCCGCCACGGCGAATACGCCGACCCGCTGCAACATCCCGGCGAGGCGGACATCACCGCGCATGTCGATTTCGGGGCGATCAAGGCGGCGGTGCATGCGCAGGGGCCGGTGAAACAGAACGCCTTCCTCACCGCGCTGGGCCTGTATCAGCGCAGCGATGTGCTGGCCCGGCGCCACCCCGAGAAGGCCGAGGCGCTGCGGCTCTCGGTGCAGCGCCTCACCGCGCCCGAGGCCATGGGCAGCCTGTTCAAGGTGATTGCGGTTTGCCCTGAGGGCCTTCCCGGTCTACCGGGATTCGCATGACCGAGATCTTCACCGGCGCGCTGGCCGCGCAGCATGGCTTTTTCTCCCGCAATGGCGGCGTCTCCACCGGGCCGTATGCCAGCCTGAATTGCAGCTTCTCCTCGGACGACCCCGCCCATGTGCGCGAGAACCGCGCCCGCGTGGCCGCCGCCATGGGGGTGGAGCCGGGGCATCTGCTGGGGCTGAAGCAGGTGCATGGCGATGGTGTGATCAGCGTGCGCGCCCCCTGGGCCGAGGGCGCGGGCCCGGCGGCGGATGCGATGGTGACCGACAAGCCCGGATTGGCGCTGGGGATCATCACCGCCGATTGCGCGCCTGTGCTGTTCAGCGCCGAGGGCGTGGTGGGCGCGGCCCATGCGGGCTGGCGCGGCGCGCTGGCCGGGGTGCTGGAGGCGACGGTGATGGCGATGCGCGCGCTCGGGGCGCGAGAGATCCATGCCGTGATCGGCCCCTGCATCGCGCAGGCGAGCTACGAGGTGGGGGCGGATCTGCACGGCGCGGTGCTGGCCCGGCAGGCCAATGATGCGCGCTTCTTCACCCCTGCCCGCCCCGGACATTGGCGCTTCGACCTGCCCGGCTACTGCGCCGCGCGGCTGCGGGCCGCCGGGGTGAAGACCGAGGCGCTGGGGCTGGACACCTATGCGCAGGAGCAGGAATTCTTCTCCTACCGGCGCAAGACCCTGCGCGGCGAGGCGGCGACCGGGCATCAGATTTCGGTGATCCGGCTGTGATGAAACGCGCGCCCCTGCTGCTGCCGCTGCTGCTGGCGGCCTGCGGTACCTTGCCGGAGCCGTTTTATGGCAATCCCGGCCCCGAAGGGGCGCGGCTATCCATTCCCCCCGCCCCGGTGCTGATGGTGCCCGCGCCGAAAGCGGCGCTGCTCGACAGCAAGGCCGCCGCTGCCTTTGCCGGGGATCTCGCGGGCGCACTGGTGAATTACGACGTGCCGAGCGTGGCCGCGCCGGCGGGCAAGCGGGATTGGCGGCTGCAGATCACCGCCCAGCAGAGCGGCGGCAGCGTCACGCCCGCCTATGTCATCACCGGGCCGGACGGCAAGCGCTATGGCCAGCAGAGCGGCGCGCCCGAACCCGCCCAGAGCTGGACCAGCGGCAACGCCGCCACGCTCAGCGCCGCTGCGGCGGCCGATGCGCCAGCGCTCTCCAAGCTGCTGGCCAACATCAACGCGCAGGTGCAGCAGAGCAACCCGGACTCGCTGGAGAACCGGCCGCCGCGCATTTTTGTGGGCGCGGTGACGGGCGCCCCCGGCGATGGCGACACCGCCTTGCCGATGAACCTGAAACGCGCCCTGCCCGGCCCCGATGACATGCTGGCCGATGACGCCAAGGACGCCGATTTCACCGTGACCTGCGCGGTGAAGAGCAAGCCGGATACGGGCGGGCAGATGCAGGTGGAGCTGGATTGGGTGGTGCGCGACGGCAATAACCGCGTGGCCGGACAGGTGACGCAGATCCACGATCTCAACCCCGGCGACATCACGCCCTATTGGGGCGATGTTGCGGCGGCGGCGGCGCGGGAGGCGGCGGGCGGCATCCAGCAGGTGGTGAGCAACGCCGTGCTGAAGAAAGCCGCGAAACCAGCGTCTTAAAGAGCACTTTTGGGACGCTTTTTGAAAAAATCGCCCCAAACCCCGCAAAAACTTTGGTCCGTTTATCCCAGCAGGTTGCGGGCGGCGTCCCACCATCCGGTGGCGATCTCACCTGCCGGGCGGGCTGGCGCCAGCCGCGCCGCCTGCCCCGCCCAGGCCTGTAGGCGCGTGATGTCGTTGCCGCGCACCGCCGCCTCGCGCATCTTCTGCGTCAACCCGCGCTGCACCGGATGCGGCGCTGGTTCCGGCGCGCCCGGCGCGGCGGCGGCACGGACATAGTCATTCGCCAGCCCGCGCCCGGTCCGGCCCGAAAAGGCGCGGGTGAGCATGGTGTCCTCAGGCTGGGCCGAGGCCAGGGCATCGGCCCAGGCGGGTGCGATGCCGGACTCCACGGCGCGCAGAAACCCGGTGCCCACCTGCACCGCCGAGGCGCCCAGCAGCAGCGCCGCGGCGATGGTGCGGGCATCCGCGATGCCGCCCGCCGCGATCACCGGCAGGTCCACGGCGTCGCACAGCGCCGGCACCAGGGCGAACAGCCCCACCGCCGCGCGCTCGGCATCCTGCGCCGCGAAAGCGCCGCGATGCCCACCCGCCTCGGCCCCCTGGGCGATCAGCGCGTCAGCCCCGGCGGCGGCGGCGGCACGGCCCTCGGCCACGGTGGTCACCGTCGCCAGCCAGAGAATACCCGCCGCCTTCAGCCGGGCCATGTAATCGGGCGGGAACACGCCCATCATCGAGGAGACCGCGACCGGGCGGGCGGCGAGTACGGCCTCGCATTGCGCGGCGAAATCGGGCGGGGTGAAATCGCCCGCCTCGGGCGGCACCTCCGGCCCCCATTGGCCGAGAAAAGCGCGCATCCGCGCCTCGGCCTCGGCATCGCGCCGCGGCGGCGGGTCGGGCACCCAGAGATTGATCTGGAACCCGCCAGGGCTGGCCGCGCGGAACTGCGCCGCCCAATCGGCAATGGTCGGAGGCGGCATCTGCAACGCGCCGCACGCCCCCAGCCCGCCCGCATTGGCCACGGCGGCGGAGAGCGCGGGCGGACAGGCCCCGGCCATCGGCGCGAGCAGCACCGGCAGGCGCAGGCCGAGGCGCTCGCAGAACCGCTCCGCCCGGCGCAGCGCCGCGCTCACTCGCGCCTCAACAGCTTGGCGTTGATGAATTCGGCCACTTTACCCTCCTTGAACGCGTTGCGCAGCGCGGCCTCGTCGTAATCCTCCCGCACCCAGTCGAGAAACGGCTTCCTGCCCTCGCCCGTGCGGCGGTAGAGCTCGAAGAAGGCGTCGAGAATGCCGGTCTTGGATTGTTTGATGTGCCCGAAGCGCAGCGAGAGCTGCTTCATCGCCTGCGCCACCGTGCCGCCGTTGATGAGCACGAACAGCCCGGCGGCCAGCCCCGCGCGGTCGGCGCCAGATTTGCAGTGGATCAGCGCCGGGGCGCGCATCTGGCGCAGGATCTCGGCGTAACGCAGAATCCGCTCCTTATGCGGCGCGCCACGGGATTCGAAGGCCATGTCGTGGAATTCAAGCCCCAGGCGCCGGGCCATCTCGTGCGAGAGCGCATCCGACCCGCTATGCGTGCGCCCCCGCAGGTTGATGAGCGTTTTCAGCCCGAATTTGCGGGTGAAGGCGGCGAGGTTGCCGGGCGTGGGATGGTTGGAGCGGTACAGCACCCCCGGCTCCACGGCGGCGAAATTCGTCCAGATCAGACGGAAAATGGCGTGGTCGACGAACAAGGCGTCGATCCAAGCGTTTCGCCGGCCGCGCTTGGAGACGAGGTCCCCCTTATAAATGCTGTCCATGCCGCCGGCATAGCGCATTTCTCGGCGGCCCAAAACTGTGCTTAACCACGCGGGCATGACCGACCAAACCTCCACCGCCGCGCTACTGCACCGCCTGTGGCGCGAGCATATCCGCTTCTTCAAGGGCCGCATCGCGCTCATCGTCGTCACCACGCTGATCATGTCCGGCGCCACGGCGCTGTATCCGGCGCTGATCGACTGGGCCTTCACCATGTTCACACACAAGGACCCGCGCATCCTCTACCAGGTGCCGCTGCTGGTGCTGGCCGTGACCGGGGTGAAGGGGGCCTCCATGTATCTGCAAGCCGTGCTGACGCAGGACATGGTGCTGCTCGTCATCCGCCGCCTGCAGAACGGGATGTTCGCGCACCTCACCAACGCCGCGCTGGCGCGGGTGGAGCGCGAGACCCCGGCGCAGCTCGCCGCGCGCTTCACCGCCGACGCCACGATGATCAGCGAGGCGCTGACCCGGTCGGTCAACGCGGTGTCGGACGCGGCGACCGTGGTGGGGCTGATCGGCACGATGATCACCATCGACTGGAAGCTGAGCATCATCGCCGCTCTGCTCTATCCGCTGGCCGGGATACCGATCCAGAAGATCGGCAAGCGCATGCGCCGCGCCTCTGGCGGCATGCAGCAAATGGTCGGCGTGGCCGCCTCCATGCTCAATGAAAGCTTCGCCCAGGCCCGCACCGTGCGCGCCTATGGGCTGGAGGGGCATGAGATCAGCCGTGCCGAGAAAACATTCAACGATTTGTATACGGTACTGATCCGCATGACCCGCGTGCGCGCGCGGCTCGACCCGATGCTGGAGGTGCTGGGCGGGCTGGCGGTGGCGCTGGTCATCGGCTTCGAGGGCTGGCGCAACGCCGTGGGCGATAATGGCATCGGCAATTTCATGGGCTTCATCTCGGCACTGCTGATCGCCTCGCGCCCGCTGCGCGCGCTGGGCACGATGAACTCCGCCGTTCAGACCGGCATGGCCGGGCTGGTGCGGGTGTTCGCCGTGATCGACGAGCCGCCCGCCATCGCCGACGCGCCGGGGGCGCAGCCCCTGCCCGCCGGGCCGGGCGAGGTGGTGTTTGAGCATGTCGCCTTCACCTATCCCGACGGACGGCCGGGGCTGCGTGATCTCTCCTTCACCGCCGCGCCGGGCAAGATGCTGGCGCTGGTCGGCGCCTCGGGGGCGGGCAAATCCACCGCGCTGGCCCTGCTGCCGCGGCTATATACGCCAAGTGCCGGACGCATCCTGATCGATGGCGAGGACATCTCTCATGTCACCCTCGCCAGCCTGCGCGGGGCGATCGCCTATGTCGGGCAAGAGGCACTGCTGTTCGACGACACGATCGGCGCCAATATCCGGCTCGGACGGCCGGACGCGGCTCCGGACGAGGTGTGGGCCGCCGCCGAGGCCGCCGCCTGCGGCTTCGTGAAGGACATGCCGGAGAAGCTCGGCACCCGTGTGGGGGTGAACGGGCAGCGCCTCTCGGGCGGGCAGCGCCAGCGCGTGGCCATCGCCCGCGCCATTCTGCGCAACCCGCGCATCCTGCTGCTCGACGAAGCCACCAGCGCGCTGGACACCGAGAGCGAGGCGCTGGTGCAGGCGGCGCTGGCGCGGCTGCGCCAGGGGCGCACCACCATCGTGGTGGCGCACCGGCTCTCCACCGTGCGCGACGCCGATCTCATCGTGGTGATGGCTGACGGGCAAGTGGCCGAATTCGGCACGCATGAGGAGCTGATCGCGCTGGATGGGGCCTTCGCCCGGCTGGTGAAGGCCCAGGCCCTGGCAGCATAACCCCATGCCCTACCGTCTGCTGCTCGCCACCGCGTCTTCGTTTTTCTCGGCTGGCTCGTTCTGGATGTTCCTGCCGCTGCTCTCCGTGTCGCTGCGCGCCAAGGGGATCAGCGATGGCTGGGTCGGGCTGATCTCCGGCCTGCCCTGGGTGGGGCTGCTCGCGGTGTCGGGCTATGTGCCGCGGCTGATGCACCGGCTCGGGCTACAGCGCATGGTGCTGCTGGGCATGGGGCTGTCAGTGCTGGTGTTCCTGAGCTTCGCCGCCACCAGCGCGGTGGCCGTGTGGGGCGCGCTGTGCCTAATGCTGGGCGTGTCGCTCGGGCTCCGCTGGGCGGGCATGGATACCTGGATCAATGGCAGCGTGCCGGAGCATCTGCGCGGGCGGCTGATCGGGGCTTATGAGCTGGTGCTGAGCGGCTCAATGGCCGCCGGGCCGGGACTGCTGGCGCTGATCGGCCATGCCGGGCCCGAGCCGGTCTTGGCCGCCGCCGGGGTGGTGATGGTCTCAATGCTGCTGCTCGGCTTGGCCGGGCGGGAGCAAAGCGTGATGGATGAGCACCCGGGCAGCGTGAAAGCCGCCACGGTGCTGCGCGGCGAGGTGGCGGCGTTTGTTGGCATCGGGCTGGTGGGGCTGACGGAGGCGAGCAATCTCTCGCTGCTGCCGGTGATGGGGCTGGGGCTTGGCACCGGGCTGCACCGCGCGGCGCTGCTGGTGGTGGCGTGCCAAACCGGGGTGGCGCTGGGCGCGCTACTCTGCGGCGCGCTGGCCGACAAGCTGGACCGGCGTAAGCTGAAACTGGCCACTGCCGGGCTGATGGTGCTGCTGCCCCCGACCCTGCCATTGGCGCTGGCGCATGGGGCGGTGTGGCCGGTGCTGGCGCTGTGGGGGCTGGCGCAGGGCGGGCTGTTCACCGTGGGCATGGTGAAGCTGGGCACGCGCTATTCCGGCGCGGCGCTGGCCAGGGCGATGTCTCTGGCCATGGTGATCTATACGCTGGGTGGAATTTTCGCGCCGCCGGCCATGGGCGGGGTGATGGCGCTGCTGGGGCCGACCGGGCTGGTCTATGGGCTGGCGGTGATCGCGGTGGCGGGGGTGGCGGCGATCGCGGCGGCGTGAGGCCGTTTAGCGGGGTTTATTGATACCGCTGAGAAGCTGTTGCCATTTTCCGTCGTCACCGCTCCAAACGATGGGATCGGGATTGCCCATCCGCACCATCGTGATCTTGTCGTCGGCAAAATCGGGCACCGTGCAATCGAGTGGCTGGATGACCAGCAGATGCAGCGAAATCGCCGGATAGGCTTGCGCGATAACGCTCCATAGCCGCCGCGCGGCGTCGAGGCTGATCGGCGGTAAATGGTCGTAATCCTTCTGCCCACGGACGAACAGGATGGACGCCTGGTGGCGCATCAAATCCTGCCATCTGGCGACGCGGCGGCTGTATTTTTCCCGGATCTCCATGATTTCTCCAGAGAAATTCTCTAGATTTTTGAAGTCGTGCAGGTATTTGATGCCGGTCTCGCGGTCCAGAACATAGTTGTGTTCGTGGACCAAATTTTCAGGGGCAAGAAATCCGTCGAAGCCGGTCTGGATCAGAGTTTGCACGGCGTTCAGCGGCGTCAGCAGCCAGTCGAACGGATAACTCTCGGTCTGATGCAGGATGCGCCGGATCTGATGGGCGACATCACACGCGTAGCCGAGGCTGACGACCTTGTGGAACCGCCTGGGTTGCAGCTTGGCGTACAACCCGGCCGCAAATCTTTTCAGCTTCTGCTCACTCATGTTCTGCCTTTCCGGCGTCGCGGCGGCGCTCACAGCCCTTGCTACCGCCGCGTTAGAATTTATGAAAACCCTATAACGCCCTTCGCCCGATATCGCGGCGGCAGAAGCCGTCTTCCCAGTCGATCGCGTCCACCGCCGCATAGGCGCGGGTGAGCGCCTCGCGCAGGTCGGCGCCCACGGCGTTCACCGCCAATACGCGCCCGCCATTGGCGAGAACGCCCTCCTGCTCGGCCATGGTGCCGGCGTGGAAGATGTGCGCGCCGGGCAGTTTGGCGGCTTCGTCCAGCCCGTAGATTTCACTGCCCGTGGCATAGGCGCCGGGATAGCCCTTGGCGCACATTACCACCGTGGCGGAGCCGCCATGGTTGAACTCCACCTTCGCCTGTTTCAGCGTGCCATTGGTGGCGGCGAGCAGCGCGGGCAGCAGGTCGGATTTCAGCATCGGCAGCACGGTCTCGCATTCCGGGTCGCCGAAGCGGACGTTGAACTCGATCAGCTTCGGCCCATCATGCTCCACCATCAGCCCGGCGAACAGAAAGCCGCGGAAGGGCGTGCCGCGCCGCGCCATCTCTTTCAGCGCCGGGCGGATGATCTGGTTCATGCTGGCCTCGATCACCTCGGGCGTGGCCCAGGGCGGGGCGAAAATCGCGCCCATGCCGCCAGTGTTGGGGCCGGTATCGCCCTCGCCCACGCGCTTATGGTCGGCGGCAGTGCCGAAATACAGCGCGTCCTCGCCATCGCAGAGCGCGAAGACCGAAATCTCCTCACCGACCAGGCATTGCTCGATCACCACCAGCGCTCCGGCGGCGCCGTGCACCTTGTCCTCCATGATGGCGGTGATGGCGTCATGCGCTTCCTCGGGCGTGGCGGCGACGACGACCCCCTTGCCCGCGGCCAGGCCATCGGCCTTGATCACGATGGGCGCGCCCACGGCGTCAATATATTCATGCGCCTCCAGCGCGTGAGTGAAGCTGGCCCAGCGCGCGGTGGGGATGTTGGCGGCCTCGGCGACCTCCTTGGTGAATTTCTTACTGCCCTCAAGCTGCGCGGCAGCGGCCGAGGGGCCGCAGCAGGCGACGCCCGCCTTGGCCAGGGCGTCGGCGATGCCGGCCACCAGCGGGGCTTCGGGGCCAGGCACCACGAGGTCAATCTGGTTGGCCACGGCGAAGGCGACGATGCCCGCGATGTCGGTGGCGCGCAGAGGCACGTTTTCGCCAAGCTGGGCGGTGCCGGGGTTGCCGGGGGCGATGTAGAGCTTGTTCAGCATCGGGCTCTTGGCGATCGCCCAGGCCAAGGCGTGCTCGCGCCCGCCGGAACCAATAATCAAAACGCGCATGTGCCGCCCCCTTTGTTGTCCGGCCGGGCTGTATCATAGTCTGGCCGTATGAGTGAAATGGGACAGAATACGCCGGAATTTTCGGTCTCCGAACTGGCCGGGGCGGTGAAACGCACGCTGGAGGGCGCGTTTGGGCGCGTGCGGGTGCGCGGCGAGATCACGGAATTCAAGGCCTATGCCTCGGGGCATCAATATTTCGCGCTCAAGGATGAAGGGGCGAAGATCCGCGCCATCATCTGGAAGGGCGTGGCGGCGCGAGTCGGGCTGAAGCCGGAGAACGGGGTGGAGGTGATCGCCACCGGGCGGCTGACCTCCTACCCCGAGCGCTCGGAATACCAGCTCATCGTGGACAAGCTGGAATATGCCGGGGCCGGGGCGCTGCTGGCGCGGATCGAGGCGCTGCGGGTGAAATTGCAGGCGGAGGGGCTGTTTGAGCGCCGCCGCGCCCTGCCGTTGCTGCCACGCGTGGTGGGGGTGGTGACTTCGCCCCAGGGCGCGGTGTTGCAGGATATCAAGACGACCATCGCACGGCGCTTCCCGCGCCCGATCCTGCTCTGGCCGGTGCCGGTGCAGGGCGAGGGCGCGGCCGAGAAGATCGCCGCCGCCATCGCCGGGTTCAACGCCCTGCCGCCGGAGCTGCCGCAGCCTGACGTGCTGATCGTGGCGCGCGGCGGCGGCAGCCTGGAAGACCTGATGGCGTTCAACGACGAGGCGGTGGTGCGCGCCGCGGCGGCGAGCCGGATTCCGCTGATCTCGGCCGTCGGGCATGAGACGGATACGACGCTGATCGACTTCGCCGCCGACCGCCGCGCCCCCACCCCTACCGCCGCCGCCGAGATGGCCGTGCCCGCGCGGGCGGAATTGCTGGCGGACCTCGCGCAAAAGGCGGCGCGGCTGGAAGGGGCGATGGGACGCGGGCTGGACCTCGCCCGCGCGCGGGCCGAGCGCGCCGGGGCCAAGCTGCCCGATCTGCCCGCCATGCTGGGCACCGCCCGCCAGCGGCTGGACGACCGCGGCGACCGGCTGGCGATGGCGCTGCCGAACTTCCTGGCGGCCAAGCGGGCGCGGGTGGAGCGCATGCAACTGCGGCATCCGCGCGATGTGCTGCTGCGGCTGCGGGGCAATGTGCAATTGCTGGAGCGCCGCTTGCGCGACGGCCTGCCCAACCTGCTGCGGCTGGGCCAGAAGCGGCTGGATGCGGCGGGGTATCGCCTCACCCATCCGGGCGCCGAAATCGCGCTGCGGCGCGGCGGCCTGGGCCTGCTGGCGCAGCGGCTGGAGGCCCCCCTGCCCGGCCAGTTGCGCGAGGCGCGGCTGCGGCTGGAGAATGTCGCCGCGCGGCTGGAGGCGGTGAGCTATGAGCGCGTGCTGGCGCGCGGCTTCGCGCTGGTGACAACAGCCAAGGGCGCGGCGGTGACGAGCGCGACGGAAGTAGCGCCGGGAGCGGCGCTGAATCTGCGCTTCGCCGACGGCACTGCGAAGGTGCGCGCCGAGAAGCACAGCCCGCAACTGGATTTGGGATTGTAGGAGGAGTTACCCATGAAAACGCTGATCGTGCAGATCAAATGCCAGCTTGGCGAGGCGTATAACGTCGCCGCCTATATCATCGACAAGGTGATCCCCTGCCATATTTACTCGATCTCGGGGCATTACGATCTACTGGCGATCATCAATCTCGATGACGAGATCGACCCCGGCGTGTTTGTGAACACCCAGCTGCATAAGGTGCCGGGGATCGCGGAGACCAGCACGATGATCGCGTTCAACGCCTTCACGCCGGGAAGTTAACCCTCCAGCTCGGAATCCCAATACAGGAAGTCCCGCCAGCTTTCGTGCAGGTAATTGGGCGGGAAGTGGCGCCCCTTGTCCTGCAGCTCGTAGCTGGTCGGGCGGCGGGGCTCCTGGCGGGGGATCATGCCGCATTCGCGCGGCATCTTGCTGCCCTTGCGCAAATTGCACGGGCCGCAGGCGGTGACCACGTTTTCCCAGCTCGTGCGCCCGCCTTTGGCGCGCGGGATCACATGGTCGAAGGTCAGCTCCTGGGTCGCGCGCTTGCCGCTGCAATATTGGCAGGAGAAGGCATCGCGCAGAAACACGTTGAAGCGGGTGAAAGCCGGGGTGCGGGCCGAGGGGATGAAGTCGCGCAGGGCGATGACGCTGGGCAGGCGCATGGAGAAGGAGGGCGAGCGCACCTCCTGCTCATATTCCGAGAGCACGGATACGCGGTCGAGGAACACCGCTTTCACGGCATCCTGCCAGTTCCAGGTCGATAACGGAAAATACGACAGCGGACGGAAATCCGCATTGAGGACAAGGGCGGGGAAATGGAACCCGCCGTCAGGCATTACTGAACCTGTCCCAGAACGGGACCAAATTTTGGGGAGTAGCCACGAAACGCTCCCACATGTGGTAGTGCCTTCGAGTCATGCGCAATATATGACAAACCCGGCGCGGCGCCGCAAGGCGCGCGTGCGGTTGTAAGACATTTGTCATCTCCCCTGCCCCGCCTCGCCAAGCCCGCGGCGGCGCGTATAGATTAAGCCGGCATGAGCATCGTCAGCCGTTTCGCCCCCAGCCCCACCGGATATCTGCATCTCGGCCATGCCTATTCGGCCTGGATGGCGTGGCGGCGGGCGGATGTGTTCCGGTTGCGGCTGGAGGATATCGACACCACGCGCTGCCGCCCGGAATACGCCGCCGCGATCCTGGAGGATCTGCGCTGGCTGGGGCTGGACTGGGATGGCGAGGTACGGGTGCAGTCGGCACATTTCCCCGACTACGCGGCGGCGCTGGAGCGGCTGCGCGGGCTGCTCTATCCGTGTTTCTGCACCCGCGCCGAGATCGCGCGCGCGCAATCGGCCCCGCACGGGGTAGAGGGCGTGTATCCCGGCACTTGCCGCGCGCTGGCGCCCGAATTCCGCGCCGCGCGCATCGCCGCCGGCGCGCCCTATGCGCTGCGCCTAGATGTGGCGGCGGCGCGGCGATGCGTGGGCGCGTTGCGGTTTTGCGAGGAGGCCACCGGCTGGGTGGAGGCCGAGCCGGAACGCTTGGGCGATGTCGTGCTGGCGCGCAAAGATACGCCGACGAGCTATCATCTCTGCGTGGTGCATGACGACGCGCTGCAAGGCATCACCCATGTGATCCGCGGCGAGGATCTGCGCGAGGCCACGCATATCCATGTGCTGTTGCAGGCGCTGCTCGGCCTGCCCACGCCCATTTACGCGCATCACAAGCTACTCACCGACGCCAGCGGCAAGCGCCTGGCCAAGCGCGACAAGGCCGCGACATTGCGCGAGATGCGCGCTGCCGGTACGACTCCCGAAGCGATCCTGCACCAATTCGAGACCGCGACATGAAACGAGTTTTCGCCGCGCTGGGCTGGCTGATCCTGTTTATCGCGGCGGGGGCGGCGGGGGCTGATCTCGCCGCCACCCATGCCGTGGCGCATCATCCGCTGCCGGAAAAGGCGCTGGCGATGGTTGGCGGCCTGGGGGCGGAAGCCGCCGTAAACCTGTGGGGGCTGGCGCTGTGTTTCGGGCGGCTGCCGGGGGCGCGGGCAAAGGGCCGGGTGGCGCTCGGCTTGGCGCAGGGGCTGTGGGGCATGGCGGGGTTCGCCCTTACCCTGGCGATGGGCGGGGCGCTATTCGTCAATATCCGCGTCGCCGCCGCCTTCCGCATGTTGCTGCTGCATCCGGGCGCGCATCCGCATCTGGCCGACTCGCTGACGCTGACCGGCTCGGTCGTGAGCGGGGAGCTGATGGCCGCGCTGTTTCTCGCCCGGCTGCTGCGCCGCCTGGGCCGTGCCGCAACCGATGCCAGCCCGCAAGGCGTTGCCTGGCGTGCCGCCCCGACCGCGGCCTATGCGCAGGCGGTGTTGCTGGCGCTGGCGCTGGCGGGGGTGGTGGCGGGGCTGTTCCGGCTGGTGCCGCCCGATCTGCACGGACTGCAAGACCTGCCTGCGGCGCGGCTGTTCGAGGGGCCGCCCGCCAGCATGGCGCTGATGCTCGGCGTGGTGCTGCTGCTCGGCCCGGCGCTGGAGGAGATCGCCTTTCGCGGCATCGGCTTCGCCGGGGTGGCGGCGCGGCTGGGGCCGAGGGCGGCCACGATAATCACGACGCTGCTGTTTTTGGCCGCGCACGCGCCGGAAAAACTGCATTACCCGCCGGGGTTCATCGATGTCGGGCTGCTGGCGCTGGCGGCGTGTTACCTGCGCCTGCGCCATGGCTCGATCCGGCCGGGCATTCTGCTGCATGTGCTGTATAATGGCCTCGGCCTCGCCGCCGCGGCGGGGCTACATTAAGCAACAGAATGGGGATTTGGCATCCCCGGGCAATCCGCGTAAACAGAACCGAATTATCTGGGTGGAGAGAGCGACTATGGGTGGATTGAGCATCTGGCATTGGCTGATCGTGCTGGCCGTGGTGCTGCTGCTGTTCGGCACCGGCAAGGTGAGCAACCTGATGGGCGAATTCGGCAAGGGCATCAAATCCTTTAAGCAAAACATCGCGGAGGATGAGAATAAGCCGAAGGATGCCTCGATGGCCGATACCGGCGCGCTGAACGCGCCGCAGCCGGACGCGCAAAACAACAAGACGACCGTCAACCAGGGCTGAACCATGGTCCCGATGGCATTGGCGCAGGCGCTGGCCGAGGCCGGGCGGCGGATGGACTCACGCGGCTGGGTGCCCGGATCGGCCGGGAACCTCTCCGCGCGAATCGATGACGGGCGGATCGCGATCACCCGCAGCGGCGTGCACAAGGGGCGGCTCGACACCGCCGACATCATCGCTGTGGATTACGACGGCCAGGCGCTGGTGGACGGGCAGAAGCCGAGCGCGGAGACGCTGCTGCATTGCCAGCTCTACCGCCTGTTCCCGCCCGTGGGGGCGGTGCTGCACGGGCATTCGGTGGCGGCCACCGTGCTCTCCATGCGCGGTGCAATCAGCTTCGCCAATTACGAGATCCTGAAGGCTTTCGGCTACGCGACCCATGACGTGACGGTGGCGCTGCCGGTCTATGACAACGACCAGGACATTGCGCGGCTGGCGGCGGAGATCGAGCCGCGGCTCAAGGCCGAGCCGCCGATCGGCTATGTCATCGCGGGGCATGGCGTATATGCCTGGGGCACCAGCGTGGAGCATGCCTATTGGCGGCTGGAGGCGCTGGAATTCCTGCTGCAATGCGAGTTGGACCGGAGCAAGCTGAAATGAGCCGCCTGATCGTTTACAAAGACGACGCGCCGGGTGTGGCACTGTTCGACTCGCAAGACCCCGCCGCCGTGGCCACGGCGCTGAAGGAGATCGATGTCGGGTTCGAGCGGTGGGATTCGCCGGTGCATCTGGCCGCCGACGCCCCGGCCGAGGCGATCCTGGACGCCTACCGCCCCTATTTGGATGCGCTGATGGGCGCGACCGGGGCGGGCTCGGCGGATGTGGTAAAGCTCGCCCCCGAGCATCCGCAGGCGGCGGCGCTGCGCGAGAAATTCCTGGCCGAGCATACGCATAGCGAGCCGGAAATCCGCTTCTTTGTGGCTGGCTCCGGGCATTTCGTGCTGCACGCCCATGGCAAGGTGTACGACGCCTTCTGTGAGCAGGGCGACCTGATCCACGTCCCCGCCGGGATCAAGCATTGGTTTGATGCCGGGGTGCGCCCCGATTTCACCGCGCTGCGCGTGTTCACCGACACTTCGGGCTGGGTGGCGCATTTCACCGGCGACGATATTTCCAGCCGCTTCCCCACCGCATGAAACCCGCCGCGATTCTCACCGATATCGAGGGTACCACCACCCCGATCGCCTTTGTGCACAGGGTGCTGTTTCCGTATGCGCGGGCGCGTATGGCGGCATTCGTCGCCTCGGGCCATGCGGCACTGGCCGAAGTGCCGGAGCCGAAACTGGAGACGCTGCTCGGCTGGATGGACCGCGACGAGAAGATCACGGCGCTGAAGACCATCCAGGGCATCATCTGGGAAGAAGGCTACCGCACCGGCGAGATCACCGCCGAACTGTATGACGACGTGCCCCCCGCCCTGCGCCGCTGGGCGCGCGCTGGGCTGCGCCTGTTCGTGTATTCCTCAGGCTCGGTGCCGGCGCAGAAGCTGCTGTTCGGCCACACCAAGGCGGGCGACCTGACCGGGCTGTTCCAGGCTTATTTCGACACCCGCGTGGGGCCAAAGCGCGAGGCCGCCAGCTATGCCGCCATCGCGCGCGGGGTGAATGTGCCGCCGGAGGAACTGCTCTTCCTCTCCGACATGGAAGCCGAGCTGGACGCCGCCCGCGCCGCCGGGCTGCAAACCTGCCAGCTCGTACGCGCCGAGGACGGCACCGCCGCCAGCGCGCGCCATGCAACGGCGGCGGATTTTGATGAATTGGCAAGGAAGTTTGGATTGCCGCATGGCTAGAAAACCGCGTGAGATGATCCGGGCGCTGCACGCCCGGCTGCAAAGAGCCCCGCTGATGCGGGCTTTTTTATGGGGGCTGGCGGCGGCGCTGGCCCTGCCGCCGGTGTATTTCCTGCCCGCGCTGCTGCTCTCGCTGCCCGCCTTCTTGCGCCTGCTCGCGGCGGAGACGAGCCTCAAGCGCACGATCTATTTGGCTTGGTGCTACGGCTTCGGTATGGCCATCGCCGGGCTGTATTGGGTAACCGAGCCGATCCTGACCGAAGCGCAGACGTTCTGGTGGCTGGTGCCCTTTGCCGCCCCGGCGCTCTCGGCGGCGGTGGCGTGTTACACCATCATCCCCGCCCTGGCCGCACGCTGGGTCAGGCCCGGCTTCGGGCGGCTGCTGGTGTTCGCCGGGGCGTGGGAGCTGGCCAATATCGCGCAGCAATTCTGGTTCTCGGGCTTTCCCTGGAATTACTGGGGCACGGATTGGACGATTCCGGGCCGCCTCGGCGATGTCTTCCTGCAACCCGCCGCCTGGGTGAGCGTGCATGGCCTTACCCTGGCCACGGTGATCCTGGCCGGGCTGCCGCTGTTTGGGCGGCGCGGGCTGGCGGCGCTGGTTGTGGCGGTGGCGCTCTGGGCGGGGGCCGGATGGATGCGGCTGCAAACCCAGGTGGCGCCCACGGGGCTGAACATCGCCATGCTGCAACCCGGTTTTCCCGAGCCGCCGGATTATTCGCGCCCGGCCCTGGAGGCGAATTGGCGGCGCCTGCTGGCGATGAGCAATGCCGCGGTCCAGGCCGGTGCCAATGCCGTGATCTGGCCCGAGGCGGCCAGCCCCTGGCTGCTGGCCTCCGATGTGAACGCGCGCCAGCAGCTTGCCGACATCACGGGCACCACGCCAGTGCTGGCGGGCTCACTGCGGGTGGTGAGCAAGACAGATTTTCGCAACTCACTGGTCGCGCTGGCCGGGCCTGTGCCGCCGCTGGCGGTGTATGATAAATGGAAGCTGGTGCCGTTTGGCGAGTACATGCCGAAATGGATCCCGATCAAGATCATCCCCGACATGCTGGGCGGCGGCTTTACCCCCGGCCCCGGCCCGGAGACGATCAGCATCGACGGCCTGCCGCCCTTCGCCCCGCTGATCTGTTATGAAGACGTGTTCCCCGGCCAGATGATCGACGAGGCGCACCGGCCCGGTTGGATCGTGGTGATCACCGATGACGCCTGGTTCGGCGACTCGGCGGGTCCGCGCCAGCACTTCATCAACGCCCGGCTGCGCGCGGTGGAGGAAGGCCTGCCGCTCGCCCGTGCCGGCAATAACGGCATCAGCGCGATGTTCAACCCGTTCGGCCATCTGGTGGCCGAATTGCCGCTGGATGCGCAGGGCGTGCTCGTCGCGCCGCTACCAGGCGCGCTGCCGCCCACGCTTTTTGCTAGGCTTGGGCTGATTTTGCCTGCTATACTGGGAGTTGTGGTGATTATTGCTGGAATATTAATTTCCCGTAGGGTCTAATGTAATATTTTCGATATCCATGGAAGATTGTCTATTTAATAAGCCAATCTGTAATTTTTTGCGGTTTGATATTGCATTGTCCTACGGTAATTTGTCATACCTACAACAGATATGAGGTATAGTGCCTCATTGGGACGATGAGTTCTTCTGGTTGCAACTTCCAAGCCGCCGCGACCAGACGGGCAGGTTAACGTGGTGCCCCGGCACCGCCAGTTGGAGAAGACGAGTTTTATGGCCGAAGATACCGCCGAGCGCCCGGAACGTGAGAGCCGCCCGAGCCCGATCGACGTTCATGTGGGGTCGCGCATTCGTCTGCGCCGCACCCTGCTCGGGATGTCGCAGGAACGCCTGGGCGACGCGCTGGGCCTGACCTTCCAGCAGGTGCAGAAATACGAGCGCGGGGTGAACCGCGTCGGCGCCTCGCGCCTGTTCGACATCTCCCGCGTGCTGGATGTGCCGATCTCCTATTTCTTCGACGACATGCCGGAAGGCATGTCCGAGGGTCCGGTCTCCGGCCCGCGCGGGCGCATGTACGGCTTCGCCGAACAGCAGGAGCCGTTTAACGCCGGGGTAGATGACCAGCTCACCAAGCGCGAGACGCTGGAACTGGTGCGCGCCTATTACCGCATCCCCGACCCGGCGATGCGCAAGCGCATGTTCGACCTGATGAAGTCGCTGGCGCCGCCGGAAGCTGCCTTCGACGCGGGCTAAATCGAAACGGGCTGAGCCTTCGCGGTTCAGCCCGTTTTATTTTGCCGCCCTGGCGGGCGTCAGAACGCGGCTTCGGCCATGTCCATCAGCGGTGCCTTGCCGGCCTTGATGGTGAACAGCAGCGCCCCCGCCTGCGGCAGAATGCGCTCAACGTAAAACCGCGCGGTGTTGAGCTTGGCGGTGTAGAATTCCGCATCCGGGCCGCCCTGCGGCGCCTTCTCCGCCGCGATCAGCGCCATGCGCACCCACATGAAACCCATCGCCACCAGCCCGAACAGGCGCAGATAATCGGTGGCGGCGGCGCCGGCCTCCTCGGGGTCGGTCATGCCCTTTTCGGCGACAAAGCTGGTGGCAAGTTGCAGCGCCCCAAAAGCGCGGGCGAATCCCTGCACCAGCTTGCCGATGCGCGCATCGGCCTGATGCGCCTCGATGAATTCCGCCACCGGATGGAAGAACCGGCGCAGGCTGCGACCGAAATTGGCGGGCAGCTTGCGCCCGATCAGGTCCAGCGCCTGGATGCCGTTGGTGCCCTCATAGATCATGGCGATGCGGGCATCGCGCACGAACTGCTCCATGCCGTGATCGCGGATGTAACCGTGGCCGCCATAGCATTGCACGCCGAGATTTGTACTCTCGAAGCCGAGATCGGTGAACAGCGCCTTCACGATGGGCGTCATCAAAGCCACGAAATCGGCTGCTGCCTCGTCGCCGCGCTCAGCGGCATCGAGAGCCTGGGCGACCCACACGCCCATGGCGCGGCACCCCTCGTTATAGGCGCGCATGGTCAACAGCATGCGCCGCACATCGGGATGCACGATGATCGGGTCGGCGGGTTTATCCTGCGCCTTCGCCCCCGCCAGCGAGCGGCCCTGCACGCGCTCGCGCGCATAGGCCACGGCGCCCTGATAGGCGGCCTCGCCCAGGCCCAGCCCTTGCGTGCCCACCGACAGACGCTCGGAGTTCATCATCACGAACATCGCCTGCATGCCCTTATGCGGCGTGCCGACCAGCCAGCCCGTCGCGTCGTCGAAATTCATCTGGCAGGTGGCCGAGGCCTTGATGCCCATTTTATGCTCGATGGCGGCGCAAGAGACGCCGTTGCGCGCGCCGGGCTTGCCCTCAGCATCGGGCAGGAATTTGGGCACCAGGAACAGTGAGATGCCCTTGATGCCGGGCGGGGCGTCGGGCAGCCGGGCCAACACCAAATGCACGATGTTGTCGGTGAAATCATGCTCGCCGGCGGAGATGAAAATCTTGGAGCCAGTAAGCTTGTAGCTGCCGTCTTCCTGCGGCACCGCCTTGGTGCGCAACATGCCGAGATCGGTGCCGCAATGCGGCTCGGTCAGGCACATCGTGCCCGCCCATTCGCCGGAGACCAGCTTGGGCAGGTAGAAATCCTTCAGCGCCTCAGCGCCGTGGCTCTTCAGCGCCAGATAGGCGCCGTGCGACAGGCCTGGATAGAGGCCGAAGGAAAGATTGCAGGCGCAGATCATTTCCTCGACCAGCTTGGCCACCGATTCCGGCAGCCCCTGCCCGCCATATTGCGGATCGGCGTTGAGCGCGCCCCAGCCCGCCTCGCTGAAGGCTTTATAGGCGTCCTTAAACCCGGCCGGGGTGCGGACCACGCCATTTTCGAAATGGCAGCCTTCCTCGTCGCCGCTGGCGTTGAGCGGCAGCAGCACCTCGGTGCAGAATTTGGCCGCTTCCTCCAGAATGGAATCCAACAATTCGGGCGGGAATTCGGCATTGTCGGCGGTGGCGCCGTGCAGCTCGTGCAGCACGAAACGCATGTCGCGCAGGGGCGCGGTATAGGTTTGCATTGCCGTGTACTCCTAGTTGCGCAGGGGCTTGCCGGTGGCGAGCATGTGCTCGATCCGCGCCAGCGTGCCCTCGTTCTTGATCAGCCGCATGAAAGCGGCGCGTTCCAGGGTGAGGATGTCCTCCTCGGTGATCTCATCCACGAGATCAGCCGGGCCACCCGAGAGCACATTGGCCAGTTCGGCGGCGACCACCATGTCGTAATCGGTGGCCACGCCACGCTGGCGGAAGCTCTGCGCCGCCAGCTCCATCGCCGCGCGCGCGCCCTCGCCGCCGAGGCGGTAGGTGGGCGGCGTGGGCGGGGTGTAGCCCTCGGCCAGTTGCAGGGCGCGGGCTTTGGCGTCGGCCAGCAGGCGGTCGCGGTTCATGGTGATGCCGTCGGTCTCGCGCAGGAACAAAAGCTCCTTGGCATTGGCGGCGGATTTGCTGACCGTGGCGGTGCTGACCGTCTCGAACACCTTGGCGGCGGCGGGCATCGGGCCGCGCGGCATGCCGGGCCTCGCGGCCCAGCGGGCCAGCATCTCCGAGCAGCCGCCCCAGCCGGGCACCAGCCCCACGCCGCATTCGACGAGGCCGATATACGCCTCGGCATGGGCCTGCACGGCATCGGCATGCAGCAGGATCTCGCAGCCGCCGCCCAGCGCCATGCCGGAAGGCGCGGCCACCACCGGGAACGGCGCGTATTTCAGCGCCTTGTAAACCTTCTGCCCGGCGGCGATGAGTTTATCGATCTCGCCCCAGGCGGCGATGTTGGCGGCGAAGATGGCGAGGCCAAGATTGGCCCCGGCGGAGAAATGATGCCCCTCGTTATAGACGACCAGCGCCTTGGGCTTGCGCTCAATGGTCTTGCCCAGCAGCTCGATGGTGTTGGGGTCGAGCGCGTTGCTCTTCGAGGTGAACTCGAAGCACAGCACGCCATCGCCAATATCCCACACTGCGGCGGAGCCATTCTTCAGCACCGGCTTGGCGGCGAGCTTGAGATCGGCGAGCAGCTGCACGCCCGCGGGCCGGGTGAGCGGGTAATAGGCGCCATCCAGGCCGAGATACTCGCGCCGCCCCTCCACCACACGGTAGAAGCTGTTGTTTTTGGCGGTGGCGAGCAGGGCTGGCACGGCGGCGCCATCGGCGGCGAGCGCCTCGGCCAGCCAAGCGGCGCCGAGCTTGTCGATTAGCTCGAACGGCCCCCATTTCCAATTATAGCCCAGGCGCATCGCCTCATCGATGGCGGTGATATCCGCCGCGGCCTCGGGCACCAGCGTGGCGGCGTAGGCCAGGGTCTGCCCCAGCACGCGCCGCGCGTAGCGCGCCGCCGGGCTGGCGCCGGAGAGCAGCGCGCGCACATCACGCAGCTTGGCCTCGGGCAGCTCGGGTTTCTGCACCGGGCGGTAGGCGCCGGTAGCGAGGTCGATGGCCTCGCGCCCCGCTTGGCCCTTGCGGTAGAACCCGCCCTTGCCCTTGCGGCCGATATAGCCCTCCGCGATCATCTTCTTGATCAATGGCAGGTCGCGGTTGGTGGCGTGGAAGGCGTCGCCCGGCGGCAGGGTGGCCGCGAGCGAGGCGTTGATATGCGGCATCAGATCCAGCCCGACGAGATCGATCAGCCCGAACACGCCGGTCTTGGGGATGCCGAAGGGGCGGCCCATGATCGCATCCGCCGCCTCCACGGTGAGACCCGCGTCGATCGCCTCGATCACGCCGGTTTGCAGCCAGAACACGCCGAGGCGGTTGGCGATGAAACCGGGGCTGTCCTTGGCCGGCACCACGGTCTTGCCCAGCATGACATCGGCAAAGGCGCTGATGCGCGCGGCAAGGGCGGGGTCGGTGGCGGGGCCGGTGACGAGTTCCAGCAGGCGCATATAACGCGGCGGGTTGAAGAAATGCGTGATCAGGAAATCGCGCGCGAAGCTCTCGGGCAGCCCCTCGACCAGCCGCGCCAGCGGAATGGTGGAGGTGTTGGAGGACACCGCCGCGCCAGGGCGGCGCACCGCGTCGATCTTGCGGTAGAGCGCCTGCTTGATGTCCAGCCGCTCGATCACCGCCTCCACGATCCAGTCGCATTCAGCGAGCTTGGGCAGATCGTCCTCGATATTGCCTGGCGTGACGAGCTTGACAGCGGCGGCGGACATGAAGGGCGCCGGGTCGGTCCTGAGCATCTTGGCGATGGCGCCCTCGGCCAGCGCGTTGCGGCGGGGCGCGCCCTGGGGCACGATGTCGAGCAGCAGCACGGGCACGCCGGCATTGGCGAATTGCGCGGCGATCGCCGTCCCCATGGTGCCCGCGCCGATCACGGCGGCTTTGCGGATGCTCTGCATCACACGCGCTCCAGAATGGTGGCGATGCCCTGGCCGCCGCCAATGCATTGCGTGGCCAGCGCATAGCGCCCGCCAGTGCGGGCCAGCAGCGATGCCGCCTTGCCGGTGATGCGCGCACCGGTGGCGCCGAGCGGATGGCCGAGCGCGATGGCGCCGCCATCGAGATTCACTTTCTCGAGATCCAGCCCCAACTCGCGGATGCAGGCGAGGGATTGCGAGGCGAAGGCCTCGTTCAGCTCCACCAGATCCATGGCGGAAATATCCAGCCCGGCGCGGGCCAGGGCCTTGCGCGTGGCGGCCACCGGGCCGATGCCCATGATCTCGGGCGCGCAGCCGGAGACGGCGCTGGCCTTGATGCGCGCGAGCTTGGTCAGGCCGTGCTTGTCGGCGTAAGCCTCGGAACAAACCAGCACGGCGGCGGCGCCATCGGTGAGCGGCGAGGAGGTGCCGGCGGTGACGGTGCCATTGGCGTCGAAGGCCAGTTTCAGCCCAGCCAGGGCCTCGGCGGTGGTGTCGGGGCGCGGGCAGCCATCTGCCTCGACGACGCCGGATTTGGCCGTGATCGGCACGATCTCGTCCTTCAGGCGCCCTTCCTTGATCGCGGCGGCGGTACGGGCCTGGCTGCGGAGGGCGAATTCCTCCTGCGCGGCGCGGGAGATGTCCCATTTGCGCGCGACATTCTCGGCCGTCTCGCCCATGCCGATATAGGCGGCGGGCACTTTCTCGATCAGCGCCTTGTTCGGCAGGGTGTTATAGCCGCCCATCGGCACGCGGCTCATGCTCTCCACCCCGGCGGCGATGAACACCTCGCCCATGCCCGCCGCGATATGCCCGGCGGCGATGTGGATCGCCTGCATCGAGGAGCCGCAGAAATGATTCACCGTGTAGCCCGCCACGCTCTGCGGCAGCCCGGCGAAGAGCCCGACCAGCCGCGCCACGTTAAGCCCCTGCTCGCCCTCGGGAAAGGCGCACCCCATGATCAGGGCTTCGACATCCCCGGCGGTGACGCCGGTGCGCGCCACCAGCGCGGCCACGGTCTGCGCCGCGAGGTCGTCGGGGCGCACGCGGGCGAGCTTGCCCTTGGGCGCCGGGGTGAAGGGAGAGCGGGCATAACCCGCGATGACGGCTTGGTTCACGGTGATCTCCGTTATTCGCTTGCTTCAGGCTGGTTCAGTGGGTTTTGTCGGCGGCCGCTCGGCGGCCGGTTTGCCGTGGAGGGCTTGCAGCGCCTCCTCGGCTTGGCGCTGGATGTCGCGCAGCTCGGTCAGGGTCTGCTCCAGCGCGTGGCGTTGCTCCTCCAGCTTGTGGATGCGGCTCTGCACCGCTTTCAGCAGCGCCTTGGTCTGCTGCGCCTGGGTCGGATCGATATCGTAAAGCTCCAGGTAATCCTTGATCTCGCGGATCGAGAAGCCGAGCCGCTTGCCGCGCAGGATCAGGATCATGCGCGCCCGGTCGCGCTGGGTGTAAACACGCGTCGTCCCCGCGCGCTGCGGCGAGAGCAGCCCCTGAGCCTCGTAAAAATGCAGGGTGCGCACCGTGATCCCCAGCTCGGCGGCGAGCTGGGTCACGGTGTAAAGCGGGTTGTCGTGCGGCATTGATGTCCTCCTCGTCGTTGCCGGCGGGAACTCAATACGCCCGGCCTTCCGCCGCCATGTTACATGGTTTGGCAACAAGTCGTTAGAACCTAACGTTGACCCCAGCGGTCACGCTATTGTCAGAATCGGTATAATTGCCGGTGATCGTACCAGCCGTGGCGCCAGCCGAGTTGTTGATATGACCATGTGGGATGAACACGTGCAGATAAGCGAGTTCCAGCCGGACGTTCGGCAGCAACTGGTACTGCGCGCCAACGCCAAGATCATAATGGTCGCCATCCGGGACGCGGGTGGTGCGGTTGCTGTCGGTCACCGGCGATTGGTCGTATGCGACACCCCCCTGCAGCATCAGCTTGTCGGTGAGCTGATAATTGGCGCCGACGCCGACATACCAGGTGTTGCGCCAGTTCTCGCGGATGATGGTGGTGGCAGAGCCGTTTCGCGGCGTAATATTGAGCGTGTTGAACAGCGACCAATCCGTCCACTCGACACTGCCGAGCAGGGCCAGCTGCGGCGTGAGCTGCTTGTAAACGCCAATGCTCAGGCTGTCCGGCAGGGTGATGGTGGTGGTGGCGGCGGTGTACATCGTCGGCACGCCATAGGCCGCGGGGAAGCTCACGCGCTCGGCGCCGTAAATATCGTGCCGGATGCGCGAGCGGTAATCCGCGCCGAAGCGCAGCGTATCGTCAACCTGATAGAGAACGCCAAGATTATAGCCAACGCCAAGGCTGTTGCCGTGCACATCGCCGACCGGATCACCCGCCAGCGCGTTAACCCCGGTGAATTCCGCCTGGGTCAGCCGGGCGCTGAAATAATCGAAATTCGGACCGAAGCCGATGGCAAGGTGGTCATTGACCTTATAGGACAGGGCGATACCGAGATTAACATCGGTGATGTTCGACACCAGGCTTTGATAGCGACCAACGAAATCGGCGGGGTAGGCCACGCGCTCGCCAAACGGCGCGGTGACCGAGAAGCCCAGCCGCCAGGCCGGCGCCAGCGTGAACACGCCGAACGTGGCGCCCGTGGCGGCGGGGGCGATGCTGTTACCGCCATTCACACCGGGAACGGGCGCGGTGGTCGGGGCCGCCGCGGTGCCGGAGAAGCTTGTGTAAGGCCCGATATAGCTGACCGCCGCATCGAGCTCGTCATTGTCGAGCAGCGCCATGCCAGCCGGGTTGGACCATACGGTGCTAGCGTCATAAGCCTTGGCCGGGGCGCCGGCGAAGGCATTGCCCAGCCAGTCGGCCGAACCCTCGCGCAGGCCGAAGCCAGAGGCGAAAACCGGCCCCGCCGCGCCCAGCGCGCTCAGCAGCGCCAGCGCCGAAACCTGAGACAGCCGGTTGATGTGCAGTCGTGCAATACGCATGTCTGACTCCTCTCCTGGATCTTTCCGTTTTTGTTGTTCCCGCGGTCTTGTTGGCCGCCTATTGCTTACAACATTTACCTAACGTATTGTGTAGGTAAGATAAGTATAGGGGATGAAAATGCAAGTGGTATTTAACCCGCGCCGAAAAAAAATTACGTCTTTTCTTGCTTTTCTGCTGGCGGCCGCATGGTTTGGGGCGGCCGGGCCGGCGCGGGCGGATGGTCCGCAAGGCTGGTGGCTGGACCAGACCGGCCGCGCGGGTATCGAGATCGCACCTTGCGGGGCGGCGCTGTGCGGATGGATTGAATGGCTGCGCGTGCCGCTGGACAAGGCGGGCAAGCCGAAAACGGACATCCATAACCCCAATACCGCGCTGCGCAGCCGCCCCCTGTGCCGCCTGCAGATTCTCGGCGGTTTCACCCCCAACGGAAATGGCGGCTGGCGCGGCGGCTGGATCTATGATCCCTCGAGCGGCAACACTTATAAGTCGGTCATGCATGTCTCCGCCGATGGCCGGCTACATGTGCGTGGCTATATCGGCATCACGCTGATCGGGCGCTCGGCGGTATGGACCAAGCCCGCGGCGGCGCTGACGCCCTGCACCTGAACACGCCCCCTGCCCCTCGGCGCGGAATCGCTCTATGACCCGCGCCGGGGACGATGATGACTGATTTTGATGAAACCTGGCTGAGCGCGCTGAAGACCCTGGAGGATGCGGGCCGCAAACGCCGGCTGCGCGTGGCGGACCGCCTGCCCGATGGCCGCGTGCGCATGGATGGCGGCGCGGCGCTGCGCGATTTCTCGTCCAATGATTATCTCGGCCTGTCGCATCACCCAGAACTGATCCGCCGCGCCTGCGACTATGCCGCGCGCTGGGGCGCGGGGGCCGGAGCGTCGCGGCTGGTGGCGGGGAATCTGCCGCCCTTCCCCGTCATCGAGGCCAAGCTGGCCGCCGCCAAGGGCACCGAGGCGGCATTGCTGTTTGTCTCAGGCGTGCAGGCCAACCTCACCGTGCTGCCCGCCCTGCTCGATGCGCGCTATCTCGGCGCGGAACCGCTGGTTTATGCCGACCGCCTCAACCATGCCAGCCTGATCCAGGGCTGCGTGGCCGCCGGGGCGCGGCAGATCCGCTTCCGCCATAACGATCTCGGGCATCTGGAGGAGTTGCTGGCGCGCGACAAGGGGTCGTCGCGCCCCCGCTTCATCGTCACCGAGAGCGTGTTCAGCATGGATGGCGATTGCGCCGACGTGCCCGCCCTGCGCGCCTTGAGCGAGCGTTACGGGGCGTTTCTCTATCTCGACGAAGCCCACGCCACCGGGGTGCTGGGTGAAACAGGCTTCGGGCTCGCGCATGGGCTGCGCCAGGGGTTGGCGATGGGCACGTTCAGCAAGGGGCTTGGCGGGTTCGGGGCGTATGTCGCGGGCTCGGCGGCGCTGCGCGAGTATCTGGTGAATCGCTGCGGCGGGGTGATCTTCGCCACCGCGCTGCCGCCCGCCGTGCTGGGCGCGATGGAGGCGGCGGTGGATCTGGTGCCCGCGCTCGGCGCGGAGCGCGCGCATCTCGCCGCCATGGCGGCTCGGTTGCGCGGGACGCTCGACGCCGCAGGGCTGGATACGGGGCTGTCCACCACGCAGATCGTGCCGCTGATCCTGGGCGCGGAGGCGCGGGCGCTGGAGGTGGCGCGGGCGCTGGAGGCGGAGGGTTTCCTAGGTGTGGCGATCCGCCCGCCCACCGTGCCCGCGGGCAGCAGCCGCATCCGTTTCGCCGTCTCCGCCCGGCATGGCGAGGCCGATATCGACGCGCTGAGCGAGGCCGCCATCAGGTTGGCGCGGGGCGCATGACGCCGCTGCTGCTGTTGGTGCATGGCTGGGGGTTCGATGCCGGGTTTTGGGCGCCGCTGCGCACGCGCTTCGCACCCGAGGACACGCTGGCCTGGGATCTCGGCTTTTTCGGCGCGCCCGCGCGGCCCGCGCCGACGCCAGGGCGCGAGGTGGTGGCGGTGGGGCATTCCTTCGGCCTGCTCTGGCTGCTGCATGAGCGCCCCCTGCCCTGGCGCGGTCTCGTCGGCATTAACGGCTTCACCCGCTTCGCCCAGGGCGTCGATTTCCCCGCCGGCATCGCGCCGCGCGTGCTGGCGCGGATGCAGGCGCGGCTGGCGGCGGATCCGGCGGCGGTGGTGCGCGAGTTCCGCGCCCGGCTGGGCGATACCGCGCCGCCGCCCGGCATGCCCGATGCCGCCGCCCTGACCGCCGGGCTGGAAGCGCTGGCCGGGTGGGACGAGCGCGGCGCCCGCGTGGATGCCGCGCTATGCGGCGAGGCCGATGGGCTGGTTAACCCGGCAATGAGCGCGGCCTGCTTCACGGCGGCGGCAAGCCAGTGGCACGCGGGCGGGCATTTGCTGCCGCAAGAGGCCCCGGATTGGTGCGCCGCGCAGTTGCGGGATGTGGTGGAGCGCCTGCCATGATACCGGAGAAATCCCGCATCGCCGCCGCGTTTGAGCGGCAGGCGGCGGCGTATGACAGCGTGGCCGCCATCCAGCGCCAAGCGGCGCGGCATCTGGCGCGGCGGATCGTGGCGCGGCTGCCCGCCCCGCCCCGGCGCATCCTCGAAATCGGCTGCGGCACCGGGCTGCTCAGCGCGGAACTCGCCGCCGCCTACCCGCAAGCGACGTTGCTGCTCACGGACATCTCGCCCGCCATGCTGGACCAGGCCCGCGCCCGGCTGGGCGAGAAGGCCGAATACCGGCTTATGGACGGCGAGCACCCCGAGGGGCTGACGGGCGGGTTCGACCTGATCGCCAGCTCCCTGGCCATGCAATGGTTCTCCGATCTGCCCGGCGCGCTGGCGCGGCTGGGCCGGCTGTTGGCGCCGGGCGGCTGGTTGTGCTTCGCCACGCTGGGGGCGGGCAGTTTCGCCGAATGGCGGGCGGCGCATGAAGCGCTCGGTCTGCCTTGCGGACTGCATGACTATCCGCGCGCCGAAGCCTTCCCCTGGCCGCCGGAAATACCGGGGCGCATCGAGGCGGAAACCCTGGTGGAGCACCACGCTTCAGGGCGGGCCTTTGCGCGGGCGCTGAAAACCCTCGGCGCGGGCGCGCCCGCCTTTGGCCACCGGCCGCTGCCCGCCGGGGCGTTCAGGCGCGTGCTGGCGGCGCTGGAGGGGGAGTTCCATGCGACCTATCATGTGTTGTATGGCGAATCATGCCGGTGCGGGCCTATGTGAGCGGGGCCGTGCGGCTGGCGGCCAGGATCTCGATCGCCGCGTGAATCGTTAACTATGATTCACGATTAACCACCGCCCGACATTTTCGTGAACCGAGCAGAAAAAGATTATTCCTCAGGCGGGTTCTGTTTATTTGGACAAAGCCGCGCGGAATCACACACAAATCACTCAAATGTGAGTGGAATTCCACGGCCCGATGGCGTTTAAGCCGGGTTAACAGACTCTTGAATTTTGGATTTCTCGGTCTTTTTTTAGATCAAGCGTTGCTTTAAGTTAAGGATGTCGCTGTGTCAGGTTCTACCTTCGCCACAACTTACTTGCTGACCGCCGTCGATACCTACGGCGACACACTGACCGCAACCCTGACCACCACGAGCGGCCTGACCAGCAGCACGATCACCGGCGCCACGGGGGCGTTCAACGGAACGAGCATCACGGGTGTCACGCTGCCGTCTGTGGACGCAAACGCCGTGATCGAGGATAATATCCTCTACCCGACTGAGGCCGCCAAAAAGACGACGGTCGGCAAAAAGAGCTACGGCCCGTATCAATCTTACGTCGACCACTCCGGGCTTTTCGTTGATCTTTCCAACGGCTACGGCGTCAACCTCTACGCCACGGGCAGCGGCCAGTACTCGATGTTTACCGTGGATAGCTACGGGAATGTCGGGCCTGTCGCCACGGTCACCACCCTCAACCTCACCCCGGTCATCTCCGCCGGGCAGACGGCCTCCCTCACCGCGGCCGCCACATTCACGGGTGTGGATAATTTCGGCACGCTGGTGCTGAGCGCGCCGCTGACCGGCCCTGTCAACATGGAGGGCAATGGCGCCCAGAGCGTTGTTGATTTCACCAGCACCAGCGGCACGGCGACACTGACCAATTTCGGCGCGTCTGACGGTATTATCCTCGGCAGTGCGGTGCTGCCCACCCTGCCCGCGGGCGACAGCATCGCGCTGAACTACAGCGGCAGCGTGCTCACTGTGGGCGAGGTGAATGCCACCGGCACCACGGTCTCCAGCGCCAAGGTTACTGTCTCGGGTGTTGCGGGCACTTCGCTGTCTTCCGCCTCGTTCATCGCGTTGCAGGGCACAGCGGGGGAGAATATCGAATTGGTTTCCGGCCTCTCCGGCCAGACCTTCACCTTCACCGGAGCGCAGAACAACAGCTTCGAGAATCCGGCCAATTTCACGGGCGGCATCGCGCCGGGCGATAGCTTGGTCGCGGGCGAGACCGTGACCATCGCGACGGGCACAGCCTCGGTCAGCGGCAGTGGCCTGGTCGATAACGGCACCATCAATGTCGGCACCAGCTTCGTTGACACGGGCAGCGTGACCGGCAGCGGCACGCTGAACGTGAACAGCGGCGCCAACGCCACGCTCACCGGCAATACCACGCTGGGCAGCATCACCGATGCCGGCACGCTGGTGCTGGGCGGTAATGACGCCGCGTCCATCACCCTGGCCTCCGGCGCGCAAGCCACCATCGCCGCCAATTTCAGCGACAGCAAGGCGATCAGCGGGGCTGGAACGCTCACCGTGAACAGCGGCGTCACCGCCACGCTCGCGGGCGGCTCCAGCGTTGCCAGCATCCTGGATAACGGGACGCTCGATCTCGCGGGCAGCCTCGGCGGCACCATCAACATGAGCGGCAACAACGCGGGCAGCGTCGCCGATTTCACCGGCACCGATGTCACCAACCATGTGCTGAACACGACGATTACGAATTTCGGCACGGGCGACTCGATCATCGTCGGCCCTGCGAATTTCAGCCTGAGCGGCACCAACGACAAGCTGACCGAGAGCTACAGCAACGGCACGCTGGTGGTGACCGACGCCACCGACGGCGCCTCGGTGACCATCGACGTCAGCTTGGCCAGCGGCGATTCGGCCAACTGGCTGACGTTGAACGAATCCACAGGCACGCTTACCCTTACGCTCTGCTTCTACCCCGGCACCCGCCTCGCCACCGCTGACGGCGAGATTGAGGTGGAGGCACTGCGCGCAGGCGATGTGGTGATGACGGTAGATGGCGCGAAGCAGGTGCGCTGGATCGGCCAGAGCCATGTGCATACCCGCTTCGCCGACCCGCTGCGCTCTCTGCCCATTTGCATCAAGGCCGGAGCGCTGGGCGATGGCCTGCCGCGGCGCGACCTGCGGCTCTCGCCCGACCATGCCGTGTTCATCGACGGCATCCTGGTGCAGGCCGCGGCGCTGGTGAATGGTGAGAGCATCGTGCGTGATTACGACGTGCCCGAGCAGTTCACTTATTATCACGTTGAGCTGGCCAGCCATGAGCTGCTGCTGGCCGAGGGCGTCCCGGCGGAGAGCTTCGTGGATAATGTCGACCGCATGCACTTCCATAACTGGGAGGAGCGCGAGGCCCCGGCCGAGGCGATCGAGGAAATGGCGTATCCGCGCGCGAAATCGGCGCGCCAAGTGCCGATGGCGATCCGCCGCCGCCTGAGCGGGATTTCGGCCCAGGTGGCCTGAACCACCCAAACGGCGAGATGAGACACGGGGCGGGCCTTGGCCTGCCCCGTTCGCGTTTCAGAGGGGCAGCATTGTGGTGCGCTTCACCGTGCGCAGGGTCATGGTGGATTGCACGCGGCGGATGCCTGGCAGGCGGGTGAGCACCTCGGAATGCAGGCGCTCAAGGTCTTCTGAGTCGTTATAGACAACGCGCAGCAGATAATCGGCCTGCCCAGCCAGGAGATAACATTCCTGCACCTGCGGGATGAGCTGGATGCGCGCCTCGAAGGCGTCGAGCTGCTTGCGGTCCTGACCCTCCAGCGTGATGAACACATAGGCCGTGCCGGGGAAGCCCGCCTGTTTCTGGTCCAGCACCAGGTGCGTGCCCGCCACCAGATCAGTGCCCAGCAGCAGATGTAGCCGACGCAAGCAGGCCGAGGGCGAGAGATTCACCCGCTCGGCCAGCTCGGCATTGGTCAGCCGCCCGTCGGCCTGCAGGGCGTTGAGGATCTTGCGGTCGGTGAGGTCGAGATTCATGCCTTGCAATATAATTCGAATCAAACCAATGAAAAACAAATAATTTTACGGATGAATGGCTGAATCTGCCATTCTTTCGTGAAAAATATAGCACGATCTCTCTTAATCTTCGAATTATCGTTCAAGCAAGGGAGTGAGACATGCGTATCGGTGTACCCAAGGAGATCAAGGATCACGAGGACCGCGTGGGCATGGTGCCCGCCGCCGTGCATGAGCTGGTGGCGCATGGCCATGAGGTGCTGGTCGAGCATAATGCCGGCCATAATATCGGCTTCTCGGATGAGGATTACGCCGCCGCTGGCGCCAAGATCGCGGCGGACGCCGATGCCGTGTGGGGCAAGGCCGAGATGATCGTGAAGGTAAAGGAGCCGCTGGCGGTGGAGCGCAAGAAGCTGCGCGCCGACCAGCTGCTGTTCACCTATCTGCACCTCGCCCCGGACCCGGCCCAGGCGCAGGACCTGATCGCCTCCGGCGCCGCCTGCATCGCCTATGAGACCGTGACCAGCCCCGCGGGCACGCTGCCGCTGCTCACCCCGATGTCCGAGGTCGCGGGGCGCATGTCCGTGCAGGTGGGCGCGCATAATCTGGAGAACGCGCAAGGCGGGCCGGGCATGCTGCTCGGCGGCGTGGCCGGGGTGATGCCGGCGAATGTGGTGATTTTGGGCGGCGGTGTCTCGGGCACCAATGCCACGCTGATGGCGACCGGCATGGGCGCGGATGTGACCGTGGTGGACCGCTCGCCGGACGTGCTGCGCCGGCTGATCGCAACCTTCGGCACCCGCATCAAGACCGCCTATTCGACCAAGGACACCGTGGCCAAGCTGGTGGCGCAGGCCGATCTGGTGATCGGCACTGTGCTAATCCCCGGCGCGGCGGCGCCGAAGCTGGTGACGCGCGAGATGCTGAAGACCATGCGCAAGGGTTCGGTGATCGTGGACGTGGCGATCGACCAGGGCGGCTGCACCGAGACCTCGAAGGCGACCACCCATTCCGCCCCGACCTATGTGGTGGACGGCGTGACGCATTACTGCGTGGCCAACATGCCCGGCGGTGTGGCGCGCACCTCCACCTTCGCGCTCAACAACGCCACCCTGCCCTATATCGTGGCGCTGGCGAACAAGGGCTGGAGGCAGGCTCTGGCGGATGACAAATATCTGCGCGACGGGCTGAACGTGCAGGGCGGGGCCATTACCCATCCGGCCGTGGCCGCCGCCCTTGGGCTGGCGCTGCGCCCGATGGAGCAGGCGCTCGCCGCCTGAGGCTGACTAACACCGCGCGGCTCCACGCCGCGCGGTGTTACATGATGTTGAAGCGCGTCGGCACCTCTATGAGGATCTTGGCCGCCGGGGCATAGGGCCCGACGCCGATGCCAACCCCGACATTAATACTGGTGAGCGGAGTGAGGGCATAACCCAGCCCGAAATTGAACGTGCCAAAATCATAGCTCGAGCCCGGAATCGCATGGCCGTCACTGGACGAGCCGAACACATGTTCCTCTTGATAGCTGAAGGTCATCGAAGCTTTGTCGTTAAGCGCGAAGCCGATGCCAAATGTGCCCGCCACCGCGGGGCCGGGTTCCAGCTTGGTGTGAAGCGTAGGCCCGCCGCCCGTGGTGGGAATATTGAAGCTGCTGCCAAAATTCTGGATATATTGCAGATTGCCAAACAAAACGCCCGGCGCGGTCGCGTAAAATACGGTGACGCTGGGCTCCAGCGCGTAAAACCCGGTGCCGGTCGGCAGCCGTTTGGGCACCACGCCATAGCCCACCTGGCCGCTGGCGTCCTGCACGTTATAGACAGGCACTTCATAAGGGTTTTGCCCCGTGGCCGTCTTGAATTCCAAATTGCCCACAAAGACCGGCCAGCCATTCTCGCCGCTGTTGAACTGGTAGGATGCGCCGAATTGCAGATCACCGATATCGACATTGCTGGCGCTGGCGTTCAACGGCTTGGCGGTGCTTCCAGCCGCCTGTGCCGTGGTGGACCCAAACCCGCCGACGAAGGGGAGCTTCAGGTTGATCTCCAGCCGATCGGTAATGCCATAACGCGCCGTTAGCGCGGCGGTGATGAAGCGCTGGTCCATCCTCGAAATGAAGATATTGCCGAAGGTTATGCCGGGGATGATGGTGAACCCGTTCAGCTGAAGCTGGTTCTGCGTCCAGTAATCATATTCGAGCGAGGGGTCGATCAGCAATTGCCCTTTGGGCGTGAGCACCCCGCCCGTGCCGGAGAGCACGGTGGAGGATTGCAGGATCACCTTGGTCTGCTGGTCCTGATTTTCCTGCTGCGCCTGTTGCTGCTCGGCGCCCACGGGCTGCGTAGGCGCGGCGGGCTGCGGTGCTGGGGCGGAGGCGCTGGCATCTTGGGGCTGGGGGGTGCCGGTGGTGCCCGCGCCACGCAGAGTGGCCATCTCGCTATCAAGCAATTGCTGCTGCCGGCTAAGCTCAAGCGATTGCTGCTCAAGCTGCAGTTCTTCCTGCTGCAGCTTCGCCTGCTGCGCCTGAATGCGCGCCTCAAGCGCGGACACGTCACCCGACGTTGTCTGCGCCCGCGCCGCACCGGCATAAAGGAGCAAGAGAGCTGCTGAGAGGGGGAGGATGGCCAGGGCCGGTATGTCCGGCACTTGCATATCTGGGGCCGCGATGGCGAGCGCCGGACAGCGGCGTGACGAGGATCTTGGCGGCACTGGCATGGTCACCTCCAATTTTTTTCCATTATGAAACAACGGACCTCGGATTGTAAACATTCTTCTTCGAGGGCGAAGCCGTGGCAACTGTATATGTTTTACAGCTGTTACAGTATCAGGCGACAGATTTTACATTGTCACCGCTTCGCGAATGGCTTCAGAGGGACGCTAAGATCAACGTCGAACGCCCTGATATGCAGCATTTTTTGCGCCACACGCGGCGGAACCGCCAGTTTTGGCACGGCTGTTGCTCATTGCCTCATGCGCCGCCGTGATCGATTGCATCAGCACCCGGCACGCGAGGCCAAAGAGACTAATCACCAAAACTTCATGCGAGGAGGACTATCATGCGTAAACTTCTTCTGACGAGTTCGGCGCTGTTTCTACTGGCGGGCGGCGTGGCCATGGCTCACGGAGACGGCGGCTCGTATGTCCCCATCAAGAACGCAAGCGCCATGAATGGCAGCAATTCCGCCACGACCGGCGGCACGGCAGGCAGCCAAAATGGTAATTCATTGACCAATGTGGGCAATTCGTCCTCCACCTCAACGTCGAGTGAATCAGTGGCCCTGACGAAGACTTTGAGCAATGTGGGCAACGAGACCATGTCGAGTGTCACGACCAACACGAGCGTGAACATGACGCTTGGCACGGCGAGCAATAGCGGCGAAGTTGAGCATATCATGTATCTCTCCGGTGGCGGTGGCGGCCATGAAGGCGATTGGGGTGGCGGCAGCGGCGGCTTGAAGGTCCGGAGCGGCGACGCGAATATGAGCTACGCCAATAACGCGAGCATCGGCATCAGCAGCGTGCAGCAGAATACCGGCAACGCCTCGCTGCAACAGAGCTCCGTGGCGCTCGGCTCTTATGTCGGCGCTGGCGTGGGCGGCAATAACGGCTTCTAACGCGTTCCTGCGCGGATAATTTGTGGCTCCGCATGGCGCATGTCAAAGTGCCGTGCGGAGTCCCTGTGTTGACCAGCCGGCAACACCAAAATTTAATGCAGAGTTCAGGAGCGCTCCATGACGTATCTGTTCAAGGCGGTTCGTCCGCTATTAACGGTCGGCCTCTTGTGTTCCGCGATAAGCCCTGCCCTCGCCGCGGGGCCTGACAGTACAGCTTCGGTGCTGTCCGTGCTTGGCAACGCCCAAGTTCCGAGCGACCAGTTAGCGAAATTGCGGGGCGGAACGCTGGTGGCGCCGTCAATCAATATCGGCATTGACAGCGGAAACAGCGCCAATAATTCTACAACAGGATCGATCAGCAACAGCCAGTCGGTGAACAATAACACCGGACTGACGACGATATTACAAAATACGGGAAACAACGCCCTGCTGCAAAGTAGTATGAGTGTGAACATCACCGTCCACTAGGACGAAGATCGGGAGCGGCGGATATGTCGTTGCGCGCAACGTTTCTGGCCGGTGTCTTAGCCTTGGCGCTGCCAGGCGCGCATGCCGCGCGGGCCGGACAGATCAGCCTCAACGGAATGACGATTGGCGCGGGCAACGCTACCCTGGCGGTGCCAAGCTTCCAGGAGCGCAAATTCAGCACTACATTCAAGCAGCAATACGATTTTTCCTGCGGCTCGGCCGCGTTGGCGACGCTGCTGCTCTTCACCTATCATCAGCCAGCAACGGAAAGCTCTGTATTCATCAATATGTTCGTCAATGGCGATCAGCCGGTGATTGAGCAATCGGGCTTCTCGCTACTGGACATGAAAAACTACCTGACCCGCCACGGGATCCCCTCGGGCGGGTTCCGCGCGCCGCTGGCGAAGCTTGCTGAAATCCGGGTTCCCGCGATCGTTTTGATCAACGAAAACGGCTACAAGCATTTTGTCGTGCTACGCGGCGTCCAGGATGGCAACGTGCTGCTCGCCGACCCCGCGCTCGGCCTGCGGATGGAGAGCGTCTCCGCCTTTCAGAAGCAATGGTCTGGGATTTTCCTTATCATACTCTCCGACCTTAAAGACGCCAGAGCCGGTTTTAACGACAGCGAGGATTGGGACGCCGAACCGCTGGCCCCGGTCACGCTCAGCCGGTTCATGATCAATCTGGCAACGCTGCAACAGGTGTCGGTGCCCGACGCCTCACGGTTTTAGCGCTTGCATCACGGAGTATCGTGTAATGCCATATCACCGGTTACAGATCATCGCGCCACTCGTGGGATTCTTTGCCGGCATACCAATGGCCCAGGCCGCACCGCCCTCCGGGGGCGCGGCAACGATTGCGGCTCTTAATCTGACTGGCGCGGAGCTCAGCCCGGCGCAGCTTGCCCAATTACGTGGCGGCTTTGATATCAGCCCTGGCGTTTCGATTGATTTTTCCTTTCAGCAGATCGACAGCATCGCGGGAACAATCGTACAGAGCATTATCGTGCCAACCGTCACCCTCACCTCCACCTCCGGCCCCGCGCCGGTGGTTGTAAGCAACGGCAATGGTGACACCACGATCATCCCACCAGGCACGGCGAATGTTACCCTTGGCGCAAGCGGAAATCAGGGATTGACCAACATCGTCACCACGCTCGGCGCCAGCGGGATCGCCAATCTCGTCACCAACCAGGCCAACAACACCTCTGTCAGCGTGGCCACCACGATGAGTATTGGTATTAACGGCATGAGCCAGTGGATGACCGCGCAGCAGGTTACCAGCGGCATTCTGAATGGGCTGAATTATGGCAATGCGCTCAAATAAATACAGTGGATTTCGGTGGCTGGCGGCGCTCGCTATCGCGGCAGCGCCGGTCCCGGCGTTCGCACAAAGTGCGCCAGCCGCGAATTTGCTGCAACAAGTCGCTGATGTCACCTTGCTGGCGTTGCCAAATAGCGCGATTTCAACGGTGCGCGGAACCGGGCTTCAAGGACCGCAGGTAAGCCGCTCGACAGCGCCCCTCGGCACCATTACCTTATGGGACGAATTGAAACCCCTGGCGCAGCAACAGAACTTGGTCTCTGGCAGCCAGATCGTCACCATCAACGGTGTCGCACAATAAATCTTGTGAAATCTTATGCCTCGATACCGCGCATCGCCTCTTGCAGCGAACCCGGATTGCGCTTGGCCATCCGGTAGAATGTCACGCGCGAAACGCCCATCTCCGCCGCCGCCTTCGTGACATTGTTATGATTTCGTTGCAACGCGCGCAATATCGCCGTGCGCTCTTCTTCCGAACCAGGCCGAAAACGCCGGAACTCGCGGGGAGTGGCGTTTGCCTCGCGCGGCCCGCGCGGGCGGGATTGGATACCCAGATCTTCCGGCCGGATTTGCGGCTGCGTGCTCATCACCACCGCACGCCGGATCGCGGCGATCATTTCGCGCACGTTGCCGGGCCAGGGATGAGCCTCGATGGCCTGTTTGGCCTCAGGTGAAAACACCATAGGCCCGGCACCAATCTCTCCGGCGATGCGGCGAAGAAAATACGTCGCCAGCAACAACACGTCTCCATCGCGCTCGCGCAGCGAGGGCATGCGTAGCGGCAGCACGTTGAGGCGGTAGAATAAATCGTCACGGAACTGCCCAGCCGCCATCGCCGCTTCGAGATCGATATGGCTGGCTGAAATTACGCGGGCATTGACGCGGATCGGCGTGTGGCCACCCAGGCGCGTGATCGTGTGCTCCTGCAAAAAGCGCAGCATATGAGCCTGTAATTCCTGTGGCAGATCGCCAATCTCATCGAGAAACAGCGTGCCGTCATTCGCCTGTTCAATCAGCCCGAATTTGCGTGCTGTGGCGCCGGTGAATGCGCCTTTCTCATACCCAAATAATTCGGAGGCGATCAGCGTCGCCGGCAGCGCGGCGCAATTAATGGCGACGAACGGCCCCCTGCAACGATCGGAACGCTGATGAATGGCTTGCGCCGCCAACTCCTTGCCGGTTCCGGTCTCGCCGGAGATCAGCACTGGCGCGTCATATTTTGCGAAACGGCGGATGCGGTCAAAGACATTGCGCATCGCCGGGCAATCGCCGACGATGAACTCTTGCTGTTCCGCCCCCGTATCGGGAAGCGCCGGCACGTGATCCGGAAAACCCTCGTCGCGGACCGGCTGATGGACGACCATCGTTTCCCTTCCTCTCCGCATGTTCCAGGCGCAGTTTGACGGCTGCACCACTTATATTCTTGCCGCCCCGCATTGTAACTTTTACGCAAAATCTTAACGTAACAAGTATACACTAACGGGTGCCACGCACGGATTATTTTATTGTCATTAACATCGCCAAAGCTCTGCAACCGGCAGCATTTGGCGCTGATTTCATAGCCTGGCGCAGGGGGCGCCGGCAAGAATCGCGCACCTCACACTTTCGGCCAATAACCTAAACGGCGAGGCGGCACGGGGAACTTACGGGGTATTGCCAAGGTGCTGGGTACCCATCGTGCAACCAGACCTTGCAGCCAACCAATGCATGACATGACCGCGGCACCACCCGCACGCGGCGATGGCCGGGCGTGGGCTACCGGCTGGCGGAGGAGGCTCTACCCCGCCATGGCGGCATGGGCGCGGGTGGAGCCACGCACCACACAGCGCCCGCCCAGCACCACCTTGCGCACCGGGGCGTCCGGCGCATCCAGCCGCTCCAGCAGCAGGCGCATGGCGGTGCGGCCGATCTCGGTCACGGGCTGCTCGATCACTGTGAGCCCCGGCCCGGCGAGCTCGGTCCAGCTTTCATTATCGAACCCGGCGACGGCGAGATCCTCGGGGATGCGCTTGTGCAACGCGCGCAAGCCGCGCACCACGCCCATCAGCAGCAGGCCGTTGCTGGCGATCACCGCCTCGGGCGGCTGGCCCTGGCGGAACAGGCTCACCGTCTCGGCCTCGGCGGCCTCGATGCTCGGCGCCACGAAGCGCGATTCGGGGGCCAGCCCCAGGCGCTGCATGGCGGCGGCGAAACCGGCATGACGCTCAATGCCGGTGGTGCTGGCATTGCCGAACAGCGCGGTGATGCGCCGATAGCCTTGCGCGTAGAGATGCTCGACCAGCATGGCGGCGGCGGCGGCGTTGTCGAGCACCACCGCATCCTGTCCGCCGGCCATGTCGGCGCGGTCGATCAGCACAATGGGGAAATTCGGCTTGCGCCGGGCCATGCGGTCCACGGTGGCGCGGGTGGGGGCGAAGATCACGCCGGTCACCCGCTCCTCCTCCATCAACTGCAGATACATCGCCTCTTTTTGCGGGTTCTCGTCGGTATTGCAGAGGATCACCCGCAGCCCGGCCTTGTAGGCCTCATCCTCCACCGCGCGGGCGACGGCGGTGAAGAACGGGTTGGAGATATCCGCCACGATCAGCCCGATGGTTTGTGAATCCTGCGAGCGCAGCCGCCGCGCGGAGAGGTTGGGCCGGTAGCCGGTGCGGCGCACCGCATCCTCGACCTGGGCGCGCAGCTCGGGGCTGACCTTGCCGCCCCCCAAAGCCCGCGAGACCGTGGCCGGAGACACACCCGCCGCCCGCGCGACATCCTTGATGCTGACCGTCATGTTTGCGCCGCCATGTGTTCGCCGGTTTCCAGAAATCGTTCTCAGACAATTCAGCATATCAGACCCAGGTTTTGCAAGGGTTTGGCAGGATGATGCAGGAAAATTTCGCGGGTTTGCAGGATAGTTCTTGACATAAGATCGTGAAAACGTTTTCTTACGCACAAGAGGTCGAGGAAACTGCCAATGTCATCTACCGTGCAAGACGCGCTGCTCGGGCGCGAACTGGTCCGTCTCAATGCCGCCCCCGCCAGCAAGGAGGCCGCCATCGGCGAGGCCTGCCAGTTGCTGATCGCGGCTGGCTGCGTGCCGCCTGAATTCGCCGCCAGCATGTTGCGCCGCGAGGCGGTGGCGAACACCTATCTCGGCCATGGCGTGGCCATTCCGCACGGGATGGGCGAAGACAAGGATCTGGTCCGGCGCGACGGCATCGCCGTGTTGCAGGTGCCCGGCGGGATCGCCTGGAATCCGGGGCAGACGGCGAAGCTGATCGTCGCCATCGCCGCGCGGGGCGACCAGCACATCACCATCCTGCGCCGCCTCACCCGGCTGATCCAGGACGAGCCCCGGCTGCAGGCGCTCTGCGCCACGCAGGACGCCAACCAGATTATCGCCGCGCTGACGCTTGACGGCCCCGCCCCCGCTGCCGCCCCGGCCGCAGCAGATCTCGCGGAGTCTTTCGACTGGGTGGTGGATTACCCGGCCGGCCTGCATGCCCGCCCAGCCTCGGCCTGGGTGGAGACCGTGCGCGCCACCGGGCTGCGGGTGAAGGTGCGCCATGGCAACGAGGTTGCCGATGCCCGCAATCTGGTGGGGCTGCTGCAACTCGGGCTGCGCCAGGGCGACAAGATCACCGTCTCCGCCGAGGGCGAGGATGCCGCCGCCGGGCTGGCGCGGGTGCAAGCACGCATCACCGGGCTGAGCGCGCAAGAGCAGGCCGACGCCGCCAAGGCCGCCGCCCGCGCCGCCGCGCAGCCGCAGCGCGGCTGGCAGCCGCCGCGCAAGTTGCCGTTTCTGCAAGGCCTACCCGCCAGCCCCGGCCTCGCCATTGGTCGTCTGCATGTGCTCTCCACCCATGCGCCGGAGGTGGCGGATGCGCCGGCCTCGCTGATCGATGGCGGCAACGCGCTGAACGAGGCGCTGACCGCGACCCGCCAGCAGATGGTGGCGCTGATCGACGACACCGCGCGCCGCCTCGGCCCGCAGGATGCCGCCATCTTCAAGGCGCAGGCGGAGCTGCTGAATGATTCCGACCTCATCACCCTCACCTGCCAGCTGATGGTGGAGGGCCATGGCGTGGCCTGGGCTTGGGCCGAGGCGGTGAACCGCCTGGCCGCGCGGCTGAGCGCGCTGGGCAACCCGGTGCTGGCGGCGCGGGCGGCGGATCTGCGAGATGTCGGGCGGCGTGTGCTGGCGAAGCTGGACCCGGCGGCGGTCGGGGCCTCGCTCAGCGACCTGCCGGACGAGCCCTGCATCATCGCCGCCACCGAATTATCGCCCTCCGACACCGCGTCGCTGGACATGAACCGCGTGCTTGGTCTGGCCATGAGCCAGGGCGGACCGACCTCGCACACCGCGATTTTGGCGCGCACGCTGGGTCTGCCCGCCGTGGTCGCCGGGGGTGCCGCGCTGGAGGAGACGGCCAGCGGCACGATGGCGATCATCGACGGGCTGAACGGGCGGATTTACCTTGCCCCCGAGGCGGCGGATATCGCCTCGGCCCAGGCCTGGGCCGCGGATTTGCAGGCACAGCGCGAGGCCGAGGCCGCCAAGCGCGCCGAGCCCGCCACCACCACCGATGGCGCGCGCTATGAGATCGCCGCCAACATCAACCGCCCGGACCAGGTGAAGCTGGCGCTGGAGGAAGGCGCCGAGGGCGTCGGGCTAATGCGCACGGAATTCCTGTTCCTGGAAGCCAGCGCCAGCCCGACCGAGGATGAGCAATGCGCCACCTACCGCGCCATGGCCGAGGCGCTGGAGGGGCGCCCGCTGATCATCCGCGCGCTGGATATTGGCGGCGACAAGCAGGTGGCGCATCTGCATCTACCGCGCGAGGAAAACCCGTTTCTGGGCGTGCGCGGGGCGCGGCTGCTGCTGCGCCGGGCAGATCTGCTGTTGCCGCAGCTGCGCGCCATCTACCGCGCCGCCGCGCATGGCGGGGAGATCTCGATCATGTTCCCGATGGTGACCTCGGCCAGCGAGATCATCCGCCTGCGCGAAATCTGCGAGGAGATCCGCGCCCAGTTGAACGCGCCGCGCCTGCCCGTGGGCATCATGATCGAGGTGCCCGCCGCCGCCATCCAGGCCGATGCGCTGGCCGCGCATTGCGATTTCTTCTCGATCGGCACCAACGACCTGACTCAATACACGCTGGCGATGGACCGCCAGAACCCCGAGCTGGCGCCCGAGGCGGACAGCCTGCATCCGGCGGTGCTGCGGCTGATCGCGCAGACCGTGGCAGGGGCCGAGCGCCATGGCCGCTGGGTGGGCGTTTGCGGCGGGCTGGCCGGCGATCCGTTCGGCGCGGTGCTGCTGGCCGGGCTCGGGGTGAAGGAGTTGTCGATGACGCCGCGTGACATTCCGGCGGTGAAGGCGCGGCTGCGCGCCGCCGCGCTGGGCGAGCTGAAGAGCCTGGCCGCGCGCGCCCTGGGCTGCGCTAGCGCCGCCGAGGTCCGCGCCCTGGAGGGAGCCGCGCCATGATCGCCTCGGCTCTCACCGTCACGCTGAATCCGGCGATCGACGAAACCATCCTGCTCGACCGGCTGCGCCCCGGCCATGTGCACCGCGCGCAGGCGGTGCGCTTCAACCCCGGCGGCAAGGGCGTGAACGTGGCGAGCTGCCTGGCCGATTGGGGCGGCGGCGAGGTCATCGCCACCGGGTTACTCGGGCACAACAACACCTCGCATTTCGAGGCGCTGTTCACCACCAAGCGCATCATCGACGCCTTCATCCGCATCCCCGGCGACACGCGCACCAATATCAAGCTCAGCCATGACGGCGAGACCACGGATATCAACCTGCCCGGCCTGGTGCCCAGCGCCGCCGAGTTGCAGGCGCTGCTGGCGCGCAGCGCGGGGCTGGCCACCACCGGCACGCTGGCGCTGCTCGCGGGCAGCCTGCCCAGCGGCGTCGCCGACGACACTTATGCGACGCTGGCCGAAACCCTGATCAGGCGCGGCGCACGGGCGGTGCTGGACACATCCGGCACCGCACTGAAGGCGGCGCTGGCGGGTAAGGCGCAGCCCTTCTGCGTGAAGCCAAACCGCGCCGAGCTGGAATATTTCGCCGGGCACAGCCTGACCGGCGATGACGCGGTGATCGAGGCCGCGCGCGGGCTGACGGCGCGGGGTGTGCAACTCGTCGTCGTTTCGCTCGGCGCCGAAGGCGCGCTGTTCATCACCGAAAGCCAGATTCTGCGCGCCGCCCTGCCCGCCTTGCGCGTGACCAGCACGGTCGGCGCCGGCGATGCCATGGTTGCCGGCATCATGGCGGCGCTGCGCGAGGAGGCGGGGCTGGAACGTCTGGCCCGCCTCGCCACCGCCTTTGCCGCGGGCAAGCTCGGCCTCGCCGGCCCCAACCTGCCGCCACGGAGCCAGATCGAGGCGCTCGGCGGCGCCGTCACCATCCAAATCATCCAATAAAACACTTAGGGAGTTCAAAGAATGACAGACATCATCGCGTCGGTATCGGCAGGAGGCGCGACCGTGAACGCGGTGCTCGCGGCGGAGGCGCTGCGCAAGGCCGCCAGCGCCCAGGGCAAGAGCATCGAGGTTGAGGTGCGCACCGCCGAGGGCGTGCTAAACCGCCTGGGCGCGGCGCAGGCGCAGGGCGCGGCAACGGCTGTGCTGGTGGGTGACGGCGCGGCGCTGCCCGAGGGCGCGGCGCCGGGCCAGACCATCCGCACCACGCTGGACCAGGTGCTGGCCGATGCCAGTGCCGTGCTCCAGGGCAGCAAGCCGGCGGGCAAGCGCATCGTCGCCATCACCTCCTGCCCCACCGGCATCGCCCACACCTTCATGGCCGCTGAGGGGCTGCAACAGGCGGCCGCCGCGCTGGGGCACGAGATCCGCGTGGAGACGCAGGGCTCGGTCGGCGCGCAGACGCCGCTGACGGCGGAGGAAATCGCCGCCGCCGATCTCGTCATCATCGCCGCCGACAAACAAGTGGAACTCTCTCGTTTCGCGGGCAAGCCGGTTTACGAGACCGGCACCAAGGGCGCGATCAATGACGGGCAGAATCTTGTCCGCCGCGCCTTTGCCGAAGCCAAGGTGCAGGGCGGCGGCGCGGCCAGCGGCACCGTGATGAAAGCCGCGGGCAGTAAGGCCGGGCCGTATAAGCACCTGATGTCCGGCGTGTCGTTCATGATCCCCTTCGTCACCGCGGGCGGGTTGCTAATCGCGCTGGCCTTCGCCTTTGGCGGTATTTATGCCACCGAGCCCTCGGCCGCGCATACCTTCGCCGGGGCGCTGTTCCAGATCGGCGCGAAATCCGCCTTTACCCTGTTCGTGCCGATCCTGGGCGGATTCATCGCCTATTCCATCGCCGACCGCCCAGGCCTGGCGCCGGGCATGATTGGCGGGCTGCTCTCCTCGCTGCTGGGCGCGGGCTTCCTTGGGGCTATCGTCGCCGGGTTCCTGGCGGGGTATGTCACGCAATTCCTCAGCCAGGCGATCAAGCTGCCGCGCGCGATGCAGGGGCTGATGCCGGTGCTGATCCTGCCGTTGCTCGGCTCGCTCATCACCGGGCTGGCGATGATCTACGTGATCGGCACGCCGATCGCCGATGTGCTTGGCTTCCTCACCAACTTTCTGAAATCCATGCAGGGCTCCTCGGCCGTGGTGCTCGGGCTGCTGCTGGGCGCGATGATGGCCTTCGACATGGGCGGCCCGGTCAACAAGGCGGCTTATACCTTCGCGGTCGGGCTGCTCTCGGCCCAAGTGTATACGCCGATGGCCGCGGTAATGGCCGCGGGCATGACCCCGCCGATGGCGATCGCCCTGGCGACCTGGCTGTTCCCCAACCGCTTCACCGAGGAAGAGCGCGAGGCCGGTATCTCCGCGGGCGCGCTGGGCCTGTCCTTCATCACCGAGGGCGCCATTCCCTTCGCCGCCAAGGACCCGTTCCGCGTGATCCCCGCCAACATGATTGGCTCCGCCATCGCCGGCGCGATCTCGATGGTCTCAGGCGTGGAGCTGAAGGTTCCGCATGGCGGGGTGTTCGTGCTGCCGATCCCCGACGCGGTCACGCATCTTGGCCTCTATGTCGTCGCCATCCTGGCCGGCACCGCCGCCACCGCGCTCATCCTTGGCGCCGTCAAGCCCAAGCTCACCGTGCAAACCCTCACCGCCTAACCAAAACACACACAACAAAGGTCAACAGGAACATGTTCAAGTCTCTGCTTTGCGGCGCCAGCCTTCTGGCGCTCGCCACCGCCGCGCACGCCCAGACCGTGGCGCAGCCCGAAACCCTCGGCCAGAAGTTGTACAACGATGGCGTCTCGATCTCGCTGAACTACACTGGCGAGGCGGCGGGCAATCCCTCGGGCGGCATCCGCCAGGGCGCGCAATATGCCGGGCAGCTTTTCCTCGGCGGCGATTTTGATCTCGGCAAGATCGCCGGGCTGAACGGCACCATCGTGCATGTCGCCGTGACCCAGCGGCATGGCCGCAATCTGGCGGCGGATGATATCGGCAACAATACCTCGGTGCAGGAAATCTACGGCACGCAGAACCTGCATCTGGCTTATTTCAGCGTCGAGCAGAAGCTGTTCAACAACCGGCTCGACATCAATATCGGCCGGGTCGAGGCGAATATCGCCTTCCTCACCTCGCCGCTTTATTGCCAGTTCCAGACCAATTCGGCCTGCGGCAACCCGACCTTCATCTTCAAGGACTCCAACTTCACCTATTTCCCGGCCTCCAGCTGGGGTGGTGACGCGAAATTCCTGTTCACGCCGGATAGCTACATCCATGCCGGCGTGTATGAGGTGAGCCCGGTGGACAAGACCTTCCTCGACCATGGCTTCAACTGGTCCGGCAAGGGCGATACCGGCGTGGTGGTGCCCGCCGAGCTTGGCTACACCCCGCCAGGCGGGCTGTACGCGATTGGCGGCTGGTACGACACCGGCGCCTATTCCGACCCGCTGAACGACGCCACCGGCGCGCCGGCGCTGCTGAGCGGCAATCCTTACGCCCAGCATCACGACCGCTCCGGTCTGTTCCTGCGCTTCAACCAGCAGGTCACGGCGCAAGGGCTCTCGGTGTTCGGCGTGTTCATGACCAAGCTGAGCGGGCATGTGAACGAGAACCAGTATTACGAGCTGGGCGCCGTGCAGCAGGGCACGTATTGGAACCGCCCGCAGGATACGGTCGGCTTCGTCGTCAACGATCAGGAATTCTCCAGCGACTTCGTCAACAACATCACTGCGGGCCGGGAATCGGTGGGCGGCTCGGGCTGGGGGATTCCGCACCGCGAGATCATGATGGAGCTGGACTACAACGCCAAGATCGGCAACGCTTTCACCGTGATGCCGAACATCCAGTATGTCATCAATCCAGACCAGTCGGCGGAGCCGTTCCGAAAAACCAACATTCCCAACGCCTTTGTGCTGGGTGTGAAGTTCACGGTTAATCTGGCGGCGCTCGGCGGTTTCGCCGCGCCGCAATAGGCCGAAACCAGGGCGGAGCCGCCGACTCCGGCGCTCCGCCCGCCGAGTTGCAAGCATTGGGTATTATTAGCGCTTTACGCGGTCTCACGGATCGATTATTTTGAGTATCAAAATAATTTAGCGCGTTGTGGAGGAGTGCAGATGACCAGCCGTGTGATCCCTGTCGAGCCTTTTGTGCTGGTGGTGTTCGGCGCCACGGGCGACCTTGCCAAGCGCAAGCTGATCCCGGCGCTGTTCCAGCGTGATCTGGCTGGGCAGTTGCCCGAAGAGGCCAGCATCGTCGGCGCGGCGCGGGCGCATCTGCACGAGGATGAGTTCGCCGCCCTGGCGCGCGGCGCGATCGAGGAGCATGTGCCCGCAACCGAGCGCGACGAGGCGGCCATCAGGCGGTTTCTGGCCCGGCTGCGCTACGCGGCGGTGGACGCGACGGGCGAGGAAGGCTGGACCGATCTCGCCGCCATCCTGACCCCGATGCAGGGGCGGATCAGCGTGTTCTATCTCGCCACCGCGCCGGCGCTGTTCGGGCCGATCTGTGAGCGCCTGGGCCGCCTGGGCTTGGCCGGGGGCCAGGCACGGGTGGTGGTGGAGAAACCGGTGGGGCGCGACCTCGCCTCGGCTAAAGAGGTGAACGAGGCCGTCGGCAAGGTGTTCCCCGAGGAGCGGATCTACCGCATCGACCATTATCTGGGAAAGGAGACGGTGCAGAACCTGATGGCGCTGCGCTTCGCCAACGGGTTGTTCGAGCCGCTCTGGAACGCCGCACATATCGACCATGTGCAGATCACCGTAGCGGAATCGCTCGGCGTGGAAGGCCGCGCCGGGTATTACGACACTGCCGGCGCGCTGCGCGACATGGTGCAAAACCACATCCTGCAACTGCTCTGCCTCGTCGCCATGGAGCCCCCCGCGCAGCTCGACGCCGACGCCGTGCGCGACGAAAAGCTGAAGGTGCTGCGCGCGCTCAAGCCGCTCGCGCCGTCGGGCTGGGTGCGCGGCCAATACCGCGCCGGGGCCAGCCAGGGCGGGCCGGTGCCGGGTTATCTGGAGGAGCTGGGCCAGCCGGAGAGCCAGACCGAGACCTTCGTGGCGCTGCGCGCCGAGGTGGAGAATTGGCGCTGGGCCAGGGTGCCGTTTTACCTGCGCACCGGCAAGCGGCTGGCCGAGCGCGTCTCCGAGATCGTGATCGCCTTCCGCCCGATCCCGCATTCGGTGTTCGAGCCCTCGGCCGGGCCGATCATGGCCAACCGGCTGGTCATCCGGTTGCAGCCCGATGAAGGCGTACAGCTGCAGCTGATGATCAAGGACCCCGGCCCGGGCGGCATGCGTCTGCGCCAGGTGCCGCTGGATATGAGCTTCTCCACGGCTTTCGGCGTGCGCAACCCGGACGCCTATGAGCGCCTGGTGCTGGATGTGGTGCGCGGCAACCAGACGCTGTTCATGCGCCGCGACGAGGTGGAAGCCGCATGGCGCTGGATCGACCCGATCCTGGAGGCCTGGGCCGCCAGCGCGGAGCCGCCAAAGCCCTACACGGCGGGAACCTGGGGCCCGAGCGCCGCCATCGCGCTGATCGAGCGTGACGGCCGCACCTGGGCCGATGGCGGGTCGTGATGCGCGCCTTCCCCACCCCCGAGGCCCTGGCCGAAGCCCTGGCGGCGAGTGTGGCCGACACGCTGCGCGGCGAACTCACCCGGCGCGGCGCGGCCACCCTGGCGGTCTCGGGCGGGAGCACGCCGGTGCGGTTCCTCGAGGCACTCGCCCGCCAGCGCATGGACTGGGCGCATGTCACCATCACCCTGGTGGATGAGCGCTGGGTGGATGAAACCTCGCCACGCTCCAACGCCGCGCTGGTGCGCGCGCATCTGCTGCGCGATCAGGCGGCTGCCGCGCGCTTCCTGCCGCTCTACACCGGCGCCCCCGCGCCCGAGGACGCTGCCCCACCGCCCCTGCCCCTGCCGCTTACCGTGGCGGTGCTGGGCATGGGGGCGGACGGGCATACCGCCTCGTTCTTCCCCGGCGGCGACCATCTGGACGCCGCGCTCGACCCCGCCGGCACCACGACGCTGCTGCCGATGCGCGCCCCCGGTGCCGGCGAGCCGCGCATGACCCTCACTTTGCCCGTGCTGGCCGGAGCGGGACGGCTCATCCTGCATATCGAGGGAGCCGCCAAACGCGCGCTGCTGGAGCGCGCGCACGGCCTGCCGATCAACGCGGTACTCACCGCCCGGCCCGATATCGAGATCTTCTGGAGTCCAACGCCATGACCGATCCCCGCATCCTGCGCGTCACCGACCGCATCATCGAACGCAGCCGCCCCACCCGCGCCGCTTATCTGGCGCGTATCCGCGCCGCCGCCTCGCACACGCCCCGGCGCCGGGCGCTGGGCTGCGCCAACCAGGCGCATGGCTTCGCCGCCTGCGCGGCGAGCGACAAGGCCGCGCTGAGCGCCGGGGGCGGGCCGAGCCTCGCCATCGTCACCGCCTATAACGACATGCTCTCGGCGCATCAGCCCTATGAGCACTACCCGGAGCTGATCCGCGACGCGGCGCGCGAGGCGGGCGGTGTCGCCATGGTCGCGGGCGGCGTGCCCGCGATGTGCGATGGCATCACCCAGGGCGAGGCGGGCATGGAACTCTCGCTATTCTCGCGTGATGTCATCGCCCTCGCCACCGCCGTCGCGCTCTCACACAACACCTTCGACGCCGCCGTGTTCCTGGGCATCTGCGACAAGATCGTGCCGGGGCTGGTGATCGGAGCGCTCAGTTTCGGGCATCTGCCGGCGGTGTTCATCCCCGGCGGGCCGATGACCTCGGGCCTGCCCAATGCCGAGAAGGCGAAGATCCGCCAACTCTATGCCGAGGGCAAAGCCAGCCGCGCCGAGCTGCTGCAAGCCGAATCCCAGGCCTATCATGGCCCCGGCACCTGCACCTTCTACGGCACCGCCAACACCAACCAAATGCTGATGGAGATCATGGGCCTGCATCTGCCGGGCGCCGCCTTCGTCAACCCGGGCACGCCCCTGCGCGAGGCGCTCACCCGCGACGCCGTGCGCCGCGCCCTGGCGCTCACCGCGCTCGGCGGCGATTATACGCCGGTGGGCGAGATCCTCGACGAGCGCGCCTTCGTCAATGCCGTGGTTGGGCTGCACGCCACGGGCGGCTCCACCAACCACACGCTGCATCTGGTCGCCATGGCGGCGGCGGCGGGCATCGTGCTCACCTGGGACGATTTCGCCGAACTCGCCGCGGCGGTGCCGCTGCTCTGCCGCATCTACCCGAACGGCACGGCGGATGTGAACCATTTCGCCGCCGCCGGGGGCACCGGGTTCCTGATCCGTGAGCTGCTCGGCGCGGGGCTGCTGCATGCGGATGTGCGTACCATTCTCGGCCAGGGGCTCGCCGCCTACGCCGCCGAGGCGTGGCTGGATGAGGGGGCGCTGCGCTGGCGCGACCCCCCCGCCGTCAGCGCCGATACCGCCGTGCTGCGCGGGGTCGCCAACCCATTCCAGCCCACGGGTGGACTCACGCTGCTCACCGGCAATCTCGGCCGCGCCGTGATCAAGACCTCCGCCGTGCAGCCCGAGCGCCATGTCATCGAGGCCCCTTGCCGCATCTTCCGCGAGCAGGAGGAGGTACAGGCGGCCTTCCGGGCGGGCGAACTGAACCGCGACGTGGTGGTGGTGCTGCGCGGCCAGGGCCCGAAGGCCAACGGCATGCCCGAACTGCACAAGCTGATGCCGCCGCTCGGCGTGTTGCAGGACCGTGGCTTCCGCGTGGCGCTGGTCACCGATGGGCGGCTCTCCGGCGCCTCGGGCAAGGTGCCCGCGGCCATCCATGTCACCCCCGAGGCCGCTGAAGGCGGGCCGATCGCCCGGCTGCGCGATGGCGATGTGGTGCGCGTGGACGCCGTGCGCGGCGAACTGACTGCGCTCACCGACCTGACCGGGCGCGCCGCCGAGACGCCGGACCTCGCTGCCCACCATAGCGGCACGGGGCGTGAGCTGTTCGCCGGGTTCCGCCAGCTGGTCGGCACCGCCGATGCGGGCGCTTCGATTTTTCCCAATGGAGGCCTGTGATGCTGCAAGACGGTCTGGAAAACATCCTGCGCGCGGCGCCGGTGGTGCCGGTGGTGATCATCGATGACGCCGCCGACGCCGTGAAGCTCGCGCGCGCTTTGGTGGCCGGCGGCCTGCCCGCCATCGAGGTGACCCTGCGCACCGCCGCTGGGATCGAGGCGATCCGCGCCATCGCGCAGGAGGTCGAGGGCGCCATTCCCGGCGTTGGCACCGTGCTGGAACCGGCGCATTACCACGCCGCCGCCAAGGCCGGGGCATGCTTTGCCGTCTCACCCGGCGCTACGCCACGCCTGCTCGACGCCGCCGCCGAGTGCGGCATTCCCCCGCTGCCCGGCATCGCCACCGTCTCCGAAGCCATGGCCCTGATCGAGCGCGGCTACCGCTTCGCCAAATTCTTTCCCGCCGAAGCTTCCGGCGGCGCCGCCTTCCTCTCCGCCATCGCCTCGCCCGTGCCGCAACTGCAATTCTGCCCCACTGGCGGCATCACGCCTGAAAACGCGCCGCGCTACCTGAAGCTGCCAAATGTCATCTGCGTCGGCGGCTCCTGGATGGTCAGCCGCGCGGCGATCAAGGCGGGAGACTGGGCCGGAATCACCGAAGCCGCCCGCGCCGCCACCCGGCTTGCCGCCTGAGCCCCCAAAAGGAGAGCGAGATGTTTCCGAAGCTTGAGGATATTCCTGAGCATTTCCGCCTGCCCGCGCCCGTGCATCAGGATGTCACGCTGATCGGCGGCGAATATGCCGCCTTCGGCGGCACGGTTCCGGTCCACTCGCCGATTTGCGCTAGAGACGCCGCCGGCACGCTGGCGCCGCTCGCCATTGGCAGCCATCCCGCTGGCGGCGTGGACGAAGCCAATGCCGCGCTTGACGCCGCCGTGAAGGCCTATGACGACGGGCGGGGCGAATGGCCGACCATGTCTGTTGCCGCGCGGATCGCCTGCATGGAGCGCTTCACGCATGCCATGGTCGGCGCCCGTGCCGAAATCGTGCGCCTGCTGATGTGGGAAATCGGGAAAACCTATGGCGATTCCGAGAAGGAATTCGACCGCACGGTCACCTATATACGCGCCACCATCGCCGCGCTGAAGGACCTCGACAACGCGCATTCACGCTTCCAGATCGTGGACGGCGTGATCGGCCAGATCCGGCGCACACCGCTCGGCGTGGTGCTGTGCATGGGGCCATATAATTATCCGCTGAATGAAACCTTCGCGCTGCTGATTCCAGCCTTGCTGATGGGCAATACCGTGGTGTTCAAGCCGCCGCGGTTCGGCGTGCTGCTGTTCCAGCCGCTGCTGGAGGCCTTCCGCGCCGCCTTCCCGCCTGGGGTGATCAATTTCGTCTATGGCCGTGGTGAAATCGTGGTGCCGTTACTGCTCGAATCCGGGCGGGTGAATACGCTGGCTCTGATCGGTTCAAGCCGCGTGGCGGATCATTTGAAAAAACTGCACCCAAAGACCAACCGCCTGCGCGCCGTGCTGGGGCTGGATGCCAAAAACGCCGCCATCGTGCTGCCCGATGCCGATCTCGACCTCGCAGCGAGTGAGTGCGTATCTGGTGCATTGTCTTTCAACGGGCAGCGCTGCACGGCGCTGAAGATGCTGCTCGTGCATCGCAGCATCGCAACCGTGTTTCTTAAAAAGCTGATCACCAAGGTCGAGGCTCTCGAAGCTGGCATGCCCTGGGAAAAAGGAATTGGCATCACGCCACTGCCCGATCTCGCCAAGGTCCAGCAGATGCACGCTTATCTTGACGACGCCATCGCGCATGGCGGCGCCGTGCTTAATCGCGGCGGAGGCGTGAGTTCAGGCACGCTGTTTCATCCGGCCGTGGTTTACCCGGTAACGCCAGAGATGCGACTCTACCGCGACGAGCAGTTTGGGCCGATCGTACCTGTCGCGCCATTCGATGACCTCGCTGAGGCGCTCGATTACGTCCGCACCTCTGAACATGGGCAGCAGGTCAGCGTTTTCGGAAATGATGCCGCCACCATCGGGCATCTTGTCGATCCGCTGGTGAACCAGGTGTGCCGTGTGAATATCAACAGCCAGTGCCAGCGCGGGCCGGATGTGTTTCCGTTCACCGGACGGAAGGATTCGGCGGAGGGCACGCTGTCGGTCACAGATGCGCTGCGCGCTTTTTCGATCCGCTCGATGATCGCGACGAAGGAGACGGGCGCGAACAAGTTGCTGCTGGAAAATATCGTGGCGCAGCGCACCTCGAATTTCATCAACACCGGCTTCATCTTCTAGGTCTGACACTTCAAGATGACGCCAGAAAATAAATGAGTGAAAGCGGAATGTCCAAGCTTGATTACCTATGGGCGGAACTCGCGGCGCTCCCGCCTCCCCCGCCGATAACACAACTCTTCGCCTCTGACCCTGCTCGCTTTGGCAAATTCTCGGCGCGGTTTGGCGAGATGCTGCTGGATTTCTCCAAGACCAGCCTGACGGAGGCGTCGCTGGCG
>NZ_JAJDJU010000012.1 GCF_020567705.1 Acidocella sp. KAb 2-4 | reverse complement strand
GGGCGACATCGCCCCCAGCCCGGCCGAGGATGCTGGCTGGATCGCCCGCACCCGCGCCACCCTCGCCGCCTCGCCCTACCGCCTCGCGCAGCCGCAGCTCGTCCTCGCCGTGGACCGCAACCCGGCGGTGCAGCAATTGCGCGTGATCTTCGCCAGCCCCGCCGGGCCGTGGGCGGTGATCGGCGGCGGCAAGGTCTCCACCGGCCGCGCCGGGCGCTATGGCTTCTTCATCACCCCCACCGGCGTATTCCCGCACACCACCGGCATTCTCGATTACCGGGCTGAGGGCACCTATAACGAGAACCATATCCGCGGGCTGGGCATCAAAGGCCGCCGGGTGTGGGATTTCGGCTGGCAGACCGCCGCCGAGGGCTGGCTGGATGATGGCCAGACCGGCGAGATCCGCCTGCTGGTGCACGCCACCGACCCCGACGTGCTAGAGCCTCGCCTCGGCCGCCCCGATTCCAAGGGCTGCGTGCGCGTCTCCGCGATGATGAATGTGTTCCTCGACCGCCATGCCGTGCTCGACGCCGATTACCTGCACAACGCGGTGGATGACCGCGCGGTGGCCGCCGTGCTGCCGCCAGATGCCGATCCCTTCGCCTATCCGGGCATGTATCTGGTGGTGTTCGATTCCGCGGAGCCCCCACCATGAGCGCCGCCGGGCTGGAGACCGACATCGCGCGCCTGATCTGGGCGCAGCGTTACCGCCATGGCGGCAGCGCCGAGCCTGATGTCGGGGCGACGTGGCGCCGTGTCGCCACCGCGCTGGCCCAGGCCGAGCCGCGCGAGCGAGGAGAATGGGCAACGCGCTTCCTCGCCGCGCTGCGCGATTTCCGCTTCCTCCCCGGCGGCCGGATTCTCGCCGGGGCGGGCACGCCGCGCCGGGTCACCCTGCTCAACTGCTTCGTCATGGGCGGCATCGAGGATTCCATCCCAGGCATCTTCCGCGCCTTGCAGGAGGGCGCGGTGACGATGCAGGAGGGCGGCGGCGTCGGCTATGATTTCTCCACCCTGCGCCCGCGCGGCATGGCGGCGAGCATCGCCGGCAATGTCGCCTCCGGCCCCGTCTCCTTCATGGCGGTGTGGGACGCGATGTGCGCCACCATCCAATCCACTGGCGCGCGGCGCGGCGCGATGATGGCGGTTCTGCGCTGTGACCATCCGGATCTCGAAGCCTTCATCGCCGCCAAGCAGCAACCGGGCGTGCTCAGCCATTTCAACCTCTCGGTCCTGGTCACCGACGATTTTATCCGCGCCGTGGACGCCGCCGCGCCCTGGACCCTGCGCTTCCCCGCCGCGCCGCCGCACCGGCTGGAGCGCGTGGTGGATGCGGCATCGCTGTGGGAGCGCATGCTGCGCGCCAGCTTTGCCACGGGCGAGCCGGGGGCGCTGTTCATCGACCAGATCAACCGCATGAACAACCTCGCCTATTGCGAGGAGATCAGCGCCGTGAATCCGTGCGGCGAGGTGCCGCTGCCGCATTATGGCGGCTGCGATCTCGGCTCGCTCAACCTCGCCGCCTTCATCCGCGACCCTTTCACCCCCCAGGCGCGGCTGGACCGCGCCGCTCTGCTCGCCGCCGTGCCCACCGCCATCCGCATGCTGGATAACGTGCTGGACGTGACCCACGCCCCGCTGCCCGCCCAGGCGGCGGAGCTGCGGGCCAAGCGCCGGGTGGGGCTGGGCGTCACCGGCCTCGCCAACGCGCTGATCATGCTGGGGCTGGATTACGGGGCCGAGGCCGCGCGTGCCTGGGCCGGGGAGGTGATGCGCGAGATCTGCCACGCCGCCTACCGCGTCTCGGCGGCGCTGGCGGCGGAGAAGGGCGCCTTCCCCGCCTTTGCCCGCGATGCCTATCTCGCCGCCCCGTTTATCCGCGCCCTGCCCGCCGAGATCCGTGACGCTATCGCAGCGCATGGTATCCGCAACAGCCATTTGCTGGCCATCGCCCCCACCGGCACCATCAGCCTGCTCGCGGGCAATGTCTCCTCGGGTATCGAGCCGGTTTTCGCCGCCGAGGCCGAGCGCACCATCCTCGGCCCGCTCGGCGCCCCGCAGCGCGTGCTGGTCACCGACCATGCGGTGCGGCTCTGGCGCGCGGCGCGCGGCGGCGGGCTGCCCCCGGCCTTCACCACCGCGGCGGCGCTGCCGGCCGCGGCGCATCTGGGCATGCAGGCGGCGCTGCAGGCGCATGTCGATCAATCCATTGCCAAGACCATCAACCTGCCCGCCGACGCCGGGTTCGCGGATTTCGCCGGGGTGTACCGCCAGGCCCACGCGCTGGGGCTGAAGGGCTGCACCGTGTTCCGGGATTTGCCCGAGCGCGGCGTGCTGAGCGCGCGCGGCTGAACGCCGGGCAATAAAAAACCCGCGGCGGATACGCTCCGCCGCGGGCCATGTGCGCTTATGCCCCTGGTCTTACGGGAACATCTTGCGGGTGATGAGATACGCCACCGCAGTGAGGCCCAAATAGAGGAAGGGGATGAAGATGATCAGGCCTTCGAGATCGCCCAGCATGGTTACACCTTACCGTTGGAGTTGGTTTCCTGCGTGTCGAACATCACCGCGCCGGCGGCGGCGATGAGCACGATCATGGTCGTGCCCACCAGCCAGGCGAAGTACCAGGGGCCGTAATCGCCCGCGACCACCGCCAGGAACACGCCCAGCGCCAGCGTCAGCGCCAGCCCGACAATTTTGAAAAGCTTGCCCATTGATCGGACCTCCTTAATAGCTGTGCGAGTCGTCGGTGATCGACTCAACCTTCACCTTGCCGCGCATCACATAGAAGCACCACGAGGTGTAGGCGATGATCGCCGGGGTGAAGACCAGGGCGAACAGCAGCATCCAGCCGAGGCTGTACTGCGAGCCGATCGAGTTCCACACGGTCAGGCTCTGGTTCGGATTGGTGGTGGAGGGCATCAGGAAGGGGAACATGCTGGCCCCGACCGTGAAGATCACGCCCACCCAGGCGAGCGCCCCGGCCCACCAAGCCACCGCCGGCTTGCGCGCGGCGTTCATCAGCAGGTTGCCCAGCATGCCGACAAAGCCCAGCGCCGGCAGCGCCCACAGGATGGGGTAGCTCTGGTAGTTGTGCATCCAGGCCCCGGCCTGCACGGCCACGGTCTGGCCGGTGAGCGGCGAGGCCGGCATGTTCGGGTCCACCGGCGCGGTGAAGGCGAAGCCGTTCATGTGCGCGACCCACACCCCACCAATGGCGAACAGCACCGCCGCCACCAGGGCGCCGCCGATGGCCGCGCTGCGGGCGCGCCCGAAGATCGGCTCCTCGCCGCGCAGCATCAGCATGGTGCCGCCCTGCGCGATGGAGAGGCTAAGCGACATTACGCCGCAGATCAGCGCGAACGGGTTGAGCAGATAGCCGAGAAACGACTCATCCTGGAAATACTGCCCGGTCCAGCTGTAGTGGAAGCCGACACCCTCCATCACGTTGCCGAAGGCCGCGCCATACACGATCATCGGCACGGCGCCGGAGATCAGGAAGGCCCAGTCCCAGGTGGCGCGCCAGGAATTACCCGCCTTGGAGCGGTATTCGAAGGCCACGGGGCGCATGATCATGCTGAACAGCAGCAGGATCATGACGACGTAGAACACCGAGAACGAGGTGGCGTAGAGGGTGGGGAAGGCGGCGAAGATCGCGCCACCGCCCAGGATGAACCACACCTGGTTACCGTCCCAGTGCGGGCCGATGATGTTCAGCGCCACGCGGCGCTCCTTGTCGGTCTTGCCGACAAAGCGCAGCAGCGTGCCCACGCCCATATCCATGCCCACCATCACGGCGAGCCCGGTGAGCAGCACGCCTAGCAGCACCGCCCAGATGACTTTGAGAACAACGTAGAGTTCCATTTAAACTTCTCCTGAGTGGCGCGGCGTTATTGCCAGGACTTATCGGCCAGCTGCGGCTTGCCGAACATCGTGGCGGTGCCGCCCACGGACGGTTCCGCATGGTGCTGCGGGCCAAGGCGGGCGAATTTGAACATCAGGTACAGCTCGGCGGCGATGAAGGCGCTGTAGAGCAGCGCGAAGCCGATGAGCGAGAACACCATGTACCCGACCGGATGGCTCGACGCCGATTGGAAGGTCGGCAGCCAGCCATAGACGGACCAGGGCTGACGGCCAGCCTCGGCGGTGATCCAGCCAAACTCGCAGGCCATCACCGGCAGCGGGATCGACCACAGCGCCGCCTTCAGCAGCAGCGGGTGCTTCTCCAGCTCGTTACGCAGGCTGTAATACGAGGCGAAGGCGAACAGGATCACGAAGTAGAAGCCCAGGAACATCATGATGCGGAACGACCAGAAGGTGACGAACACGTTCGGGATCGTATCCTTCTCGGTCTGCGCCACGATGGCGTCCTGGTTGGCCGGGGTGATCTGGGTCAGATCCTGGTTCGGCGCGTTCTTCTGGGCCAGGAAGCCATAGCCCATATCGTTCTCATACTGCTTGAACGTCGCCAGCGCGGCGGCGTCATGGTCCTGCCCGTATTGCTGCAGGGCATTGAGCGCCTTGATGCCGTTCAGGATGCGCGGGCCAGCCTGCTGCTCCAGCGAGATCAGGCCGGGCACGGCGGTGTTCTCGGAGTGCGTGATCAGCGGGGTCAGCACATAGGGCACGCCGATTTCGGCATAATTGGTCTGCTTGGCGTCATCTGGCAGGGCGAACACCAGCCAGGGCGCGGCCGCGGCCGAGCTGTGGGCGTTGGAATCCTGCCACAGGCCCTCGATGGCCGCGATCTTGGTCGGCTGCACGAGGTAGTCCAGGCGGCCAAGCGCGTCACCCAGGGTCACCACCGCCATCGAGGAGATGACGCCGAACAGCGCCGCCATGCGGAACGAGCGGGCCGCCAGCGCCTTATGCCGGTTGGTGAGGATGTAGAAGGAGGAAATGCCCATCACGAACAGCGCGCCGGTGACGAAGCCCGCGATCGAGGTGTGCACGAATTTGGCCTGCGCGTCCTGGCTGAACACCAGGTTCAGGAAGGAGGTGAACTGCATGCGCATGGTGTCGGGGTCGAACGACGCGCCCTGCGGGTTCTGCATGAAGCCGTTGGCGATCAGAATCCACAGTGCCGAGAGGTTGGAGCCCAGCGCGGTCAGCCAAGTCACCGCCAGATGCGCGGGGCGCGAGAGGCGGTCCCAGCCGAAGAACATCAGGCCGATGAAGGTCGACTCCATGAAGAAGGCCATCAGCCCCTCAATCGCCAGCGGCGTGCCGAACACGTCGCCCACGAAATGCGAGTACATCGACCAGTTGGTGCCGAACTCGAACTCCATGGTCAGGCCGGTGGCGACACCGATGGCGAAGTTGATGCCAAAGAGCTTGGCCCAGAAATGGGTCATCTCTTTGTAGATCTCCTTGCCGGTGATCACATACACCGTCTCCATGGAGGCGATCAGGAAGGTCATCCCGAGCGTGAGTGGCACGAAGATGAAGTGGTAAAGCGCGGTTAGCGCGAATTGAAGTCGCGATAACTCGACGACACTGGGATCGATTAACGACATACGCGTGAGCTCCAGCTGTGTAAAAAAGCCTTTTTTAAGCCGCTCCGCCTATAGAAGCTTTTCGCTTAAGGTGTAGTTGATATAGATCAATCCGGCCCCGTTGCGGGCCAGACAATTCCTGCCTCAGGCGGCGATCTGCCCCGAGCGAAGCGCATGCACCTCGTCCATCAGCGCCAGCCCGGCCGGGCGGTGGGTGATGTAGAGTACCGTCTTGCCCGCCAGCAGCGGGGCGAGATCGGCGAGGAATTCCCGCTCCGTGGCGGCATCCAGCCCTTCCGTGGGTTCGTCCAGCACCAGCCAGGGCGTGTCCTTCAGCACCGCGCGGGCCAGCGCCACACGCCGCGCCTGGCCGCCAGAAAGCTTGATTCCGGCCTCGCCGACCAGCGTATCCAGCCCATCCGCCTGCGCGCGCACGAAACCGGCGAGCTGCGCCACCTCCAGCGCGTGCCACAGCGCCGCCTCATCGGCGTCGGCCTTGGCCAGCAGCAGGTTGTCGCGGATCGTGGTGTGGAACAGATAGCTGCGCTGGGAGATCACAGTGATGTGATGCGCGAGATCGGCGCTGCCATAGGCGCGCAGATCATGCCCGCCGAAGCGCGCCTCGCCCTCCTGGAATTCATGGAAGCGCAACAGCAGGTTGATCAGCGTCGTTTTGCCCGCGCCGGTGGCGCCGGTGATGCCCACGCGCCGGCCCTGCGGCACGCGCAAGGTGAAGTGGCGCAGCGCCCAGGGCGACTCCGGAGTGTACCGTAATGACACATTTTCCAGCGCCAGCGCGTAGCCTTGCGGCGCCGGGGCGGGGGCGGCGGGCGGCGCCACGGCGGGTTTGGTGTCGGCCAGGGCGAAAATCCGCCGCGCCGCGCTGGCGATCTGCCCGAGATATTGGAACGAGGCGGGTAGCGGGGCCACCGCCTCGAACGCCGCCATGCAGCCCAGCGCCAGCAGCGCGAGGTCGGGCGCGGCGAGGCGTAGCGCCGCCACCTTGGCGCCGCCCGCGATCACCACGCCGAGCAGGGTGAAATTGGTGGCGAGGCTGGCGGCCGCCGCGCCCAGCCCGGTGACGCGCGCCATCTGGCCCTGGGCCGCGATCAGCTCCGCCTGCAACGCCGCGGCCCGCGCCTGCAGCGCCGGGGCGGCGCCATAGGTCAGCAGCTCGCCCATGCCCTGCACCGCGTCCACATATTCGGCGCGCAGCGCGGCGGAGAGGCGCACCGTCTCGGCCCCGGCCCGGCGCCCGGCCAGCCCGGTGGCGCTCGGCACGCCCAGCCCGGTGAGCAGCAGCCCCGCCGCCAGCACCAGCGCCGCGGGCCAGGAGAACACGGCGAAAAACAGCACCATCGCCAGAATCGTCACCGCCGCCGCCAGCAGCGGCACATAGACGCGCAGGTAAAACAGGTTCAGCGTGTCGATATCCGCGACGATGCGCGACAGCAGATCGGCGCTGCGATAGCCCTGCAAAGCCGCCGGGGCCAGCGGCTCCAGCACGGTGTAAAACCACACCCGCAGATCCGCGAGCAGGCGGAAGGTCGCCTCATGCGTGGCCAGGCGCTCGCCATAGCGCGAGGCCACCCGCAGCGTCGCGAAAAACCGCACCGACGCCGCCGGGGTGAAGAAATTGAACGTGTTCTGCACCGCGTAGCTGGCGAGGCCGGTGACCGCCGTGGCGGCGAGGAACCAGCCCGAGAGCGTCATCAGCCAGAAATTGGCGAGGATGGTGACGCAGGCGAGCGCCAGCCCGCCGCGCATCCAGCCCCGGTGCGGCTTGAACAGCCGATGCAGACGGATCAATTCGCGCATGGCAGCGCCTCCTCGCCCTCATAGGCGCGCAGCAGTTCGCGGTACGGCCCCGGCTGCGCCGCCAGGGTTTGCGGCGGCCCGGCCTGCGCCACCCGCCCATCCTGCAGCACCAGCACCTGGTCGGCCCGCGCCGCCATCGCCAGCCGGTGCGCGATCACGATCACGGTGCGTCCGCGCGCGACTTCCGCGATCGCGCCCAGCACCAGCGCCTCGCTCTCCATGTCGAGATTGGCGGTCGCCTCGTCCAGGATCAGCAAGCGCGGGTTCTTCAAATACGCCCGCGCCAGCGCCAGGCGCTGGATCTGCCCGCCCGAGAGTTTTGCCCCGGCCTCGCCGACATCGGCGTTAAACCCGCCCGGCAGCGCCTCGATGAAGTCCAGCGCCTTGGCCCGCGCCGCCGCCGCGCGCAGCGCCGCCTCATCGGCGCCCGGCGCGCCGAGGCGCAGATTATCCGCGATGCTGCCCGCGAACAGGCGCGGATTTTGCGGCACCCAGGCCAGAGCCTTCCACCATTCCTCCGGCGCGATCTGCGCGAGATCCGCGCCGTTCACCCGGATCTCCCCCGCTTGCGGGCGGATGAAGCCGAGCAGCAGCCGTGCCAGCGTGGTCTTGCCCGCCCCGCTCTCGCCGACGATGGCGGTGATTGCCCCGGCCGGAAATAGCGCGCTCAGCCCGTCGATCACCTTGCCTCCGGCATAGGCGAAACCAAGCCCGTCGCAGGCGATCGCCAGCTCCCCCGCGGGCACGGGGGCCTCGCCCGGCGCCGCTACCGGCGCGTCGAGCAGCGCGAAAATCCGTTTCGCGGCGGCGATCGCGGTCATCCGTGCATGGTAATGCACCGAGAGCCCGCGCAGCGGCACGAAATATTCCGGCGCCAGCAGCAGCACCAGAAAGGCCGGGTAGAAATCGATGCGCGCATGCAGCAGCCGCGCGCCAAACAGCACCGCGACCAGCGCGATCGCCACCGAGGCGAAGAATTCCAGCACCGCCGAGGTGAGAAACGCCACCCGCAGCCCGGCCATGGTGGTGCGCCGGTAATCATCGGTGATGCGCGCCACGATCTCGATCTCGTCGCGCGCCCGGCCGAACAGCTTCAGCGTCGTCAGCCCTTGCAGCATGTCGAGGAAATGCGTGCTCATCAGCAGCAGTTTTTCCCATTGCCGCTGGTTGATCGCTTCCGCCCGGTAGCCGACGAACACCATGAACACCGGCACCAGCGGCCCGGAGACGAGCAGAATCAGCCCGGAATACAGATCGAGCGGGAAGACCAGCGCCAGGATCGCCAGCGGCACCGCCACGCACAGCGCCATCTGCGGCATGTAGCGCGAGAAATACGGCTCCAGCGCCTCGATGCCCTCCAGCATGGTGGCGGCGACATCGGCGCTCGCCTCATCCGCCGCGCCCACCGGCCCGCGCGCGAAGAGCCGCGCCAGCAGCTCGGCGCGCAGCCCGGTCTTGATCTCGGCGGCGGCGCGGAAGGCGGTGATCTCGGCCGCCCAGGTGAGCCCGGCGCGCAGCACAAACAGCCCGGCCAGCCCCCACAGGAAGGGCGACACCGCGCTCAGCTGCGCATGGTGGAAGGAGATGCGGTTGACGATCTGCGCCAGCAGCACGGCCTGGGCGATGATCAGCCAGCCGGAGACGAGGCCCAGCCCGATGCTGGCCCTGAGCGCGCCGCGCGTGCGCCGCCCTTCTCGCATCAGCCGCGGATCGATTCGGTCGCTCATGCCTGCTCAACGCTCCCAGTCCGGCGCGGCACGCCGCGCGCCTCTGGCACTAACCGGCAAGCGCCGTGAGGACAAGCGCCAGCCCCCTCCGCCAGGGCGGGCGCGGGCGGTAACGATGCGGGGATTTTAGTGGCTGAGCCGCGCCAGCAGCAGCAGGCTCAGGATCAGCGCGATCAGCAGCGGTGGCACCAGCCCGGATTTCTCATGCGCTTCACCGGGCGGCGCATACATATCGCTCTCTCCCGGCACTGGGGTTGTGCCGAGTTGCTTGGCGCTGCGGTCCTGGATAAATTTTCGCAACAGATCAAACATGGTGCTGGTTCCAGCCTCCACATTACGGCAGTCTGTTCAAAAATCATCTTAAAAATCGAGGTCTACCCCGCCGGATGGGCGGATTTCGCGGTTATTGTTGCCAAACCGCCGCGGATCACGGCCGCCGCGTTAATCCGCCAGCCAGTCCAGCGCCGCCGCGCCGGGGCTGGGCGAGAAGAATTCCGCCCCGGTCCAGCCCGCATAGGGCAGATGGCGGATGGCGCGGAACAGCCGCGCCAGATCCAGCTCGCCCGTGCCCGGCGCGCCCCGGCCCGGATAATCGGAGAACTGGATATGCCCGATCCGCCCGATCCGCCGCTCCAGCCCGCCCAGCCAGTCCTCGCCAGCGGCGCGGGCGTGATACACGTCGTAAAGCAAGGCCAGGTTGTCCGCCCCCACGGCGGTCAGCAGCGCGTCGGCATCGGCGTAGCCGTCGAGGATGAAGCGCGGGTTGTCGGTCCGGTTCAGCGGCTCCACCAGCAATTGCATGCCGCGCGCGGCCAGCATTGCGGCGCCCTGGCGCAGATTTTCCACCAGCACGTCCCAGCAGCGCTCGGGCGCCTCGTCCGCGGGCAGGTTGCCGGCCAGGCAATGCACGCGCGGGCAGCCGAGCACGGCGGCGTAATCGGCGGCCTGGCGCAGGCTGTGCCAAAACGCCTCCTCGCCGCCCGGCAGGCAGGCGAAGCCGCGCGCCCCGGCCGTGAAATCCCCGGCCGGGGCGTTGATCAGCACCCAGTCCAGCCCCGCCGCCCGCGCTGCCTCGGCCAAGGTGGCGGCGGGCAGCTCGTAGGGAAACTGCATCTCCACCCCGGTGAACCCGGCGCGGGCGGCGGCGGCGAAGCGCGCGGCCACCGGCAGGGCGGTGAACAGCGTCGAGACATTGGCGGAAAAGCGTAGCATCCTAACCCCTCCCGATGAACGGCATGGCCGTGGCCATCACCGTCATGAATTGCACATTGGCCGCGAGCGGCAGCCCCGCCATGTGCAGCACCGAGGCGGCGGCGTCCTCCACATCCATCATCGGCTCCGGCGCCATCCGCCCATCCGCCTGCATCGAGCCGCGCGCAATCCCGGCGGTCAGCTCGGTCGCGGCATTGCCGATATCAATCTGCCCGCAGGCGATGTTATGGGCCCGCCCCTCCAGCGCGAGCGCGCGCGTCAGCCCGGTCACCGCGTGCTTGGAGACGGTATAGGCCACCGCCTGCGGGCGCGGCACCTGGGCCGAGATCGAGCCGTTATTGATGATCCGCCCGCCCTGGGGCGATTGCGCCTGCATCACCCGGAAGGCGGCGCGCGCGCATAGAAACATGCCGGTCACGTTCACCGCCAGCGCGGCGGTGAAATCGGCCAGCGCCACATCCGGCACCGGCGCGGCGGGCGGAAACATCCCGGCATTGTTGAACAGCAGATCCACCCGGCCGCAGCGTTTCACGGTCTCGTCGAACAGGCGCTGCACCGCCGCCTCGTCGGTCACGTCGGCCACCAGGGGGATGAGGCCGGGATGCGCCGCCGCCGCCTCGTCCAGCGCCGCTTGCCGCCGCCCGGCCAGCACCACGCGCCAGCCCGCCGCCGCCAACTTGCGCCCGGCGGCGCGGCCAATGCCGCTGCCCCCGCCGGTGATCACCGCCACCTTTGTCATTCCCGCATTCTTCCTGTCGTTCACCGCCCGGCATCCACCAGCACGCGCCGCCCGCTGGCGCGCTGGCGGGCGGGCACCGCGCCGTGCAGCGCCTTGGTCGCCTCGGCGATTACCAACCCCGAGAAGCGCGGCGCCAGCAGCCGCCCGGCCCGCTCGCACAGCCCGAAACCGCGCAGCAGCGGCGGCCAGCCGCAGGGCGGGGCGAACAGCGCCGGGGTTTGCGTCTCCACATGGAAAAATAGCCCCGTCAGCAGCCGGGCGAGCTGGCCCTCGGAATAAGGCTGGCCATGGCCGAAGGGCGTGCTCTCGGCATGCGCCCACAGACCGCGCCGGTTCGGCGCCACCACGATCAGCCGCCCGTCATCCTTCAGCACCCGCCACGCCTCGCGCAGCGTGCGCCGCGCGTTATCCGCCTGTTCCAGCCCGTGCACGAGCAGGATGCGGTCGAACATCAGGTCGGGGAAGGGCAGCGCGTCCTCCTCGGCCAGGCAGGCCAGCGAGCCGCGCCCGGCGGGCCAGGGCGCCACGCCCATATGCCGGGGCGAGAGCGCGATACAGCGCCCGGCCGCCTCCCGCCAGGGCTCCAGATACGGCCCGGCGAAGCCCAGCCCGAGCACCGCCTGGCCGGCGCAATCGGGCCAGATCGCGCCCAGCTTGCGCCGCAGCAGCCCGGCGGTCAGCCGGCCCAGCTGGGTGGTGTAAAATCCGGCCGCATCTCGCGCATCGATCGCCATTGCCCTTATATAGCGCGGGACAACGTAAGGAGCGACAGACATGGCAGTGACGGCACAAGCGATTCCGATGCTTTCCGACAATTATGCGTGGCTGCTGCGCGAGGAGGTGGCCGGGGTCACCGCCATCGTCGACCCCGCCGAGGCCGAACCCGCCATCGCGGCGCTGGAAGCGGCGGGGCTGGGGCTGGATTTCATCTTTCTCACCCACCACCATGGCGACCATATCGGCGGGGTGGAGGGGCTGGTGGCCCGCTACGGCGCCAAGGTCGTCGGCAATGGCGCCGACGCGCAGCGCCTGCCGAAGCTGGATATCGCGGTGCATGAGGGCTCGCTGGTCGATTTCGGCGCGGCCAAGCTGCGCGTGATCGAGGTGCCGGGACACACGCTCGGGCATATCGCCTATTACATCGCCGATGGTGGCATCCTGCTGCCCGGCGACACGCTGTTCAGCCTCGGCTGCGGGCGGCTGTTCGAGGGCACCCCGGCGCAGATGTTCGCCTCGCTCGCCAAATTCGCCGAGCTGCCGGATGCCACGCTGGTCTGTTGCGCGCATGAATACACCGCGTCCAACGCCAAATTCGCGCTCACCGTGGAGCCGCACAACGCCGCGCTCGTCGCCCGCGCGGCCGAGGTGACGGCGCTGCGCGCAAAGGGCCAGCCGACTTTGCCGGTGACCTTGGGGCAGGAGCGCGCGACCAACCCGTTCCTGCGCGCCGCCACGGTCGAGGAATTCGCCCGCATCCGCGCCGCCAAGGATAATTTCTGAGATTAACCGCTTTGTGGTTAATTTAACTAACGCGCAGACAATGCTGCCAAAAGCTGTGCGATCGCCTGGGCGCGGTGGCTGATGGCATCCTTCACCGCCGCCCCCAGCGCTGCGTAGGTCTGCGTGTAACCATCGGGGATGAAGACCGGGTCGTAGCCGAAGCCGCCCACCCCCTCCGGCGCCGGGGCGATGCGCCCATGGGCGAGGCCGATATAGGTGGCGGTGGCGCCGTCGGGCTGCGCCAGGCAGAGCGCGCAGGTGAAGCGCGCGCGCCATTCATCGGCTGCGGCGCAGGCGGCGATGAGGCGCGCGAAGGCGCCGGGGTAATCGCCCGCCGCGTAGCGCGCCGAATACACGCCCGGCCCGCCGCCGAGCGCGGCCACCGAGAGCCCGGAATCATCGGCCAGGGCGGGCAGGCCGGAGGCTTGCGCCGCCGCCAGCGCCTTGATCCGCGCATTGCCGGGGAAGGTGCCGGCGGTTTCCTCCGGCTCGGGCAGGCTGAGCTCGCCGGCGGAGGTGAGGGCATAGCCCAGCGGCGCCAGCAGCGGGCGGAATTCCTTGAGCTTACCCGGATTATGGGTGGCGATGACGAGCTGTCTCATGCCCGCCCCGCCGCGCCGGAGAGCATGCCCGGATCGATGCCCAGCTTGCCCAAGGCGCGCTGCCATTTGGTGGTGTAGGCGGTGTCGAAGATCAGCGCGTCGTCGGCGGTGGTGCTGAGCCACACATTCTGGCGCATCTCGGCATCCAGCTGCCCGGCGCCCCAGCCGGCATAGCCGAGCAGCAACCGCGCCTGGGCCGGGCCGCCGCCCGCCGCCACCGCTTGCAGGATATCCAGGCTGGCGCTGAGGGCGCGGTCTGCGTCCACGCGCAGGCTGGTGTCGCAGAGCCAATCGGCGCTGTGCAGCACGAAGCCGCGGGTTTCATCCACCGGCCCGCCCGTGCCCAGCGCCAGCTCGCGCTGCGGCGGGCTGGGCTCGACCCCGAGCTGGTGCATCAGGTCGCTGAATTTCGGCGCGCGCAGCGGGCGGTTGAGCACCACGCCCATCGCCCCCTCGCCATTATGCGAGCAGACATAGATCACGCTCTGCACGAAGCGCGGGTCCTCCATCGCGGGCATCGCGATGAGGAGCTGCCCTGTCAGCCAATCGGGTGTGTCCGCCCGGGAATGTTTTGCGTCCGCCATTGCGCCAATATATTCTGCGCCTCAGACCAGGGCCAGCCCCGCCGCGGGCGCTCTCTTCACGCGCCCCGGCAGTTCGTATACGTAGCGTCATCCGCCGCAGGGAAAGACAGACAGCATGATCAAGACAGGCGACAAGATTCCGGCCATGAAGCTCATGGTGGCCACCGCCGAGGGGCCGCGCGAGGCCGATACGGGCGAGCTGCTGGGCCACGGCAAGGTCGTGCTGTTCGCCGTGCCCGGCGCCTTCACCCCCACCTGCTCGGCCAAGCATGTGCCGGGCTTCGTCAAGCACGCGGCCGAGATCAAGGCCAAGGGCGTGGACCGCATCGTGTGCATGGCGGTGAACGACGCCTTCGTGCTCGGCGCCTGGGCCAAGGACCAGAAGGCGGGCGAGGCTATCACCTTCCTGGCCGATGGCTCCGCCGCCTTCACCAAGGCGCTGGGGCTGGAGCTGGACCTGGTGGCGCGCGGCATGGGCGTGCGCAGCCAGCGCTTCGCCCTGGTGGCCGAGGATGGCGTGGTCACCAAGCTGTTCGTCGAGGAGCCGGGCGGCTTCGAGGTCAGCCGCGCCGAGGCGGTGCTCGAAGCGCTTTAACCCGCCGTGTCCCGCACCCTCACGGTCATCGTGCCGTGCTATAATGAGCGCGCCAATGTGGCGCCGATGGTGGCGGCGCTCGGCAGCGCGCTCGATGGCATCGACTGGGAGGTCGTGTTCGTCGATGACGACAGCCCGGACGGCACCGCCGCCGCCGTGCGCGCCCTGGCCAAGGATGATCCGCGCGTGCGCTGCATCCGCCGCATTGGGCGGCGCGGCCTGTCCTCGGCGGTGATCGAGGGGGCGCTGTCGGCCTCCGGCGCGTATGTCGCGGTGATCGATGGCGACATGCAGCATGACGAAACCCGCCTGCCGCCGATGCTGGCCGCCGTGCAGGGCGGCGCGGATATGGCGGTGGGCAGCCGGCATGTCGCCGGCGGGGATGCCGCCGGGCTGGCCTCGCCGCTGCGGGTGTGGCTGTCGGAAACCGGCATCAAGCTGGCCCAGGCGGTGACGCATACCGGCATCACCGACCCGATGAGCGGCTTCTTCCTGCTCCGGCGCGATTTGTTCGAGCAGCTCGCGGCGCGGCTCTCCGGCCAGGGCTTCAAGATTTTGCTCGATCTCATCATGGCCTCGCCCCGGCGGCTCAACGTGGCCGAGATCCCGTATAAATTCCGCCCCCGCCAGGCGGGCGAGAGCAAGCTGGACGTGCTGGTGCTGGCGCAATTCGCCGGCATGCTGCTCGACAAGGCGCTGCGCGGGACGGTGCCGCTGCGCTTCATTTCCTTCGCCCTGGTCGGCGGCTTCGGCGTGCTGGTCAATATTTTGGTGCTGCAACTGGCGATGATGGCCGGGGCCGGGTTCGGCACCGCGCAGACCATCGGCACGATCATCGCCATGGTCGCCAATTTCGAGCTCAACAACCAGCTTACCTACCGCGCGCAGCGGCTAAAGGGTGCGCGGGCGTGGCGCGGGCTGGTGCTGTTCCTGGCCGTGTGCAGCCTGGGCGCCTATGCCAATATCGGCATCGCCAAGGCGCTCTATGCCGAGAACGGGCACGGGCTGTTCTCCGGCGCGGCCGGGGCGGCGGTGGGCGTGGTGTGGAATTACGCCGTCTCCGCCACGCTGGTCTGGCGCGTGCGGTAAATGCGGCTCGCCCTCGCGGCGCTGCTGGCGCTCACCGCCCTGCGCCTAGCGCTGGCCGCCAGCCTGCCGCTGGTGCCCGACGAAGCCTATTACTTCCTCTGGTCCACGCATCTGCAGCCCGGCTATTTCGACCATCCGCCGATGGTGGCGCTGTGGATCCGCGCGGGCACGGCGCTGCTCGGGCCGTCGCCGCTGGGCATCAGGCTGCTTGGCCCGCTCTCCACCTTCGCCGGCTCACTGCTGGCCTGGGACGCGGCGGAGCGGCTGTTCCCCGGCCGTGGCGCCGGGCTGACCGCCGCCGCGATGCTCAACGCCACGCTGCTGCTCGGCGCCGGGGCGGTGTTGATGACGCCCGACACGCCGCTGATATTCTTCTGGATCGCCGGCCTCTGGGCCATGGCGCGGCTGGTGGCGGACGGCAAGGCGGGCTGGTGGTTGGCGGCGGGGCTGGCGGCGGGGCTGATGCTGGCCTCCAAATATACTGGGCTGCTGTTCCTCCTGGCGGTGTTCGGCTGGGCGCTGGCTGGGCGGAGCGGGCGGGCCTGGCTGCGCACGCCCTGGCCCTGGCTGGGGGCGGCGCTGGCGCTGCTCGTGTTCGCGCCGGATATCGCCTGGAACGCCGCGCATGGCTGGGTGAGTTACGCCAAGCAGGGCGGGCGCGAGGCGGGGTTCCGCCCGGGCCGGGCGCTCGGCTTTCTGGGCGATCTGCTGGGCAGCCAGTTCCTGCTGTTCACGCCGGGCATCGCGGTGCTGGCGGTGCGCGGGCTGTGGGGGCTGCGCCGCGAGGCCAGCCTGGCGGCGCGGCTGCTGCTCTGGCTGGCGCTGCTGCCGGGGGCGGTATTCCTTGAACATGTGCTCTCGCAACGGGTCGAGGGCAATTGGGTGGCGGTGGTGTATCCGGCCGCCTGCCTCGCCATTGGCGCGCTGCCGCAGGCGGTGCTGGGGCGCTGGCGGGCGCCGTCGCTGGGGCTGGGCTTTGGCCTCACCGCGCTGGTCTATGTGCAGGCTTGGGCGGCGCCGCTGCCGGTCCCGGCGCGGCTCGACACCTCGGCCCTGCAAATGGCGGGCTGGCCGCAGCTGGGTGCCGAACTGGCCGCCCTGCACCCCGATTTCGTTACCGCCGATGATTACGCCACCGCCGCGGCGCTGGCCTATTACGCCCCGCCAGGGCTGCGCGTGGTGGGGTTCGAGCCCCGCTGGCGCTATTTCGACTGGCCGCAGGCCGGGGTGCAGGGCGAGACCGGCATCCTGGTGACGCATCGGTCCTGGGTGCGCTGCGACCAGACCGGCACGCTCACCCGCAAACGCAGCGGCGAGCCCGTGCAAACCTACCGGCTATGCCGCCTCACGCCGCAGGCGCCGGGCATTTTGTTGCCCCGGCCCTGAGCCGTCAGGCGCGGGCCTTGGCCGGTTGCAGCGGCGCGGCGGCGCGGTTGACCAGCTTGGTCCAGGCTTGATCGACCCGGAATAGCGGCACCGCCCCGGCCACCGCCAGCCCGATGCTGAGCAGCGCCGCCAGCACCGTGGCCAGCACCTGGCCCAGCGCCGCGTGCAGCGCCAGGAAGGTGAGCGCCCCGACGGAGAGCAGGCAGCCGAGCATGGTCAGCCCGGCGAGGCGCGGCCAGCGCTTGAGCACCGAGGCGGCGATGCGCGCCGGATTGCGGCTGCGCGCGAAGGGCAGGCTGACCAGGAAGCCGGAGAGCACGAAGAACACCGCCACGGCGGCGCTGCCATTGACCAGCCCGAGCAGGAATTGCAGCAGCAAATCAAGCCCGGCATGGCCGGTTGCGGGCTGGCTCGTCACCCCCTTGGCGGTGAAGGCGAGGATGACGTGATACAGCACCACCACGGCGGCGGCGGTGCCGCGCATGGCCTCGAGCGGCACCAGCTTGCCGCCAGACGCTGTCTCAGCGCCCGGCCGGGCCGGCGCGGCTTGGGCGGTCATCCGGCGCTTACGCGGCGGCGCGCTTCTCCACCTCGTCCGGGCTCATCATCACCAGCGCCTCGTAATCGGATTTCAGCGTCTCGGTGATCTGGCTCGGCTCGAAATGCAGTGTGCCAATTTGGCGCACCGGGGTCACCTCGGCGGCGGTGCCGGTGACGAAGGCTTCCCCGAAATTCGCCATTTCCTCGGGCTTCATGTGCCGCTCGATAACCTCGATGCCGCGGGCCTTGGCCAGGGCGATCACGGTCTTGCGGGTGATGCCGTCGAGGAAGCAATCCGGCGTCGGGGTGTGCAGCTTGCCGTCGGCGACGAAGAAGATGTTGGCCCCGGTGACCTCGGCCACGAAGCCGTCCCAGGTGTACATCAGCGCATCGTTGAAGCCCTCGGCCTCGGCCGCGTGCTTGGACAGCGTGCCGATGGCGTAGAGCGCCGAAGCCTTGGCGGCGGTGGGCGCGGTCTTGGGGTGCGGGCGGCGCCAATCGGCGATGCCCAGGCGCACGCCCTTCATGCGGTCGGCGCCGAACAGGTTCGGCCACTCCCAGCACGCCACGGCCAGATGGATCTTGGTCTGCTGCGCGGAAACCGCCAGCATCTCCGAGCCGCGCCACGCCACCGGGCGCAGATAGGCGTCGGTCAGGTTATTGGCCTTCAGCACGTCTTTGCAGGCTTGGTTGATCTGCGCGTGGGTGAAGGGGATCTCGAAGCCGAGAATATGGCCCGATTGGATCAGCCGGTCGGTATGCGCGTCCAGCCGGAAGATGTTGCCGCCATAGGAGCGCTCGCCCTCAAATACGGCAGAAGCGTAGTGCAGCCCATGGCTGAGGACGTGCAGCTTGGCCTCACGCCAGGGGATCAGCTTGCCATCCCACCAGATGAAACCGTCACGATCGTCAAAAGGAACCAGCGCCATGGTCAAAACTCTCCGTTTGCGCTACTGTAACAGGACAGTATGAAATAGTATATCAGTCAGACGCGCTGCCCTGCACAGGCAAGGCGTACCTCTCTCAAGAATACGAAATTGCCATGCCAGACCCGTCCGCTCAACCCTTCCCGGCCTCGAAACGCGAAACCCTGCCCGGCACCGGGCACACCGCTGCCGGGGCGGGGCTGCTGTTTTTGCGCGAGGATGAACTCCGCCTCGCGCAGGATATGATCTTTTTCGCGATGCGCGACCTCAACGAGGCGCCCGACGCGCTGCTCGCCGAGCTCGGCTATGGCCGCGCGCATCACCGCTGCCTGCACTGGATCGGCCGCCGCCCAGGGCTGACCGTGGGTGATCTGCTTGGCATCCTCGGCATCACCAAGCAGAGCCTGACGCGCGTGCTCGGCCCGCTCATCCAGGAAGGCTACGTGGCGCAGACGCCCGGCAGCCAGGACCGGCGCCAGCGCCTGCTGACGCTGACCGACAAAGGCGCGGCGCTGGAGCGCAAACTATTCGAGGCCCAGCGCGAGCGGCTGGTGACGGCGTATCGCGAGGCGGGCGGCCCGGCGGTGGAAGGCTTCAAGCGCGTGCTGCGCGGGCTGATGAACGCCCAGGGCCGCGATTGCATCGACGGCCAGGAGACCCGCGGCAAGGGGCAGCGGAGCGCCGGCTGATTGCATGAGCGGCGACGCCCCGCATATCCTGCTGGTCGATGACGATGCGCGGCTGAGCCAGCTCGCCGCGCGTTTCCTCGCCGAGCAGGGCTTCCGCGTGACCCAGGCTGGTTCCGCCGCCGAGGCGCGCGACAAGCTGCGCTTCCTCGATTTCGACCTGATGGTGCTGGATGTGATGATGCCCGGCGAGAGCGGGCTGGAGCTGACCAGCGGCCTGCGCGCCGAGCGCGCCCCGGACATGCCGATCCTGCTGCTCACCGCGCGCGACACGCCGGAGGACATCGTCGCCGGCTTTGAGGCGGGGGCCGATGATTATCTCGGCAAGCCGTTCGACCCGCGCGTGCTGGTGGCGCGCATCCGCGCCATGCTGCGCCGCGCCCAGCCCGCCGCCAGCGTCCCGCTCGGCCCGGTGCAGCTCGGCCAGGCGGTGTTCGACCCCGAGCGCGGCGAACTGGTGGCGGGCCAGACCCGTGTGCGGCTCACCGGGGCGGAGCTGGCGCTGCTCGCCGCCCTGGCCGCGCGCCCGCATGAGACGCTCTCGCGCGAGGCGTTGGCCGCGGCGCTGGGGCTGGACGATGTGAATGAACGCGCGATCGACGTGCAGGTCACCCGGCTGCGCCGCAAGATCGAGCCCGACCCGCGCGAACCGCGCTTTCTGCACACGGTGCGCGGCAAGGGCTATGCGCTGAAGCCGGGGCCGTGAAGTTCGACGGTTTCGGCGCCGAGCGCGTCGCCCGCAAGCTGCTGCCGCGCGGGTTGTTCGGGCGCTCGCTGCTGATCGTGCTGATCCCGCTGGTGCTGGTGCAGGGCGTGGCGCTGCAAATTTTCTACGGCAATCATCTCGACGTGCTGTCGCGCCGGCTGGCGGGCGGAGTGGCGGGCGAGGTCGCCTTCATGGTTGGCGAGATCGACCGCGACCCGGCCGCGCGCGGGGTGACGATCCAGGAAACCGACCGCTATTTCCAGTTCCAGACCCGGTTTTTGCCCGGCGAGGTGCTGCGCCACCTGCCGCCGCCCGACGCGCCCGGCCCGGTCGATACCGACCTCGCCCACGCCCTGGCGCAGGGGCTGAGCCGGCCGTTCAACGTCGCCTGGAACGAGGTGCCCGGTATCATCGTCATCAACGTGCAGATGCCCGACGGCGTGCTCGGCATCCAGGTGCCGCGCAAGCGCCTGTATATTGGCACTTATTATGTGTTTCTGGTGTGGGTGGTGGGCACCTCGTCGCTGCTGCTGGGGGTGGCGGCGCTATTTTTGCGCACGCAGGTGCGGGCGATCCGCCGCCTCGCCGCCGCCGCCGAGGATTTCGGCATGGGGCGCGATACCGGGCCGATCCGCCCCGAGGGCGCGACCGAGGTGCGCCGCGCCGCCGCCGCCTTCAACCGCATGCAGGACCGGGTGCGCCGCTTTTTGGCCCAGCGCACCACCATGCTGGCCGGGGTGTCGCATGATCTGCGCACCCCGCTCACCCGGCTGCGCCTCGCCCTGGCCATGCAGCCGCAAATCCCGCCGCAGGACCTCGCCGACATGACTGGCGATATCGAGGATATGGAGCGGCTGATCGGCATTTATCTCAACTTCGCCCGCGGCGAGGGCGGCGAGCAGCCGGTGCTGACCGAGATCGCGCCGCTGCTTGAGGAGATCTGCGCTGCCGCCCGCCGCGCCGGGGGGCAGGTGAGCCTCACCACCCCCGAACGTCTGGCCGCCACCATCCGCCCCGAGGCGCTGCGCCGGGCGCTGACCAACCTGATCGACAATGCCCGCCGCCATGGCAGCCAGATATGGGTAAGTGCCGGGTTGACTGGCCCGCGCAGCTTGCAAATCCTGATCGATGATGACGGCCCGGGCATCCCCGCCGCCAAGCGCGAGACGCTGCTCAAACCCTTTGAGAGCGACGACCCAGCCGGCACCGGCCTCGGCCTCGCCATCGCCAATGATATCGTCATCGCCCATGGCGGCGCCATCCGCCTGCTCGACCGCCCCGGCGGCGGCCTGCGCGCCGCGATTGAGCTGCCGGTGTGAGCCCCTCTGGGTGAGGTGAGTGCCGCAGGGGGCAGCGCCCCCTTTGGTCATTTGCTTCGCCCCGGACTTACCCGGCGACGAAGCGTTCCAGCCAGTGGATGGTGTAATCCCCGGCGACGAAATCCGGGGCTTCCAGGATGCGCTGGTGCAGCGGGATGGTGGTCTTGATGCCGGTGATCACGAATTCGCGCAGGGCGCGCTTCATGCGGGCGATCGCCTCTTCGCGCGTCCTGCCGTAGGTGATCAGCTTGGCGATCAGGCTGTCGTAGTGCGGCGGCACGCGGTACCCGGCATAGAGGCCGGAATCGACGCGCACGCCTAGCCCGCCCGGCGGGTGGAACACCTCCACGCGGCCCGGCGAGGGGGCGAAGCTTTCCGGGTCTTCGGCGGTGATGCGGCACTCGATGGCATGGCCAGAAAGCACCACGTCGTCCTGCGTGTAGCCTAGCTTCTCGCCGGCGGCGATGCGGATCTGCTCACGCACCAGATCGATGCCCGAGATCATCTCGGAGATCGGGTGCTCGACCTGCAGGCGGGTGTTCATCTCGATGAAGGCGAACTGCCCGTCCTGGTACAGGAATTCCAGCGTGCCGGCGTTGCGGTAGCCGATGCGCTTGAGCGCGGTGGTGACGGTACGGCCCAGCTCGTCGCGCTGCGCGGCCGAGATCACCGGCGAGCCGGCTTCCTCCAGCACCTTCTGGTGGCGGCGCTGGAGCGAGCAGTCACGCTCGCCGATATGCACCACCTCGCCATGGTTGTCGGCCAGGATCTGCAGCTCGATATGCCGGGGCTTGTCGAGATACTTTTCCATGTAGACGGCGTTGTTGCCGAAGGCGGCGCCGGCTTCGGCGCGGGCCTCGCGCCAGGCGGCCTCCAGCTCGTCGGCCGCGCGCGCCACCTTCATGCCGCGCCCGCCGCCGCCCGCCGCGGCTTTGATCAGCACCGGGTACATGATCTTATCCGCCACCGAGCGGGCTTCCTCCAGCGAGGCCAGCTCGCCCACCGAGCCGGGCACCAGCGGCACGCCGAGATCGGCCATCGTGCTCTTGGCGGTGATCTTGTCGCCCATCATGCGGATATGCTGCGCGGTGGGGCCGATGAACACGAGGTTATGCGCCTCCACCATCTCGGCGAAGGCGGCGTTTTCGGAGAGGAAGCCGTAGCCCGGATGGATCGCCTCGGCCCCGGTGATGAGCGCGGCGGAGATGATGGCGGGCATGTTGAGGTAGGAATCGCGCGCCAAGGGCGGGCCGATGCACACGCTCTCATCGGCGAGGCGCACATGCATGGCGTCGGCATCGGCGGTGGAATGCACCGCGACCGAGGCGATGCCCAGCTCGCGGCAGGCGCGCAGCACGCGCAGCGCGATTTCGCCGCGATTGGCGATGAGGATTTTCTTGAACATCTTATTCGATGATCATCAGCGGTTCGTCGAACTCCACCGGCGCGCCGGTGGCGACGAGGATCTGCTTGACCACGCCCGCGCGCGGGGCCTTGATCTGGTTGAAGGTCTTCATCGCCTCCACCAGCAGCAGGGTGGCCCCGGCCTCGATATTTTGGCCGACCGTCACATAAGGCGCGGCGCCGGGTTCGGCGGAGAGATAGGCGACGCCGACCATCGGGCTCTTGACCACGCCGGGATGCTTGGAGAGATCGGCCGGCGCGGCCACGGGGGCTGCGGCGGCGGCGGCGGCCGGGGCCGGGGCGGCGGCCAGCGCGGCGGGGGCGGCGATCGGCATGGTTACCTGGGTGATGGCGCGGGCCAGCCGCACCTTGCGGTCGCCTTCGGCCAGTTCGATCTCAGAGAGGCCGGTCTCGTTCAGCAGCGCGGCGAGTTCGGCCAGGGTCTTGGGGTCGAATGAAAGGCTCATTGGTCGTCTTCTTCTTCCAGAATGTCGGACAGGGCAATCAGCGCCAGCCTATAACCCGCAAATCCCAGACCGCAAATCACCCCAGTCGCGGCGCGCGACACATACGAGTGGTGGCGGAAGGATTCGCGCTTGTGGATATTGGACAGATGCACCTCGATCACCGGGATGTCCACCGCCAGCAGCGCGTCCATCAGCGCCACCGAGGTGTGCGAATATCCGGCGGGGTTGATGATCAGCCCGGCGGCGCGCTCGCGCGCTTCCTGCACCCAGCTGATTAGCTCGCCCTCCAGATTGGTTTGCCGGCATTCGATCGCCAGGCCCAGCCCCTCGGCGGTTTCCGCGCACAGGGTCTCCAGATCGTCGAGCGTGGCGGAGCCGTAGATCTCCGGCTCGCGCGTGCCGAGCATGTTCAGGTTGGGTCCGTTGAGGACCAGGATGAGTGGTGCGGCCATGATGGGCAAACCCGCTAGCATAGAGGAATCGAGCCGGACAAATATTTAAGCGCCCCTTGCGGGGTTTGGGGGGCGGCCCGATAATGCGGAACATGAACGATACGGTTGAAATGCTGGCCCTGACCGTGAATGGCGAGGCGATGAGCGTGCCGCAAGGCACCACCCTGGCCGGGCTGCTGGCGCTGATGGAGCTGGACCGCCGCAAGGTGGCGGTGGAGCGCAACCTGGAGATCGTGCCGCGCTCGCTCTACGAGGCCACGCCTCTGGCGGCGCGCGACGCGATCGAGATCGTGCATTTCGTGGGGGGTGGTTGAGCATGGATGGCATCGTGCAGGGTGACGCGGTGACGGGCGACGATTCCTGGATTGTCGCCGGGCGCAAATTTTCCTCGCGCCTGGTGGTCGGCACCGGCAAGTATAAAGACCTGGAAACCACCGCCGCGGCGATCGAGGCCTCGGGCGCCGAGATGGTGACGGTGGCCGTGCGCCGGGTGAACCTCTCGGACCGCAACGCCCCGATGTTGCAGGATTACGTGAGCCCGGCGCGCTATACCTATCTGCCCAACACCGCCGGCTGCTTCACTGCCGACGAGGCCGTGCGCACGCTGCGCCTGGCGCGCGAGGCGGGGGGTTGGAATCTGGTGAAGCTGGAAGTGCTCGGCCCGCCGCCGCTGCTCTACCCGGACATGGAGGCCACGCTGCTGGCCGCCAAGGCGCTGATCAAGGACGGGTTCGAGGTGATGGTGTACTGCGCCGACGACCCGGTGGCGGCGAAGAAGCTGGAGGATATGGGCTGCGTCGCGATCATGCCGCTGGGGGCGCCGATCGGCTCCGGGCTGGGGGTGCAAAACCCGCTGATGATCCAGAGCATCATCGAGGCGGTGAAGGTGCCCGTGCTGGTCGATGCCGGGGTCGGCACGGCGTGGGACGCTGCCTTCGCCATGGAGCTGGGCTGCGACGCGGTGCTGGTGAATTCCGCCATCGCCCTGGCCGATGACCCGGTGCTGATGGCGCGCGCGATGAGCCATGGCGTGCAGGCCGGGCGGCTGGCCTTCCGCGCCGGGCGCATCCCGCGCAAGGGCTATGCCAGCGCCTCCAGCCCGATGACGGGGCTAATCCGCTGAGGCGGGTGCTCAACGCCGCCCCTGAAGTCGTCGCCAATTTCATCGCGCCTTATCTCGTCTATGAGGGGCTGGACGCCGCTTATGGCGACACGCGGGCGCTGATCGCCTCCGCCGTGCCGCCGCTGGCCTGGAGCGTGGCCGAGCTGGTCCGCAGCAAGCGGATGGACGCGATCTCCGCCGTGGTGGCGGGGAGTATTCTGCTCACCGTGGGCGCGACGGCGCTGGGCGGTTCGGCGCGGCTGATCCAGATCCGCGACGCGCTGGTCACCGGCGCGGTGGGGCTGGGCTTTCTGGCCTCGCTGGGGCTGAGGCGGCCGCTGATCTTCTACCTCGCCCGCGCCGCCATCGCGCGCAACAGCGCGGGCGGGCTGGCGGCGTATGAGGCGATTTGGGAGCAGCCCGGCGTGCCGGAGGCGTTCCGTTGGCTCACCTGGGTGTGGGGCGTCGGGCTGGTGGGGCAGACCGCCGCCATGTGCTGGCTGGCCTGGATCTGGCCGATCCCGCGCTATCTGCTGGTCTCGCCGGTGGTTTCGGCGTGCATGTTCGGCGGGCTGATGCTGGCCAGCTTTGGCTATATCGCGCGTAACCCGGCGGCGCGGGCGATCATCGGCAAAGGCTGATCAGCCCGGCGGCGGCATCTGGCAATTGGGGCCGAGCGCCCCGGCATAGGGATGCCAGATTTGCGTTACCCCCAGCAGCGGCAGGCCGACATAGCCGTGTAGCCGCACATTGCCCGCATCGTCGAGCACCACGGTCGCCTGATAGACATTGCCGTTGCGCGGGTCGGTGACGGTGCCGGCCCATTTGCGCGTGCCGTCGGTGGTGGGGGCGGGGGCGGCCTTGATGATGAGGTCGCCGCATTGCGGCTGGCCGCGCCAGTCCATCGGCGCCGGGTCGGTCGGGTGGTCGAGCACGATGCCCGCGATGCGCCCGCAGATATCGCCGCCGCACGGGGCGATGGCGACCACGGTGCCGTTATTTTCGGTGAGCCAGTTGCCCGGGGGAAAGGGTTGGGAATTACCGGCGGCCTGCGCCAGGGCAGGGCCGCCGATCAGCCACAAGGCGAAAAGCCAGGGGCGCAAAAAGTTGTTGTCTCCCAGACGGTGCCGATTGTTTTGCATTCCGTCGATCTCCTTGTTACCAGCGGACCCCGCATATAGGCCAGTTAAAAACAGAGCAGCTATGCAAATTTGCGGTAGCTGTGGCAAAAATGCCGCAGCCTGGGGTCAGCTTAGCTGCATCGCGTAGCTGGCATAGCCATCGCCCGCATCGCCTTGCAGGCTGATATTGCCCAGCGCCAGCAGCGCCTTGGCGGCTTCCGGCGCGCTCTCGAAGATGGCGGTGACCGGGGCGCCGAGCGGGGCGAAGCGCCAGATTTCCGGCGTGGCCACGCGCAGCGGCGATTGCGCCAGGATGTAGCGGACCAGCACGTCCTGGGTTTTGTCCGGCGCGTGCAGCACAATATCGGCGGGGTCGCGCACGATGCCGCCGCTCTCGGCGCGGTAATTATTGGTGACGACCACGAAAACCTGGTCATCCGTGACCATCTCGCCCTGGTAGCGCAGATTGACGATCCGCCGCGCCGCGGGATGCGCCAGACCATGCGCGCCATAGCGGGCGGGTTGGGTGAGGTCGATCTCATAGGTCACGCCCCCGGCCATCACGTCGAAAATATAAGAGGGCACGCGCGGGCGCAGCAGGGCCTGTGGGGCCGGGTTGGCGGGGTCGATGCGGCTGAAGATCCCGGCTGAACGCTCCAGCCATTCGCGCAGGGCGGCGCCGTTCACCCGCACCGCGGCCACGGTGTTGGGGTAGCTGTAGAGATCGGCGACATCCTTGATGGCGATGCCGCCTGCCGGGAGATCGACGTAATTCTCGGGGGATTGATAGCCCTCCTTGAATGGGGCGGCGGCGGAGAGCACCGGCAGGCCGCGCAGCGCGGCGGGCAGCAGCGGCGTGGCGTACCAGAGCTGGGCGGCGTTGACCAAGGCGAGTGAGCTGTCCGCCCCGTTGACCAGCGCCAGATAGGAATTCACCGGCTGCGCCAGCTGGCCGATCGGCTCGCGGATCCAGGCCAGGGTTTTCTGGTGCTCGGGGGCCACGGCCTTGTCCACGGCTGCGTTGTTGGCGGCGAGCGAGGTCACCGTATGGTCCTGGCGCTCGGCGATGGGCAGGGTGGCGCAGGTGAAATCGCTGACCACCCATTTGCCGCCCGCCTGGGTTAGGGTGAGGTCGATCTGCCCCAGCTCGCCGCCCCAGAAGCCGGGCATCACCGCAGGGATGCCGTGCAGCGTGCCCAGTGTGGCGTCCACCCCGTCCAGCCCGGCGTAATCGGGGCCGGGGAAGGTGCGGTGCGAATGTCCGGTGAAGATGACATCGATGCCCGGCACGGTGGCGAGGTGGAGGCTGGCGTTTTCCTCGCCGCCCTGGCGCGGGGCGGCGGAGATGCCGGAATGGCTGAGGGCGATGACGAGATCGGCCTCGGCGCGCAGGGCGGGCAGGTAGGCGGCGGCGGCCTCCACGATGTCGCGCGAGCGGGCCTGCCCGGCCAGATGGTCGCGGTCCCAATGCGTGATCTGCGGCGGCAGGAAGCCGATCACGCCGATTTTCAGCGTGTGCCGGCTGCCATCCTCGGCGGTGAAGCGGCGGGTGAGCAGCAGGGTGGGCGGCAGGCAGGGCGTGCCGTCCTCATGCAGGTAATTGGCCGAGCAGAAGGGGAAATTGGCCCCGGCCAGGGATTTGCGCAGCAGGTCCAGCCCGTAATTGAATTCGTGGTTGCCGAGCGTGGCGGCGTCGTAGCCCATGGTGTTCATGGCGCGGATGGTGGGGTGGATGCCATCGGCGGGGAAATTGCCGGGCTGGGCGACGTAATCGGCCAGCGGGTTGCCCTGGATGATGTCGCCATTGTCGAACAGCATCGAATTGCGCGCCCCGGCCCGCGCGGCGGCGGCCAGGGTGGCGATTTTGGTCAGGCCGACGCTTTCATCCGGCTGGTCGCGGAAATAATCGTAATCCTCGACGAAGCTGTGCAGGTCGGAGGTTTCCAGCAGGCGCAGCTTGATCACCGGGCCGTCCGCCGCCAGCGCCGGGGCGGCGGGCAGCAGGGCGGCGGCTTGCAGCAGCGCGCGGCGGCTGAGATCGGGGCGCATGCTGGCTCCTCCGGCGGGCCGGGCCGGGCGTTACGGCGCGGCGGTGGGGTGGGCGGCGGCGTAGGCGAGCTGGTCCGGGGTCATCGTGAACCCGACCAGGATTTGCAGATTGGCCGAATCCGGCACGTTCGGCACCTCGATCTTCACGGGCTGGCTGGTGGCATAGGCGAGGCTGGCATTGCCGTCGAATTTCAGCGGGATCTGGTAGGTGGATTTGGAGAGGATGCTGTCATCGCGGGTGATGGCGGCGAACCAGGGCAGGCTGAGCGGGGCGCCGTGATTGGCCGGGCCGTTATCGGCCTCGAACCCAGCCTTGACGGTGATCAGCAGGGCCTGGCCGTGCTTCTCGGCCACGCACGCGCCGGAGATGCCGGTGATGGTGGCGGTGGTGAGCGCGGCGGCGACATCCGAGCGGTCGGGCAGGAAGGTGGAGAGCGTCTGCGCCTGTTGCAGCACCGCCACTTGCGGGCAGTAGAGCTTGCTTCCGGCCGGGGCGGCGGGGGGCGCGGCGGGGCTGGCGCCGGCCTCGGGTTTGGGGTGGCCGCCGCAACCGGAGAGCGCGGCGAGGCTGAACAAGGCGGTCAGGGTGCGCAGGCGGAAATCTTTCATGCCCCCTCCCTTGCCAGAATTTTCCCGCCCGGTCATCTACGCGCATGGCAGTTTATACGGAAGTCACCGACGAAGCGCTGATGGAGTTCCTGGCGCGCTACGAGATCGGCACGCTGCTCGCCTTCCGCGGCATCGCCGAGGGCGTGGAGAACAGCAATTACGCGCTGAAGACCACTGGGGGCGATTTCATCCTCACCTTGTATGAGAAGCGGGTGAACCCGGAGGACCTGCCGTGGTTCCTGGGGCTGATGGAGCATCTGGCGGCGCAGGGCCTCTCCTGCCCGCTGCCGGTGCGCGCGCGTGACGGCCAGAACCTCAACCCGCTGGCCGGGAAGATCGCCGCCATCACCACCTTCCTGCCCGGCGTGTGGCCGCGCCGGATTTTGGTGGAGCATTGCGAGCCGCTGGGCGCGGCGCTGGCCAAGCTGCATCTGGCCGGGCAGGGCTTCGCGCCCACCCGCCGCAACGGGCTTGGCCCCGATAGCTGGGAGCCGCTCTTGCAGAAATGCCTGCCGCAGGCCGATAGCGTGCAGGCCGGGCTGGGCGGCGAGCTGAGCGCCTGGCTGGCCGGCATCACCGCCGCCTGGCCGCGCGATCTGCCGGTGGGGCATATCCATGCCGATCTGTTCCCCGATAACGTGTTCTTCCTGAATGGCGAGATTTCCGGGCTGATCGATTTCTATTTCGCCTGCACCGATCTCTACGCCTACGATGTCGCGGTCTGCCTCAACGCCTGGTGCTTCGAGCGCGATTTCTCGTTCAACATCACCAAATCGCGTGCGCTGCTGCGCGGCTATATGGCGCATCGCGCGCTCTCGGGCGCCGAGCAGGCGGCGCTGCCGGTGCTGGCCCAGGGCGCGGCGATGCGCTTTCTGCTCACCCGGCTGTATGACTGGCTGAACACCCCGGAAGGCGCGATGGTCACGCCCAAGGACCCGCTGGATTATTACCGGCGCCTACGCTTCCACCTCGCCGCCAGGGATGCCTCGGCCTATGGACTCTGAAACCGCCGGGGCGCTCGTCGAGATCTGGACCGATGGCGGCTGCAAGCCGAATCCGGGGCCGGGGGGCTGGGGCGCGATCCTGAAATACAAGGGCGCGCTGAAGGAACTCTCGGGCGCCGAGGGCGAGACCACGAATAACCGCATGGAGCTGACCGCCGCGGCGGAGGCGCTCGCCGCCCTGACCCGCCCGTGCAAGGTGGTGCTGCATACCGACAGCGAATATCTGAAGAACGGCATCACCCGCTGGCATACTGGCTGGGTGCGCAAGAACTGGCGCAGCTCCACCGGCGACCCGGTGAAGAACATGGATTTATGGCAGCGCGTGCTGGCGGCGGCGAAACCGCATGAGATCGACTGGCGTTGGGTGCGCGGGCATTCGGGCGATGTGATGAACGAGCGCGCCGACGCCCTGGCCACCGCCGCGCGCGAAAACCTGGTGCGGGCGGGTTAGCCCCGTTCCGGCCCGAGCAGGGCGAGCGTGCCCCAGGCGCAGAACGTGCCGGTGAGCAGCCCGCCCAGCACGTCGGACACGAAATGGTAATCGGCGCCGACCAGCCCGAGCATCACCGCCAGGATGATGGCGGCGTAAAGCGCCCGCCCCGCCGGGCGCAGCGCCCACAGCACCCCGAGCGGCGCCGAGACATAGGCGGTATGGCCCGAGGGGAAGCCGCCATACAGCCCGCCTGTGGCGAAGGGGTGGAAGGCGTAGATGCCGTATTTGAGCCAGGCTTCCGGCCAGGGGCGGCCGAAGAGCCATTTCAGCTCATCCTTGGCGGCGGTGGCGGCGAGCACGGCGAGGCTGAGGCGCAGCCCGAGCGGATGCAGCCGCCCCACCCCGCGCAAGTTTTGCGCCAGCGCCCAGAGCAGGAACAGCCCCGCCCCCGGCAGCGCCAGCAGTGAGGGCGAGGCCAACCCCGAAAACACCCAATGCAGCGGGCCGCGCGGGGCGCCGAGCAGGGCTACGGGCTGGTCCACCCAGAGGATGCCGAGCAGGCTAGCGAAGAGCAGCGCCGCCCAAAAGGCGGCGAGGGGCAGCGGCAGGCCGGGTCTCAGGGCAGCAGCACCGAGCTGCCGGTGGTCTGGCGGGCTTCCAGCGCCGCATGGGCGGCGGCGGCCTCGGCCAGCGGGAAGGTCTGGTTGACCTGGATCTTGATCGCGCCCGACAGCACGGCCGCGAACAAGCCCTGGGCCGCGGCGTTGAGGTCGGCCGGGTTGGCGGTATAGGTGGCGAAGCCGGGGCGGGTGAGATACAAGCTGCCCTTGGCGTTGAGGATGGAGATATCGACGGGCGGCACCGGGCCGGAGGCGTTGCCGAACGAGACCATCAGCCCGAATGGCGCCAGACAATCCAGGCTGGCGTTGAACGTGTCCTTGCCGACGCCGTCATACACCACCGGCACCATGGCGCCGCCGGTGATGCGCTTGACCTCGGCCGCCAGATTGGCGTGGCCGATGATGACATGCGCGGCGCCGTTGGCGCGGGCCAGCTCGGCCTTGGCCTCGGTGGAGACCACGCCGATCACCTCCGCCCCCAAATGCGCGGCCCATTGGCACATGATCAGCCCGACCCCGCCCGCCGCCGCATGCACCAGGATGGTCTGCCCCTTCTGTACCTTGAAGGTGCGGTGCAGGAGGAATTGCGCGGTCATGCCTTGCAGCATCATCGCCGCGGCGGTCTGGCTGGAAATGCCCTCGGGCAGCTTCACCAGCCGGTCGGCCGGGATCACGCGGTGTGTGGCATAGGCGCCGAGCGGGCCGCCGGCATAGGCCACGCGGTCGCCGGGGGCGACATGGCTTACCGCCTCGCCCACCGCCTCGACCACGCCAGCGCCTTCCATGCCGATGGTGGCGGGCAGGGCGGTTTTGTAGAGGCCGTTGCGGAAATACACGTCGATGAAATTGAGCCCGACCGCCTCGTGGCGGATCAGCGCTTCATGCGGGCCGGGGTTGGGGGTCGAGATCTGCTCCCATTTGAGCACGTCCGGGCCGCCGGTGGAGTGGATGCGGATGGCTTTGGTCATCGGTGTCTGGCCCTGATGCGGTGTTCGAGATCGAGCAGGTAGCGTTTCGTGGCGAGGCCATCGCCGCCGGAATAGCCGCCCAGCCCGGCGCTGCCCAGCACGCGGTGGCACGGGATGAGGATGGGGATGGGGTTGGTGGCGTTGGCGCCGCCCACCGCGCGGGCGGAGCCGCCGGCGAGGGCGGCGATTTGGCCGTAGCTGCGGGTTTCGCCGAGCGGGATCTGCCGCAGCGCCGCCCACACCTTCTGGCGATAGGCGGTGCCGTGCGGGTTGAGCGGGAGATCGGCGGGGAGGGGGGCGTCCTCGTCGAAATACGCGTCGAGCGCCGCCTTGGCGCGGATCAGCAGGGGCGAGGGGTCCTGATGGCTACCCCAGCCCCATTCGAGCGCGACAATGGCGTCATCCTCCGCGAACAGCGTGAGATCCCCGACCGGGGAATGCATGGAAAGCGCGGGCATGGGGCGCAGGCTAGTCTCAGGCCGGGGCCGGATCAAGCGGGGCTTGCGGCGCGGCGGCGTCCTGCGCCAGATTCGGCCCGATGCCGCGCTTGCGCCTTGCCCTGCTGCCCTGCCTCGCTCTGGCCGCCTGCGCCGGGCCGCGCCTCGTCTCGCCCAGCCATTTCGGCGCGCCGACGCGGCTGAGCTGCGTGCCCTATGCGCGCGCGGTCTCGGGCATCGACCTCAGCGGTGACGCTTATCAATGGTGGGACGAGGCGGCGGGCGTGTATCCGCGCAGCCAGGCGCCGAGCCCCGGCGCGGTGCTGGTGTTCGCCCCGCATGGCGGCATGCGGGTGGGGCATCTGGCGGTGGTGACGGCGGTCGAGGATGCGCGGGAGATCCGCGTCACCCAGGCCAACTGGCTGCCGCACCGGATCGAGCGGGACCAGCCCGTGGTGGATGTGTCGCCTTGCAATGACTGGACGGCGGTGCGCGTATGGTATGAGCCGGCGCATGCCCTGGGGGCGCGGGTTTATCCGACCTACGGGTTTATCCGGCCCGATGAATCGACTAAGGCACGGCCATGATACGCGGCGCGTTTACCGTTGGGGCCTGGACGATGGCGAGCCGCGTTCTCGGCTTCGCCAGGGATATCCTGATCGCCGCCGTGCTTGGCACCGGGCCGGTGGCCGATGCCTTCTTCGTGGCGCTGCGCCTGCCCAACCTGTTCCGCCGCCTGTTTGGCGAGGGCGCGTTCAACGCCGCCTTCGTGCCCAGCATCTCCGCCATCATGCACCAGGAGGGCCTCGAGGCCGCCACCAGCTTCGCCGAGGAGACGACGGCGGTGATGGCGCTGTGGCTGGGCGGGCTGACGATCCTGGGCGAGATCTTCATGCCCTGGGTGCTGTATGTGCTGGCGCCGGGCTTCGCGGGCAATGGCGGCAAATTCGCCCTGGCCGTGGCGCTCACGCGCATCATGTTCCCCTATCTGTTCTTCGTCTGCCTCACCGCGCTGTTTTCGGGCGTGCTCAACGCCATGAGCCGCTTTGCCGCGGCGGCGGCGGCGCCGGTGCTGTTCAACGTGTTCGCCATCGCCGCGATGCTGGGGCTGGCGCCTTATACCGCCAATCCGGGCTTCGCGCTGGCCTGGGGTATCACTGTCTCGGGCATCGCGCAGCTGGGGCTGGTGGTGTGGGCGATCCGCCGGGCGGGGATGCGCTTCACCATGCCCCGGCTGCGCTTCTCGCCGCGCATCCGGTCGCTGTTCCGGCGCATGGGGCCGGCGCTGCTGGGGGCGGGGGTGACGCAGCTCAATGTTTCCATCGACATCATCATCGGCACCCTGCTGCCCGCCGGGTCGGTCTCCATCCTGTATTACGCCGACCGCGTGAACCAGCTGCCGCTGGGTGTGATCGGCACCGCCGCGGGCACCGCGCTGCTGCCGATGGTGACGCGCCATATCGCCCTGGGCGAAGAGGGCGAGGCCAGCACCGCGATGAACCGGGCGCTGGAATCGGTGCTGATGCTCACCCTGCCCGCGGCGGTGGGACTGGCGGTGGCGGGCAAGGCGGTGATGGATGTGCTGTTCGTGCGCGGGGCGTTCACCGAGCATAACGCGATCCTGGCCGGGCATTCGCTGGCGGCCTTCGCGCTCGGGCTGCCGGTGTTCGCGCTGGTCAAGGTGTTCACCCCCGGCTTCTACGCGCGCGGCGACACGATGGCGCCGCTGAAGATCGGCATCGCCGCCGTGGCGCTCAATTTGTGCCTCAACCTTGTGTTCATGCATCCGCTCAAGGCGGTTGGCCCGGCGCTGGCGACCACGCTGTCCTCCGCCTTCAACGCCGCGCTGCTGCTGGTGTTGCTGCGCCGGCGTGGGCATTTCACGCTGGATGCGCTCTCGCGCCAGCGCGTGCCGCGCATTCTGCTCAGCGGGGCGGTGATGGCGGTGGCGATTTATGGCGCCGAGCGGCTGCTGCCCGCGGGCAAGAGCAATATCCCCGAGTTTTTGCTTCTGGTGGCGGTGGGGGCGGTGTTTTATTTCGGGCCGGGGATTCTGCTGCGGGCATTCGCGCTGGACGAGGTGCTGCGCATCCTGCGCCGCCGCCGCGCCCGCGCCGCCGGTTGACCGCAGCCGAAAAGGCGGCGAAACCGGGCGCCATGGCACGCATATTCTCCGGCATTCAGCCGACCGGCATCGCGACCCTTGGCAATTATCTCGGCGCCCTGCGCAACTGGGTGGCGCTGCAGCAGGGGGAGGACGAGTGCATCTATTGCCTCGTCGATCTGCACGCGATCACCACCTGGCAGGACCCGGCGGGCCTGCGCGAGCAGACCCGCCAGATGGCGGCGCTGCTGCTGGCCTGCGGCATCGACACCGAGCGCAGCATCCTGTTCCATCAATCGGCGGTGAGCGCGCATGCGCGGCTGGCCTGGATCTTCAACTGCGTGGCGCGCATGGGCTGGCTCAAGCGGATGACCCAGTTCAAGGACAAGGCGGGCAAGAACCAGGAGGAAGTCTCCACCGGGCTGTTCACCTACCCCAATCTGATGGCCGCCGACATCCACGCCTATCACGCCACGCGCGTGCCGGTGGGCGACGACCAGCTCCAGCATATCGAGCTGGCCAACGACATCGCCGAGAAATTCAACCATGATTTCGGCGTGGCGTTCTTCCCGCGCGTCGAGCCGCTGGTGCTGAAGGAGAGCGCGCGCGTGATGAGCCTGCGCGACGGCACCAAGAAGATGAGCAAATCGGACCCGTCCGACATGTCGCGCATCAACATGACCGACACGGCGGATGTGATCGCGCAGAAGATCCGCAAGGCCAAGACCGACCCGGAGCCGCTGCCCGAACATGTGCATGATCTCGACGCCCGGCCCGAGGCGCGCAACCTCGTCGGCATCTATGCCGCCATCACCGGGCATAAGGTGAGCGAGGTGCTGCATCGCTTCGCCGGGGCGGGATTCGGGCCGTTCAAGGAGCAGCTGGCCGAGGCGCTGATCGCGCATGTCGAGCCGATTGGCCACCGCACGCGCGAATATCTCAACGACCCGACGTCGCTCGACCACATGCTGCGCGAGGGCGCGCGCAAGGCCGAGGCGATCGCGGAGCCGATCGTGGCGGAGGCGGAGCGGCTGGTCGGGTTTTTGCCGCGCTAAAGATACCCGAGTTCGCGCATCACCTCGCCATGCGCGGCGGTGATGCGCTGGGCCTGGACGGGGGTTAGGCACTCGCGCCATTGCCCGGCTTGGCCTTGGCGGAAGAATTTACCCTTGCCGCCCGCGCGGTAGCCCTCGGCAGCCTCCTGCGCCGAAAGGCTCTTGAAGCTGCTGAACTCGATGGCGCGAGTGAGGCGCTGGGCGTCCACCTCGCTGGCGCCAAGAAAGCGGATGATGCGCGCGAAATAGCGCTCAGGCGCGGCCAGCAGGTCTTCATAGCGCGTGAGCAGCCGGTTCGGCGCCGCCACCCAGGAGCGCACATGCGCGCTCCAATCTGAGAGCAGTTCGAGCACCTGCGCGCCGTCGCTGGCATTGGCCGCACCGGGATTTTCCATGAAGGCGATGATCTCATCCATATCGCGCCCGGTATAGGCGGCGAAAGAGAGGGCGATATCGCGCGGGTCGCGCACCATGTAGAGCGCGCCCGCCGTGTGCGCCGGGGTGCAGAGCGGCACGCCATGCAGGGCGAGGTTGGCGTTATGCGTCTTCACGAAAACCGGGCCGGGGCGCAGCCGGGTCAGGCGCTCATGCACCGCAGGGCGCAGCGCCTGCACCTGTTCGGGGGGCGGCGTGGCGCCGGGGGCGTGGTAGAGGGCGGCGGCGCATTCTGTTACCGAGACTTCCTCCAGCGCGTTGATGCGGCGCGGCGCGGCCTGCGGCGCCAGGTAGTTGTGCAGAAAGGCCCGGACCCAGGTATTGCCCGATTTGGGGTAGGAGGCGATCCAGACGATCTTGCCCACTACGCCGCCGCGGCCTCCGCCGGGGCGTCGGCGCCGAACAGGAAGTCGATATCCTCGGCGTTGAAGGCCATGCCGCCGCCCTCCTGGAAGGCGATGCTCGCCAGCTCCGCCTTGCGCTGTTGCAGCTCCAGGATGCGCTCCTCCACCGTCTCGGTGGCGATGAGCTTGTAGACGAACACCGATTTGGTCTGGCCAATGCGGTGCGCGCGGTCGGAGGCCTGGGCTTCCACCGCCGGGTTCCACCACGGGTCGTAATGGATCACGGTATCCGCCGAGGTCAGGTTGAGCCCGCGCCCGCCCGCCTTCAGCGAGATCAGGAACACCGGCACCTCACCCGCCTCGAAGCGCTGCACCGGGGTGGCGCGGTCACGCGTGTCGCCGCGCAGCTCCACGAACCGGATGCCGGCTTCGTCGAGGCGCGGCTTGATCAGGTCGAGCATCGAGGTGAACTGCGAGAACACCAGGATCCGCCGCCCCTCGGGGATCAGCTCGTTCAGCATCTCCATCAGATCGTCGAGCTTGGCCGAGCTCTCCACACCGGTGGAGTTGCCGATGCGTACCAAACGCGGGTCGCAGCAGGCTTGGCGCAGCTTGAGCAGCGCGTCGAGCACGATGACGCGGCTTTGCGCCAGGGTGCGCTCGGCCATCTGTTCCTTCACCGTCTCATACAGCGTGCCGCGGATGGTCTCGTAGAGTTCGCGCTGGTCGGGGGCCAGGGTGATGCGGCGCAGGATGGTGTGCTTGGGCGGCAGCTCGGTCGCCACCTCCTGCTTGGTGCGGCGCAGGATGAAGGGCTGGATGCGGTTGACCAGCTGCGCGCGCACCACCGGGTCGCCGTTTTTCTCGATCGGCGTGCGGAAGCGCTTGGTGAAGCCGCGGCGGTCGCCCAGCAGGCCGGGCATGAGGAAGGCGAATTGCGACCATAGCTCGTCGAGATTGTTCTCGATCGGGGTGCCGGAGAGGCAGATCTTGTTGGTGGTCTTGAGCTGGCAGACCGCGCGGGTGGCGCGCGCCTCGGGCGATTTGATGGCCTGCGCCTCGTCCAGCACCACCAGATGCCAGGGCAGGGGCTTCATCTCCTCGATATCGCGGGTCAGCACCGTGTAGGTGGTGACGACGACATTCACATCGTCCAGCCGCTCGCGCTTTTCGTGCCGCTCCAGCCCGTGCAGCACCACCACCTTCAGATGCGGTGCGAATTTGGCCAGCTCGGCGGTCCAGTTGGCGACGAGCGAGGTGGGCACGACGATGAGTGCGGGGGCGGTGAGCCGCCCGGCGGCGTATTCCACGCAGATATTGGCGATGGTCTGCGCCGTTTTGCCCAGGCCCATGTCATCGGCCAGGAAGCCGCCCAGCCCGTAGGAGGCGAGATGTTGCAGCCAGTCCACGCCGTGCTGCTGGTAGGGGCGCAGCGCGGCCTTGAATTCGGGCGGGATCTCGACCGGGATGATATCTGGCTCGCCCCGGAAGCGCTCGACATAAGCCTCGATATCCGCCGCGTTCTGCCAGGAGGTGGTGAGCACATCCTCCAGCTCCAGCACCGTGGCGGCGGCTCCCACGGGCAACACCAGCGATTTCTCGGTGGTGCGCCCGGCGGATTCGATGAGATCGCCCATCACCGCCAGCAGGCGGCGGATGCGGTCGGCCGGGAGCTTGACCACCCGCCCATCCTCCAGGCTGGTGATGATCTCGCCCTCGACGATCTGCGCGGCGTCGATGCCGCCCTTGTTGAGCAGGTTTTCCAGGATCGGCAGCAGCGGGATGCGCTCGCCATCCACCTCGACGCCGAATTCCAGGCTGAAGGTGCCGGCCTCGCCGTCCTCCACCTTCACATCGAGATTGCCGACATTCTCGGCCAGCTGCGGGCCGAAATTGGCGTCGATATGGCTGAGCCAGCCGAGCGCGGTGAGCTCGGGCACGCGCACGGCGACGAAATGGTGCCATTTGGCCGCTGATTCCTGGCCACGGAACACCAGCACGCGCTGGCCGCGGGCGGATTTGCCGTCGGCCACGCGCATCTGCACGAAGCCGTCGGGGCGGAGCTGATCTAGCGCCTCGGCCTCTGCGGCGATCTCGCGGCGGATGAAGGCGATCTGCCCGGCGGATTTGATGCGGATGAAGGGGTTTTCATCCGCGCCGTCCACGCGCACGCCGCCATAGTCGAAATCGAGCGTCAGCACGTCGATCATGCGCTGGCGGTTGAACTCATCTGGCCCGTGCACCCGGCGCAGGCGCAGCACCGGGGTGGCTTGGCGATCCAGGATGGTGGCGCCGGGCTCAGGGGCCTCGGGCATGGCGGGCAGCAGCAGATTGGCGGCCTTGGGGCGGCGCCCGGTGGCGCGGATGCGCGGGGCGGCGGCCGGCGCCGGCGGGCGCTCGCGCGCGGGGATGATGGTGTCGATGAGCTGCTTGGGCGCCTGTTTGCGCAGCTGCGGGAATTTGGCCAGCGCCGCCAGCGCGGTGGCGGCCAGGTGGCGGCAGCCGCGCTCGCCGCAAGAGCATTCGCGCTCGGCGAAGGAGATGCGGCTGCCCTTTTTCTCCGGGGTCATCGAGCAGGTGCGCTTGGTGCCGTCCATGTCTTCAACCAAGGCGTCGATGGTGTCGCCTTGCAGCGAGACATCCTTGACGAAGCCCAGGGCGATGAGGCTCTGCGCGCGGCGGATCACCGAAGAATCGAAGACGCGGTCAAAATCCTCGGCGGAAAACGTCACCGGCATCGGATACTACTGCTCCCAGGTTAGGCGCCCGGCGCGCGGCCGGGCCAAAAGGGCTTAATACCGGGTTCGCCACAAAAGGCCAGAGCCTAAGGGCTGTTTATTTGACGAGGCTGGTGAACCCGTTCGTCAGGGGATAGCGGCGGTCGCGGCCGAAGGCGCGGGAGGTGATCTTGACCCCCGGCGGGGCCTGGCGGCGCTTATATTCGGCGCGGTCGAGCAGGCGCACCACGCGCAGCACGGTGGCGCGCTCGAAGCCGTCGGCGACGATGTCGTCGACCGAATGTTCGCCCTCGATCAGATGCGCGAGGATCGCGTCCAGCACCTCATAGGGCGGCAGCGAATCCTGGTCGGTCTGGTTGGGGCGCAGCTCGGCGCTGGGCGGCTTGGTGATCACGCGCTCGGGCATGGCCGGGCCGGGCCGGGTGAGGGCGCCCGCCGGGTGGTTGGCGTTGCGCCAGCGGCACAGCGCGAACACCGTGGTTTTGTAAATATCCTTGAGCACCGAATAGCCGCCGCACATATCGCCGTAGAGCGTGGCGTAGCCCACCGACATCTCGGACTTATTGCCGGTGGTGAGCAGCATCGGGCCGAATTTGTTGGAGATCGCCATCAGGATCAGCCCGCGCGTGCGGGCCTGGATGTTCTCCTCGGTGATGTCGGGCGCGCGCCCGGCGAAGGCCGGGGCCAGGGCGGCGCCGAACGCTTCCATCGCCCCGCTGATGGGGATGGTCTCGTAGGGGATGCCGAGCATCCGCGCGCAGGCGGCGGCGTCTTCCAGGCTTTCGGCCGAGGTGTAGGGGCTGGGCAGCATCACCGCGCGCACGCGCTCGGGCCCCAGCGCGTCGGCGGCGACGGCGGCGGAGATCGCGGAGTCGATGCCGCCGGAGAGGCCGAGCACCACGCCGGGAAAGCCGTTTTTGTTCACATAGTCGCGCAGGCCGAGCATCATCGCCTGATAGATCAGCCCCAGCCGGTCGGGCGCGGGCGGCGGCGGTTGCGGCGCGCAGGCGAGGCCGCCGGGCGTGCGCATCCAGCGCGTCAGCGTTACCGCCTCGGCGAATTGCGGCAGCTGCGCGGCGAGGCTGCTATCGGCGTTGAGCACGAAGGAGGCGCCGTCGAACACCACTTCATCCTGGCCGCCGACCATGGCGGCGAAGACATAGGGCAGCCCGGTTTCGGCCACGCGCTCGGCGGCGAGGCGGATGCGCCGCTCCTGCTTGCCGTCCTCGAAGGGCGAGCCGTTGACCGAGAGCAGCAACTCGGCCCCGGCCCCGGCCAGGCAGGCGGAGACGTTGGGCAGCCACCAATCCTCGCAGATCATCAGCCCGAGGCGGAAGCCGTGGAACGCCACCGGACCCTCCGCCGCGCCGGCGTCGAACACGCGTTTTTCGTCGAACACCCCGTAATTGGGCAGTTCCACCTTGGCGCGGCGGGCGCTGATCCGCCCGGCTTCGAGCAGGAAGGCGGCGTTGTGCAGCTTGTCGCCATTGCGCCAGGGCGTGCCGATGATCAGCGCCGGGCCGCCATCGGCGGTGTCCTGCGCCAGCTCCGCCGCCGCATCCTCGCAGGCGGCGACGAAGGCGGGCTTGAGCACCAGATCCTCCGGCGGGTAGCCGGAGATGGAGAGTTCCGGGGTGACGACGAGATCGGCCCCCAGCGCCGCGGCCTGGGCGCGCGCGGCCCGGATGGCGGCGACATTTTTGTCGATGGCGCCGACATGCAGGTTGATCTGGGCGATGGCGAGGGTGAGCGTGTCAGCCATGGGTGGTGCGCAGCAGGAATTCGCGCCCCAGCTTCACCAAGGGCTTGCCGTCATAGGCCACGATGTCGGCCGTGGCGTAGGTCTCGGACCAAGTTTCGGGGATGAAGCTGCCGGTGCCAACCACGTCGATCGGCGCCTTGGCGTCGGCCATGACCGAACATTTCTCGACGCCGAAGCCCGAGGAGGCGACGATGCGCACCGCCGGGAAGCCGGCGAGGTTTAGCGCCTCGCGCATCTTCCAGATGGCGGCGGCGGAGACGCCGGTGCCGATCAGGTAGCCGAGCTCGCGCTGGCTGCGGTAGCGGCGCAGCGCGCCGGGGGCGTTGCGCTCCAGCACGGCGTAGCTCTCCTGCGGGTCCAGCCCTTCGAGATAGCGCCCGCCATGGGTGTCGAGCCGCACCGAGAGCCGCCCGGTCTGCGCCAGATGAGGGAAGGCGTTGCAGACTTCCAGCGTGTCGGTGATCTCGCGGCCGAAATAATCGACCAGCACGGTGAGCGGCTCGTCCGGATAGGTTTCCACGAACATCTGCGCCGCGCGCAGGGTGGAGCCGGCATAGCCGATGAGGGCGTGCGGCATGGTGCCGTAGCCATGCGCGGCGCCGAAATAATGCGCCGTCCAGTCATTGGCGTTGCCGACGAAGCCGCGCGCGCCCTCTTCCTGCGCGGCGCGCGAGCCGACGGCGCAGGCATAGGCCATGATCTCCTGCATCTCGGCCCCGGCGCAATGGCGCGCCTCCATGGCCAGAAACGCGGCCTGGGGCAGCGCCGCGGCCATCTGGAAGGCGTTATGCGCGGCGACACAGGCGGCGCCGATTTTTTGCAGGGCGATGGTCTCAAGGTCGGCCAGGGCCGCGAAACTGCCGGTGACATAAACCAGCGGCTCGCCCGCGCCGACCCAGGCGCCCTCTTTGTGCATCAGCTCGATGTCGAAATGCTCATGCCGGGCGCGGGCCACCGCCTGCAGCCAGTCCAGCAGCAGGGCCGGGGCGGAGACCACCGGGCGGCGCAGGAAGATGGCGTAGGTGACGCGCGCATCGCCGAAGCGGGTGACGATCTCGCGCGTGCGGTTGAAGTAGGAATCCGTACGCGCGGCGATGTCGGCATCGCCCAGGGGGGCGGGTGTCACGCCGGGAGTCTCGCGCCGCGGCGGGATTTCAGCTCCTCAGCCAGGAAGAACGCGACTTCCAGTGATTGCTCGGCGTTCAGCCGGGGGTCGCAGAAGGTTTCGTAGCGCTCGCCCAGATCTTCCTCCGAGAGGCCGCGCGCGCCGCCGACGCACTCGGTGACATCCTGCCCGGTCATCTCCAGATGCGCGCCGCCGGCCACGGTGCCCTCGGCCTCATGCGCGTCGAAGAAGCCCTTCAGCTCGCTGACGATGGCGTCGAAGCGGCGGGTCTTGATCTTGGCGGCGGTGGTGATGCCGTTGCCATGCATGGCGTCGCACAGCCAGACCGGGCTGCGCCCGGCGCGCTTCACCGCGCGCAGCAGCGGCGGCAGCTTCTGCTCCACCTTGTCAGCGCCCATGCGGGTGATCAGCGTCAGGCGCCCCGGCTCGTTCTGCGGGTCGAGCACGTCCATGATCCGCAGCAGATCGTCCGCCTCCATGCTCGGGCCGACCTTCATGCCGATCGGGTTGCGGATGCCGCGCATGAACTCGACATGCGCGCCCTCGAGCTGGCGGGTGCGGTCGCCGATCCACAGGAAATGCGCCGAGCAGGCGTAGTGTTCGCCGGTGGTTGAGTCGATGCGGGTGAGCGCTTCCTCATACGGCAGCAGCAGCGCCTCGTGGCTGGTGTAGAAATCGGTCTCGCGGATTTGCGGCGTGGCGCTGCTGGTCAGGCCGCAGGCGGCCATGAAGCGCAGCGTCTCGTCGATGCGCGTGGCGAGGTCGGCATAGCGCGCGGCGAGCGGCGAGTTCTGCACGAAATCGAGGTTCCAGCGATGCACCTGGTGCAGATCGGCATAGCCGCCAGAGGCGAAGGCGCGCAGCAGGTTGAGCGTGCCGGCCGACTGGAAATAGCCAAACTCCATGCGCGTGGGGTCGGGGATGCGGGCCTGGGCGGTGAATTCCGGGCCGTTGATGATGTCGCCGCGGTAAGAGGGCAGGGTGACATCACCCATGGTCTCGGTGTCGGACGAGCGGGGCTTGGCGAATTGCCCGGCCATGCGCCCGAGTTTGACCACCGGCACGCCGCCGCCAAAGGTGAGCACCACCGCCATCTGCAGCAGCACGCGGAATGTGTCGCGGATGACATTGGCGGTGAAGTCGCCGAAGCTCTCGGCGCAATCGCCGCCTTGCAGCACGAACGCCTTGCCCTGCGCCGCCTGGGCGAGCTGCGCCTTCAGGTTCCGCGCCTCGCCGGCGAAGACCAGCGGCGGAAATTTGGCGATGCGCGCCTCCATCGCCGCCAGCCGGGCCGGGTCGGGGTAGCTCGGCACCTGGCGGATCGGGCAGTTGCGCCAGCTATGCGGTGTCCAGCCGGAAGCAAGCGGGGCTGGGGTGATCGTATCCATGGTCTCTCCCGGGGGGCGGTCCTGTTTCCGCCCCTTATAAGCGTGAAATGTAGGGCAAGGCTACTCGCCGCCAAGGCCGGGGCCGGCAACCCTGGTCTGTGTGCGCATGGTCACGAATTCCTCGGCCGCGGTGGGGTGGATGCCGATGGTGCGGTCGAAATCGGCCTTGGTCGCTCCGGCGGTGATGGCCACGGCCAGGCCCTGTATGATCTCGGGCGCGTCCTCGCCCAACATATGCGCGCCCAGCACCTTGTCTGTGGCCCGGTCCACCACCATCTTCATAAGTGTCTTGCGTTCGCGCCCAGTGAGGGTGTGGCGCATGGGCGTGAAGCGGGAGAGGAAGATTGTGACCTCCCCCCGCTTCGCGGCTTCCTCCTCGGTCAGCCCCACCGTGGCGATGGGCGGAATGGAGAACACCGCCGTCGGCACGTTGTCGAGATTCACGCCGCGCGGGCGGTTGCCGAACAGCGTGTCGGCCAGCGCGTGGCCCTGCGCGGTGGCCACCGGGGTCAGGTTCAACCGGTCGGTGACATCGCCCAGCGCGTAGATATGCGGCACCGAGGTGCAGAAGGCGGAATCGACCAGCACCTCGCCGCGCGGGCCGGTATGCACCCCGGCATCCGCCAGGTTGAGCCCGCGCGTATTGGCCGCGCGCCCGGTGGCGAAAAACACCAGATCGACCGCGAGCGTCTCGCCATTGGACAGCGCGACCTGCTTGGCGCCGCCGCTGAGGGTGATGGCGCTGGGCAGCGTGCCCGGATGCAGGGTGACGCCGTTGCCCGCCAGGGTGCCGGCCAGGGCGGCGCGGATATCCTCGTCGAACCCGCGCAGCGGCAGGGGCTGGCGGTAGATCAGGTGCGTCTCGGCGCCCAGCCCCGCGAACACCCCGGCGAATTCCACCGCGATATAGCCGCTGCCGACGATGGCGACGCGCTTGGGCATCTCGGGCAGGAAGAAGGCGTCGTCCGAGACGATGGCGTGCTCGGCGCCGGGAATATCCAGCCCCGTGGGGTGGCCGCCGGTGGCGATCACGATCTTGTCCGCCGTGACGCGCTGGCCGCCGACATCGAGGGTATGGGCGTCGATGAAGCTGGCGCGGGCGTCGAAGATGGTGGCGCCGGCATTGTCGAGCAGGCGGCGGTAAATGCCGTTGAGGCGAGCGATTTCCTGATCCTTGGCGGCGAGCAGGGCGGACCAGTCATGCGCGCGGGTCTCGACATCCCAGCCGAAGCCGCGCGCATCCTCGGCGATGGCGCCGTATTCGGCGGCCATGACCAGGAATTTCTTGGGCACGCAGCCGATATTGACGCAGGTGCCGCCCCAGAAGCGGCTCTCCGCCACGCCGACCCGGGCGCCATGCCCCGCCGCGATGCGCGCGCAGCGAACCCCAGCCGAGCCGCCGCCAATGACGAAAAGGTCGAAATGCATGTGTCTCAATTCCCAATTTCTGCCGTTTACGTAGCACGGCGGCGGCGGCTTACCAGCCCTGGGGCGTGTTTCACGATCAAGCTTTGCCTGACCTTGATGCCGTCCGTACCAGGAATTGGCAGGGATTGAATGCCGCGCCTGGCCCAGTTGTTGTTGGCCGGAATGACTGATCTCGCCGCTCGCTCGTGCGCCAGCGGCGCTTATTTAGGGTCAACCGGCCTTCGCGGCTTAAGGCGCGAGATATAACCGGGCGCCGCCAGCGTAAGGTTGCGGGCGGCGAGCAGGTTTTTGATCTGGTCCGGAACATCTGAGATTATCCCATCCACACCAAGCTCGATCATGCGCTCCATGTCGTTGGGCTCATTCACTGTCCACGGAATCACGGCAAGGCCCAGGCGCCGGGCCTCGATCATCTCGGCTTCATTCAGCGTCGTCTGTTCGGGCGCCCATATAACGGCCCCCGTACTCGCCACGGTGCGCGGCACGCTGCCCGGTTTTTGTGGCTGGTGCGCTGCGAGGCGGGTATCGCCGAACCACAGATGGGCATCGCGCACGGTCTGCGCATCGGTCAGGCAGCCGCGCCGCAAAGAGGGGATATGCCGCGCCGCCACCGCTAAAACCCGCCAGTCAAATGCGAACAGCATGGATTTGTCGGTGGCCTCCAAGGTACATAAAACGCGCGAGACCTGCGCAACCAATTCCATGGGTGTGTGGGTCGTGTCAGGCCGGTCGGGAGCGGTTTTGATCTCGATGAGCAGATCAAGCGACGTGCAGGCGGCGACAGCCTCGGCCAGCGTCGGGATCCGCGCGCCATCCAGCGCCTGCTGCGTTAGGTGCCGGCTGGCGTAAACCGAGCCGCGACGTGGCCTTCCGACATCATAGGTGGATAATTGCCGATACGTGAGGGCGCGGATCAACGGTGCATCCTCGCCGACATAAGCGCCGCTTTTGTCACGGGCGATGTCTTGATTGAGACGGATATCGTGGTGGACGACCGGAATATTATCCGCGGTCATGCCGACATCGAACTCAACGCCCGTTAAACCCAAGCGCGCCGCTAAACGAAACCCTGTCAGTGTGTTCTCCGGGGCCAGCCCGCAGGCGCCACGATGCCCAAAAACCGCGATCATGTTTCAAATCCGCCGCCTTTCGCCGAAGACGATATCAGAGGGATTGGATACGCACACATAACCGTACGTTAATAATAGTAGCTTTGCGGGATCGCGGGCGGATCGCGTGTGGCTTCAAATGAGCTGCTGCCGGTTTGGTGGACACGAGGATAAGATCGTGACGCAGGAACCGGAGAGCAGACATGACGAGACGGAAGTATGGAGCTGAGTTCAAAACCGAGGTTGTAAAGCTGGTTACGGAGCGGGGCGTATCGGTTGCCCAGGCTGCCCGTGACCTGGATCTGGCGGAGAGCGTGTTACGGCGCTGGATGCGTGAATTGGCGGCGGCGCCTGCGACGGCGTTCCCTGGCCATGGCCAGCAGCGGGCCGACATGGTTGAGATCGCGGCCCTCAAGAAGGAGGTCGCCAAGCTCAAGGCGGAGCGTGACATCCTAAAAAAGGCCGCGGCATTCTTTGCGAGAGAATCGATATGAAGTTCGCCTTCATCGCGAAGAACCGGCATATCTGGCCGGTCAGCTGGCTATGCAATGCTCTTGAGGTATCGCGTTCCGGCTTCCATGCTTGGCTCAACCGACCAGCTTGTGAACGGGCCATTCATGACGAGAAGCTCGGTGCCGCCATCCGCACCAGCTTCAAGGCCAGCGACCGGACTTATAGCGCGCGCCGTGTGTGGCGTGATGTGCTCGAAGAGGGCCTGGCCTGCGGCCTGCACCGGGTTGAGCGGCTGATGCGCGAGAATGGCTATCGGGCGCGCCCGAAGCGGCGTGCCAAACCCAAGAACGATGGCGAACGCGCGGTGATTGCCGATAACATCCTTGATCGAGATTTCGCGGCGAGCCGGCCAAACCAGAAATGGCTGGCTGACTTCACCTATATCTGGACCGCCGAAGGATGGCTGTATGTGGCCGCGGTTCTGGACCTTTTCTCCCGGCGCATCGTTGGCTGGTCAATGAAGGCGGAACGCGATGCAGCCCTGGTCATGGATGCCCTGATGATGGCGGTACGGCGGCGAGGCAAAGCCGACGCGCTTCTGCATCACTCTGACCAGGGCTCGCAATATACCAGCGAGCAATTTCAGCGTCTGCTGGCAGACAATGGCATCACCTGCTCAATGAGCCGGGCCGGCAATGTCTGGGACAATTCGGCAATGGAGAGCTTCTTCTCCTCGCTCAAAACCGAGCGCACCGCCGCCAAGACCTACCGCACCCGCGACCGGGCCAGGGCCGATGTGTTCGACTATATCGAGCGTTTCTACAATCCACGGCGCAGGCTGACTTGCCTCATCTTGGAGGACGACCGGATAGGCTTTTTTCATCCGAAAGAGATATTTGCGGCGAATTGGCGTAGATTAGCCTTCGAGACGAAGGCCGGCGGGGCTGGCGAAGCCGGTCGTATCGCCACCCGTACATATAGTCACCAACTCGTTTTCTTCTGTGAGCGGGGAAACGTGTAAAGAGGCAAATCTCCGCGGCCTGAGATACGCCTCTGCCCTGCCATCTCTCCTCTATCCTCACCAGCGCCAGCCGCCTATGTTGCGGGTGGAACAAGAGGGACCCAGCGCCATGGAATACCGCAATCTCGGCCCAACCGGACTGAAAATTTCCCGCCTCTGCCTCGGTTGCATGAGTTTTGGCGAGGCTGGCCGCGGCCCGCATGGCGGCTGGACGCTGGACGAGGAGGCAAGCCGTGCCATCATCCGTCAGGCGCTGGAAGCTGGCATCAATTTTTTCGACACGGCCAATATGTATTCCAATGGTTCTTCGGAAGAGATCCTCGGCCGGGCGCTGGCCGATTTCGCCCGCCGGGATGAAATCGTGGTGGCCTCGAAAGCCTTCTTTCCCTGGCGGAACGCGCCTAATACCGGCGGCCTCTCCCGCAAATCGCTCTTCATGGCCGTGGATGACAGTTTGCGCCGGCTGGGGATGGAGTATCTCGATCTCTACCAGATCCACCGCTGGGACGAGACCACGCCCATCGAGGAAACGATGGAGGCGCTGCACGACATCGTGAAGGCCGGCAAGGTGCGCTATATCGGCGCCTCCTCGATGTTCGCATGGCAATTCGCCAAGGCGCAATATACTGCGCAGATGCATGGCTGGACAAAGTTCATCTCCATGCAGAACCAGGTGAATCTGATCTACCGGGAGGAGGAGCGCGAGATGCTGCCGCTCTGCGCGGATATGGGGGTGGGGGTGCTTCCCTGGAGCCCGTTGGCCCGCGGCAAGCTGACCCGCGACTGGGCGGAGACCACCACGCGCTCGGCAAATGATGCCTTCATGAGGGTCATTTACGCCGATACCGAGCAGCAGGACCGGCGGGTGGTGGCGGAGGTCGCCCGAATCGCCGCGGCGAAGGAGCTGAAGCGCGCCCAGGTGGCTCTGGCCTGGGTGCTGCAAAAACCCGAGGTCGCGGCGCCGATCATCGGCGTCACCAAACCCTCTCACCTCATCGACGCGCTGGGGGCGCTGGAGGTCGTGCTATCACCGGAGGAAATTGCCGCGCTGGAGGCGCCTTATGTGCCGCGTGCGGTGGCTGGTGTGCTCCCCGTGCGTAACCCGGACGCGCCGCGGGTGAGCCTGCGGCGGGGGCAGGGGGGATAAAACACCGTCGCCTGGGCGTTGATGTGCTTTCCGCCGTCTCGCATTTTGTGAACGCGGCGCTTGAGCTGAGAAATTCATCAATGAAGGGAAATGGCGCCGCCCTCTTTTTGGTGGGTCCCGTGCAGTTCCATCATCGTCGCGCTGGCGGCGTTAAGCCCCACAAACTTCACGTCCCGCCCGTGGCGCCGCGCCTTGATCACGATTTGATCAGCGGCGCCGATGGCCGAGATATCCCAAAAATGCGCCTCCGTAACATCCACGACGATCCTGTCCAATGGTTCCGTCACGTCGATCTCTTCCACCAGCTTCTCCGCCGACGCGAAGAAGACCTGGCCTTTGACGAAATACTCGCGCAACCGGCCATTATCCGAAAGCCGCGAGGTGACACGGAGCAGGCGTGACACCTTACCCGCGAAGAAGATGCCCGAAAGAAGAACGCCCACGAGCACACCCTTGGCGAGGTCGCTGGTCGCGACCACCGTGGTCACGGTGGCTGCCATCACCACGCTGGACTGCCACGGAACCGTGCGCAATTTGGTGAGAGATGTCCAAGAGAAGGTGTTGATCGAGACCATGATCATCACAGCGGTCAGCGCCGCCACGGGGACAATGGCGAGCAGCCGGTGCAGCATCACGAGCAGGACGAGCAGGAATGCGCCGGCAACCAGTGTGGAGAGACGTCCGCGCGCGCCTGATGACACGTTGATGACCGACTGGCCGATCATCGCGCATCCGCCCATGCCGCCGAAAAGTGGCGAAATCATATTCGCCAGGCCCTGGCCGATGCACTCCCGGCTTTTGCCGCTGGCCGTATCGGTGAAATCGTCAATAATCTTTGCTGTCAGCATGGTTTCGAGAAGCCCGACAGCGGCCAGCGTCAGCGCTACCGGCGCAATGACATGGAGGGTTTCAAAAGTCAGCGGAACATGCGGAAGGGAGAAGACCGGTAGCGTGGACGGCAATTCGCCGAGATCGGCAATGGTCCGCACATGAATGCCGGATATGGCACAGATTACGGTCAGAACGGCAATCGCCACCAGCGGCGAGGGAACCGCTTTCGTCAGATATGGGAGGCTGTAGATGATCGCCAGGCCGAGGGCGATCAACCCATAAGTGACGGGAGGAACATGAACGAGCTGAGGCAGCTGAGCGAGAAAGATCAATATCGCCAGGGCGTTGACGAACCCCGTGAGAACCGAGCGGGAAACGAAGCGCATCAACCGGCCAAGCTTCAACAGCCCTGCGGCGATTTGAAAAACACCCATTAATATGGTGGCGGCGAACAGGTAACTCACGCCATGCGCATGGACAATCGGCCCCATAAGCACGGCGGTCGAGGCGGTTGCGGCGGAGATCATGGCGGGCCGGCCGCCTGAGACGGCAATGACGCAGGCAATGATGACCGAGCCGTAGAGCCCCATCTCAGGCGGAACCCCAGCGACGACCGAAAAGCCGATGGCTTCGGGGATTAGGGCCAGGGCCACGACAATACCGGCCAAAACCTCGATCCGTGGGTTAAGCAGCCAGTTTTGGAGGTAAGAGGTTTTCTTTGCGATTGAGCGTGTCATATCCATGACTTGGCGCACGATGTTGCTTGGCCCGCTCGTCAGGGGCCGTAATGGGCAAGTTTTCGTGTCAGGTAAGGTGATCCGGCGGATTGGCGGCCGGAAGAGCCGCCCGGATTTTCACCGGGTCCCAGGCAAGATGAAACGCCCTATAGCTTCGTAATTTCTGCAATGCAACATGAGAGATCGCCAGGCACGCATTTGGGACGGGCGGGCACGGCAATTAGTGCGTCTTGGCATCTCGGTGGCGCTTGGCGCGTATGGGCGCTGACGGTGCGCCGAGTGCCCTATAGGGTCTCGCCTTGATAATATCCTTACCCGTGCCCGTACCCGCGGTCATGTTGCTCTTTACGTTGTGATCGCCATGCCAGCGAACCGATCGGCATCAGCGCGGACGACAAAGTGAATGCCAAGCACGACATCACACAAGCGATCGGCGCCCTACCTCCTCCACCCAAGCGGCGCTTGCAGCCGCCTCGGACCAGGATCACCCGTTGCCTTGGCACGCATCTAGCCGACCTTGCGCCGCTCGCCGCGAAGAATTGCGTAGAGACAATTGCCAGCGGATGCCGCAACACGAGCACGCGCAAATAAACAACGCATGCGCCGTTTCAAATCCCCGAGCGATACCATCGAGAGTTCCTGTGCGTCGTCAACACAGAACGCAACCACTCGCCAAATCTCGAATCATGGCTGCCACGGGTTCAGAGTTCATCAGAAAATGCAATTATAGTGTTAGGGTCGCCACCCATGGTGATGCCAGCCATCCCATCCCCACCCATATATGATCGACACATTGGGGTAGAGGTAACCGTAGCCCGGATAAAATGCGTAGAGTGGCGGATAAGCAACGTAGGGATAGTATCCGGTAGTCGGAGAAGGATAAGCTGCCGTGGCGGCTGACGGCAAGGGAGGAACATTATTGCCTTTTGCCGCCATACATTGGGCGTAAGTCACATCATATTGATGTTGCAACTCGGTTGCCGTCATGGAGGCAGTCGAGGCGCCTGCGGCGCTGCCGACCACGAGACCGGTACCCGCCCCAATCGCTGCACCTGCGCCGGCATTACCTGCCGCCGCGCCCAAAACGGCTCCCGCCGCCGCTCCAACCACCGTGCCTGTTACAGTGCTGCCGACGGCCGCTTGGTTGGCCGCTTGCCCGGCGTTGGAATAGCCAATGCTTTGGGCGGCCGCCGCACGGCACTCATAATCATCTTGTTGGAACGCGGCGTATGTTTTGCCTTGACCAGGTAGCACGGCGATTGACGGACTGCTTGGAGGCTTCACGGCGCAACTGGAAAGCAGAAGTAACGCGAGTGTGCCCGTGGTCCATTGTTGTTTGATCATGGGACAATTTCCCCCTTCATGACCGTGACATCCGCCCGCCACCAGTGGTGACGGGCAGATGTAAGGCCGGTTATGGCTAGTTATCCATGGCCACTCAGGATGGCTAGTCGCACGTCTTCCGCCTTGGCCTGGATGTCGGCGGTTTCCTCAGGCGTGAGCGCGGGTAAGCCAAGGATGGTGTTCACCGCCGTGACCGTATCAACCGTAATAGGAATGGTTTTATCCGAGGCTGATCCGAGATAGATTGCGATCATGTCATCACGGCTGGCGGGAGTGACGCCAGTCAGAGGTGAGACATTGGTAAGCGCAAAACTCTTCAGCAGACTCAGATTTTCAAGCGGTGAGTCGATGCGGACGATTGAACTATAGTACGTTTTGACGATGTAAGCGAACTGGTCCGCCGGCAGCGAGTAGAACTGCGCTACGGTCATGGTTAGAGTTTCCTGGCCATCGGCGGTCAGTTCCATGACCGTGGTGCCCATGGTGGCCCAATTGGTCACAGTTTCCGAGAAAGCATGATCAAGAACATGCGCGGGGGCGCGAGCCACGCTGAGCCGGCCGAGTTCCACCGATGGGATCCCTTCTTTTGCCCATGCGGGCCGTCCGCCGCTCGTGCCAGCTGCGGGCTGGCGGCTATTCTCGCCGCCGCCGTAACGCGGGCCTTGTTTATCGGGGCTTGTGCCTTCATCGCCCGTTTCAGTGCCGGTTGATCCGCCTTGTCCATAATGACCGTTCATTCCAGTCGAGCCGCCTTGGCCCATTGACTGGCCGGAGGTGCCTGGTGCGTGGCCCGAACCATTCGCCCCCATGCTTCCGCCTCCTCCGCCACTTTGAGTTTGGGCGTGGGCCACACTCACGAGTGAAATGCGGCCTCCTGACAGCAGCGGTGTGGCCACACCGACACTCAGCGCGACCGTTCCCAGAAGAGCCTTGTGCAGCCCGGCTTTGATTAGTTTTTCCGCGTTCATGATCGTTATACTTTCCTTTTTACTGTTTATAGTTGTCTAAGTTCCGCCTTAGTTGCTCCGGAGCACTTTATTATCCGCGCCCCAGTCGCCTTGGCCTTCGTGAATGAAGTGTTCGCCGCCGCTTTCACCGCCGATCGGGCCAGTTGTAGATCCTTCCGGCAGGGGCTCTGGTTCAGTACCGCCGCCCTCGTTGCCGCCGTGATTGCCGCCGGTCTCGCCGCCATGTGACTCGCCACCGCCTAATGTGCGCCCGGTGCGTTGACGGTGGCGAACCGCGCGTTGAGCGGGGGTTTTGCCTGCCCCGTGGCCGCCACCGCTTTCACCTCCGCCGCCGTGGCCGCCACCGCCTTCGCCGCCGCCACCTCCGCCGCTTTCACCGCCACCGCCACCGCCGTGGCCGCCGCCTGCTCCACCGCCACCTCCGCCAGCATCCTCCGCCCATGAGGCGCGTGGCAGGCTGATGAGGGCGCCGCCGCCGCAGAGCAGAGTAAGAAGCAAGCGTCTGGTCGGTTGGGTATTTGTTTTATCCTTGGTCGCGTTCACGGCTGGGATCCTTCATTTGGTGGCAATGCCGTATTATCCTGCTTCCTGAATGCCTCGGCCATTTTCTGGATCGATGCGGCCAGGCTTTGTGTGGTGCTGACACAGAGCAGCGCGTTCACGTCGCGGTAGCGGGCAGCCGTGATTGGTACCGTACTTGCCAACGCTAGATAATTGGCGGCCAAAACGGCATCAGGCCGTCGCTTTTCCAGCTCCTCCTGATAATCAGCGAGAAGGTAAAGCCCGGTCTTCACCGTTTCTGGCGCGAAGCCAGGAGCCAGCTCCATTTGGGCGGCGCGCAAACGGTCGAGATTGATGCCATTTAAGCGCTCCTGCTGTGTCAAATTACCTAATTTGTAGCCCCCGCACCACGGGCCATGAGGCGCGGTTCGGCTGTCATTCCCGACCATTGGCCTGTTGTAAGGCGTACCATTTTCAGCCGCGCTCACCGGATGCGCCGCCAGGCAGACCGCCAATGCGCAGGTAAGACTAAATCGCAGGGAATAGTCGATGCTTTTTCGCACGAAGAAAACCTACCCTATGATGTTTGGGTTTCACCCAGTATCTTCATTGTGGGAGAAAACATAAAAATATCGTTTGATAAGAATCAAGATTTTCTATTAAAAATAAGAAATACGGTTATGTCGTGTTTGGAGGGCGCGGCATGGTAAAACTGGTTGATTTGGATCATGGCGACCTTCAAAAAATAATTTTTGATATTTTTGTGAACAGGATGAAGGTAAGGGAGCATGGGCCGTCAGTACTATTGTCTCTCACGCGTGGCCGTCGCCGTGCTTATCGGCTTATCTCCCGCAGGCCATGCATTGGCGCAATCATCGACCGACGCGCAACTTGCTCGCGATGTACAAAATGGACCTTGGGCCCTGCTAGAGGGGCTTGATCAGCTTCTCGCAGCAAATCCCGGCTTGGCCGCCACGCCCGACTCAGCTGCGGCTCTGGCCCGTGCGGCAGCTACACCGGTACCCGATTTTGTTGGCGCCAATCTCCCGGTTTATCAAGAAATTTCTGACAAGATCATCGCTGCGGCTCCACCCGCGCAGCGTGAAGCCGTGCGTAGAGCGGTCAGTATCGAAATTGCGACCTTCGTGGCGACGGATATCCGCATCACGCCTGCACCGGAACCGCATACCATAGGCAATGCCCCCGTCCAGACGCCCCAAGTGGGGGAGCGTGGGTTCGAAGTTGGATCACTAATCTTCTATCCGCAAGTCCAGGCGGGAGCATTTTATGATAGCAACATATATGCTACCCGTACCGGCACAGTATCGGATGGTGTGGGTTCCATTTCACCCAGCCTCGTCATCCGTTCAAACTGGGATCATAATGCGCTTTATGCCGATGCTGGCGCGGATCTCACTGGTTATTTGAAGTACGGTAATGAAAATACCGCAGACTGGCATACAAGGATTGAAGGGCGGATTGATGTCAATCCAACAACCCGCATCATCCTTGGCGGTCTCGCGTTGATGGAGCATGAAGATAGATCGTCGCCTGACGCTGTGGAAGGGCTAACCCCCACACGCTATTGGGAATTGAATAGCTATGCTGGCCTCGTGCATCGTTTTGGTGTTTTTAATGTCCGCGTCGGCGGTGCTCTTCAGCGCATTACCTATGCTAATGTGCTCGGGCTAAACGGTGAGATCAATAATCACGATCGTAACCATAATCGCTATACGGCAGGAATCTCGGTCAGCGATAACGCCAATCCCGCGTTTCGTCCGTTTTTTGAAGGATTGGCCGATATTCGCAGGTACGATCATACGCCGGATGATTTCGCGCTGCCGCCAACTTATGTCGGTTATTATCGTAACTCAGATGGTTATCGCGTAAGCGTCGGCGCAAAATTTCGCTTGACGCCAGCGCTGGTGGGGGAAGCCTCAGTCGGTATCATGGGGCGATATTATGCTGATTCGCGTTTTAAGCCCATCACGACTCCGGCAGCTGACGCCGACATCCGTTGGAATGCGACGAATAACACGACTGCTGTTGTATTCCTTGATCGTTCAATTGAGGAAACGACGCTGGCGGGTAGTCCGGGTTATGTTTATTCGGTCGTCGGTGGACGAGTTGAGCAAGTCATTCTTCCAGATCTTACGGGTGTTGTGCGTCTAGCTTTCGCGCGCGCTGATTTTCGTCAATCCACTCGCTGGGATAATGAGGCGGATATGTCGGCGGGTCTGCGCTATTATCTGTCTGATTACACTTATATCGGTGCTGATTACCGATACACCCAGAGAGTTTCTGGTGATTCAGCAATAAATTTCAGCCGCCACGAAGTATTTCTGCTGGTGGGGTCGGCGTTTTAAGCCGTTTTGTGCTTAAGGAAGCGCTGAACAAGCTAATGTTTTGTAGGCATTGGGTTTGAATGTTTTGCGCGAGACGGCGCATCGTGAGGCGTTTCTGTCCGACGTGGAAGCGGTTGCATTATGGTCGCGTGGGGATGGTCTGACCGCGACGCTCTGACAGGATTCTGTTTATTTGTCGTCTAAATCAGGGTTTTCGGGTGGTTCACCGGGGAGTTCAGGCGTCAGCTCATCAGGGGTCAGCCCATCTGGCGTCAGTTCCTGCTCGGTATCTTCGGCTGGCTCGGGCGCGGACAGGTCGGGCGTTTGGCTCAGCGCGTCATCTTGCTGTGCATTGATATCAACAACATCTGGGGCCACCAGATCGCCGCTCACGTCCACCGGTTCGAGACCGTTCAGCTTGTCGCCGCCCGGCAGATTTTGCACCTCCAGACCGTCTGGCGCCCGCACTTTGCCATCGTCGCCCTTAAAATAGTCGGACACCTCAACCCGCGTGCCTGGGGGGGCAACTAAAGATGGACCTGGAACAATGCGATGTGCCACCAATCCGTTTTCCGCCGCCGCGCCGGTCACAAGGGCTTGGCTACCCATGGCAGGCGGGGTAAGTCCTGGCTCCAGCGTGACAGGCGTTCCCGCGACCGTCATCCGGCCATTATGGGCGGCAACTGGGCCAAGCAACTGGGCGGTAGCCCCTGAGACGGGCTCGGCATTATCGGCGGCCCAGGTGCCGTTGGCGCGTAGTTGCGCCGAAACTGCAACCATCTGCCCTGGCTTAAACCCGGCAAAAATCGGCCCCTTCGTTGCCTCCATCTTTTGCCCGAGGATCACCGCCTGAAGCCCGCCATCCGAAATCGCGGTAACCGGGCCAATTACGGGATGTATAATGTTGATGCTTTCGGCATAACCGCGCTTGGCGCCGGTTATCACGCCCTGGATGCGGGCGATATTACCGACCGACAAGTTCGCGATGGTTGCCGCGTGACCATCCACGCGGACCAGCGTGTGGTTGTCGAACATATATTCTCGGCCATTCACAAAGACGCTGCCAAACGCCTGAATTGGCCCATAGCTCAACACTGGTTTGCCCCGACGGGTAATTCCCGTGCCACCAATCCCGCCAGGCTGGGAATCCACGCCCGTACCACCAATCCCGCCGGTTTCCTGGCCAATTCCGGTTCCGCCGATTCCTCCGGTTTCGCTGCTCTGGGCCAAAGCGCGTTCAGCGAGCAGTAAGCACAGGATCGTTAAAACCAGGCGCTCAAGGTGCATCATCGGCGTCCGTTTCGTAATAATAAACACCAAGCCGCATACGCTTTTGCGCCTCGCTGTGGGCTATAGGAAAAGCGTCGGTACCCGCCACACTCTCTTTCAGCAGCGCTTCATTCGCATCACGTAGAAACTGCTCGGCCATACGACGAAGATGTGGGCGCATTGCTTCCAGCCAACTCGCCGAAATGCTGTTGTGGAATAGCGCACGCTCGATAAAAGATGGCGTCGTACATTCGATGTTGCTGAATGCTGCACGCAGATGGTCGCCGACATTTGCCGCCAGGAAGAGCATTTTTTCTTCGGGCTCGGCTGGGGTGTAGGACGCTCGTAGCAAGCGCAAGCGTCCATCCTGCTGTATCTCAACGACACCCGCCCGTTCCAGTTCACTCATGACGGTGCGGGCGCGCACGTCCACTTTCGCGGCGCGGAGGAGCGTGTCGAAATCCTCACCTTCCGCGCCATGCACTGCCAAAGTGCGCGGCGCCCCGGTCACATCTCTGAAATCTGGCGAAGCGCTCCAGGTTGCGACCACGCGGGCGGCCATGTTCACCCCGGTCATGATGCCTGTCTCGTGTTCCAAGGCGGGTGATTGAACTTCCGCCCGCAAGCGTTTTACTTCGCGGCGGTTGATGCCCGTCACCAAGCTCAGCGCACTATCTGTGGTTTGCGCGGCATCGGCATGGCGGCGCAGAGCCTCCTCAATATAGACCCGCTTCAGCAGATCCCGCAGGGCAATATACCCGATTCCACGATTCATGAGCGCGGCAACCATCGGCCGTAGCAAGCGGCGTAGCGTCAAGGCGAATACGGGAGTCAAAGCCGGGAACTCCCGCTGATCTTGGCGCGCACCGCTAAATGCGGTAACTTATCCCACGCGATCAAGGGGATGGCTGGAGAAACGTGATGGGCCTTCCGAGCCGTGCAGTGGTGGGATGCGCCGCGGCTTTGGCCGGCTCCCTGGCCATACCCGCGCCGGCCGCAGCGGCGGGCTATACCACTCTTTTGGTTATGCCGTCTTTCTTCACCGCACATAATAATAATGGCTCTCAGATCAGGGCTTATGAGCTGCCGCTGACCCTGACCTACCATGCCAAAAACTGGCGCGTGAGCATCTCCGCGCCGCTCCTGGCGGTCACCGGCCCTGGCGTTCTGAGTGCCGGCGCCATCTACGCCATCCCCAAAGCCTACGGCACTCGCGTAGGGGTTGGCGATATCTGGCTGGAAGGCAGTGTCTCGCTGGATCGTCCTGCCAGGCTCCGCCCGGAAATGTCGCCTTATGTGTTGATCAAATTGCCCACAGACGCGCGATCGCGCGGGCTGGGCACCGGCACCACCGACTATGAGGCCGGCACCAGCCTCCTTTGGCATTGGCAGCATTTTTACCCAATTGCCCGGGCGGGCTACCGGGTTGTTCACTCCAGCCATGGCTATCGTTGGCGCGATACATTTCTCGTGTCCGCAGGGTTCAGCTACAGCTTTGGGCGGGTAGGGTTTGTCACCCTGGAATTCGAACGGCGCGGCACTGGGCATCATCACCAGCCGCCAACCGAAACCATGTTTTTGGCTTACACGAGGCCGGTGAACCAGCGCTGGTCCATCCTGGCCTTCGGCTTGCACGGCTTCACGTTCAGTAGCACGGATTATGGCGCCGGCATCGGCGCCGCGGTCCGTTTTTAATTCGCCCGCCAGCAGTTTCGCCGGGGCTGCAGGAACTGACCGGTCAAACTCCATAAGCGAAGCATTAGCCCAAATCTGACTTTTCGTCCATAATTTGTGGGAGTTTCTTCCGCAAACTTTTGGTTGTGCTCAGGGAAACAGCTAATTCTTTGGCTGTTGCGCATAAAAAGCATTAAAAATCAATTTAGTATAAAATTTTACACAGCATTTTGAATGTCATCTGCAGCAAAATGACGTCATTTTTTCATTTGACCGTGGGAGTTTGTTCCACAATATTGGGGCCATCCCTGTCGAGCAGGCATCACATGCAACATCTTCACCTTGCTTCCGCGCCTCAGCACGCTCCTCGTCCCCACCACTCCGCGCAGATTTGCGGAACGAGGATGCGCAGGGTGTTTCTTTATTCTCACGATACGTTCGGACTCGGGCATTTGCGCCGCAATCTGGCGATTGCCCATCGCCTCCTGGCGGCCGAGGGCGCGTTCTCCGTGCTGCTGCTCACCGGCTCCCCAGTTGCCGAGATCTGGGACATGCCGGCGGCGCTGGAAGTGCAGTCTTTGCCGCCGGTGGTGAAAACCGGCGCCGAACGCTATGAATCGCGCGAGCCGGGCAAGCTGTTCGGCATGGTCAAGGGCTATCGCGAGGCGCTGATCCTTAAGCTCGTACTGCGCGACCAGCCGGATATCTTTCTGGTGGACCATGCACCGGCGGGCATGAATGGGGAGCTGCTCTCGACCCTGGCCTTGATCCGACAGGAATTGCCGCAAACCAGGGTCGTGCTGGGGCTGCGTGACATTCTGGATAGCCCCGCCACCGTGCGCGCCTTGTGGGCCGAGCAAAGCATCCAGGCTTTGTTGGAGGAGGCTTATGATGATATCCTGGTCTATGGCAGCCGTTCATTATTCGATGTGGCGGAGGGTTATGGACTGAGCCCCGCCATCGCCGCCCGATTGCGCTATTGCGGGCATGTCGTCGCCCCTGCCCTGGGGCGGGCGGCGGAGCCGTGCTGGGATGTCTCGCGCGCCGCCGGTCGCCCGGTCGTGCTCGTGACCGCGGGGGGTGGCGGCGATGGGTTTGCGCTGATGCAGGCTTATCTGTGCGGTCTGCCGCCTCCAGGTGAGGCTGCGTTTCACTCGGTCGTCGTAACCGGTCCACTGATGCCCAGCGCTGAACGCGATCGGCTGGCCCAACTCGCGCAAGCCCGGGCCGACGTGGAACTTGTTACATACACGACCAATCTGCTGCCCAGCCTCAAGGCGGCGGCGTTGGTGGTCTCCATGGCCGGATACAATACGACGGCGGAGCTCATAGCGCTGCGCCGTGCCGCAATTCTTGTTCCGCGCGCGGCCCCACGCGCGGAACAGCTCTTACGTGCCCGGCAGATGGCCGCGCTCGGCCTCGCGAGGATGGTGGAGCCGGACGAGAATTTAACCACCCGCCTTGCGGCATTGATTCCAGAGGTATTACACGCTCCGCCGGCAGCCAACTGGGCGCGGCTCGACCTCGGCGGCGCCGAACGCGTCGCCGAAATTCTGGCCGCGCCCACACTGCATGGGGTTTCCGTGGCATGAGCCTGCTGCCGTCCCCCGGCCCTGTGGCCTACATCATGAAGCGCTATCCGCGCCTGTCCGAAACCTTCATCCTCAATGAGATCCGGGCGATGGAACGGCTGGGGGCGGAATTGCACATATTTTCCCTGCTGCCTCCCGAACCGCCGCCACACCACCCGATGGTGGCGGAGGTGGAAGCCTCCGTGCATGTTCTGCCGCCCCACCTGGGCGCCAAGCTCGCCCGGCTGGCCCGCGCCCATGGCGCCGCCGCCCTGGCCGCGCCAGGCCGCTATGCCGGCGCGCTGGCGCGGGCGTGCATGTGGTCCGCGACCAGCCGCGCGCCGCTGGCGGTGTGGAAGCATTTTGCTCGCGCCGGATTCGTGGCGGATGAATGCCGCCGCAATGCCATCGTGCATATTCATGCGCATTTCGCGAATACGCCAACCTCCGTCGCGCAATTTGCCAGCCTGATGACGGGGTTGCCCTTCAGCTTCACGGCGCACGCGAAGGATCTTTACCTCACCCCGCGGCGGATCATCGCCCGCCGCGCGCGCGCCGCGCGGTTTGTCGCCACCTGCACACGCTACAATGCGCGCTATCTTGAGGGGGTCAGCCCCGGCGCGGCGATCCGGCTGATCTATCACGGCATCGATCTGAATACGTTTGGCGCCGCCTCGCCCGGCAGTGCCGGGGCGGGCCGCCAGCCGCCGCTGATCCTCTCCGTGGGCCGGCTGGTGCCCAAGAAGGGGTTTGATGATCTGATCGCCGCCTGCGCCATCCTGCGCGAGGCGAACATTCCGTTTCATCTTCGCATCGTCGGCGCTGGGCCGTTGAAGGCGGCGCTGGCCGCGCAGATCGAATCATCCGGCCTGCGCGACACCGTCACGCTGGCGGGCTCGATGACCCATGCGGAGCTGGTTTCACTCTACGGCCAGGCGGATCTTTTCGCGCTGGCGCCGCGCATCGAGGAAAATGGCGACCGCGACGGCATTCCCAATGTGATCGCCGAGGCGATGGCCTGCGGCGTGCCGGTGATCGCCAGCGATGTCTCGGGCATTCCCGAAATGGTCCGGCATGAGGAGACGGGGCTGCTCGTTCCTCCCCGTAATGCCGCCGCCCTGGCGGGCGCCATCAAGCGGCTCTTGCAGGATCGTGAATTGGCGGCGCGCCTGGCCGCCAATGGGCGCGCGCTCCTGGAACGCGAGTTCGATCTCTGGATCACCACGCGGGCGCTGCACCAGCTCATCGGCTGCCAGGATTGCGGGGCGCAAGGCGGACTGGCCTGCACCGCGGAAGAGGACGCGCTGCCCCGCGCCATCGCGTCATGAAGCTGCTTTATCTCAATTTCGATCACGGCATTCCGGTTTGCGGCGATAAAGGCGCCTCGGTGCATGTCCGCTCCTTCATCACCGCGGCGCACCGCCTGGGGCATGATGTGGCGCTGGCGTGCAGCACGCTGGGCACGGGCAATCCGCCGCCGCCGGCGCTGATCCTGCCGCCATGCCCCAAGCCGCGCGCGGCCAACCCGGCCGCGGCGGACAAGCTGCTGGACCGCGAGGAGGTGAAGCTGGCCGCCGACCATGCCGCCCCCGCCCATGTGCTGGGCGCGCTGGCGGCCAGCGGTTTCGTGCCGGACATGATCTATGAGCGCCATGCCCTGTTTCATGGCGCGGGTGCCGCCATCGCGGCGCGGCTAGGCATCCCCCGGTTGCTGGAGGTGAACGCGCCGCTGGTGGAGGAGCAAAAGCGGTTCCGGGGGTTGGTCCAGGAAGATGCGGCGCGGGCGATCGAACATAATTCCTACCAGCATGCGGACGCCATCATCGCGGTCTCCGAGGCCGTGGCCCACCATGTCGGCGAGGTTCTGGGCCAGCGCCAGCATGTTCATGTGGTGCCCAATGGGGTGGATCTCGCCGCCTATGCGCAAAACAGCGAAACCCGTGCGGCCTTGCGCCACCGCCTTGGCCTGCCCGCGCAGGCGCGGCTGGCGGGTTTCATCGGCAGCTTCAAACCCTGGCATGGCGTGCCGTTTTTGCTGGAGGCCTTCGCCGCCATCGCGGGCAAGAATCCCAGCCTGTACCTAGCGGCCATCGGTGAAGGCCCGGAGCATGAGGAGGTCGCGGCGCGGGCGGCGGCGCTGGGGTTGAGCGCGCGCGTCTTGCTACCCGGCCGGGCGCCGCATGCGGAAGTGCCCGCCTGGCTTTCCGCCATGGATTTCACCGTGGCGCCCTATCTGCCACAGGCGGATTTCTATTTTTCCCCGCTCAAGATCGCCGAGTCCATGGCCGCCGCGCGCCCGGTTCTGGCACCGGACACGGGGGCCATCAGCCAGATGATCCACCACCGGCGCAGCGGGCTGCTGTTTCCGCCTGGCGATCTGGCCGCCTGCACGGCTGGCCTCGCGGAATTATCCGCGGATGCAGAAACCTGCGCCGCCATGGGGGCGCAGGCCAGGCAGGAGGCGCAGCAATGGGGGTGGGAGCGCGTGGTCGCACGCATCCTCAACCTGGCGCGCTGCCCCTATCCGGCATGAACCCCACCCCGCAACGCTGGTGGCTGCTGGGGTATTTGCGGCGCGAATGGCCCACCCTGGGAGCCGGGAGCTGCCTGATGTCCCTGCGGGCGCTGGTGCTGCTGGCGCTGCCCTGGCCCATGAAGGCGATCATTGACAATGTGATCTTCCAGCACCCTCTGGAACGTTGGCTGGCCCCGTTATTGGCGTCTCCGCTCCGCCACCGCGTCTTGCTGCTGGACGAGCTGGCGCTGGGCATGCTGGCGCTGGGTGGGTTGGATGCCCTGCTGGTTTATGCCGGCAACCGGGTGCTGCTGAATGCCGGGCAGCGCGTGATGTTCGCCATCCGCTTCAACCTTTTCGCGCATTTGCAACGCCTGCCGCTGGCCTTCCACCGCAACCGCCGCAGTGGCGACCTAAATTTGCGGATGAGCGAAGATGTCAAGCAATTGCAGGATTTCATCTCTTCGCTGGGGATCGACCTGCTGCCGCATGCCGTGACGGTGCTGGGCATGGCGGCGGTGCTGCTGCTGCTGGATTGGCGCTATGCGCTGCTCACCCTGGCCGCCGCGCCGCCTTTGCTGATCATCACCATCATCTTCAGCAGCAAGCTGCGCCATGCCGTTCGCCAGGTCCGCCAGCATGACGGCGCGCTGAACGGGATTGCCCAGGAAATTCTGGCCTGCGTGCAAGTGGTCCAGGCGTTCAGCCGTGAAACCCATGAGGAGGAGCGCTTCTCCGCCCAGGCGGATAAAAGCCTGCGGGCCGGGCAGGCGGCCAACCGGGTGCAGGCGCAATTCGGCGCGGCGATGGGGCTGGCCATTACCGGCGCCACGGCGCTGATCACCTGGTATGGCGCCCTGCGGGTGCTCGATGGCCGCCTCTCCGCCGGTGAATTGCTGGTCTTCCTCGCGTATTTGCGCGGCTTTGCCACGCCGGCACGGCAACTGGCCAAAACCGGCCGCGTCTCCAGCCGGGCGCTCATCGCCATGGAGCGGATCGGCGAATGCCTGGCCGAGCAGAGCCCGCTAACCGAGCCTGAGGGGGTTTTGGCCCCGCCGCATCCCGTGCGGCGCATCAGCCTGCGGCAGGTGGGGTTCGGCTACCAGCCGGGCCAGAATGTGCTGCGCGATATCTCTTTTGACCTCATGGCCGGGCGCATGGTGGCGCTGGCCGGGGCCACCGGCTCGGGCAAAACCACCATCGTCAGCCTGGTGCCGCGCTTTCACGACCCCAGCTCTGGCGCGGTGCTGTTCGATGGCGTCGATAGCCGGGCGCTGCCGCTCTCATATGTCCGCCAGCAAGTGGCGCTGGTGCCGCAGGAGCCGGCCTTATTCCAGGCGACAATCTGGGAAAACATCGCCTATGGCCGCTTGGGGGCCGGGCGCGAGGACGCCTTGGGCGCGGCGCGCGACGCCGGGCTGCAACCCCTGCTGGACCGCCTGCCGGAGGGCATCGACACGATGGTGGCGGAGCGCGGCGGCGGGCTTTCCGGCGGGCAGCGCCAATGTGTCGCGATTGCCCGCGCCTTGCTGAGCACGGCGCCGGTGGTGATCCTGGATGAGCCGACCAGCAGCCTGGACGCCGCCACGGAGCGCCAGCTCAGCGCCGCCATCGCCCGGCTTTGCCGCCAGCGCGCCGTCCTCATCATCGCCCATCGGCTCAGCACCATTATCCAGGCCGACGAAATTCTGCTGCTCGAACAAGGCCGGATCACCGAGCGCGGCCCGCATCGAGACCTCATGAAACGCCAAGGAGCTTACGCCCAGCTATGGACCATGTTGCACGGCGCGCACGGCGCCGGCCTGCCGCAGGCGGCCAATCAGTGAGATGCCCCCTGCACACCGGCGCGCTGCTGGGCGCGCTGCTGGGCGGGCTGGGCCTGGGAACGGCTCAGGCCGACCCATGGATACCGGCCGCCGGGCATGGCACCGCCAAGCCCGCGGTGCGGCTTTTCTCGGGTGACACCAGCTTCCCCAGCACCGGCTTCACCACCAGCACGGTCCCGGCCTCCAAGCAATCCATCACCCAGCTGCGCCTTACCGGCATCACGGGGCTGGGGGATGGGCTGGCGCTCACTTATGATCTGCGCTGGGGCAATATCCAGACCTCACGCCACGGGCAAAGCGCCTCCAGCAGCGGGTTGCAGGATGAGGAAATCGGGCTTGCCTACGGCCTGACCCAGACCGCTTTCTTTGCCGATGCCCTCACGCTCAACGTGGTGCTTCCGGCCGGGCAGACCAAGCCCGCCCCCGCCCAGGGCACCGGGCGCTGGGCCTTGGAGCCGGATTTCGAGGCCGGGCTTCATTATCACCGCGTCAGCGCCACGCTGCTGGCCGGGCCGCGCGTGTTTCTGGACGGCAAGGCCGTGCAGCTGCGGACCGAACTGGACCTCTCCGCCCGCGCCACGCCGCGCCTGACCTTCATGGGTTCGGTCTTCTTCGTCGATACGCCGCAAAGCGCGCGCAGCCTGCCGCCCGGCGCGCAGGGCGAAATTTACAACCTTCTGCGCCTGGGGGTGGGCGTTGAATACCGGCTGACCCGGCGCTTCCGCCCATTCTTCATGTACGAAACAAATGTCGCGGGTAAGGGAATTCATGCCGGCAACCGCTTCGATTTCGGCATTGCTGTGAAATATTAAATGCCCCACCCTGACTGTCCTTCGCCTCGCCTCGGGCTCATACGTCATGGCGCTACAATCTGGAGCGAGGAGGGACGCTATCAGGGACGGTCGGACCCGGAACTCTGCCCGCAAGGCCACGCGGAGGCCGCGCGGCTGGCGGAGTACGCCGCCGGGCTGGGGGTGAGCCGGATCATCAGCAGCCCGCTGCGCCGCGCGCGGCAGACGGCGGCCTGTCTGGCGGCGCGCTGCGCCCTGCCCGCGCCGGAGATTGATGACAGCCTGATGGAACTCGATTACGGCGGCTGGGAGGGAAAAACCCAGGCTGAAATTAAAGTCGCTTGGCCAGAACAGGTCAGACAATGGAAACGCGCTCCTGCAGATTTCACATTTCCTGGTGGTGAATCGCTTGCGGCCGCCCAGCGCCGCGTGGCTGAAAGCCTGATCCGCTGGCAACAGATTGAAGCAACTGAGACGATTCTGCTGGTGACGCATTCCGCATGGATCCGTCTTGCTTGGCTTACCCAAACCGAACAGCCTTTAACTCTTTTCCGGGCTGTACACATCCATACCGGCAGTCTGATTTGGCTGCACGAACACCGGACACAGATTTCTAGAGCGGGCTATCACGAGGAGTTGCGCTGATACCGGTTGTCGTAACTTGTCGTGGCTTTGTTAAATTCATTTCCAAGTTATGCCTCGCTGCGGGGGAGATCGAGGTCGCAGTGACTAAAACAATCTTGCCCCGTGCAATATACTATTCGTGTGTCGCACCTCTGGCGGATTGAATTTTTTATCACGTATCAGCCCTGGCCGATCCGGCAACTAAGGACGCGGCGTTCGGCATAATCTGCGGCCTTATCGATCGGTCCCAGCCGCAACCGCCCGACCCGATCTTGGCCTGCGTGGAGTGCCTCGGCCGTGATCCAGCGGCGGCATCGGGTGGATCCGCTAATCAACGGGGGCGGGAGTAAGCGGTTCGGCATGTTGCGACTCCACGCAACACACAGGGCATCTCCCTCTGCGATCTACTCCGCACGCTGACCTGGATATGATAAGGCATACAGGGTTTCGCTACGCGGCGTCGTGGATTTTTTGAAATGGTCGATGGGGCCAAGTGCAGCAGTATGGACGGTTTGATGGCTTCTACTCCCTGGTTTAGATTTATCGTGGTGCTTGGCATCGGGTTATTGATTGGGTTGGAGCGTGAGCGCAGTAAGGGCTCGGGCGCCGGTCGCCGGGCAGCGGGGATACGGACGTTCGCGCTGGTGGCGCTGCTCGGCGCTTTAGCGGGCCATCTCGGCGGTGGTCTGTTGGCGCTTGTCATGCTCGGCGTGGTGGTGCTGGCGGGTTTGTCCTATTGGCGGGACCGCGGCGACGATCCAGGACTGACAACCGAGGTCGGGTTACTGGTGACACCGCTTCTTGGCGCACTCGCAATGTCCGACACCGGTCTGGCCGCCGCGCTTGGCATGGCGGTGGCGGTGTTGTTCGCTGCCAAGGCGCCGTTGCACGGGTTTGCCACGCGCATCCTCACAGCGACGGAAGTAACGGACGGGTTGATTTTCGCGGCGGCGACGCTGATTGTTTGGCCGCAATTGCCGGACCGTTATATCGGCCCCTTCGCGGCGTTGAATCTTCATAGCCTCTGGTTTCTCGTGATTTTGATGATGGCAATCGGCGCATGCGGCCATGTGGCGACGCGCGCGATGGGCACCCGTTTTGGGCTGCCAGTGACAGGGCTGGCGTCGGGCTTCGTATCTAGCACCGCGGCGATCGGTGCGATGGCGGCACTGGCGAAACAGACGCCGGCCAGCATGAATGCCGCCGTGGCGGGGGCGGTGTTCTCAACGGTGGCGACCTTCATACAGCTCTCGGTGCTGCTGGCAGCACTTTCCCGCGCCACGCTGCTGTTGCTGGCGCCGGCTCTGGCGGCGGGTGCGGTTGTTGCCGCTCTGTACGCTTTGGCCTTTGCGCTGCGCGGGGGAGCCAAAGCGACCGCGGCGGAGCCGGGGCGGGCCTTCAACCTCGGCGCCGCGCTCGGGCTGGCAGCGCTGATCGCGGTGATGCTGCTGGGCTCAGCGGCGTTGCGGGCTTGGGCGGGCGAGGCAGGGGTGATGGTGGGGGCGCTTGTGGCGGGATTTGCCGATGCGCATTCGCCGGCCATCTCGATCGCCTCTCTGGTGGCGGGCGCAAAAATGGCGCCGAGCGAGGCGGTTCTGCCGATCCTCATGGCGGTGACGAGCAATACGGTCTCGAAACTGGCTATGGCGCGTGGAATGGGGGGGCAGGGCTTCCTGCTGCGGATTATACCGGGAGTGGTGGCGCCAGTGGCCGCAGCCTGGGTGACGGCGCTAGTTCTGGGGTGAGGCTGGCCACGGCGATACCGGCGAAATCCTCAATCTGCGAGTTAAAATGCTGAATTTGCTGTCTCACCTGCCCAGTGTATTTTGTTCGATACCGTTGCGGCGTTAATTTGCGCAGCGACGCAGGCACTCCAAGGCCATGGTTACCGCGTTGCGACTTTCGTTGTTGCTGCGCCAATACATGGTGACGGTTGCGTCGCTGCCTAGGGGCATCGGCAGAATGCGCAGCAGGTTCATCTCCTGAAAACGCGAGGCCGCGCGATGCGAGGCCGTGCCGAGTAAATGCGAGTTTTGCAGCAAAGTGATGTTCAGGATGGAGGAGTTGGACTCGACGCTGAAGCGCGGCAGGCTGAGCCTGGCTTCGGCGAGCGCGTTGTTGAGCGCGTCTCTCGTGGGCGTGCCTTCGGGCCAGACGATCCAGGGGTAAGACAGCATGTCCTCCCAGGTGAGCGATTGACGCATCGCCAGGGGGTGCGCGTGGCCCGCGACAAAATCAACCGGGTCGCGGTACAGGGTTTCGGCTTTGAAGTCATCCGCCGCCGGCGAGACAACGGCGCGCCCCACGATGATGTCCACCTCGCCATGTTGAAGCTGCGGAATCAGGCGGTTCATGGTGTCCTCGTGCACCCGCACCTGGGCGCGCGGCATTTGCTCCACCAGCCTGGCGATCGCGAGCGGCACCAGGTCGGAGGCGGATACGCCGGACGTGCCGATGGTGACCATGCCGCTCCCGCCCTCGCGCAATGCCCGCATGTCATCGCGTGCGCTATCCAGATGGCTGCCGATGCGCTTGGCATGCTCGATCATCGCCTGGCCATGGGGCGTGGGCCGCAGACCGCGCGCGTGGCGCTCAAACAGGGGTAATTGGAGGTCATCCTCCAGGTCCTTGAGCCATTTCGACAGGGCGGGCTGGGTCGTGTTCATGGCTTCGGCGGACTGGCTGAGATTGCCTGTCTCGGCGATGGAAAGCAGCATTTGCAGGTGCCGCAGCCTGATCCGTTGGGTCCAGTCCATCTGTTTGCCGCCTTCCGTGGTATATCAGAAACCGTATACCTAAGACAAAAATACGATTTCTACGGAATGACGTCCAGGCTTAAAAGCCTCGGCAAATAGCCCCCGCCATGAGCGGCCGGGCCGGAAACCAGGAGACGGAACATGACCGTGAGTATGCAGAGCGCCGCGCGCGAGGTCTATTATGGCAAGATCGCGGAGCGGAACTTGTCGCCCCTGTGGGAGTCGCTGCACAACCTGGTGCCCACCGCGCCACGCCCGCAATCGGTGGCGGCGATTTGGAAATACGCGCAGCTGCGTGACCTGATCATGGAATCGGGCCGCGTGATCAGCGCCGCCGAAGCCATCCGGCGCGTGCTGGTCCTCGAAAACCCTGGTTTGCCGGGCAAGTCCAGCATTACCTCCAATCTCTATGCGGGGCTGCAATTGATCCTGCCCGGCGAGATCGCGCCGAGCCATCGCCATACCCAGTCCGCTTTGCGCTTTATCGTTGAAGGGACGGGTGCATGGACCGCGGTGAACGGCGAACGGACCACGATGCACCCGGGTGATTTTATCATCACCCCGTCCTGGACATGGCACGACCACGGGAACCCGGAAGACGGCGAGCCGGTTGTGTGGCTCGACGGGCTGGATATTCCGCTGGTGCAGCAGCTCGACGCGGGCTTCGCGGAAACCTACCCGGAGGACACGCAGCCGATCAGCCGTCCGGAAGGCAATAATTTCGCGAATTATGGCTATAACATGCTGCCGGTGAGCTATGCGCAGAAGGGGCATAATTCGCCGATCTTCAGCTATCCTTATGCGCGCAGCCGTGAGGCGCTCGATGTATTGGCGCGCACCAGCCCGTTGGATGCCTGGGATGGTGTGAAGCTTCGCTATGTGAACCCGGGGAATGGCGGCGCCCCGATGGCGACGATGGCGACGTTCTTGCAGCTGCTTCCAAAAGGCTTCCGTGGGCGCCTGTATCGCACCACCGACGCCACCGTGTTCAGCGTGGTTGAGGGGACGGGGACGGTGCGCATTGGCGACCGGGATTTCGCCTTTGAGTCCCGCGACATCTTCGTCGCTCCCGTCTGGCAGAACGTGCAGTTTTCGACCGATGAAGACGCGGTACTGTTCAGTTACTCCAACCGCCCCGTGCTCGCCGCGCTGGATTTGCTGCGCGAAGAGCGTCTCTGATTCCAAACCAAGGATTTTGATATATGTCTTACGTTTTTCCGCCCGAGGCGCCGGTTACGCTTTCAGTCGCTGGCGCCGCTGACTTGTTTCCTGTGCGCCGCGTGTATTGCGTTGGCCGCAATTACGCCGCGCATGCGCGCGAGATGGGCTTCGACCCGGACCGCGAGCCGCCTTTCTTCTTCTGCAAGCCGGATAATGCCGTGGTGCCGGTAGGGTATGGCGAGACGCTGGAGCTGGAATATCCGGCGGAAACCAGCAATTACCACTATGAGGCTGAGCTGGTCGCGGTGATCGGCAAAAGCGGCGCCAATATTCCGTTGGAGCAGGCGCTCGACCATGTGTGGGGATATGCGGTGGGGCTCGACATGACCCGTCGTGATTTACAAATGAAGATGCGGGAAATGGGGCGCCCCTGGGAGATCGGCAAGGCGTTCGATCGCTCGGCCCCGATTGGGCCGGTTCATCCGGCCAGCGCTGTCGGTCATTTTGAGCAAGGCGGCATCTGGCTGACCGTCAACGATGCGAGCAAGCAGAAGAGCGATATCACGCATCTGATCTGGTCGGTTGCCGAGACCGTTGCGTATTTGTCGCGCTTCTTCCGGCTGGAGCCGGGCGATGTGATCTTCACCGGCACGCCGGAAGGTGTCGGCGCGGTTAAAAAAGGCGACCTCATCGCCGTGGGCGTGGAGCGCCTTGGCGAGTTGCACGTCAAGATCGTCTGACCAGCCTAGCCGAGGATATGCCCCGTGGATATTTATAGCTTTTTCAACAGCTCAACCTCTTGGCGCGTGCGCATCGCGCTTGCGCTGAAAGGTCTGGAGCCGGAGTTTCACGGGGTCAATATCCGCGTGGGCGAGCATCGCGATGCCGCCTATGTGGCTAAGGTGAATCACTCGGCGTCGGTGCCCGCGATTGTTGAGGGGCGTTTCCAGCTGGGCCAGTCATTGGCGATTATTGATTGGCTGGACGGCAAATATCCACTGCCGCGCCTGATCCCGCAAGAACTGGAATTGCGGGCCAGGGTGCTCGAGTTGAGCGATCTGATCGCCTGCGACATTCATCCGGTCAATAATCTGCGCGTCCTCAAATATCTGCAGGACAAGCTGAACATCTCCCCCGCGCAAAAGGATGAGTGGTACGCGCATTGGATCGCCGAAGGCATGGCCGGGGTGGAGCGTCTGCTCGTCCGGGCGGGCGAAGCTTATGGCGGGCCTTGGTGCTTTGGCGCGCAACCGACCCTCGCGGATTGCTGCCTCATTCCACAATTCGGAAATGCTCTGCGTATGGGCTGTGATATGGCCACCTACCCCCGCGCGAGCGCGGTGGTCAAGCACGCAGTCACCCATCCTGCTTTCATCAAAGCAGACCCCAAAAATCAGCCGGATTACGTTCCCCCGGCTCCTCCCATCGCGTCTCACAAATAAAATAAGGTCCAAGCATGAGCAACAACGCGTCCAAGCGCCGTGTGATCATCGTCGGCGGTGGTATAGGTGGCTTGGCGGCCGCACTGGCGGTCGCGCAGCAAAATATCGAAGTTCTGCTTCTTGAACAGGCCGACAAGATCGGCGAGATCGGCGCCGGTATCCAGTTGGGTGCCAACGCGTTTAACGCGCTGGATGCGCTCGGTGCTGGCGAGGCCGCACGCAGCCGGACGGTATTCACGGAGTCGCTGACGCTGATGGATGCGGTGGATGCCAAGCAGATTGTGCGTGTTGAAACGGGAGAGGCCTATCAGAAGCGCTTTGGTAATCCGTATGGTGTGATTCATCGCGCGGATATTCATCTGTCCATTTTTGAAGCGGTGCTGAACAATCCTCTGATCAAGTTTCGGACCAGCACGCATGTGCAATGGCTTGAGCAGGAGACCAATAGTGTCACCGTTATCGATCAGCGCGGGGAGCGCTTCACGGCTGACGCTTTGATCGGCGCTGATGGAGTGAAATCCGTTGTCCGCGCGGCGTTGATTGGCGATGAGGCGAGGGTGACCGGCCATGTCGTTTACCGTGCCGTGGTCGAAACGGAGAACATGCCGAAGGAATTGCAGATCAACTCGCCTGTCGTCTGGGCTGGGCCGCACTGCCATCTGGTGCATTACCCGCTGCGCGGCGGTCGGCAGTATAATCTTGTCGTGACCTTCCATAGCCGCCAAAAGGAGGAGTGGGGCGTTACAGATGGCAGCAAGGAGGAAGTGCTCTCCTATTTTGACGGCGTCCATCCGGTGCCGCGCCAGATGCTGGATCGTCCGTCTTCCTGGCGCCGCTGGGCGACCGCCGACCGTGACCCGGTGGAGCAGTGGAGCTTTGGCCGCACCACGATCCTGGGTGACGCCGCTCATCCGATGACGCAATATCTGGCGCAGGGCGCGTGCCAGGCGCTTGAAGACGCGGTCGTATTGGGCGAGGCGTTGCGCGTCACCGGGAATGATTTTGTGGAGGCGTTCAAGATTTATGAACGCGTGCGCATTCCACGGTCCGCGCGTGTTCTTTTTTCTGCGCGGGAGATGGGGCGCATCTATCATGCCAAGGGGGTCGAGCGCTTGGTCCGCAACGCCCTGTGGGTGGGCCGCACGCGCGAACAATTCTACGATGCGCTCCAATGGCTATATGGCTGGCGTGCCGAGGATGCGCTGAGCGACGTGGTTTGACGGCGGCGCTGGCAAGCCTGTTCTGACCATACCGTCTTTGCCCGCCGAAAGACCCTCATTGTGAGATGGGGCTACTCGCGCCTGCGCGGGTGGAGCTGGATCACCTGAAATAATTAAACATCATAAAAAGTGAGGAAATATGAGAACCGTCAATGTATCCGAGGTCATAGACCGGCATGGTTTGACAATATTTCAAATCGTGGTCGCGAGCCTTTGCTTTTTAATCGTCGCCATTGACGGGTTCGATACCGCCTCTATCGGCTTTCTGGCGCCGGCGATCCGTCAAGAGTGGGGGCTCTCGGTGCCGGAAATGGCGCCGCTATTTGGCGCGGGCTTGCTGGGCCTGATGGCGGGGGCGTTTGTGTTCGGTCCGGTGTCTGACCGGTTTGGCCGCAAAATTTCGTTGATCACCTGTGTGCTGTTTTTTGGCGTGGCCAGTCTCGTGGCAGCGCAAGCGCCATCGCTGATGCCGCTCGTCCTGCTCCGTTTTCTTACCGGCGTTGGCATCGGCGGTGCGATGCCGAATGCGATCACGCTGACATCGGAATATTGTCCAGAGAGGCATCGACTGTTTCTCGTGACGGGAATGTTTTGTGGCTTTACCATTGGTTCCGCGCTGGGCGGCATCGCCTCGGCGCATATGGTCGGCGCCTTTGGTTGGCGGTCTGTGTTGTTGCTTGGCGGCATTCTGCCGATCTCGCTGGTGCCATTCCTGATCCGGTTTCTGCCGGAATCGGCACGCTTCCTGGTCCTCCGGGAGAGGGCCGCAGCCCGCGTCGCCAACATCCTGCGGCGCATCAATGCAAACGAGGACTACACAAACGCGCGGTTTGTGGTGAGTGAAGGCACGGCACATGGATTGCCCGTTGGGTATCTGTTCAAACCGGAACTTGTTGTTGGCACATTGCTGCTGTGGCTGGCGTTTTTCTGCAGCCTGCTGGTCATCTACCTGCTGTCGAGCTGGTTGCCGACCCTGATTAAAAGCACCGGAACCACGCTGGCGACCGCATCGCTGATTACCGCGATGTTCCAGGTTGGTGGTACCTTGGGCGCAATCGCCCTCGGCTGGCTGATGGATCGGTTTAACCCGCAATATGTGCTGGCGGCTTGTTATGCCACCGCGGCGATCTTTATCGCGGCAATCGGAAGCTTGACTACGTCGATTTTGGCCCTTGCCGCCGTCGTGCTTCTGGCTGGGTTCTGCATCTCCGGCTCTCAGGTGGGCGCCAACGCGCTGGCCGCGAGTTTTTACCCGACGGATTGCCGCGCCACCGGCGTCAGCTGGGCCAACGGCGTCGGGCGTATTGGCTCGGTCGTGGGCTCGATGAGCGGCGGCGCGTTGATCGCCATGAAGCTGCCTATGTCGGCCATGTTCGTCGTTGTGGGATTCCCGGCCCTCATCGGGGGCGCGATCATGATGATCTTTGGCAAGTACCGCGCGATGCGGGGGCGCTGACGATCATGTCCCCGGTGATGGTGCAGGAGGCCGGCAAGGAATGCCGCGCTCTGGTCGAGGCCGACCAGAGCGTGTGAGCGCCGGGCTGGTGACAGACTCCGGGCAACTCGCCACGCCCCCCTCTAGCCGGTCTGGAGCGACGATGCGGCTCATCCCCATCTCCGTGCCAGCGGCGCTCGCCGCGGGGCGTCGGCGGGCGAAGTCCTTAAATCCGCCGCCTGATTAAACAGCTGTAAACGCCAAGGCGGTAATGCTGGCGCTGGAATGATTGGTTCTGCCGCTCCTCGCTGGTCTGTCTGGCTGCCGCCGCTGGGGCTGATGCTGGTCTCGGCGCTGGCTTGCGCGTGGCTCGCGCTGCAACCCACCCCGGGCAGCAATGTTGTGGCGCTGCTGTTTCCGCCGTGGTGGAGCGCGGCGCGCGTGTTCATGGCGGCGGCGCCCGCGGGCCAGGTGATCCGCTTCGGCCTGTTTCCAGACATTGTCATTCTCGCCCCGCAGCCGGGAGGCGTGCCACCGGGCGCCACGGGCGCGTGGACGGTCCTCGATCCGCGCCATCTGGGTGGTTGCGGCGCCGTGTCCGTTCAGGAGGTGCAAAATGAATGAGAAGCTTGAGGATTTGCGTGCCAGCGTCAGCCGCCTGATGGTGGCGTGGCTGTGGCTCAACGCCGCGCTGGCGGGCGTTACCGGTTACGTCGCTAGGGCGGGCTGGGTGACGCCGCTGCTGCTTGGCGCGTTGCTCGCCGCGGCGGCGCATGCCGCCTGGGCGCTGGCGCCGCGCGGCAAATCGTCGCGGCTGACGATCGCGGTCGCCTTCGTGGCCCTGGTCTCGGTCATGGTGGCCGCGGCGCGCGGCAGTGTGATGCAGATTGATCTGCACATGTATTACTTCGCGGCGCTCGCCATGCTGGCGGCGTATTGCGACCGCGACGTCGTCGTCCTCGGCGCCGCCGTGGTGGCGGTGCATCACTTGTCGCTCAACTATCTTGCCCCCACGCTGGTCTTCCCCGATGGCGCGGATCTCTCGCGCGTGCTGCTGCACGCCGTCATTCTGGTGGCCGAGGCGATGGCGCTGGTGTGGATGGCGGATGCGGTGGTGCGGCTGTTCCGGGAGGCCGGGCGGCATCTTGACCAGGCGATGGCGGCAACCCGGCAGGCCGAGATGGCGCAGCGTGATGCCCAGACCGAACGTGCCGCCCGCGAGGCAGAGCAGGCCGCGGCCATGCGGGCCAAGGAGCAGGGCGCCAAGCGGCTGCAAAGGGTGGTCAACGCGCTTGCCGCCGCGCTCTCCCACCTGGCCGATGGCGTGCTGAACCAGAGTCTGAACGAGAGTTTCGGGGCTGAGTACGACGTGTTGCGCGAGGATTTCAACGCCGCCGTCAGGCAGTTGCGCGACGCCATCCGCATTTTGTTGTCCAGCGCGGGCGCGGTGCAGAACGGCGCCGCGGAGATCTCTGGAGCGGTCGAGGATCTGGCGCGGCGGACCGAGCATCAGGCGGCCTCGCTGGAGGAGACCTCCGCCGCGCTGGGTGAAGTGACCGCGGCGCTACGGAGCACCGTGGACGATATGACCCGGGCGCGCAACGTGGTCGGCGCCGCGCGGCATATTACCGAAACCTCCGGCGCCGTGGTGCGCGAGGCCGTGGAGGCGATGGACCGGATCAACGGCTCCTCTCAGCAGATCGCGCGGATCATCGGCGTGATCAACGACATCGCCTTCCAAACCAATCTGCTGGCACTGAACGCGGGGGTGGAAGCGGCGCGCGCGGGTGATGCGGGGCGCGGCTTCGCCGTGGTCGCTACGGAAGTGCGCGCGCTGGCGCAACGTACGGCGGATGCGGCCAAGGAAATCCGTGGTTTGATCGCGACCTCCGAAACCCAGGTGAGGGCGGGCGTGGATTGCGTCGGCCGGACCGGGGAGGTGCTGTCGAAGCTGGCCGCGCAGGTTGAAGAGATCGACAGCGTGGTGCGCGCTGTCAGCGATACGGCGCGGCAGCAATCGGCGTCGCTGACCCAGGTGAACGACACTGTTGCGGAGATGGACCGTGTAACCCAGCACAATGCCGCCATGGTCGAGCAGACCAGCGCGGCAGCCACCAGCCTGCTGGCCGAGGCTGAGCAGATGATGACGCTGGGCCGGCGTTTTGAGGTGGAAGGCGCAGCCATCCGCGCGACTGCCTCCCCGCATCGGCCGGCGCGCGCCCCGGAACTGGAGGGCGCCTGATGCTCCGCCGTCGGGCGGTGCTGGGCGCGGCCTTATGGCCTGGGCTCGCCCGGGCGGCGGTGCCCGAGTTCAGCTTTTCGCTCCGTAACGGGGCCGGGCAGGTGGTGACGCCGGCGCAATTCCGCGGGCGCTATCTGCTGGTATTCTTCGGCTATACGCGCTGCCCTGATATATGCCCCGCCACGCTCTACCGCCTCGCCCAGGCGATGAGCGCTGTTGACCCTGGCGGCGAGAGCTTTGCCGCAGTATTTATCACGCTCGACCCCGCGCATGACAGCCCGCAAACTGTGTCACGCTACGCCGCGCTATTTTCGCCGCGCATCGAGGGGTTGGGTGGCAGCGCGGCGCAGGTGAGCGCGGCGGTGGCGGCGTTCCACGTTTATGCGCGCTGGCCGCAAGGCCCCGCCGGACCGTTGCGGCACAGCGCGCTGATCTATGTGCTGGGGCCGCAAGGTGGGCTGGCTGGGGTGTTGCCCGACGGGGAATCGATGGCGGCGCTGCGGCAGGCGCTCGGGCGCTACCATGCCTCGCGAGCTGCTCAAGCGGCACCGTGAACGCCCCGTGCGAGAAGCGAGGGTGAGCATGGTGTGCCGGCCGGTAGGCCGGTCACACGCCAAGCGGCCGGCCGTGTGGAAACCGGCTTCAGCGATCGGGCGCCCAAGCCAAGTGCGGAGCGGCCAACAGCGTAAACGGCATCAGCTCGCGCAACTCGGCGAGCACGGCGACAAGCGCCGCCTGCTAGCGCACCAACAGCGGCGCACACTCGGTCCCGCCGGTCGCGATGTCGCTCAGCGTTAATGTCTATTCAAAGCTTCCCTTCGCCATAGGCCCATTGTGCGACACCAGGTCGGCCGCGATATGGCCCGGTGCCGGATCATCCCAATCGTCGAACGCCCTGATCGAAACGCTGCGCCCGAGCGCGCTTACCCCCAGCGCCCAGCAGCCTCGGCCAAAGGACGCTGTAATGAATGCCGTGACACGCTCCTAGTTCTTGCAACCACCCGAAACTTCTGGCGGCAGTGGCGCCAGTGGGGCGGGACGTAGTTGGTACACGGTCGCGTCGCCATAGTGCTTCCATGTAACGTAGCGGGCTGTGAGCGCGTTGCGCATATCTGCGTATACTGCCGGGTCAACAGGCAAGTCTGTTACCGGCTTGCGTCCCATCACGATGAATTGTGGTAACTTCGAAAGGATGTGTCTCAACTCACTCTGTGGTTGTACTTTCGCGATATGCGATAAAATACAGGTGGTAACGAAGGCAGGATAGGCATATCTTGTTGGCAGCTTAGTGTCGGCGAGTGCGTAGATTATCGGTTCATAATCGAAGACATAGAGTTTCAGACCTGTTTCTTGAGGTGTGTTGATAAGATCAGCGGCGATTAACGCCGGTGTGTCTTGATGGAACCGCGCTCCGTCTTGGATTGTCATTACCGGAGCGAGTGCAATGCCCAGCGTGATCAGCGCGCTGGCTATGGGGATGAACAATATTCCCGCAATAGTTGGCCAGTTACACAATGCAGAAAAATCCCGCAGTAACACCCAACCAAGACTAACGCATAACGGCGGTAAAAGTTGCAAGAAATAATGAGAGTAGAATGATTTGGCTGAGATTACCCCCAATGCGCCCCCCAATAACCAAAGGGTGAGGAACATCGGGAAATCCGGCTGAGGTCGGCGAAGCGTGCTGACGAAGACCACCAGAGCGGCGGTGTAAAGCGGCAGCCATTTTGCCAGGCGCACAAGGAGTGCGGTGGTGAGCGGTTGAAATGCCACCCCTTCGCGCCGGAAATTTGCTAGAATGCTAGCATTGGCCCAGTTATGAAACTCACCCGCGTGCAGGTATGAAAGCGCGGTAAGCAGCAAAGGGATTGCGCCGCCGGCGAAGCCTGCAAGGCATGTACGCCTTATTGCTTTTTTTGGTACAACGAGGCTTACAAATAGCAAGCCGAATACCACTGCGGGTACTTCAAACACCATGACATATTTAGTCATGAAGGCAATTCCTAACAGCAACCCGGTGCAAAACCCTTTCAGTGCGGGGCGCTGTGCACAGAACTTGATTGACAACGCGCACCACGCCGCGCTGCATGTGAAGGCAATCATGAATAATTCTGTATTCGCGGCCAGTCCGTCATTGCTTACGGAGCAAATGAGATAGGCCACTCCCGCAGCTAGAGCAGCCTTATTAACTCCGTGCCGTTCGCGTGCGCCTATTACTTGCACCAGCTTAAAAACGATGAACGCTGTGACGGCCACGAAGATGACAGTCGCGATTCGTATTGAAAGCACGTTACGTCCGAAAATCCATTGAAAAGCTAAAAATATCGTATAGATGCCAATAGGCTTATTGTCCCATAGGGTTGTATATGGAAGGTGGCCAGCGAACCATTGTTGCGCCATCAAAAAGTAAAGACTCTCATCCCAATCCATTACGCTGCGCAGGAAGGTTGGCAGTCTTGTTATGAATGCCGTCAACAGAAAAAGGGCCATGACCGTAAAGTCATACGCCCAGAGGGGTATAAGATTGGGGTTAACCGACCCCTCTATGACGGAACTTTTGCCGCCTGCCGCAACCTGCACCATGGACACATCTCCGCAATAACGAGATTGCCGTGAATGATCTTGATGGTTAAGCTTTCAGTGATGGAAGATTGTTTGCCTTGCGATTGATTTATTTAGCCAGATTTTGATGAAGAAAGCGCCTTTGGCATACAAGCGGCGTGAGGGGGTCGAACTGTGCATGCTTCAGCTTGTCCTCGATAGGGTGATCGCAAAAATTTCTGCTGTTTGGCCTGCGTATTCGATAATCCGACTCGATGTTCATATTCGGTTATTGCAGTAAAATCATCTCCTTTAGGGGGCGCATGTAATTATATTGATGTCATAACTGGCTCAATCTCGTCGTTGAAAGGATGGATCGTCGGGTGGACGCAACAGAGCAGTGCCTTGTATGGGATATGAGGCTTTAGAAAAAAGCCAGATATATTCAATTTTTTTCAGAATATGTCGCAACTTATGTGCTGGTTTCTCAATCAGATACCAGGATAATCCGGCTATACATAAAACCATCGGCACGCTGAGTGTCGCGATCATTATCTCTTCGTGGGCAATGGTAAGGGCGTGGACCATGGCCTGCTGTACACTGAACCCATACAGATATACACCATACGAATAATCAGCACCATGCAGAAATCTCCGGTCTGGATTTAGTAAGCCAAGATAAATCGTGGCGTAGGCAGCGGGGAAAGGAGCTAAAAAGTCTCCAAATGGCAAGTACGAGACGCTAACGCAAGCAAGCAAAAACGCGCCGAGGAACAGAGAGAAACTCCACGGCACCAGATCACGATATAGATACAGGCTGACGCCCGCCAGCGAGGTGGCGATGAGCAGCGCGCCATTGATTGAGCCAGGGACGAACATCACGACCCAATGATGTCGTGCCAGCGTGACAAAGAGATAGACTAAAGTAAGTGTGACCACGGATAGTGGTGCGAGTATGTGATAGCGGTGGAGACCTAGCAGCGCCAGCACAGAAATTACGATATAAGAATATAGTTCGAACGGGATTGTCCAAAGCTGCCCGTTTACAACTTCAGGCAGCGGATTGTCCTGGAATGTCCCTGGTAAATAGAATTGTACATCCCCGATTGCGGTGAGTAGGTAATGACGCAGCGCGGCGCTACCGAAATAATCTCGGAGAGGCAGATCAGTGACCAATGGGCCGAGGATGAAGGCACTAAAGACAGTGAGCCCGGCAAGGCCGGGAATGATTCGCAGCGCACGTAACCCGAGGAACATGACGGGGGTTCTTGAGCGCTGGAGGCTGCCAGCAACGAGAAAACCGCTCAAAGCAAAGAAAGCCGGTAAGATGAGCCGCGCCAGAGGTCGTGCAGGCCCTGTATAAATTGCTTCGTCAGCCGGCAGGCCGTGGCAAACTAAAGCCGTATGAATCAACAGAATTGCGCTCGCTAACGCAAGGCGCATGTAATCGAAACCAGAAGCGTGGCCGGAAGTCTCTTCAATCCTTGTGGCAATGGATCGTATTGTCACAACGTCACCCATTTGAGGATTGCGTAAGGAGGGCTAGCTTATTATTGCACTAACTGAAATGTAGGTGTGATGAGAAGTCATCTTTTTGGGTGCGAAGATACGGTGTGTATGTCTTTCGGTCCGGACCAAAAATGGCGCGGCCCAGTTGGTGCCCGGCCACACCCTGGCGGAGGTGGGACGCTTGCGTTGGTGACCCCGCAGGCCAGGGCGCGGCGGGCGCGGCGTGTGGTGGGTTGCGACACGGAGCCGCGCTGAGCGGGTGCGCACGGCGGGTACCTTCCATTCATCACGAATAGGAGGTTGATACCCGGTGGTGGGTAGATCCGCCGGGCGGTGGAATATGCGCATGCGAGCTTACATGGCCGCCGCAGCGGCAAGCCCGAGGCGGCTGGCCATCGCCATATTCTGGGGTTGGCGTGTCCGGCGCGCCCCCGGAAAAGCGAAATGTGGTCCTCAGTCAGCTTCCGTCGTGGGTGCTGTTCACTTCAACCATCTGCCACGCTAACCGCGTTTTTCAACTCTCCCACGCGGTATATCGTGGGTAATTTCGCGGTAAATCAGAGCTTTGATAAGTAAATAATATTGAGCTTTCATTGACTGCGGTCAATCGCACTTGGCTTGTTGGAGAAGGGCGTGGCGAGGGAGATGGCCGTTGAAGTGGCTGAGGTGATTGAACAGCGGGAAACTTCTGGTTGATCGCAGCGTGCAGGCCAGCAACACGGTCGCCGGGGCCATCCTGGCATATTCTGCGAAGGCGGCGTCCACTTGGTTGCGGAGAAGGCAATCAAAAACGACTCCCAGAAACGCGAGCTGGGAGGGGCGTAACCGCACACGGGCAGACTGAGAGTCGGCGCCCATGGGTCGATGTCGCCGCGCGTATGCGCAGCATGTGGCGCTAAAAGCATAGGCTATTTCTGGTCGGGGGACTGCTTTTTCCCCGAGGCTTTTGCGGATTGGCAGCTTTCCCGACTCAACTGCGGGACAGCAGCCACCTCGTGCTCTTTATGGTCTTTCCCAGCCGCGGGGACCTCTCCCGTGAGCGGTCGTAGCTACCGGCCTAGCAGCCGCAAGTTGTTGCCACCATTATTAAGGGCAACAATTACTCTCCCTCGTTGTCCAGAAGCCACCAAACTTTATGCCGCCTTTATACAGTGGATAGATGTTTCACATATGAATTTTATGCGGCCGGGCGCACACCAACAGGCTGAAAGGAGCCTGTCATGGGTGATCTCGTTTCCATATCTGCGGGTGCTATCATTTTCGTTCTGCTGCTTCTCTACGTTCCGGCCTGCGAGCGCGTGTGATGCCCGATCTCATCGCCGGTGGCGTGATTTCCGTTCTGCTTCTCGTTTATCTCGTTTTGGCCTTGCTGCGGCCTGAGGATTTCTAATCCCATGACAATACATGGTCTCCTCTATATCGCCCTGCTTTTCGCGCTTGTGCTGGGTGCTGCCTTTCCGCTTGGCCGCTATATGGCCGCCATTTTCGAAGGCCGAATAGTTTGGTTGCGCCAGGTGGAAATGTGCTTCTACCGCCTAGCCGGCATTGACGCGGGGCGCCAAATGGGCTGGCAATCCTATGCCATCGCCCTATTGCTGCTCAGCGTCATCCATTTCGGGATGCTCTACGCCATTTTACGGCTGCAATATTATCTGCCCTTTAACCCGCTGCATATCGCGGGCATGTCCCCGCGCCTGGCTTTCAACACGGCGGCCAGCTTCACCACAAACACAAACTGGCAGGCTTATGTACCGGAGCAACAGATTTCTAATGGCGCGCAGATGCTGGGCCTGTGCGTGCATATGTTCCTCTCCGCCGCTGCTGGTATTGCTGCCGCAGCGGCCGTTATGCGCGCCTTTACCGGCAGCGGGTTGAAGACGCTTGGCAATTTCTACACCGACCTCACGCGCATCACGCTGTATCTGCTTATCCCTGGAGCGCTGATTGCCGCCACGTTGTTGGTGATGGCGGGCGCGCCACAAACCTTCGCACAGGCCGTGCAGCTGCACACGTTGCAATCGGGCGCGCAGCCGTTGGCCATTGGGCCAGTCGCGTTCCAAGAGGCCATCAAGGAATTCGGTACCAATGGCGGGGGATTCTTCAATGCCAACTCCGCGCATCCGTTCGAGAATCCTAACGCCTGGACGAATTTACTTGAAAACTGGCTGCTGCTCGTCATTGGTTTCGCGTTGCCGATCGCCTTTGGCCACATGGTGAAGGACAAGCCGCAGGGACGCACGTTGATGGCCGCCATGGCCATCATCCTCGTGCTTGGTTGCGTGGGCGCCTACGCGGCGGAGGCGGCGGGTAACCCGCAGCAGATTGCCGCGGGTGTGCAGGCTAGCGGTAATTGGGAAGGCAAGGAGATACGCTTCGGAATTCCTGCAAGCACGACCTTCAATGTCTCCGCCACCGGCACCTCCACCGGTGCGGTGGACAGCTTTACTGACAGTTATACGCCCCTAGGCGGCGCCGTGCCGCTATTCCTGATGCAGCTTGGTGAGGTTACGCCGGGTGGCGTGGGTTCGGGCTTCTACACCATCATCGTCTTTGCGCTACTCTCCGTGTTTGTCGCGGGCCTGATGGTGGGGCGCACGCCGGAATATTTGGGCAAGAAGGTGCAGGCCAAAGAGATCAAGCTCGCCATGCTGGGTGTGCTCATCCTTACCTTCTTCATCCTGGTAGGTGCTGGTTTCTCGCTGGTTACGCCTTCGGGTATTGCCTCGCTTGCGAATGGCGGCCCGCACGGTCTCTCGGAAATGCTTTATGGCTGGACATCAGCCACCGAGAATAACGGCTCCGCCTTTGCGGGCCTCTCGGCGGATACGCCGCTGCTGGATTACGGGCTGGGCGCCGCTATGCTGTTCGGCCGTTTCGCCTTCATGGTGCCTGTTCTCGCCATTGCCGGATCTCTTGCCGCCAAGCCAAAGCTGGCGGAAAGCGCGGGAACTTTCCCCACCACGGGCACGCTTTTCACCTTCCTGCTCATCGGCGTCATCATCATCCTGGGCGGGTTGCAATTCATGCCGGCTGACACGCTCGGGCCAATCGCCGAGCATTTTCTCCTTTACGCTGGAAAGAGCTTCTGAAATGTCAAAAGCTGAAACCATATCCCTGTTCGATGCCGGCATTATCCGCCGCGCCATGCTGGAGTCACTCGCAAAGCTGAACCCGGTCACGCTGGCCCGAAATCCGGTCATTTTTGTAACGGAAATCGTTGCCGCCCTGGTGGCCGCCACGGGTATCGAGGCGCTGCTCACCCACCGCCCGGCGGGGTTCTCCATCACCATCGCCATCTGGTTGTGGCTCACCGTCATCTTCGCCACTTTTGCCGAGGCCGTGGCGGAAGGCCGTGGTCGCGCCCGTGCCGAGAGCCTTCGCCGCGCCCGGTCCGACACGATGGCGAAATTGCTAATGGACCCGCATGACCGCGCGATATTCATACCTACCCCAGCGCCGGACCTGAGATGCGACGATGTGGTGTTGGTGGAAGCGGGCGACCTCATCCCCTCGGATGGCGAGGTGATAGAAGGCGTGGCCAGCGTGAATGAGAGCGCGGTAACGGGCGAATCCGCTCCCGTGGTGCGCGAGGCCGGGGGCGACCGCTCCGCCGTTACCGGCGGCACGCATCTGGTGTCCGACTGGCTGGTGGTGCGTATCACCGCCGATGCGGGGGCCACTTTTCTCGATCGCATGATCGCGCTGGTGGAAGGCGCCGAACGCCGCAAAACGCCGAATGAGATCGCGCTTAACATTTTGCTTGCGGGCCTCACGATCGTGTTTGTCATTGCCGTGGTCACGCTGGTCGGGTTTGGCCAGTATTCCGGTACACGCTTTTCCATCCCCGTGTTGGCGGCGCTGCTGGTCTGCCTCATCCCGACCACCATTGGCGGGCTGCTCTCGGCTATCGGCATTGCGGGCATGGACCGCTTGGTGCGCTTCAATGTCGTTGCCACTTCTGGCCGCGCGGTGGAGGCTGCGGGCGATGTGGATGCATTGCTGTTGGATAAGACCGGCACCATCACCTTCGGCAACCGTATGGCCGCGGGCTTCTATCCCGTACCGAGCGTGAATGAGCGCATTTTGGCGGAAGCCTGTGTCATGGCCAGCCTGGGTGACGATACACCGGAGGGCCGTTCCATCCTCTCCTTCGCACGGGACCGTTACGGCATCAGCCTGGCTACGCCGGATGATGCCGCCATCATTCCCTTCTCGGCCAATACCCGCATGTCGGGCATTGATACGGGTGGCAAATCCTACCGCAAGGGTGCTGTGGACTCGGTCCTCGCCGCGCTTGGCGTCGCGCCGGATCCTGCCTTTACCGAAAGCATTGCCCGCATTGCCCGTGCCGGCTCCACGCCGCTTGCCGTTACCGCGGATGGCAAACTACTTGGCGCCATAGAGCTGAAAGACATCGTCAAGCCCGGCATAAAAGAACGTTTTGCCGCGCTGCGTGCGATGGGCATCCGCACCATCATGGTCACGGGCGATAACCGCATCACCGCCGCCACCATCGCGGCGGAAGCCGGTGTGGATGACTATATCGCCGAGGCCAATCCGCAGAACAAGCTTGATTATATCAGAAAGGTGCAAAGCGAAGGCCGGCTGGTGGCCATGTGCGGCGATGGTACGAACGACGCCCCCGCGCTGGCCCAGGCCGATGTGGGCGTGGCGATGCAAACCGGCACACAGGCCGCGCGCGAGGCGGGCAATATGGTTGATCTCGATAGCGACCCGACGAAGTTGATTGAGATCGTGGAAATTGGCAAACAGTTGCTGATCACGCGTGGCGCGCTCACCACCTTCTCCATCGCCAACGATATCTCCAAATATTTCGCGATATTGCCGGCCATCTTCATCACCACTTATCCGCAGCTCGGTGCGCTCAACATCATGCAGCTCAACACGCCGGAGAGCGCCATTCTCTCCGCCGTTATCTTTAACGCGCTCATCATCGTGGTGCTTGTGCCGCTGGCACTACGTGGCGTAAAATTCCGCGCCATTGGCGCCGCCGCTCTACTCAAGCGCAATCTGCTTATTTACGGGCTGGGTGGCATTATCGCGCCTTTCGTCGGCATCAAGCTCATCGACATGGTCCTCGGCCTGTTCCACATCTTCTCGTAACGGTGCTTTCATGATCTTCCGCGAACTCCGCCCGGCATTTTCCCTGGTCGTGCTTTTCACCCTCCTCATAGGGCTTATCCTGCCCGGCATTTTTACCGGCGCCATGCAGGCGGTACTGCCCTGGCAAGCCAATGGCTCACTCGTAAGGCAGGATGGTCAAGTCATTGGGTCGGCACTTATCGGGCAGAATTTCGTCGGCGTGCAATATTTTATTCCGCGCCCCTCGGCGCTCAGCCCCGCCCCCTATACGCAAGCCACATCCGGCGCCTCCAACCTTGCGCCCACTAGCAGGGCGCTTCTCGCCAGCGTGCAGCAGCGCGTGACCGCCTATGTGCAGGCCTATGGCCCTGGTCCGGTCCCGGCTGATGCCGTTACCGCCTCGGGCTCGGGGCTGGACCCGGATATCTCGCTGGAAAATGCGCTCCGCCAAGCGCCCGCCGTGGCCAAAGCACGGCATCTTCCGGCCGGCACGGTCATCGCCCTGGTGCAGGCCATGGCGCATCATGCCTTCCTTGGCATGATTGGCACGGATCATGTGAACGTACTGAAACTCAACCTTGCGCTGGACCAGCGGCCAGTCTCATAAAGCCGCATGGCAAATCAGCATGATGGCCGCCCGGACCCGGATGCGCTGCTCGCAGAGGCGCAGCGCAGCGGGCGCGGCCATCTGAAAATTTTCCTCGGCGCGGCTCCCGGCGTTGGCAAAACCTGGGAGATGCTCACCGCCGCCCATGCCAAGCGCCAGAAAGGCATGGATGTGGTCGCGGGGCTGATAGAGACCCATGGCCGCGCGGGCACGCGGGAGGCCATTGGAGAGCTGGAGCAGCTCCCCCGCCTAACCGTGCCCTATCGTGGTCAGGTGCTGGAGGAGTTTGACCTTGAGGCCGCGCTGAAGCGCCGCCCGGCCTTGCTGCTGGTGGATGAGCTGGCCCACACCAATGCCCCAGGCTTGCGCCACGCCAAACGCTGGCAGGATGTGCAGGATGTTCTGGAGGCGGGCATCGATGTATGGACCACCGTGAATGTCCAGCATCTGGAAAGCCTCAACGACCAGATTGCCCGCATAACCGGTGTGCGTGTGGGGGAAACAGTGCCGGACACGGTGCTGGACATGGCGGATGAGATCGAGCTGATCGACCTGCCGCCGGCCGAATTGCGCGCCCGGTTGCAGGAAGGGTTTGTATACCGCCCTGATGTCGCCGCCCGCGCGCTGGAAGGGTTCTTCCGCGAGGGCAATCTCGGCGCCTTGCGTGAAATCGCGCTGCGCCGCGCGGCACAGCGGATCGATAAGGACGTGACCCGCTATATGCGCTCCTCCGCCATTCCCGGCCCCTGGCCCGTGGCGGAAAAGGTGCTGGCCCTCATCGGCGCGGATGACGCCGCCGCCAACGTGGTGCGCCACGCTGCGCGCTTGGCCGAGGCCCTGCACGCCCCGCTCACCAGCTTCCATATCGAGCGCACGGAGGACAATGCCAAGGTCCAGGCCGCGCTTGACCTTACTGTTCAGCTTGGCGGCAGCGTCGTTACGCAATCGGCCGCAGACATGGTCCGCGCCGTGCTGGATTACGCATCAGAGCAAAACATCACCCATATTGTCGTCGGCAGGACCGGGCGCGGACGCGGGCTAGGGCGGCGGTTTTCCGAAGCGCTTACCCGCCAGGCTCAGGCTTTTACTCTGCATTTTGTGCCCGTGCCCGCCGCCGCCCCGCTTCGCCCTGCCACTCCGCAACGGCGCAACTGGAGCCCTTATCTCTGGGCCGCGATCCTGCTGGCTGCCGTCACCACCGGCGGCGCCGCGCTTAAGGGCGTGCTGCCACAGGAAGCCATGGGACTTATCTTCACCGGCCTTATCGCCGCCACGGCCAGCCGCGAGGGGCGCGGCCCGGGCCTGTTCACCGCGATCATTGGCTTCTTTCTGTGGAATTTCTTCTTCCTGCCGCCGCTTTATACATTTTCCGTGGCTGATCCGCGTGATGTGGTGGCACTTATCGTATTCCTGTTGGTGGGGCTGGTTACGGGCACGCTGGCTGGGCGCGTCAGGCAGGAGGCCGCCACCGCGGCCTCGCGGGTGGAGGCACTGCGGCGTATCTCGCTATTCGGCCAGCGCCTCTCGCGCGCCGTGACGCTGTCAGATGTCATGGCCACCGCCGTCGAGGAGGCTGCCGCGATCACCGGCGCGGGTATCGTATTACTGGCCCAGAGCGGGCGGCTCACGCCCGAAGCAAGCCGCCCCGCCGGCACCGCACTGGATGAAGCCGCCGAAGCCGCCGCCGAATGGTGCCTTACGCACGATGTGGAAACCGGCACAGGCACCGCCACCCTGCCTTCCGTGCCCTGGCGCTTCTTGCCGCTCCACAGCCATGGCCTTGTGGCTGGTGTGCTCGGCGCCCGCGCCACCGCGCCGCCGCCCGCGCCCATTGTGCAAACCCTGGCGACATTGGCCGACCAAACCGCTCTGGCTTTGGAGCGGGCCCGGCTTGCCATGCAAACGGCCCGCACGGAAGCACATGAGGACAGTCAAAAACTTCGCAATGCCCTGCTCTCTTCACTCAGCCACGATCTGCGCACCCCGCTCACCGCCATACGCGGCGCCGCCGAAACGCTTTCTACAATGGGCGAGCAGCTTGACCCCGCCACGCGCGCTGATCTGCTCGCCGCCATCACGCAAGACACCGCCCGCATGGGCAAGTTCCTCGCCAATATTACCGACATGGCGCGGGTTGAAGCCGGCGCGCTGGACATCAAGCGAGAGCGGCTGGCGCTGGAAGCCTTAACCGAGGCCGCCATCGCCCGCACGCCGGGGGCATTTTCCACCGCCCTTAACATCGCGCCCGATGCCACCCATGTGCGTGCCGACCCCATGCTGCTGGAACAGGTGTTGGTGAATCTCCTGGAGAATGCGGTAAAATATGCTCCGCCCGGCAGCCGCATCAGCATCTCCGCCCAACGCCAGGGCAATAATGTGCGGCTGTGTGTGGCGGATGAGGGGGTGGGCATACCGCCGGCTGAGTTGGAAGCGGTGTTCGACAGCTTCTTCCGCGCCAGCCGGGGAGACCGCGTGGCGCCCGGCACGGGGCTTGGCCTTGCCATCGCCAAGGCGTTCACAGAGGCCATGGGCGGGCGCATCTCGGCGCGAAGCCCGCGCCCGGATTTACCGGCGGATGGTCTGCCCGGCACCATCATCATCTTGGAGCTTCCCGCCGCATGATCTCTGGCCGTATCCTGGTTGTGGACGATGAGCCGCAAATCCACCGCTTCCTCGCTCCCGCCCTCACCGCTGCGGGCTACGAGCCTTTGCGTGCGGATAATGCCGCCGAAGCGCTGCGCCAGGCCGCTGCCCAAGCCCCCGATTTAGTGTTGTTGGACCTTGGCCTGCCCGATATGGACGGGCAAGACGTGTTGCGCCGTCTGCGCGCCTTCTCGCCTGTGCCCGTCATTATCCTCTCGGCCCGCGACCGTGAAGCCGAGAAGATTGCGGCGCTTGATAACGGTGCCGATGATTATGTCGAAAAACCCTTTGCCTTAGGCGAGCTGCTGGCGCGTATCCGCACAGCCTTGCGCCGCACGGGTGCTACCGCACCGCCATCCGAAACACTGCACGTGGCCAACCTCACCATCATGGCTAATGCCACGCATCGCGGCAATATCGTGTTGCCGCTTACAAAGAGAGAGCACGCCCTCCTGCTTCTGCTGGCACGTAACCGCGGCCGCGTGCTGACCCACCGACAGCTTCTGACCGCCCTATGGGGACCGGCCCATACCGAGGATGTCGCATATTTGCGTGTCTATATCGGTCAGCTCCGGAAGCATTTGGGTGAGGAGGCCGCAAAACTTATCACCACCGAGCCGGGTGTGGGCTACCGTCTTCTCGACGACGCCTGACCCCTCATCCCCTACGAGACCAGTACCCCTCCTTGATGGCCGCAATAGGACCGCCAATCCCGATCATGGTCAGCCAGCCCAGCGAGGCGAGGGCTGGGATCAATCTCCTCCTCAGCAAAAGCCAAAGAGGCGAACCGAATGCAGCCAGCGAAGAGGCCATCACACCTCCCGCTCCCCCGGGTGACATCATCTCGGAATCAGCGGGCGGCTTGCTCCGGAATCATCAGACAAAGCGGACGACGAATAGAAGTTGAAGCCGCGGCAGATCAGGACCGGGACAAGCGTCGCTGCACGCGAATGGCCGCCGCGTTAACTGCCAGACTCGCCAAGCCGGCGATGATCGCAGTGACCACACCGCCCAAAGGTAATGGCGAGAAGCCGAACAAATGGCGCAGTTCCGGCACGGCGAGGGCGAGACTGAGTGCGCCAACAGCCCCTACGCTCACGACGATTAGCGTCCTGTTTGGCCGCCTTAAGGCGGCCAAAGTCTGGCCATCCAACATCTTATTGCTGAGCACCAGCCCGAGATTTCCGACCACCAGCGCGATGAACGCCATGGCGCGGCCCGTGCTCTCGCCTCCGGCGGTGTGCGTGCCCAGCAGGAACACCAGCAGAGAAGCGGCCAGCACGGTGACGCCTTGCGAAAGCCCCCCCGCTAGCAGACCGAGACTGAACAAAGGCATCCCGGGTGACCGCGGTGGACGCGACATGATATCCACACTCGCCTCGTCAGCCTCGAATACGATCGAGGAGGCGGGATCGATGATCATCTCCAGGAACACGACATGCACCGGCCCCAGCAAAAGCGGCCAGCCAAGCAGCACGGGGATCAGCGACATGCCCGCAATAGGGACATGCACCGCGAGGATATAAGAAAACGCCTTGCGCAGATTTGCGTCGATCCGCCGCCCCAACCGAATCGCCGCGACGAGGCTGGTGAAATCATCATCGAGCAGCACCAGCGAGGCGGCCTCTCGCGCCACGTCCGTACCTCGCCCGCCCATGGCCACGCCAATATGCGCCGCCTTGAGCGAGGGCGCATCGTTGACGCCGTCGCCAGTCATCGCCACCACCTCACCATTGGCGGCGAACGCCTGCACCAGCCGCAGCTTCTGCTCTGGCATGATGCGCGCAAAGACTCGCGTGTCTGAGATAACTTTTTGCAAGCCGGGATCGTCCATCGCGGCCATGTCTTGCCCACTCAGCACGCGTTCCGCATCAATGCCGGCCTGCCGAGCAATGGCCAGTGCGGTCACGGGGTGGTCGCCGGTGATCATGGCAACGCCGATACCCGCACCACGGCAGGCGGCGACGGCCTCTGGCACACCGGGACGCAATGGGTCGGCAAGGCCGGTCAAACCCAGAAAAATAAAGTTGAAATCGTGCTGGTTTTCGGGCCAGCCTGGCCCGGCATGGACACCCTTGGCCACGGCCAGCACGCGCAGGCCCGCCGACGCCATTTCCATTACGTCTCGCCGGAGCGCTGCCAGCGCCGCATCATCCAGATGGCAAAGATCCGCAACGGCCTCCGGCGCGCCTTTGGCCGCGATGACATAAATACCGCCTGCGCTCCCACGCCACACCTGCGACATGGCCAACATGTCCGGCGTCAGCGGGTAGTCGTGCTCCAATACCCAGTCTGCATGCAGGTGTTCCGTGTTGGCCAGCCCCTGCTTACCCAGCCGGTGGAACGCCTGCTCCATTGGGTCGAACGGGTCCGGACGGCTGGCCAAGATCGAGAATTCGGCCAGTTCATGGAATACTTCCGGTATCGTACCAGTCGTTTCCGTTACCGCCAAGCTTTCACCCGCCACCGCCAGCCGGGCCACGGACATGCGGTTCTGTGTCAACGTGCCGGTCTTGTCGGTGCAGAGCAGTGTGGCCGTGCCCAGCGCCTCGATGGCGGCTGCGCGACGGGCCAACACGTGCTGACGAGACATGCGCCAAGCACCAAGCACCAGAAAGATGGTGAGGACGAGGGGAAACTCCTCCGGCAGCGTAGCCATGGCCAGGGTGATGCCGGCCAGCACCGCCTGCAGCCATTGGCCATGTAGCAGGCCGTAGCTCACGGCCAGCAGCAAGGAAGAGCCGATGCCGGCAGTTGCGAACAGCCAGACCAGACTCCGCATCTGCACTTGCAATGGTGGTGGCGCGGCTTCCACGCTGCCCAGCGACTTGCCGATCCGCCCGATGGCGGTGCGCGGCCCCGTGGCGGTAACCCTCGCGGTGCCGGTGCCGCTGGTTATCAAGCTGCCCGCCCAGACGAAGGGAGAATCCTCACCGCCCGGCAGGTCTTCCGCCGCTTGTCCAGCGCCAGGCCGCTTGCGCACCGGGACGGATTCGCCGGTCAGCAGCGCCTCATCCGCTTGCAGGTTCGTCGCCTCAAGTAGCATGGAATCCGCCGGCACACGCTCGCCTTCGGCGAGGCAGACAATATCACCGACCACCAAGTCCCGCGCGGCGATCCGCCTTTGGCTCCCGTCACGCCAGACCAAGGCTTGTGGGCTGGCCAATTCGCGCAAGGCCGCCAGCGCCGATTCCGTGCGCGTCTCCTGAACCACGACCATGACGACATTGAGCACGGCGAAACCGAGCAGAATCAGCGCCTCGGCGAGGTTGCCGAGAAGCAGGTAGATGAAGCCCGCCGCCAGCAATAACTGCAGCATCGGCTCACGCACCGCATCCCAAGTGATACGCGGCAGGCGCCGCCGCTGGTCCTGGGGCAACTCGTTCGGGCCGTCTCGCCCCAGCCGCGCCGCGGCTTCGGCGGTTGAAACACCTTGACGTCGTATGGTTTGCTCTGAAGCATCAACGGGCATTCACCAAGTCCTCCGCACTTTTTGCTGCGCCACCAACGTATAGCAGGTCCACCGCCACCAGAAGGAAGAGGGCGAGCGGCGTGGCCAGCAGCACGGCAGATAGGCCAAACAGGATACTAAGCGCGACGGTCGATAGCAGTGACAGAACCAGCGGCAGGGATGTCGCGTCGGCCTGCACGATAGGTATAGCGCAATTGCCCGCCATAAAATGTACCCCGGCAGGGTGGAGGCTCTGTGGCGTATCTCACTGTTCCGCCATCGCCCGCACGCCGGGGGCATTTTCCACCGCCCTTAACATCGCGGCCGATGCCACCCATGTGCGCGCCGACCCCATGCTGCTGGAACAGGTGTTGGTGAATCTCCTGGAGAATGCGGTAAAATATGCTCCGCCTGGCAGCCGCATCAGCATCTCCGCCCAACGCCAGGGCAATAATGTGCGGCTGTGTGTGGCGGATGAGGGGGTGGGCATACCGCCGGCTGAGTTGGAAGCGGTGTTCGACAGCTTCTTCCGCGCCAGCCGGGGAGACCGCGTGGCGCCCGGCACGGGGCTTGGCCTTGCCATCGCCAAGGCGTTCACAGAGGCCATGGGCGGGCGCATCTCGGCGCGAAGCCCGCGCCCGGATTTACCGGCGGATGGTCTGCCCGGCACCATCATCATCTTGGAGCTTCCCGCCGCATGATCTCTGGCCGTATCCTGGTTGTGGACGATGAGCCGCAAATCCACCGCTTCCTCGCTCCCGCCCTCACCGCTGCGGGCTACGAGCCTTTGCGTGCGGATAATGCCGCCGAAGCGCTGCGCCAGGCCGCTGCCCAAGCCCCCGATTTAGTGTTGTTGGACCTTGGCCTGCCCGATATGGACGGGCAAGACGTGTTGCGCCGTCTGCGCGCCTTCTCGCCTGTGCCCGTCATTATCCTCTCGGCCCGCGACCGTGAAGCCGAGAAGATTGCGGCGCTTGATAACGGTGCCGATGATTATGTCGAAAAACCCTTTGCCTTAGGCGAGCTGCTGGCGCGTATCCGCACAGCCTTGCGCCGCACGGGTGCTACCGCACCGCCATCCGAAACACTGCACGTGGCCAACCTCACCATCATGGCTAATGCCACGCATCGCGGCAATATCGTGTTGCCGCTTACAAAGAGAGAGCACGCCCTCCTGCTTCTGCTGGCACGTAACCGCGGCCGCGTGCTGACCCACCGACAGCTTCTGACCGCCCTATGGGGACCAGAGTTTGATCTGGGCTTCAAGGCTCGCCGGGCATGGAACGCGGATCGTAAGCTGGGGGCTAAACGCGCCCTGAGGCCACAGCAAATTTGGGAAATATGGTTTTGGCTGGATGGGAGATTGCAGAGCGCGCGAATGAAGAGGACATACCGGCACGCCTGATCTGGATTTTGGCGTTCAATCCGCCGTGCGATTGTCCAATGGCGTGGCCTTCGTCGGCTTTCTTGGTGCCGGCACTGTCCGAACCGCTCCCCTCCCGGAATTTCCCTTGGTCAAATGGTCACAGCCGATAGGCTAATTGGCGAAGATGAAATATTTTTTAGGGTGATCCCCGTGGCGCCTGGGAACCGGTATTTGACGCGGTCGACAAACT
>NZ_JAJDJU010000011.1 GCF_020567705.1 Acidocella sp. KAb 2-4 | reverse complement strand
ATCTGATCCATAGCGCGCTGGGGGCTGAGGCGGGGCAGCTGGCGGGGCCGTTGCTGCAAACGCTGGAGGAACAGGGCATGGGCGGCCTGGACGGGCTGACGGCGCAGTTTGAGCAGAGCGGGTTTGGCCAGCATATCGCCGCCTGGACCGGCGGCCAGGGGCTGCCGATCGATGCCGGCACAGTGCAGCAGGTGCTGGGGATGCCGGCGGTGCAGGCGGTGGCGGCGAAGCTGGGCATCGACCCGCAGCAGGCCAGCCAGCTCATCGCCCAGCATTTACCGGCCATCACCCAGCATCTGGCGCAGAATGCGCCGCAGGATGGCGGTGCCGCGAGCTGAGCGCCGGGCATAAAAAACGCGGCCCCTTGCGGGGCCGCGCGATCGTTTCCGCCGTGGCGGAGGGCCTTACATGGCCATCGAGTTCATGATCGCCGGGTCCGGCATGGTGCGGTTGTAGAGCGAGGCGAAGGCCCATACCGTGATGCCGATCATGATGATGAACAGCGGCACGGTGAGGATCAGCGAGACGCTCTTCCAGATCTGGGCACGCGAGATGTCGAGCCCGAAGAACAGGGCCGCCTGGGTGAGCAGGCTGAACAGCAGTGCCCCGGCCAGGATCTCCAGCAATTCCACCACCGGCGGTTTGCCAAGGGCTTCGACATAGGCGAAGTACATCGCCGCGCCCGAGGCAATAAAGCCGAGAACGTAGCGCAGGACCGAGCCCTGACGGACTTCGGGATGCGCGAGCGGGTCGTTGTGAGCGGCCATTAGTGGGCACCTCCGAACAGGTAGACGTAGATATAAACCACAACCCAGACCGAGGCCTGGAACTGCCAGAACATGCGCAGGTTCAGCAGCCGGGCCACGACGTTTTCGGTGAAGCCGAACACGCCGATCTGCACCAGCATCACCAGCATCCAGAGAATGCCGAAGCCCATGTGCAGGGCGTGGGTGACGATGAGGGTGAAGAAGCAGGAGAGATAGCCGCTGCGCGCGAAGCCATTGCCCGCGGCGCTCAGCGCCGCGAGATCGCCCATCCCGATGCCGAGAAACAGCACCGCGAGCAGGATGGCGCCGACCATGCCCAGGCCGACCCCCAGCTTGTTGCCGCGCTTCAGCGCGACGGTGGCGAGGCTGTAGGACAGCACGCTGCCCAGCACCAGGAAGGTCTGCACCAGCCCCTTGGAGGCGCTGAGGAACTGGTTCCCCAGTGGCCCGCCGGCCGCGTTGAGCGGGTTGTCGAGCACCGCGTAGCAGGCGACGACCGCCGCGATGATCAGCGCGTCGCTGAGCAGATACAGCCAGAACCCATAGGTGCGGGCCGAGATGTTGTCATGCGCGTCGGCGCTGGCGTTCCACAGCACCACATCGGCGCCGGCTTGAGTATGGCTAGCCATTAATGAGCCTCCACCTGCCCGCCCACCGGCAGGACTTTGGATTGTTCAGCAATCAGGCTGACCGTGTGGAGCTTGCGCTCCATCTCCGCGATGGTGTCGGCGGAGAGCACGTAGCCCTCGTTCTTGTCGAAGGAGCGGATGATGACCAGCAGGATCACCGCCAGCAGCGAAGCCCCGGCCAGCCACCAGATGCGCCACACCAGCGCAAAGGTGCAGACGAAGCTGAGCATGCCGATGATGAAGGGCAGGCCCGAGCTGCTGGGCATGTGGATCGGCACATAGCGCTCCGGCTGCGCCTTCTCCAACCCATTGGCGCGGCGCCAAGCGAGCTCATCCAGCGCGTGCACCTGCGGGGTGACCGCGAAGTTATAGAACGGTACCGGCGTATGGGTGAGCCATTCCAGCGAACGGGCCGTGCCCCAAGGGTCTTGCCCGGCCGGCTCACGCTTGACGAGCGAGACGACCAGCATGGCGAGGAAGCAGAACAGCGACACGAAGTACATGCCCATGCCCGTGACCTCGGCCAGCATCAGCGGGCGCAGCGAGGTATCGAACAAATAGTCAAGGCGGCGGGTTTCGCCATCCAGCCCGGCCTGGAACATCGGGATGAACACCAGCACGCTGGCGAGCACGAAGGTCCAGAAGAACCACTGGCCCAGGGTTTCGTTCAGCTTGAAGCCAAACACCTTCGGCCACCAATAGGTGACGGCGGCGAAGATGCCCGCGCCGATGACCAGCACCATGCAGTGGAAATGCGCGACCACGAACACGGAGTCATGCACCGTGTAGTCGACCACCGAGGCGGAGAGCATCATGCCGGTGATGCCGCCAAGCAGCAGCAGCACGATGGCGGTGATCGCCCACAGCATCGGCGTGGCCAGCGTGATGCGTCCGCGATACATGGTGAAGATCCAGTTGAACGCTTTCACGCCCGTCGGGATGCCCACGATCATGGTGGCGGCGGAGAAGAAGCCGATCAGGTTCGGTCCCATGCCCATGGTGAAGAAATGGTGCGCCCACACCACCCAGCCCACGCCCGCGATGCCGAGCGAGGCGGCGATCATGGTCGGGTAGCCGAACAGCGCCTTGCTGGAGAAGGTGGACACGATCTCCGAGATCAGGCCGAAGGCGGGCAGCATCAGGAAGTAAACTTCCGGATGGCCCCAGGTCCAGAACAGGTTGATGTAGAGCATGTAGTTGCCGCCCATGCCGGCGGTGAAGAAATGCGTGCCGACGTAGCGGTCCAGCCCCAGCATGCACAGCGCCGCGGTGAGCACGGGGAAGGCGGTGAGGCCGATGATGGCGGTCGCCATCGTCGCCCAGGTGAATACCGGAACGCGGAACCAGCCCATGCCGGGGGCGCGCATCTTCACGATCGTGGCGATCATGTTGATGGAGTTGAACGTGGTGCCGAGTGAGGACACCTGCAGCGCCCACATCCAGTAATCGACGCCAACGCCCGGGTTGGAGGACATTTCGGCGAATGGCATCAGCCCGACCCAGGTGGCGTTGGAGAACTCGCCAACGAACAGCGAGATCATGCACAGCAGCGCGCCCGCCACGGTCAGCCACAGACTCACCGCGTTGAGGTAGGGGAAGGCCATGTCGCGCGCGCCCACCTGCAGCGGCACGATCACGTTGCCCAAACCGGTGAGCAGCGGCGTGGCGGCGAAGATCAGCATGATCGTGCCATGCGCGGAGTAAATCTGGTCGAAGTGATAAGGCGGCAGATAGCCATGCGCGGCGCCCAGATAGCCGGGGCTGTTGGGGCCGATGGCGATGGCCTGCTGGGTGCGGATCATCACGCCGTCGATGAAGCCGCGAAACAGCATCACCAGGCCGAGGATGATATACATCACGCCGATGCGCTTATGGTCGACGGAGCACAGCCACTCGCGCCAGATGTAACCCACCTTCTTGAAGTACAGTACACTGCCGACAACCACGAGGCCAACAATGGCCGCGATGGCGAAGGTGAAGATGAGGATGGGATTGGTGTAGGGGATGGCCTCAAGGCTCAAGCGCCCGAGCAGGGGCGTCCAGGGGCCGTCAACAGCAACTTGCACGATACAAATCCTTCCTTATTTGGCGGCGGTGGAGGCCGGGGCCTCGCCTTCATTGGAGGCGACGCTCTTGGTCAGCGAGTCGGGAACCGGATAGGTCTTGCCGTTCATCGCGTCCATCACGACCTTGCCGAAGATGCCGGTATCGGCGACGGAGAAATAAGACGGGGTAGCCCCGTAATTCACCTGGGCGGGCGCGATCTTTTGCGTGAACACGCCATAGGTGAGCTGGTCGGGGTTGGCTTGCACGCTCTTCACCCAGGCATCGAAATCGCTCTGCGCGACGATGCGGGTCTTGAACTGCATCCAAGAGAAACCGGCGCCCGAGAAATCGGTGGAGAAGCCGGTGAATTCGGCCGGATGGTCGATCTCGAATGCGTCCTTGCTGATCATCGCGGGCATCACGTCAACCATCGGCGCGACCTGCGGGATGTAGAAGCCGTTCATCACGTCGGTCGAGGTCATGGTCAGGTTGATGCGCCGGCCGGCGGGCACCACCAGATCGTCGATCGTGGCGATCTTCTGGTCGGGGTAGATGAACACCCACTGCCAGTCGGTGGTGATGACCTGCACGTTGATCGGCGGCTGCGCGGCGCCGGGGGCGCTGGCCAGGGCCGGCGCGGTCCAGGGGTCGATGCGGTAAATGGCGGAGACGGACATATAGGCTAGCACCACCACCATGCCGAGCGGGATCACCCAGGCCAGGATCTCGATGGGGGCGGAGAAATGCCAGTCCGGTGTGTACTTGGCGTTGCGCGTGTGATGGTAGCGCAGCGGGAAAATGATCGTCATCAGCAGCGTTGGCACGATGATGAGCAGCATGATGCCGGTGATCCACAGCGTGTAGTGGAACTCCAGCCCACCCATTACGCCGTCGGGGTGGAACAGACGGATATTATCCGTCGAGCAGCCGGCTAGTGCCAGCGGGGCCAATAAGCCGAGTTGTCGCCAGTGTCTCAATTACTTATCCTCCCCCAGATCGATCACCCGGGATAATGCACTCACCAGAAACCACTTCCCCCGCTCGGCCATTGGCAACTCTTTTTGTTTTTCATACAGGCTGCTCGGACCATAGCCGGGCCGGGGATAAGATGATTTTTCGCGCCGCGCAATAGCGTGACGGGCATGGCAAAACCCCGGGGTGGCGGGCCTCCCCGGGGCGTGACAAGCGACTTATATAAAAACGAGCGTGCGCGTTATGCGACCAGGCGGCGGTAGATGTGCCAAGTCGCGTGACCCAGCACGGGCATCACCACCGACAACCCGAGAAGCGCCGGCACGGTGCCCGCCGCCATCAGCGTGGCCACCACGAAGCCCCAGGCCAGCACCACCACCGGGTTGCGGATCACGGCGCGGGCGGAGACAGTGATCGCCTGCCAGGTGCTCACGTCCTGGTCCAGCGCCAGGGGAAAGGACACGAGGCCGATGCACAGGGTCACCAGGGCGAAGGCGGCGCCGGTGAGGTAGCCGAGCACGATCATCTCCCATCCCGCTGCGGTGGTGAACACGCGGACGAAGAATTCCAGCCCGCGGGCCGGGCCGGTTTGCCCGAGCGTGTGTGTGTAAACCACGCCCGCCACCGCCAGCCAGGCCAGAAACAGCACGATGCAGAGCAGGCCGAGCGACTGGATGGTGTTGAGGCGCGAGGAGTCGAACACCGCGGCGGCCTGCTCGGCCGAGGCGACGCCGCTGCGCTCGCGCTCGCGCGAGAGCGCGACGAACCAGAGCGTGACCATCGGCCCGAGCAGCGCCAGGCCCGCGCAGACCGGGAACAGGAAGGGCAGCAGATTGGGTGCGGCGGTGACGGCGCCGAGCATGATCGCCGCCACCGGCAGCAGCACGGCCAGCACCATCACCTCGGTGCGGCAGGCCCGCCAATCGGCGATGCCGAGGCGCAGCGCCTCCCACAGATCGTTGAAATGGATCTGCCGGATCTCGAATTCGCGGCGGGCGGCGGGGCCGCTCGTGGTGAGGAGGGTGGAATCGCCGGCACTTGGAACTGCGTTCATCTGTCTTCCCCTTTGCTGCGTCGTCCATATCGCCCGTGCGCGGCAGCCGTGGCGGGCGAAAATATTATTGTTATGAACGAACTATAGTGCGGCTTTTGGGGGGTTGCCAGCGCCAATTCCGGTCCGGCATGAAAAATCTTGCCACCTGACAGGCGGGTCAGACCAGCGCCCAGGCCAGGGTGAGCAGGGCCGTGACCGTCAGCCAGGCGGCGGCGGGCAGCATGCGGCGGCTGCGCGAGAAACCCAGCGCGTAGCCGGCTTTGAGCAGGTTGTTGCTGGCGCTGGCGATCAGCACCGCCGCCACTACGGCCGGTTGGCCAACCTGAAACTTGCCGTCGAGCAACGAGAAGATGAACGGGTCGATATCGGAAAATCCAACCGCGAAGCTGAGTGCATGCAGGCCGGAGGCGCCGAAATGCTGGGTGACGAAATTGGTCACCGCCGCGAAAAACAGGAACAGGACGGCGAACAGGAAGGCAACCTGAAGATCGAGCGGGTTGGCGCTGACGGTCTGATGCGCGAGTGTGGTCCCGCCATTGGCCCGCCAGGCGAGCAGCAGCCCCACCAGCACCGAGGCCGCGAACAGCAGGCCGAAGGGCAGGGCGAGGGCGAGGGCGGCGTCGAGATGGCCAAGCAGCACGATCACGGCGAGCAGGCGGGCATACATCATGGCCGTGGCCAGCACCACCGCCGCGGGGGCATAAGCCGAGGCGCCGGGCAGGCCGCGCACCGCCCGCGCCAGCACCACCGTGGCGGCGGTGGAGGAATACAGCCCGCCCAGAATGCCCGTGAGCAGCGCGCCCGCGCGGGGAAAGACGTAGCGATGCGCGAGATAACCAAGATAAGAGATGCCGGAGATGACCAGCACGGTCATCCACACTTTGGTGTAGGTAATGCCGGCGAGATCCGGGACCTCGGCATCGGGCAGCAGCGGGTAGATGAGCCCGGCCAGGATGAAGAATTTGGCGAGCGTCACGCCTTCTTCGGCGGGGAAGGCGTCGGAGAGGCGGCGGATCTGCTCCTGTTCGCCCAGGGAGAGTAGGATCAGGATGACCAGCGCCGCCAGCAGCGCCAGCGGCGCCACCAGCACCACCGGGCCGAGCGAATAGGCCATCACCCCGATCACCGTCGGCAGCAGCGAGGAATCGCCGGCCTTGAGGCGTTTGCGGTAGTCATAAAGCAGCATCAGGCTCAGCCCGCCGAGCCCGATGCAGAAGGGCAGCACCGGCGCGATGATCCACAGGCTGAAGCCCAGCGCGGCCAGCAGGGTGACGGTACGGGTGGTGCCGAAACCCAGCGCCTCGGGCTTGAGATTGCCGGAATCGCGCCGCCGGTAGGCGTGCAGTTCCAGCCCGATGATGAAGGCGAGCCCGATGGTGCCCAGGAACGCCGACAGCTCGGGCGGGATGGCCGCGCTCATGCGCCCCGCAACGCCGCGAGGCCCTGGTCGAGATCGGCGATCAGGTCGTCCACATTCTCCAGCCCAATCTGGAAGCGCGCGAGCGGGCCCTCGAACACGCCGGTGCCCTCGGAGCGGCGGATGGCGCCGGTGGTGGGCAGCACCAGGCTTTCATAACCGCCCCAGCTGGCGCCGATGCCGAAATGCTGCAGGGCATCGACCATGCGCACCACGTCCTCGGGCGTGAAGCGCGGCTGGAAGACGACGCCAAACAGCCCGCTGGCGCCGGTGAAGTCGCGCCGGAAGATCTCATGCCCAGGGCAGGAAGGCAGCGCCGGGTGCAGCACGCGCGCCACCTCGGGGCGGGCAGCGAACCACGCGGCCACGCGCAACCCCGCCGCCTCTTGCGCCTTGAGCCGCACATGCAGCGTGCGCAGCCCGCGCAGGGCCAGCCAGCAATCATCGGGGCTGGCGTAATTGCCCAGCTCCAGCGCGCCCAGGCGCAGCCAGCGCCAATCCTCCTCGCTGTTCACCGTCACCGCGCCGAGGATGATGTCGGAATGCCCGCCAGGATATTTGGTCAGCGCCTGGATGGAGACATCGACGCCGTGACTGAAGGGCTGGAAGTGGTGAATGCCCCAGGTGTTATCGAGAAACACCTTGGCGCCGCGGGTATGGGCGAGTTTGGCCAGGGCCGGGATGTCCTGCACCTCGAAGGTATGGCTGCCGGGGCTCTCGGTGAATAGCACGCGGGTGTTGGGGCGGAACATCGGCGCGAGGGCCGGGGGCGTGAGCATCGGGTCGTAATAGCTGGTCTCAACGCCGTAGCGGCGCAACGTGCCGTCGCAGAAGGAGCGGGTGGGGCCGTACACCGAATCGGGCACCAGCAGATGATCCCCGGCCTTGAGATAGGCGAGCAGCGGCACGGTGATGGCCGACAGCCCCGAGCCGGTGACCTGGGTATGGAGGCCGCCCTCGATCTCGGCGATCGCGGCCTCAAGCGCGAAATGCGTCTCATTGCCGTAGAGGCCGTAGATCTCGACCGGCTCCAGCACACGCGGGCCGGTGGCGCGCTTGGCCGCCATGTCCGGGTAGAGCACGGTGGAGCCGCGCACCAGCTTGGGGTTGACGAAGCCGTAGGATTTCACCGGCTTGCGCCCGGCCTGTGCCAGCGCGGTTTCGATCTTTCTGACCATTTATACCTCGACCGGGGTATCGTCGCGCGATCCCCATTCAGCCCAAGAGCCATCATAAATCGCGGCCTCGGGCAAGCCCGCCAGGGTCAGCCCCAGCGCCAGCACGCAGGCGGTGACGCCCGAGCCGCAGGAGGCGACGGGCTGGCTGGCAGCGGTGATGCCGAGCCCGGCGAAGATGCCGCGGAGCTTGGCGGGAGGCAGGAATTTGCCGTCGCGCAGCAGGGCGGCGAAGGGCAGGGAGAGCGAGCCGGGGATGTGCCCGCCGCGCATCCCCGCGCGCGGCTCGGGCACGGCGGCGGCGAAGCGCGCGGCGGAGCGGGCGTCCAGCACCAGTTCCTCGCGCGTGAGCAGATTGCGTTTCATGTCGTCCAGCGCCCGCACCATTCCGGCGCGATAGCGGGCGGTGAAATGGCCCGACGCGGGGGCTTCCGGCTCGCCATGCGCCACCACGCCGCCCGCCGCCATCCAGGCCGGCAGCCCGCCATTGAGCACCTGCACCTTGTCATGGCCAAACACGCGGAACATCCACCACAGGCGCGGGGCGGAGAAGATGCCACGCTGGTCGTATACCACCACCCGGCTGCCGGAGCTGACGCCCAGTTTTTCCATCGCCGCGGCGAACTCGCCGGGGATCGGCAGCATGTGCGGCAGGCCGGAGCTGTGGTCGCAGACCTCGTCGAGATCGAAGAAGCGCGCGCCGGGGATATGCATGGTGGCGAAGATGCTGCGCGCGTTCTCGGCCTCGTTCGGCAGGTAATAGGTGGCGTCCAGCACCACCACGCCCGGCCGGCCGAGCAGCTTTTTCAGCGCCGCCGGGGTGATGAGGGGCGTCACCCGCGCGCCGCCGCGACCAGGGCGCGCAGGCGCTCGGCCGCCGCCGCGCCCTTCACCGCCTCGCGCCAGGCGAGTTCGGCGACGCGCTGATGCGCGGCCACGGCGTCTTCGGCATTGGTGATCATGGCCACGCCCGATTGCGCGCTAGGTAGAGCGTCAGCCGGGAAGGGGTTGATCGCCAGGGTGGCGCGGTCGCGCGCGCGCAGCAGGGTGAAGGCGCCATTGGGCTCGCCCTCGGCCATCAGCCCGAGTTGCAGGCCGATCGGCTCGCTCTCCATCAGATTGGCCATCGTCTCGATCTCGCGCAGCGCCATCTCGCGCGCGGCGACGCGCAGCCGGTCGCTCACCTTGGCCTGGGGGCAGATGCCGTCGGCCAGGAATTTCTGAATCGCCGCAGCGGTGAGGATGGCGATGATCGAGGGCTTGCGCGATGCATACATCTGCTTGCGCGCGATCATCACGTTCATCAGCTGCTCGGCGCTGGCGCGCGCGGCCATGCGGTCGGCGCCCATGGCGTCGGCGTGTTCCTCCAGCATCTGCGCCATCAGGGCGTCGTAATGCTCGGAGGTGATGAGATAACAAAGCGGCCCATGCACCTGCAGGATCTGGTCGGAGGTTTCCTCGATCTGGCGCAGGCGCTCGGCGTAGCCGACAGGCTTGCTGTAATATTCGACGCCGATGCCGAGCAGGGTGAGCGGCGAGATCTTTAGCAGCTCCGCCAGGCGGTTCACGGTGTCGAGCTTGATCACCTCGCCCTTTTCATACCGGTAGAGGGCGGCGCGGGAGACGCCGAGCCGGGCCGAAATCTCCTCCGCCTTGAGGCCCGACTCCATGCGGTAGGCGCGCAATTGCTGGCCGATTTCGTTAAAGCGCATCCTCGTCATCCTTGCTGGCGCGGCGGTTAGCCGCGGGGAAATCCATATTTCGGGACAATTTCTCAGAAATCCGTCCAATTTACAAATGAAAATCATACATGCCGGAATGTCGCGTAAAGGCGAGCCGTCTCCGGCGGGTGAGAATTGTCCCAGAGGTGCCGGGCTTGCGGGGCGCCTGAGGCTCGTGCATCAACCGCGCATGAGAGCTGACAGGATCATCCTGCTTACCCTGGCGATCGCGCTTGGCCTTGGCTGCCTGCTCATCCTGCTGCCCTTTGTGCCGGCGATGCTGTGGGCGGGGATCCTCGTTTACTGTTTATGGCCGCTATATGCTTGGTTTTGCCGTTTCGTGCGGCCCGGCATCGCGGCATTCGTGATCACGCTGGTGGTGGCGCTGATGGTGCTGGTGCCGCTGGTGCATCTGGCCCTGCTGGCGGCGCGCGAGGTGCGGCAGAGCGAGCATTGGGTGCAGGCGGTGATCCAGAACGGGCTGCCGCCGGCGCCGGCATTCTTCCAGCACATCCCGCTCATCGGCGGGCTGCTGACGGATTTCTGGAACAACTCGGCCGATGATCTGGGCGGCGCGGCGAGCACGCTGCAGCCAGTCCTGGGCACGCTCGCGCATTCGGGGCTAAAGCTGGTGCTGCGCGCGACGCATGGGCTGGTTGGCACCGTGGTGGCGCTGTGCTTCGCGTATCTATTCTTTCTCTCGGGCGAGGCCATCGTGTCGCGCATCCGGCTGCTGCTGGTGCGGTTGATCAATGAGAGCCGGACCGATGAGTTGCTGACCCTGGTGGCGGGAACGGTGCGCGGCGTGGTGTTTGGCATCGTCGGTACGGCGCTGTTCCAGGGTGTGCTGTATGCGGTGGGGTTCGAGGTGGCGCGCGCCCCGCAACCCTTGCTGCTGGCGGCGCTGGCGGGGCTGATCTCGATCGTGCCGGCGGGGGCGGTGGTGGTTTATGTGCCGCTCAGCCTCTACCTGCTGGGCGTTGGGCATCCGCTGGTCGCGCTGCTGCTCGCGGCTTATTGCTTCATCGTGGTCGGCGGGGCGGATTCGATCCTGCGCCCCTGGCTGATCGCGCGCGGCGCCTCGCTCTCTTACGCGGTGACGCTGATCGGCGTGCTCGGCGGCGCGATCACCTTCGGCGCGCTGGGGATCTTCCTGGGGCCGGTGCTGCTGGCGCTGGGGCTGGCCCTGGCCGAGGAATTTGCCGGGCAGCCGCGCGGCGCATGGCGGTAGCAACATTTTAACGAATTTTTGATGAAAGATCGGGGTATGAGATCCGCGCCGCTGGCTCCGAATCTATCTCCGGTTAAGGGGCTCGCGCGTCGCCGGGCGGCCCAGGCGCTGGGGTGCGGCGCCGAGGATCTGGTCGCTGAGCGCCTGGTGGCAAAGGGCTACCAAATCCTGGCACGGCGGCTGCGGACGAAGGCCGGGGAGATCGATCTCGTCGCCGCTAATGCCGGGCGCTTGTTGTTTGTTGAGGTGAAGGCGCGGGCGAGTTTCACCGAGGCGGCTTATGCTGTCTCCGCCCGCCAGCAGGCGCGTCTATTGGCCGCCGCCGAATTGGCGCTGGCGCTGCACCCGGATTGGGCGCGCGAGGAGACGCGGTTCGACGTGGCGCTGATCGCGGCGGGCGGCGTGGAGATGATCGAGGACGCGCTCCGCTTATAGCTGGCCGGCGAAGGCCGCGAGCATGCGCGCATGGGCGCGGGTGCCGCGGTGGAAGCAGGCCAGTTCGAATTTCTCGTTGGGGGAGTGGATGCAATCGTCATCCAGCCCGAACCCGGCGAGCAGCGTATCCAGCCCCAGATGTGTCTTGAACGCCTCCACCACCGGGATCGACGCGCCGCACCCGGCCAGCGCCGCCGGCTTGCCGAATTCGGCGGCCAGCGCCGCCTGGGCCGCACGCAGGAACGGGGCGTCCGGGCTCAGGCTGAAGCCCGGCGCGGCACCGCCACGGGTGAACTCCACCCGCGCATCCGGGGGCAGCCGGCTCGTCACGAAATATTCGAAATTCTCCAGCACCTTCTGCGGGTCCTGCCCGGCGACGAGGCGGAAGGTGAGTTTGGCCGTGGCATGGGCGGGGATGACCGTTTTGCTGCCCTCGCCCTGATAACCGCCATAAATGCCGTTCAGCTCCGCCGTCGGCCGTGCCCAGAGCTGCGCCAGGGGGAGCTGATCAGCCTCGCCCGCCGGGGCTGAGAGGCCGACATCGCCGAGGAACGCGGCCGGATCGAACCCCAGCCCGGCCCAATTCTCGGCCTGCGCGGCGGAGACCGGGGCGATGCCGTCATAAAAGCCGGCGATCTGGATGCGGCCTTGTGCATCCTTGAGCTGGCCAAGGATATCGACCAGCGCCTGGATCGGGTTGAGGGCGATGCCGCCGAACAAGCCGGAATGCAGGTCGCGCTTGGGCCCGTGCAGCCGGACATCGATCGCCGCCAGCCCGCGCAGCGAGGTGGTGATGGCCGGGGTGGTGAAATTCCACATATTCGTGTCGGCGACGTAAACGAAATCAGCCGCCAGGGCCGCGCGCTCATTGTTCAGCAGTTCGGCCAGCGAAGGGCTGCCGTTTTCCTCCTCGCCCTCCAGCAGCACGGTAAGGCGCGCCGGCAACCTGCCATTCACCGCCAGATGCGCGCGCACGGCTTCGAGGAAGCTGATCACCTGGCCCTTATCGTCCACCGCGCCGCGGGCGACGATGCGCTTGCCGCGCGGGCCGTCCACCAGCTGCGGGTCGAACGGGGCGGAATTCCACAATTCCAGCGGGTCGGCGGGCTGCACGTCGTAATGGCCGTAGAACAGCACATGCGGGGCCTCCGGCCCGGCGCCGTGATGGGTGGCGATCACGCCCGGCAGGCCTGAGGTCTCGCTCAGCCGCGCGGCGAAGCCCATCTCCGCTAGCAGATCGCGCGCCCATTCGGCGGCCTTGCGGCAATCGCCCTGGTGCGCGGGCTGGGCGCTGATGCTGGGGATGCGCAGGAAGGCGAACAGCCGCGCCAGAGAGTTGTCGAGCTGGGCGTCTACGGTGTCGAGAATCTTTTGCATGCGGGTATTTGGGCCGTGGCGGCGGAAAATTGCAACATGGCTTGATTTACCCCTCAAACAGGCCAAAAGAGCCGCCATGACCCAGTTGACGCTCTACAATACCCGGACCCGGACCAAGGAGGTCTTCACCCCGCTCGATCCCACCAATGTGCGGGCCTATCTGTGCGGGCCCACCGTGTATGACCGGGCGCATATCGGCAATGCGCGCAATGTGATGATTTTCGACGTGCTGATCCGCCTGCTGCGGCGGCTATATCCGCGCGTCACCTACGTACGCAACATCACGGACATTGACGACAAGATCAACGCCCGCGCCAAGGAGCGCGGCCTGCCGATCGAGCAGGTCACGGAAGGGCCGATCCGCTGGTATCACGAGGACATGGCGGCGCTTTATGCCCTGCCGCCGGATATCGAGCCGCGCGCGACGGAGCATCTGGGCGAGATCATCGAGATCATCCAGCGCCTGATCGCCAATGGCCATGCCTATGTGGCGGATGGGCATGTGCTGTTCTCCGTCCCTTCCGACCCGGATTACGGCAAATTCTCCGGCCGCACGCCCGATGAGCTGATCGCCGGGGCGCGGGTGGATGTGGCGCCGTATAAACGCGATGCGGGGGATTTCGTGCTGTGGAAGCCCTCCACGCCCGATCTGCCGGGCTGGGACAGCCCGTGGGGGCGCGGGCGGCCGGGCTGGCACATCGAATGCTCGGCGATGAGCTGGAAGCATCTGGGTGCGGATTTCGACATTCATGGCGGCGGCGATGATCTGATCTTTCCGCATCACGAGAACGAGATCGCGCAATCATGCTGCGCCTTTCCCGGCTCGCACTTCGCCCGGACCTGGGTGCATAACCGGATGCTGCTGGTGAACGGCGAGAAGATGAGCAAATCGCTCGGCAATTTCCTGTTCCTGCATGACGTGCTGGATAAGGCCCCCGGCGAGGCGGTGCGGTTGATGTTGATGCGCGCGCATTATCGCTCGACGCTGGATTTCTCCGATGCCGGGCTGGCCGAGGCGCGCAAGGAGCTGGACCGCTTCTACCGTGCGCTGGAGCGGCACCCCGGCGTGGCGGCGGCGCAGCAGACGCCCGATTGCGTGCTGGAGCCGCTGCTCGATGACCTCAACACCCCCGGCGCGCTGGCGGGCATGCACGGCCTGGCCGATGCCGCGCTGGCTGGCGATGCCAATGCCGCTGCGGCGCTGCGTGCGGCGGGGCAGGTGATGGGATTGTTGAACGTGACGCCGGAGGAGTGGTTCGCCGGAGAGATTCCCGCCGAGGTGAACGCGCTGGCGGCACAGCGGGTCGCGGCGCGCAAGCGCAAGGATTTCGCTGAATCCGATAGGCTGCGCGAGGCGATCTCGGCGCTGGGCTATGCCGTGGAGGATGGCCCTGGCGGCACTTATAAACTGCGGAAATCGTAATGACCGGGCGTAGTGGCGGGGCAGAACTCGCCCCCATCGAGCCATCGCCGGTGGTGATTCTGGTGCGGCCCCAAATGGCCGAGAATATCGGCGCGGTGGCGCGGGCCATGGGCAATGGCGGGCTGTTTCATCTGCGCATCGTGGCGCCGCGCGATGGCTGGCCGCTGCACCGTGCCTGGATCACCGGCTCGGGCGCGCATCGCATCCTCGACAATGCCCAGGTCTTCGGCACGGTGGCCGAGGCGGTGGCCGATCTGCACCGCGTGTTCGCCACCTGTCCGCGTCCGCGCCATATCATCAAACCAGTGCTCACCGCGCGTGGCGGTGCTGTGGAAATCGTGGCCGCGGGGCAGCGGGGTTTGAAAACCGGCGTGTTGTTTGGGCCGGAGCGCACCGGGCTTGACAATGACGACATCGCCAATGCGGACAGCCTAATCCGTTACGATCTCAACCCGGATTTCATGTCGCTCAATCTGGCGCAGGCGGTGATGGTGTTCGGCTATGAATGGTGGCTGGCGCGCATGCCCGAACAGCCGCCGCGCGAGTTGCAGGTGAACGAAACCGCGCCCGCGACCAAGGGCGAGCTAGACAATTTCATGGCGCATCTGGTGCGCGCCTGCGATGAGAGCGGGTTTTTACGCAATGAGCAGAAGCGGCCGGGCATGGTCCGCAATCTGCGGCATTTCTTCACGCGCGGCGAGGTGACGCGCCAGGAGCTGAACACCCTGCACGGAATCATCTCCGAGCTGGGCAGGCGGCGCGGATAAGTTATAAACGTTTTGGGTGCGGCTTTTCAAAAAGCTGCACCCAAAAAAACTTTTTAAAGTCTTCTCAGCGTGAACACCTCGGCGAGCGAGGCTTCGATGGCGGCGCCATGATTAGGGTCGCGCGCCTCGATCATGATCTCCAACTGCGCATCCTGCACATGCGGGCTGGAGAACAGGCGGTGATGCGAAACCTCCAGGATATTGCCACCGAGCGCGCCGATGCGCGTCGCCACCTCGGCCAACATGCCGGGGCGGTCGGGCATCTCGATGACTAGGCGCAGGATGCGGCCGTCGCGCAGCAAATGGCGCATGAGCGTGTTGGAGAGCGTGCGCAGATCGATATTGCCGCCGCAGATCGAGATGCCGATTTTCTTGCCCTTGAACCGCTCGGGGAAGGAGAGCAGCGCCGCCAGTCCGGCCGCGCCTGCGCCTTCCGTCACCTGCTTGGCGCTTTCAACGAAGGTGGCGATGGCGCGCTCGATGGCGTATTCGGCCACCACCATCACCGGCACGTTCAGCGCCTTCAGGATCGCCAGCGGCATCTGGCCGATATCGCGCACGGCGATGCCCTCGGCGATGGTCGGGCCGCCGACATGGATTGTCTCGCCCGCCAGGGCCTGGGAGAAAGCAGCGTAATTCTCGACCTCAACGCCCAGCACTTCGCATTGCGGGCGCAGATGCCGCGCCACCACGGCGGTGCCCGCGATCAGCCCGCCGCCGCCCGTGGCCTGCACGATCATATCGAGATCGGGCTGGTCCTCGAACATCTCCAGCGCCATGGTGGCCTGGCCCGCGATCACGCCGGGGTCGTCATAAGGGTGCAAGAAGAACAGGCCTTCCTCCTCCTCCAGCCGGTGCGCCTCGGCGGCGGCTTCAGCCAGGGTCTCACCATGTAGCACCACATTGGCGCCCCAGGCGGCGGTGCGCGTCACCTTGGTTGCGGGGGTGTGGCGGGGCATTACGATGCTGGCCTTGATGCCAGCGAGCTGGGCGTGGCGGGCCACGGCCTGGGCATGGTTGCCGGCAGACATCGCCACCACCCCGGCCTTGCGCTCCTCGGGGCTCAGCAGGGCGATGCGGTTGGCCGCGCCGCGCTCCTTGAAGGCGCCGGTGGCCTGCAGATGGTCGTATTTAATATACACCTCCGCGCCGGTCAGGCGGGAAATCCCGTCCGCGCGCAGGAAAGGCGTGCGCAGCACCGCCCCCTGGATCCGCTTGGCCGCGGCCTGGACGTCGTCGAAGGTGATCATGATGATTTAACCGTAAGTGATCTTGAGGATTTCGTAGGATTTGTCGCCGCCCGGGGCGGGCACGGAGACAGTCTCGCCGACGCGCTTGGAGATCAGCGCCTTGGCCAGCGGCGAGGTGATGGACAGGCGCGCGCGCTTGATGTCCGCCTCATGCATGCCGACGATCTGGTAGGTGACCTCCAGCTCCGTGTCCTCGTCCACCAGCAAAATGGTGGCGCCGAACTTCACCGTGTCGCCCGAAAGGCTCGCAGGGTCGATGACTTCGGCCGCCGAGGTAATCTCCTCCAGCTCGGAAATTCGCCCCTCGATGAAGGATTGGCGTTCACGCGCGGCGTGGTACTCGGCGTTTTCCGAGAGATCGCCATGGGCGCGGGCCTCGGCGATGGCACGGATGATCGCCGGGCGCTCCACCGCCTTCAGGTGCCGCAATTCATCTTCGAGTGCCGCGAGACCAGCCGCGGTCATGGGGAATTTCTGCACTTTTTCTCCTCAAGGGCCGAGGCCCCCGATGGGCTTGGGGGTAAACAGGGGAAACCCTGCCGGCGGTTAAGCCGGCAGGGCCTTAGAAAGGCTTGGCAAAGTACGACTGAAGCGGCGCGACTTCAAGAGTACCCGCGATCATCGCCGCGATGGCATGGGCGGTGGCCCGGGCGGCGGCGATGGTGGTGAAATTGGGGACACCATGAGTCAGCGCCGAGCGGCGGATGTCGAAGCTGTCGGCCACTGATTGCGCGCCATGCGCGGTGTTGATCACCAGCTGGATCTCGCCCGAGCGGATGGCGTCCACGCAATGCGGGCGGCCTTCCAGCACTTTGTTCACGCGCTTCACCGGAATCCCGGCCTCGGCGATGCATTTGGCGGTGCCCGAGGTGGCCATGATGGAGAAGCCCAACTCCGCCAGCCGCCGCGCCACCGGCACGATGGCCGCCTTGTCGCTGTCCTTCACCGAGACGAAGGCCGTGCCCTTGAGCGGCAGCGAGACGCCTGCGCCCGCCTGCGCCTTGGCGAAGGCGCGGGCGAAATTCGTGTCCAGCCCCATCACCTCGCCGGTCGATTTCATTTCAGGCCCGAGCAGCGTGTCCACGTTCGGGAAGCGCGCGAAGGGGAACACCGCCTCCTTCACCGCGACATGCGGGAGGGAAACGGAATCATCGAGCTTGAAGCTGGCGAGCTTCGCCCCGGCCATGACCAGCGCGCCCAGCTTGGCCACCGGCACGCCAGTCGCCTTGGCGACGAAAGGCACGGTGCGCGAGGCGCGCGGGTTCACCTCAAGCACGTAGATGGTGTCGTTCTGGATGGCGTATTGCACGTTCATCAGCCCGACCACGCCGAGCGCCTTGGCCATGGCCACGGTCTCGGCGCGCAGCTCGGCCACGATGGCGGGGGAGAGCGAATAGGGCGGGATGGAGCAGGCGGAATCGCCGGAATGGATGCCGGCTTCCTCGATATGCTCCATCACCCCGGCGACATAAACGGTCTCGCCGTCGCAGATGCAGTCCACATCGACCTCGCTCGCCTCGTTGAGGTAGCGGTCGATCAGCACCGGGTTGTCGCCGGAGACGCGCACGGCCTCACGGATGTAGCGGGTCAGCCCGGCGCGGTCATACACGATCTCCATCGCGCGTCCGCCCAGCACGTAAGACGGGCGGATGATGACCGGGTAGCCGATGCGCTCGGCGATCGCCTCGGCCTGTTCGGCGGAGCGGGCGATGCCGTTATCCGGCTGGCGCAACCCGAGGCGCTTGAGCAGGGCCTGGAAGCGCTCGCGGTCTTCCGCGACGTCGATGGCGTCGGCCGAGGTGCCGAGGATGGGGATGTCCGCCGCCTCCAGCGCCAGGGAGAGCTTGAGCGGCGTCTGCCCGCCATATTGCACGATGCAGCCGAGCAGCGTGCCTTTCTCCTGCTCCTTCTTCAGCAGCGAGATCACGTCCTCGGCGAAGAGCGGCTCGAAATAGAGCCGGTCGGAGGTGTCGTAATCGGTGGAGACGGTCTCCGGGTTGCAGTTGACCATGATGGTCTCATACCCGGCATCACGCAGCGCATAGGCGGCATGGACGCAGCAATAATCGAACTCGATGCCCTGGCCGATGCGGTTCGGCCCGCCGCCGAGAATGACGACCTTCTGGCGGTCGGACACATCCGCCTCGTCCAGCGGCTGGCCATAGGCGCCTTCGTAAGTGGAATACATATACGAGGTGGCGGAGGCGAATTCGCCGGCGCAGGTGTCGATGCGCTTATACACCGGCGTGACGCCGAGCTTGAGCCGCGCGGCGGTCACGGCGCTTTCCTTCTGCCCGGTCAGCTCCGCGAGGCGCTTATCGGCGAAGCCCATCGCCTTGAGGCGGCGCAGCCCGTGCGCGTCGCGCGGCAGGCCATGCGTCTTCACCTCGCGCTCGGCCTCGATGATGTCCTGCATCTGGCGCAGATACCAGGGGTCGAACTTGCAGGTGGCGTGGATTTCCTCAACCGTCAGCCCGGCGCGCAGAGCCTGCGCGGCAATCAGCAGACGGTCAGGGCGCGGGGTGGAGAGGGCGGCGCGGAACGCATCCGCCGTGCCATCGCCCGGCGGGGGGATTTCATCGAGGCCGGAGAGCCCTGTCTCCAGCGAGCGCAAGCCCTTTTGCAGCGCCTCGGCGAAGTTGCGGCCGATCGCCATCGCCTCGCCCACCGATTTCATCGAGGTGCTCAGCAGCGCCGGGGTGCCGGGGAATTTCTCGAAGGTGAAGCGCGGGATCTTGATCACCACGTAATCGATCACCGGCTCGAAGGAGGCGGGGGTGGATTTGGTGATGTCGTTCTGCAACTCGTCCAGCGTGTAGCCGACGGCGAGCTTGGCCGCGATCTTCGCGATCGGGAAGCCGGTGGCCTTGGAGGCGAGCGCCGAGGAGCGCGACACGCGCGGGTTCATCTCGATCACGACCAAGCGGCCATCCACCGGATTGATGCCGAACTGCACGTTGGAGCCGCCAGTATCCACGCCGATGCGGCGCAGACACGCGATGGAGGCGTCGCGCATGATCTGGAATTCTTTGTCGGTGAGCGTCAGCGCCGGGGCCACGGTCACGCTGTCGCCGGTGTGCACGCCCATCGGGTCGATATTCTCGATGGAGCAGACGATGATGCAGTTGTCAGCGGAATCGCGGACCACCTCGAATTCATACTCTTTCCAGCCGAGCACCGATTCTTCGACCAGCACCTCGTTGGTGGGCGAGGCCTCGATGCCGCCCAGGCAGATCTCGAAGAATTCCTCGCGGTTATAGGCGATGCCGCCGCCCGTGCCGCCGAGCGTGAAGCTGGGGCGGATGACGGCGGGCAGGCCGACAAGCTCCAGCGCCGCCGTGGCTTCCTCGCGGTTATGCGCGATCGCCGAGCGCGGGCCCATCACGCCGATCTCGGCCATCGCGTCGCGGAATTTCAGCCGGTCCTCGGCGCGGTCGATCACCTCGGCCTTGGCGCCGATCAACTCCACCCCGTGTTTGTCCAGCGTGCCGGATTTCGCCAGCGCCATCGCCGTGTTCAGTGCCGTTTGCCCGCCCATGGTCGGCAGCAGCGCGTCCGGCTTCTCCTTGATGATGATCTTCTCGACCATCTCCGGGGTGATCGGCTCGATATAGGTCGCATCCGCCAGCGACGGATCGGTCATGATCGTCGCCGGGTTGGAGTTGACGAGAATGACGCGGTAGCCCTCCTCGCGCAGCGCCTTGCAGGCCTGGGCGCCGGAATAGTCGAACTCGCAGGCCTGGCCGATGACGATCGGCCCGGCGCCGATGATCATGATGCTCTTGATGTCTGTGCGTTTGGGCATGGGGTGTCCTTATTCGAAGCCGGGAAACGGGATTTTATGCGCGTCGATGAGCGCGCGGAATTCATCGGAAATGTTGTGCAGATCTACAAGATCGACGTTGAACGGCAGCGCCGCCTCGTCCAGTGCCGCGGCCAGCTGCGCCTTGGCGGAGGAGGACAGAGGCGCGCCCGCGTCAATCGCGAGGTCGAGGTCTGAACCGCGCCGCGCGCCGCCTTTGGCACGTGAGCCGAAGGCCCAGATTTTGGCGCCGGGCAGATGGGCGCGCAAAATATCCCGCGCCAGAGCCAGCTCTTTTGGATCCGCCTGGATCACGATTGCCGCGCCTCGATTTGCGTGGCCAGAAAGACAGCAGCCTTGGCAAAGCCGGGAAGTTTCGCGATCACGGCGAGGGCCCTGTCTTCGTTATAGGCGCGGCTTGTGGCGTTGCGGGCGTCGCGGAAATCCGCCCAGACGTCCCAGCTTTCAGCCAGCAAGCTGCGATCATAGCCAAGCCGGATGAGCTGCGGAAAAGACAGCTCCGCCACGCTGTGCGGCTCCGTCGCCTCCAAATGGCGGCGCAGGGTTTTGTAGGCGAGCTCGTAGGAATACTCGAAACGCTGGATACAGGCGTCGCGGATGAATTTGTCCTCCGGCGCGCGCGCAAGCGCCGCCAGCGCTTCATCGAGCGTGGCCAAGGCGCGGCGCAGAGAGGACAAATCGATCAACCCAGCATCTCAACGAAGCGTGTGAACAGATAGGCGCTGTCGGACGGGCCGGGGCTGGCCTCGGGGTGGTATTGCACCGAGAATACGCGCTTGGCCTTGCAGGCGATGCCTTCGTTCGAGCCGTCGAACAGCGAGACATGCGTGACCTCGACACCCGCGGGCAGCGAATTTTCATCCACCGCGAAGCCGTGGTTCTGCGAGGTGATCTCGACCTTGCCAGTGGTCAGGTCCTTCACCGGCTGGTTGGCGCCCCGATGCCCGCGCTCCAGCTTGTAGGTCTTGCCGCCCAGCGCCGTGGCCAGAAGCTGGTGGCCGAGGCAGATGCCGAAAATCGGCACGCCCGCCGCCATCACGCCCTGGATGGCGGGCACGGCATACACCGCTGTCGCCGCCGGGTCGCCGGGGCCGTTGGAGAGGAACACGCCGTCGGGCTTGTGGCGCAGAATATCCTCGGCGCTGGCGGTGGCGGGCACCACCGTCACCTTGCACCCGGCCGAGGCCAGGCTGCGCAGGATGTTGCGCTTGGCGCCGTAATCCACGGCGACGATTTTTTTCACCGTCTCCGGCGTCGAATAGCCATGCTCCCAGCTCCAGGTGCCGCCGGTCCACTCATAGCTTTGCGTGCAGGAGACGTCCTTGGCCAAGTCCAGCCCCTCCAGCCCGCTCCAGGCGGCGGCGGTGGCGGCGAGGGATTTCAGGTCGAACCGGCCGTCCTCGGGGAAGGCCAGCACGGCATTGGGGGCGCCGAGATCGCGGATGCGCAGGGTGAGCGCGCGCGTATCCACCCCGGCGATGCCGGGAATGCCCATCTGGCGCAGCCAGGCGCCGAGATCGGCGGTGGCGCGGTAATTGGACGGCGCGGTGAAATCCTCCTTCACCACCAGCCCGCGGGCGAAGATGCGCGCGGCCTCCATATCCTCGCCATTGGTGCCGACATTGCCGATATGCGGGAAGGTGAAGGTGATGATCTGCCCGGCATAGGAGGGGTCGGTCAGCGTCTCCTGATAGCCGGTGAGGCCGGTGTTGAAGCACAGCTCGGAGGGCAGGCTGACCCCGTGCGCGCCAAAGCCACGGCCCCAGAACACGCTGCCATCGGCCAGCACCAGCGCGGCGGTGGCGCCGGGCGGCACCTCGCTCTCGGCGGGGGCGGAGAAATCCTCCAGGCTCAGCCCGGTGGCGGCCATGATCGCGGGCCAGTGGCGGGGCGGAATGGCCCCGGCGCTGCGCCATTTGCGCACGGCTTCGGCGGAGACGCCGGTGAGGGTTGCGGCGGCGTCCGAGCCACCCAGGCGGCGGAGGATTTCATCGATGGGCATTTGCATATATTATAGATAGCGGATTTTCCCTCCGGCCTCAACGACCTTCGGTGAGGCCGGAAATTTTTTCCGGAGAGTAGTAGAGATGAGCATTCGTGAAACCCTGACCGCCGCCGTGAAGGCCTCCATGCTGGCCCGCGACGCGGAGCGGACCTCCGCCCTGCGCATGATCCAGGCGAAGCTGAAGGATACCGACATCGCCGCCCGGCCCAAGGGGGTGGAGCAGGTCGCGGACGACGAAATCCTCGCCATGCTGCGCTCGATGATTAAGTCGCGCCGGGATTCGGTGACGCTCTACCGCCAGGGCGGGCGCGAGGAACTGGCCGCCAAGGAGGAGCAGGAGATCGCCGTGATCTCCGAATTCCTGCCGCAGACGCTGGAAGGCGAGGCGCTGGAGGCGGCCGTGAAGGAGGCGATCGCCGCCACCGGCGCGGCCTCGGTGAAGGATATGGGCAAGGTGGTGGGCGCGCTGAAGGCCAAGCATGGCGCGGCGCTCGACATGGCCGTGGCCTCGGCCGCGGTGAAGACGGCGCTGGCGGGCTGAGCCTTGGCGCTACCGGCGAATTTCCTCGACGAGCTGCGCGCGCGCGTCCCGATCCGCACGGTGATCGGGCGCACGGTCAAGCTCACCCGCTCCAGCCGGGACTGGAAGGGCTGTTGCCCCTTCCATGGGGAAAAGACGCCGTCCTTCTATGTATATGACGACCATTACCACTGCTTCGGCTGCGGCGCGCATGGCGATGTCATCACCTTCGTGATGAAGAGCACCGGCGCCGGGTTCATGGAGACGGTGGAAGAGCTCGCCCGGCAGGCGGGGCTGGAGGTGCCAAAGCCGACGCCGCAGGCGGCCGAGGCCGAGCAGCGCCGGGCCGGGCTCTCCGAGGTGCTGGAGGCGGCGGCACGGCAATACCAGCTCTGGCTCTCCGGCCCCGAGGGGCGGGCGGCGCTGGAGTATCTGCGCGGGCGCGGGCTGAGCGACGACACCATCCGCAAATTCGGCCTTGGCTGGTCCGGCGAGGGGCGGGGCGCGCTGGCGGCCGCCTTGCGCGGGCAGAACATCAAACCCGACCAGCTGATCGAGGCTGGGCTGATGAAGCAGGCCGAGCGCGGCCCGGTGGACATGTTCTTCGCGCGGGTGATGTTCCCGATCCGCGACAAGCGGGGCGCGATGATCAGCTTCGGCGGCCGGATCATGGGCGATGGCCAGCCGAAATACGTCAACGGCCCGGAAACGGCGGTCTTCGCCAAGCGCCGCGCGCTATACGGCCTGAATTTCGCCCGCGAGGCGGTGCGCAAGGGCGCGCGGCTGATCGTCGTGGAAGGCTATATGGATGTCATCGCCCTGGCGCAGGCGGGGTTTGGCGGGGCGGTGGCGCCGCTGGGCACGGCACTGACCGAGGAGCATCTGGAGGAACTTTGGAAGCTCTCGCCCGAGCCGGTGATCTGTTTTGACGGCGACGCCGCCGGGCAGCGCGCGGCGCTGCGCACGGTGGAGCTGGCGCTGGCGCATCTCAGCCCCGAGCGCTCGCTGCGCCTGCTGCGCCTGCCACCCAAGGACGACCCGGACAGCCTGATCCGCCGTGGCGGGGCGGCGGCCTTCCAGGCGGCGCTGGCGCAGGCGGAGCCGCTCTCCGAGGCGCTCTATGGCATGCTGACGGCCGCGCATCGTCCGCCCAACACGCCAGAGGGGCGCGCGGCGTTTCTGCACCGGCTGGACGAACTGGCCGGGCTGATCCCCGACAAGACCCTGGCCGGCGAATACCGCCAGCATCTGCGCGGGCGCTATTATGGCGAGCGCCGCCAAGCCCGGCCGCAGACAGCGTTCCGCCCCGGCCAGCCGGGCCGGCTGGCGCCGCCGCCCGTGAAGCTACCGCCGCGCCCGGCGCCCGACGCCTCGGCGGCTGATCTGCGCCGGGCGCGGCTGATGCTGGCGACGCTGCTGCGCCACCCGGTCCTGATCCACGATGTAGAGGAAGCCTTCGCCCATGTGCCGTTGCCGCCCGGCGACGAAGCGCTGCGCCACGCCCTGCACGGCTTCGCCGCCCAGGCCCGGCATCTTGACTCGGAGAATCTGTTAACCCATTTGGAAAGCCTCGGCCTGGCCGGGCAGGCGCGGGCGCTGTTGGCGCAAGCCGCGTCGGAATATCGCCTGGCCCCGGATGCCAGCCCGGCGGAAGCCGCGCAGTCTTGGTGGAGTTGGTATAGCCTGATGGATTTCAGTATCGACATGTTGCGGGCGCAGCGTGACGAGGCCCAGGCCTTCTGGCTGGCCCATCCCGAGGATCAGGCCGCCTGCGCGCGGCTGATGAAGTATAACGAATTACTGGCCGCGGCGCGTGCCGGAGAGACGGGAATCCCCGATTCCTGACCCTGGAAATGGTGGGCTTATTGCCTACCTGTCGAGTTGTAAAATATACGAGCCGCTTATCCCCCGGAGTACTGCCTGACCATGGCAATCAAGCCTGCGAACACCGCCGAGACCGCCGCCCCCGATACCGAAGCCGACGCCAATGTGCTGGACACCCAGTCCGCCGCCGTCAAGCGTCTGATCGCCAAGGGCAAGGAGCGCGGCTACATCACTTTTGATGAGCTCAACGCCGTTCTGCCCGCCGAGCAGAACTCCTCGGAGCAGATCGAGGACATCATGGCGATGCTCAACGAGATGGGCATCCAGGTGGTGGAATCCGAGGAGGGCGAGGAGGCCGAGGCCGCCATCGCGCCGAAGGAGGAGTTGGCCGAGGACGAGGAACAAGCTGGCAACATCTCCGAGAGCGCGGTCTCGCGCACCGACGACCCGGTGCGCATGTATCTGCGCGAGATGGGTTCGGTGGAGCTGCTCTCGCGCGAGGGTGAGATCGCCATCGCCAAGCGCATCGAGGCCGGGCGGGACATGATGATCCGCGGGCTTTGCGAAAGCCCGCTCACCTTCCGCGCCATCATCGCCTGGCATGAGGCGCTCAACAATGGCCGCGTGCTGCTGCGTGACGTGATCGACCTTGAGGCCATGCAGGCCGGGGGCGAGGTGGTCGAGGGTGATTTCGAGGCTAACGAGGAGATGGAGGAGGACGAGGAGGGCGAAGGCGCCGGCATGTCCCTCTCCGCCCTGGAGGAGAAGCTGAAGCCGGAGATCTTCCAGCATTTCGAGGAAATCGAGAAGCTCTACGAGAAGCTGGCCAAGCTGCAGACCAAGCGCCTGGAGAACCTGACCGCGGGCGGCGATGTGAACTCGCGCTCCGAGAAGACCTATGAAAAGCTGCGCGACGAGCTGGTGGCCAAGGTCGAGCAGATCCGCCTGCATAATAACCGCATCGAGGAGCTGGTGGCCCAGCTCAAGGTGCTCAACCAGCGCCTCAACGGGCTGGAGGGCCAGTTGCTGCGCCTGGCCGAGAGCAACAAGGTGACGCGCGACGAGTTTCTGCAGCATTATCGCGGCCGCGAGATGGACCCGAACTGGATCGCCTATGTCGCCGAGCTGCCGGGCAAGGGCTGGCGGGAGTTCGCCAAGAAGCACGAGGGCCAAGCCAATGAGCTGCGCGCGCAGATCGGCAAGGTCGCGGCTGAGGCCGGGCTGCCGATCGAGGAATTCCGCCGGGTTTACACCACCGTCTCGCGCGGCGAGCGTGACAGCACCCGCGCCAAGAAGGAGATGATCGAGGCCAATCTGCGCCTGGTGATCTCCATCGCCAAAAAATACACCAATCGCGGCCTGCAATTCCTGGACCTGATCCAGGAGGGCAATATCGGCCTGATGAAGGCGGTGGATAAGTTTGAATACCGCCGCGGCTATAAATTCTCGACCTACGCCACCTGGTGGATCCGCCAGGCGATCACCCGCTCGATCGCCGATCAGGCCCGCACCATCCGCATCCCGGTGCATATGATCGAGACGATCAACAAGCTGGTCCGCACCAGCCGCCAAATGCTGCACGAGATCGGCCGCGAGCCGACGCCGGAGGAACTGGCGGAGAAGCTCGGCATGCCGCTGGAGAAGGTGCGCAAGGTGCTGAAGATCGCCAAGGAGCCGATCTCGCTGGAGACCCCGATCGGCGACGAGGAGGACAGCCATCTCGGCGATTTCATCGAGGACAAGGCCGCCATCATCCCGCTCGACGCCGCGGTGCAGGCCAATCTGCGCGAGGCGGCGACGCGCGTGCTCTCCTCGCTCACCCCGCGCGAGGAGCGCGTGCTGCGCATGCGCTTCGGCATCGGCATGAACACCGACCACACGCTCGAAGAGGTCGGCCAACAGTTCAACGTGACCCGCGAGCGTATCCGCCAAATCGAGGCCAAGGCCCTGCGCAAGCTCAAGCACCCGAGCCGCAGCCGCAAGCTGCGCAGCTTCCTGGACGATTGATGGACGACGTGTTGTCCTACGCCCGCCCATTGCCGGGCGAGGCGACGGAGCGCGCGGTGGTGACCGTGGTGTTCCTGCGCATGCTGCGCGCGCCCGAGCGCCCGCCGGCCATTTTGCCGCCAGGGGTGACGCTGACGCGCGAGCGGCTTTCCGTGGCGCAATACCGCGCGTTGTATAACGATGTCGGCGGGCCGTGGCTGTGGTGGATGCGCCGGATGATGCCCGATGACATGCTGGCGCGGCATTTGGCCAGCCCGCAGGTGAGCACCTATGTGCTGCGCGTCAATGGCGAGGAGGCCGGGTTTTTCGAGACCGATGCCGGGTATTGGCCCTTCGTCAATCTCAACTATTTCGGGCTGAAGCCGGGTTTTGTCGGGCACGGGCTGGGGCGCAAATTCCTCGACGCGGCGGTGGATTCGGTGTTCCGTGGCGCCGCCGGGCTGGCGGGGATGACGGTGAATACCTGCTCGGCCGACCATCCGCGCGCGCTGCCCGCCTATCTCGCCGCCGGGTTTACCGAATACCGCCGCGTGCGCGAGGAGTGGGATATTCCGGTACGGCTCGGGCTGAAAGTGCCCGCGCATCTGCGCGGATGAACATCCTCTACCAGGACCGCCGCGCCCTGGTGATCGACAAGCCCGCCGGCTTGCCCGTGCATCCGGGCCGGGCGGGCGGGGCGAGCGTGGAGGATGAGTTCCCGCGCTGGCGCCAGGGCAAACAGGGGCCGTGGCTTGCGCACCGGCTGGATACCGACACGGCGGGGTGCCTCGTCATCGCGCTGAAAAAGAGCTTTCTGCTGGAGGCACAGGCCTTGTTCGCCGCCGGGCGGGTGGAAAAGATCTATTGGGCCGTGGTGGCGGGCGTGCCGGGCGTGCGCGCGGGCGTTATCGAGCAGCCCCTGGCCAAGTATACCCAGGGCCGCGCCTGGAAGATGGCGCCTGACCAGGCGGGCGAGAAGGCGGTGACGGAATACCGCGTGCGGGGCGATGACGGCGCCGTGGCGCTGGTCGAGTTCCGCCCCAAAACCGGGCGCACGCACCAGATCCGCGCCCATGCCGCCGCGCTGGGGCACCCGATCATCGGGGATGCCGTGTACGGCGGCGGGGTAGGGCGGCTACATCTGCTGGCGCGGCATATCCGGCTGCCGCTGGATGCGCCGGTGGAGGCCACCGCGCCCATCCCCGCGCATATGCACGAAAAAGTGGAGGCTTGCGGTGGAGCGCTCTGAATTCGCGCCCGGCGATTATGTGCGTCTGCCCGCGCGGCCCGATTGGGGGCTGGGCCAGGTGCAGAGCGCGATCGGCACCCGGGTGACGGTGATGTTCGAACATGCCGGCAAGGTGCTGGTGGATACCGGCGTCGCCCTACTGGTGCCGGCGGATGATGAAGAGGACTTGTAACGCCGGGTATTCCATCCGACCTTAAGGGCATGATCGACCCTTTTGGCCGTAAAGTCAGCTATCTGCGCGTTTCGGTGACGGATCGCTGCGATTTCCGCTGTGTGTATTGCATGGGGGAGGATATGACCTTCCTGCCCAAGGCCGAGCTGCTGAGCCTGGAGGAGCTGGAGCGGGTCTGCGCCGCGTTCATCCGCCTGGGCGTGCGCAAGATCCGTCTCACCGGCGGCGAGCCTCTGGTGCGGCGCGATGTGATGGACCTGATCAGGTCGCTCGGTCGCCGGCTGGGCGAGGGGCTGGAGGAGCTGACGCTGACCACCAATGGCTCGCAGCTGGCCCAGCACGCCAGCGGGCTGGCGGCGGCTGGGGTGAAGCGCATCAATGTCAGCCTCGATACGCTGGACCCCGATAAATTCGCCGCGCTCACCCGGCGCGGGTCGCTCGCGCAGGTGCTGACGGGGATCGACGCCGCGGCCGCGGCCGGGCTGCATATCAAGATCAACATGGTGGCGCTGCGCGGACGCAATGATGACGAGTTCGACGCCATGCTGGCATGGTGCGGGGCGCGCGGTTTCGATCTGTGCCTGATCGAGACCATGCCGATGGGTGAGGTGGAATACCGCGCCGTGACGCATTTGCCGCTGGCCGAGGTGCGCGCCGGGCTGGCCCGGCGCTGGACGCTGCTGCCCAGTACCTACGCCACCGGCGGCCCGGCGCGCTATGTGCAGGTGGCCGAGACGGGGCAGCGCCTGGGCTTCATCACCCCGCTCAGCCATAATTTCTGCGAGGCCTGCAACCGCGTGCGCATGACCTGCACCGGGCGGCTCTATATGTGTCTGGGGCAGGAGGATGCGGCGGATCTGCGCGCGCCGCTGCGCGCCGGAGGTGATGACGCGGCGCTGGAAGCCGCGATCCTGGCGGCGATCGCGCGCAAGCCGAAGGGGCATGATTTTGTCATTACCCGCACGGCGACGGCGCGCCATATGTCCGTGACAGGCGGTTAAGTGCCGGCGCGGCAGCACCCGGCGCAGAAGATATCCACCGCCCGGCGCACCCGCGCTTCCAGCGCCTGCCGGCCAGGCGGCGCGCGGAAGCCGATGAGCGCGCCGAGATGGAACTCCCCGATCGCCATGCCGAACAGCATGGCCGATAATTCCTTGGCCTCGGCGGGGGCGATACGGCTGCTGAGCGGCAGGCCGATGAGGCAGGATTCCAGCTTGTGCTGCGCCTTGCGCACCCGGTTGCGCAGAAATATCCGGCCGAAATCGGGGCTGTGCGTATATTCCGCCATGATCAGCCGCAGCATCGCGATCTGCGACGGCGCGAGCAGAAAGCGCGCCAGGCAGAGCAGATTGGCGACGAGAATATCCTTGGTCGTCCAGCCCGGTTCGGGGGCGGGGAATTGCAGCAGGGATTGGTGATGCGCGAGCAGGGCGGCGAACAGTTCGGTCTTGGAGGCGATCAAGGCATAGACGGTTTTTTTCGACATGCCAGCGGCCTTCGCCACTTCGTCCATGGTGGCGGCGTGATAGCCCTTGGCCAAAAACACGCTCTCCGCCGCCTCAAGCAGCGCTAAAACGCGCGGATCGGCCCCGGCATCCACATTTTGTTTTGCCGGTGTTAATTTTGTTTTTTTAATGGGATGCTGACCCGCCATGCCCTCTTATGCGGTGATGATTGGAAACTTTCAAGTTTTTGTTACGGCGAAATACGCCGCCGGAGTTGTGCTTGACGGCCCCTGGAAAGCCCGGTAGCTCGAAACCATGAAACCACAGAGTTTCCGCAGGGGGCTGATATATGCGGCGCTGTCGCTGGCGCTGCCGGGCTGCGCCGTGGGGCCGGATTATCATACCCCCAAGGCGCCTGACGCGCCGCTCACCCCATCGCCTTTGCCCGCCACCACGGCGGATGCCGGCGGTGTGGCGCAGCATTTCGCCGTTGGGGCGGATATCGCCGGGGATTGGTGGACACTCTATCATAGCCCGCAGCTGAACACGCTGATCGCGCAGGCGCTGGCCAACAACCCCAGCCTTGCCGCGGCGCAGGCGACGCTGTTGCAGGCCGAGGAAAATCTGCGCGCCGATGAAGGGGTGCTGGTGCCGTCCGTCTCCGGTTCGCTGGGCGCGCAGCGCAATCAGGGGTCCACGGCGGCGGGCGCGGCCTTTGGTAGCACACGCGCCAAGCCTTATGCGCCCTACACGCTCTATAACGCCTCGCTCTCCGTGTCTTATGCGCTCGACCTCTGGGGCGGGGCGCGGCGCACGGTGGAGGGCGCCGCGGCGCAGGCGGATTATCAGCGCAACCAGCTGGAGGCCGCGTATCTCACGCTCACCGCCAACATCGTCACCGCGGCGGTGAATCTCGCCTCGTTGAGTGCGCAGATCGACGCCACCAACCAGGTGATCGCCGCCGAGCGGCAATTATTGTCGATATTGCAGACCCAGGTGAGCCTGGGCGGGGCGGCGCAGGCGCAGGTGTTGCAGCAGCAGGCGCAGCTGGCCCAGGCCGAGGCGGCGCTGCCGCCGTTGCAATCGCAATACGCCCAGGCGCAGAACCAGCTCGCGGCTTATACCGGGACGTTGCCGGGCAATTTCCAGCCGCAGGATTTCACGCTGGCCAGCCTGACACTACCCGCCGATCTGCCGGTGAGCGTGCCCTCGGCGCTGGTGGCGCAGCGGCCCGATATCCGCGCCGCCGCCGCGCAGCTGCATGCCGCCACCGCCAATGTCGGCGTCGCCGATGCCAACATGCTGCCGCAGATCACGCTTTCGGCCCAGATTGGGCACGAATCGATCACCACCGGGGCGCTGTTCACGCCGCAGACGCTGCTATGGAACATCGTCGCCGGGCTGACCCAGCCGATCTTCCAGGGCGGGCAGCTCACGGCCCAGCGCAAGGCGGCGATCGCCGCGCTGCGCGCCGCCGGGGCGCAGTATCAGGCCACGGTGATCACCGCCTTCCAAAATGTGGCGGATGTGCTGGCGGCGCTGCAATATGACGCGATCGAGCAGCAATCGGCCGACGCCGCCGCCAGCGCCGCGGCGCAAAGCCTGAGTGTGACCGAGGCGCAGTATCAGCTGGGCGGGCAGCCTTTCACCGCCGTGCTCAGCGCCCAGACCGTTTATCAAAATGCCCTGCAAACCCAAGCCAAGGCCCGGGCCGCGCGCCTGGCCAACACCGCCGCGCTGTATCAGGCGCTCGGCGGCGGCTGGTGGCACCGCCAGGATGTGGCGCGCGAATGCTGCGGCGTGATTCCATGAGGACCAAGCCAGGATGAGCAAGCCCAACGTCAAATTCCGCATGGCCGTGATGCTGGCCGGGCTCGCCGTGCTGTTTGGCCTGGTGTTCGGCTATGGCGCGCTGCGCGGCTATTTCATCGCGCAATTTCTCAAATCCTACGCCAATCAGGTGCAGACCGTCGCCACCATCACCGCGGCGCCGAGCCCCTGGCAGCCGCAGTTACAATCGGTGGGCAGCCTCACCGCCTTCAATGGCGCGGCGCTCTCGGCCGAGATCGGCGGCATCGTCGATACCATCGATTTCGACTCCGGCGCCGATGTGAAGAAGGGGCAGTTGCTGCTCACGCTGCGCCCCAATAACGACCCTGCCGTGCTGGCCCAGCTTCAGGCCAACGCGCAGCTCGCGGCGCTCACCTATGCGCGCGACCAGAAGCAATTCGCGGCCAATGCCGTCTCGCGCGCCCAGCTCGACTCGGACCGCGCTAATCTCGACGCCGCGCGGGCGCAGGTTGCGGCGCAGCAGGCGCTGATGGCGGAGAAGCAGATCCGCGCCCCGTTCTCCGGGCGGCTGGGTATCCGGCAGGTGGATGTCGGCCAATATCTGTCACCCGGCACTGCGATCGTGACGCTGGAGCAGCTCAATCCGCTTTATGTCGATTTCTACCTGCCGCAGCAGGCGCTGGCGCAGGTGCAGGTGGGGCAGCGCGTGGATGTGAGCGTGGACGCTTATCCAGGCCAGGATTTCACCGGCACGATCAGCGCGATCGGCGCCAGTATCGACCAGGCGACGCGCAGCGTGGCGGTGCGCGCCACCATCACCAACGATAAATTGCAGCTGCGCCCGGGCATGTTCGCCAGCCTCAACATCTCGGTCGGCACGCCGGCGGAGTACATCACCCTGCCGCAGACCGCGATCGCCTATAATTCCTATGGTGACACCGTGTTCCTCGTGCGCCACGGCAAGGATGCCAACGGCAAGCCGACGCTGGTGGCGGATCAGGTGTTCGTGCAGCTCGGCGCCACGCGGGGCGATCAGGTGCAGGTGCTTTCGGGGCTGCAGCCGGGCGATGTGGTGGTCACCGCCGGGCAGATGAAACTGCGCAAGGGCGTTTTGGTGGCCATCAACAACACCATTCAGCCAGCCAATGACGCCAATCCGGCGCCGCCGAACGAGTAAGCCGGATGAAACGCTTCACCGATCTGTTCATCGCGCGGCCGGTGCTGTCCATCGCGGTCAGCATCTTGGTGCTGGTGCTCGGCCTGCGCGCGCTGCTCTCGCTGCCGGTGCAGGAATTCCCGCAGACCGAAAACGCGACCATCACCATCACCACCACTTACCCTGGCGCTTCGCCGGATGTGGTGGCCGGATTTGTCACCACGCCGCTGGAGCAGGCCGTCAGCCAGGTCAATGGCATCGACTACATGACCTCGGAGAGCCGCAGCAGCACCAGCACCATCACCATCAACCTGATTCTCAACTACGACGCCGACAAGGCGCTCACCGAGATCAGCGCGCAGGTGAATTCGGTGCTCAGCCAGTTCCCCAGCGGCGTGCAGCAGCCGGTGATCACGGTGCAGATCGGGCAGACCTTCGACGCGGTGTATGTCGGGTTTGAGAGCGATGTGCTTTCAGGCAATCAGATCACCGATTATGTGACGCGCGTCGTGCAGCCCCAATTTCAGGCCGTGCCCGGCGTGCAGACCGCCGAGGTGCTGGGCGCGCAGAATTACGCCATGCGCGTCTGGCTGAACCCGGACAAGCTAGCCGCCTATAACCTCACCGCCAGCGATGTATGGAACGCGCTCTCGGCCAACGACTTCATTGCGCCCATCGGCAACACCAAGGGGCAAATGACGGAGGTGACGCTGAGCGCGGATACTGGCCTGCACAATGTCGACCAATTCCGCAATCTCATCATCCGCCAGCAGAATGGCGCGATCATCCGGCTCAAGGATGTCGCCACCGTCGAACTCGGCTCGGATGATTACGACCTCAATGTCACGATGCGGAACAAGGCTGGTGTGTTCATGGGCATCAAGGTCGCGCCGTCGGCGAACCTGCTCAAGGTCATTGCCGGTGTGCATCGGGTGTTTCCGAAGATTCAGGCCAATCTGCCGACCGGCCTGCGGGCGACGATCGGGTTTGACTCGACGGATTTCGTTTACGCCTCGATCCATGAGGTGGTCGCCGCGCTGCTGGAGGCGCTGGTGATCGTCACCTTCGTGGTCTTCGCCTTTCTGGGCTCGCCGCGCTCGGTGCTCATCCCGGTGGTCGCCATTCCGCTGTCGCTGATCGGCGCCTTCGCCATCATGGCGCTGCTCGGCTTTTCCATCAATCTGCTCACATTGCTCGCGCTGGTGCTAGCCATTGGCCTGGTGGTGGATGACGCGATTATCGTGGTGGAGAACGTTAACCGGCATCTGGCGATGGGGCAGGGGGCGATGACCGCCGCCCGCGTTGCCGCGGCCGAATTGGGCGGGCCGATCATCGCGATGACCGCGGTGCTGATCGCCGTGTACGTGCCGATTGGCTTTCAGAGCGGCCTGACCGGCGCGCTGTTCACCGAATTCGCCTTCACTCTGGCCGGGTCCGTCACCGTTTCGGCGCTGATCGCGCTGACGCTGACGCCGATGCTCAGCTCGCGCTTTCTCAAGCCCCTCGACCGCGATGGGCATGATTGGGAGGCGCGGCTGATCACCTTCATCGACAACCGGATGGAGGAGGTGCATCACCTCTACACCCGCATGCTGCACGCCAGCCTGGAAACCGTGCCGGTCACCATCACCTTTGCTGGGGTCATCCTGGTCAGCATTTTCTTCCTGGCCAAGGGGGCGTCGAGCGAGTTGGCGCCGCAGGAGGATCAGGGCAATACCTTCGTGTTCGCGACCCCCGCGCCGGACGCGACAGCCACGCAAACCGCGATGTGGGACCATGAGGTCAGCCGCATCCTGATGCAGGACAACAAGGACGATTTGGAGCTGACATTCCATTTCGCCTTACCCGGCACCGACATTACCGGCGAGGTGCTCAAACCCTGGGGGAAGCGCAAACATAACGCCAACCAATTGCAGACCATGTTCCAAAACCAGCTGAATGCCGGGGTGGCGGGCGAGCAGGTGGTGGTTGGCCAGCCGCCGCCGCTACCGGGCAGCGAGGGGCTGCCGGTGCAATTCGTTATCAAATCCACCGATGATTTCTCGCGCATCAACCCGGTCTCGCAGGCGCTGCTGGCGGCGGCGCTGAAGAGCGGCAAGTTCATCTTCCTGCAAAGCGACCTCAAGATCGACCAGCCGCAGGCCAACATCATCATCGACCGCGACAAGGCCGCCGCGCTGGGCCTCAATATGAGCCAGGTGGGCGCGGTGCTGGCCGAGGCGCTGGGCGGCGGTTATGTCAATTATTTCAGCCTCGATGGCCGCTCCTACAAGGTGATCCCGCAGATGGAGCGGGCCGCGCGGCTCAACGTGGCGCAGCTCAATAATTATTACGTGACCTCCGCGAATGGCATCAACGTGCCGCTCTCGGCCATCGCCACCATCCAGACCAGCGTGATTCCGGAAGCCATCAACCATTTCCAGCAGCAGAATTCGGCCACGCTGCAAGGCGTGCCCGCGCCGGGCGTGACCCAGGCGACGGCGCTGAAGACTTTGCAAACCCTCGCCGCCAAGCTGCTGCCGCCTGGCGACACGGTCGATTATGGCGGGCAGTCGCGCCAATACGTGCAGACCTCCAGCGCCTTCGTGTTCACTTTCGTGTTCGCGATCATCATCATCTTCCTGGCGCTGGCGGCGCTGTTCAATTCGTTCCGCGACCCGCTGATCATCCTCGTCTCGGTGCCGATGTCGATCGCCGGGGCGCTGATCTTCATCTATCTCGGCCTCGGCGGGCTGACGCTGAACATTTACACCGAAGTCGGGCTGGTGACGCTGATGGGGCTGGTCTCCAAGCACGGCATCCTGATGACCGAGGTGGCCAACGAGGCGCGGCTCGGCGGCATGGAAAAACGTGCCGCCATCGAATACGCCGCCAATATCCGATTGCGCCCGATCCTGATGACCACCGCCGCCATGGTGCTCGGCGTGCTGCCGCTGATCTTCGCCTCCGGGGCGGGGGCGGCCTCGCGCTATGCGATGGGCATGGTGATCGCCACCGGGCTGTCGATTGGCACGATGTTCACGCTGTTCGTGGTTCCGGCGGTGTATATGCTGCTTTCCAGCGAGCATCACGCGGAGGCAGCACCGGACTCGTAACGGATTGATCTGACACGGTTTGGTAACGTCTGCCCCCCTGGGCCTGACGCCCCAGCGGTATGATTGTGCTATTAAGCTTCCCTTAAACCAGAAGTCGTGGCACGTTTGGCGTGTCATGGCGAAAAAACTTGCAACGCCCGGTTTTGCCGATGTCTCACTACTCGAGACATTGTCGCCCGAAATCCGCCCCGGCAAGCCGGCGGTGGGGGTCGAGGGGCATCGCGCCCGGCTGCGCGCGCGGTTTCTCGCCGGCGGGCCGGAGGCTGTGGCTGAGCACGAACTGATTGAGATGGTCCTGTTTCTCGCCTTGCCCCGGCGGGACACCAAGCCCATCGCCCGCGCGCTGCTCGCCCGGTTTGGCTCCTACGCCAATGCCATCTCCGCCTCGGTGGCTGACCTGCTCACGGTGGAGGGGCTGGGCGAGGCCGGGGTGTCGGCGCTGAAGATCGTGCAGGCTTCGGCCCAGCGTCTGGCCAAGGCCGAGGTGCTGTACCGCCCGGTGCTGAGCAATTGGGACCGGCTGATGGAATATCTGCAGGCGGTGCTGGCGCGCGAAAAGGTCGAGCAGTTCCGCGTCCTGTTCCTCGACAACCGCAACCGGCTGCTGGCCGATGAGCAGCAGGCCCAGGGCACGGTGAACCACACCCCGGTCTATCCGCGCGAGCTCGTGAAGCGCGCGCTGGAGCTGCACGCCACCGCCATCATTCTGGTGCATAACCACCCGAGCGGCGATCCCTCGCCCTCGGATGACGACGTGATGATGACCCGCGAGATCAAACAGGCCGCCTCGGCGCTGTCGATCGTGCTGCATGACCATATCATCGTCGGCAATGGGCGGTGGCTCAGTTTCCGCAAGGCGGGGTATTTATGATGCCCAGCCGGTCAGGATCGCCATGCGCAGCACCGCTTTAGTCCGCCCGTCCTGCACCGGCAGCGCGGCGAGCGCGGCCGGGAACAGCGCCCGTGGCGGGCAGCGCCGCGCGCGCGCCAGCAGCGCGTTGGCCTCGCCGGCGTTGCGCAGCTCGTGCAGCAGGTCGAGCGGGTTGGCGTATAGCAGCTCGATCTCCTCGGCATCCGCCACCGGATGCGCGAACCCGGCGCGTTGCAGCAGCCCGGCACAGTCGCGCAACTCGGGGAAGGGGGAGACACGCGGGCTGACGCCGCCAGTCAATGCCTCCTCGGCCTCCAGCAGCGCCTCGCGCAGCGTTTGCAGCGTGCCTAGCACCGGCATGCTGGCCAGCAGCAGCCCGTCGGGCTTTAGCGCGCGCTTCAATTGGATGAGCGCGCCGGGCAGGTCGTCCAGCCAATGCAGCGCCAGATGCGCCACCACCAGATCATACGCCTCGGCGGGCAGGTCGAAATCATCCGGTCCGGCCAGCATCAGCGGCATCCCGCCCGCCCGCGCCGCCATCTCGGGGGCGAAATCGGCGGAAGCCACCTCGATCCCGCGCGCGGCCAATGCCGGGGCGATGGCGCCGCGCCCGCCGAAATCCAGCGCCGTGGCGAAGCGTCGGCTGGTGTCGTCCAGCCGGTCGAGCAGCCGCTCGCCCAGATCCTCCAGCACCGGCAGCAGCGGGGCGATCCGCCCGGCGGCGCGTGCGCGGTGCATCCGCATGGCCTCGAAGTCGAATATGGGTTGCAAATGAAACCTCTCTTACGTTGGGTTCTGGATAGCCTGCTGCCGCCTTCCTGTCTCGCCTGCGAGACGCCCGTGGAGAAAGACGGGCAGTTCTGCCTCAACTGCTTCAAGGCGGCGAATTTCGTGACCGCCCCGATGTGCCGTGTTTGCGGCGTGCCAATGCCCTATGACATGGCGGATTTATGCGTGCATTGCGCGGCGAATCCGCCCGCCTTCACCGAGGCGCGCGCCGCCCTGCGCTACGATGAAACCGCCCGGAAACTGATCCTGCCGCTGAAATACGCCGACCATACGGAGGCGGTGAGCGGGCTGGCGACGCTGATGCGCCGCCCCGGCGAGGCGATGTTGCAGGCGGCGAATCTGCTGGTGCCGGTGCCGCTGCACCCCGCGCGGTTGCGCCAGCGCCGCTTCAACCAAGCCGCGCTGCTGGCCATCGCCCTGGGGCGGCTCACCGGCCGGCCATTAAGCGTGGACGCGCTGCAGCGCACCCGGCCGACGCAGCAACTGGAAGGGCTGGGCGCAGCCCAGCGGCGCGAGGAGGTGGCGGGCGCCTTCGCCGTCCGCGCCGGAGCGGGGCTGGCTGGCAAGCGCGTGGTGCTGATCGACGATGTGATGACCTCCGGCGCCACCGCCGATGCCTGCGCGCGCGCGCTGCTCGACGCGGGGGCGAAGCAGGTCGATGTGCTGACTGCGGCGCGCGTGGCTGACCAGCGTTTGGACGAGGCGGGCCTTGCATAGTTCGTGACCTCGGCTATTTGACGGAAATGGCCGAAATCGAAATCTACACCCAGCCCTATTGTCCCTATTGCGCCCGCGCCCTCGCGGTGTTGAGCGCGAAACACGCCAGCGTGCGCGAGATCGATGCCCCGCGCGGCACGCCCGAGCGCGAGGAAGCGATCCGCCGCTCCGGCGGGCGAACCACGGTGCCACAGATCTTCATCAATGGCGCGCATATCGGCGGCTGCGACGATCTGCTGGCGCTGGAGCGGGCCGGCAAGCTGGACCCGCTGCTGGTGTCATGATCCACTACCAGCTCCGCTGCGCCGCTGGGCACGAATTCGACGGCTGGTTCAAAGACAGCGCCGGGTTCGACAACCAGATCGAGGCCGGCCTGGTCGTCTGCCCGCATTGCGGCAGCGCCGAGGTCGGGCGGGCGCTGATGACACCGGGGATTCCACGCAAGAGCCGCCCCGAGCCGGACGTGCTGCCGCCGGAGCCGGTGGTCTCACCGGCGGCGGGCGGGCTGATCCCCGACTCGGTGCGCGTCGCGCTGCACAAGCTGCGTGAAGAAGTCGAGAAGCATTGCGATTATGTCGGCACGGATTTTGCCGAGGAGGCGCGGCGCATCCATAACGGCGAGACCGAAGCGCGCGGCATTTATGGCGAAAGCACCGACGAGGAAGCCGAAGCCCTGGCCGAGGATGGCATCGCCTTTGCGCGCATCCCCTGGGTGCCGCGCAGTGACAGTTAACGAGGTCGTTTTCTCCGCCGATGATTTCGGGCTGACGGAGCGTGTGAACGAGGCGGTGGAGCTGGCCCACCGCAATGGGCGGCTGACCCAGGCCTCACTGATGGTGGCCGCGCCTGCTGCGGCCGACGCCGTGCGCCGGGCCCGTGCGCTGCCGGGGCTGAGGGTGGGGCTGCATCTGGTGCTGGTGGACGGCGATTCGCTGCTGGGGCACGCGAAACTGCCTGACATCACCGGGCCGGATGGGCGCTTCTCCACCAACCAGGCGGCCCTGGGCGTGCGCTATTTTTTCTCGCCCGCCGCCCGCCGCCAGCTGCGCGCCGAGATCGAGGCGCAGTTCGCCGCCTTTGCCGCGACAGGGCTGGATCTGCACCATGCCGACGCGCATAAGCATTTCCTGCTGCACCCTACCATTGCCGGCATGATGATCGCGGTGGGACGCAAATACGGCCTGAAACGCCTGCGCGTGCCCGCCGAGCCGCCCGCTGTGATGGCGGCGCTGGGCGAGACCGTGAGGCTGGCCGACCGCGTGCTCTACGCCTGGACCAAGCTGCTGCGCTGGCAAGCGCGGGGGCTGGAGGTGCCGGATCAGGTCTTCGGGATCAAATGGTCAGGGCACATGACGCGCGCGCGGGTGGAGCGGTTACTAGCGGCGCTGCCGCCAGGACGCACGGAAATCTACACCCACCCCGCCACCGCGCGGGATGAAACACTGACCCGCCTCATGCCGGATTATGAGCATGTGGCGGAGTATGAGGCGCTGTTAGTTCCTGCCACCCAATGATGGCGCCCAAAACGGCGGCCACGGGCATGAAGATATGCTGGGTCAGGCCAGCGACGGTTGCGGAATGGCCGGCAAAAAGCCACAGCATCGCATAAAGCGGTTGGCGGCTCGGAGACGCGGTCAGACAAAGCGCGGCCATCCCTACGGAGAAACCAACCAGGTCATAAAGATACCCATAGGGTACAAGCAGGACGGTGAGCGCCAGGGTGACTGCCATGCGTGGAATTTCGGGTCGGCCGGGCACCCGCCAAAGCTGCCACAGCGCCAAGCTGGCGCAGAGCGAGCTGATGGCCTGAAGGGCGCTGGCCATTCGCACGCCTGCACCGAAGCTGCGGGCCATATAGAATGTTGTGCTGCCGGCTTCCGGGAAGATTCGTCCGAACGGAGAGGCCACAAGGCTCGATGAATTTTGCGGGCTATGGCTCAGGAACCAAATCCATCCATGCAGACCGAATAGTGGCAGGGTCGCTAGAGCCAAAGCGCCGAAGCCGGCGGCGGCGGTTATCAGCATTACTCGGGCGCGTGGCTGGACCAACGCGAAAATCATGGAGATGCCGATTTGTGGCTTGATGCTCAGCATGGCGGTTACCAACCCGGCCGCTTTCGGGGCTTTATCCGCCAGAAGCAAAGCGCTCGCGATCAAGCCTCCGGTGAGGGTTCCATTCTCTCCTTCGACGAGATCGATCATCGCGGCGGGGCCCGCCAAGCCCAAGATAATGGCTGGCCAAGCTAAGCCCGCACGACGGAGCAATGTGGCGGAGATGGCAAAATACAGCGCCCGCCAGACCCAAAAGCTAATGGGCAATGGCAGGGCGGCGTAAGACAGGGCGAGCAGACCCATTGTTGGCGGATAGAGCCAAGTGAGGTGGAAAAACGGAGTCTGGCTGGAGATTGGCATGTGCAGCGTGTGCGTCAGCCAAGGCGATGGCGGCCCAGCGATGCCAAGAGCGGCTGCAGCATGGTGCAGCGCTGCGTTGCCGGAGAACCAGAACATGGCGAAGAAGGCTTCGGGCAGTAGGTGGTGTTGATCCCAGATCCGCGAGGGATTGCTGGCCAACCGACCAGTGTAATTCATCCAGGATATCGCGGCGAAAAGCACGTAGAGCAGCACTGCGCCGCTCACCCAAAGGCTAAGAAATAGTTGCTTCGCCAGGCTCCCGTATTTCTTCATGCCGCCTCGTTTCCCATTGCACTTCCGATTTGTACAGTAGCCGAGGTGGCGAGGACCAATAAAAAACCCCGGCTTTCGCCGGGGTTTTCCGTAAGCTTAGCGCTTGGAGAACTGGAAGGAGCGGCGGGCCTTCGGCTTGCCGTACTTCTTACGCTCGACCATACGCGGGTCGCGGGTGAGGAACCCGGCGGCCTTCAGGATCGGGCGCAGCTCCGGTTCGTAGAGCTGCAGCGCGCGGGAGATGCCGTGGCGCACGGCGCCGGCCTGGCCGGAGAGGCCGCCACCGGTGACGGTGCAGTACACGTCGAACTGGTTGTAGCGGTCAGCCACCAGGAAGGGCTGAGTGATCAGCATGCGCAGCACCGGGCGGGCGAAGTAGACCGGAGCCTTCTTGCCGTTGATGGTGATCTCGCCCTTGCCCGGCTTCACCCACACGCGGGCGATGGCGTTCTTGCGGCGGCCGGTGGCGTAGGAGCGGCCGAGCGCGTCGCGCTTGGGCTCACGCTTGGCGGCGGCTTCCGGGGCAGCGGTACCGGCGGTCAGGTCCTTCAGACCGGCAAAAGCATTAGTGGTCTCGGACATGAATTAGGCCCTCTTGTTCTTCGGGTTCAGCGCGGCGACATCCAGCGCCTTCGGCTGCTGCGCGGCGTGCGGGTGCTCAGGCCCGGCATAGACATGCAGGTTCTTCATCTGCTGGCGCTGCAGCGGGCCGCGCGTGATCATGCGCTCAATGGCCTTCTCCACCACGGTCTGCGGGTTCTTGCCTTCCAGGCGCTCCTTGATGGAACGGCCCTTGATGCCGCCGGCATAGCCGGTGTGGTAATAGAAGACGCTGTCCTGCATCTTCTTGCCGGTCAGCTTCACCTTGTCGGCGTTGACGATGATGATGTTGTCGCCGCAATCGACATGCGGGGTGAAGGTGGGCTTGTGCTTGCCGCGCAGGCGGGTCGCCACGATGGCGGCCAGGCGGCCCAGGATCAGGCCTTCGGCGTCGATCAGGACCCAGTCCTTCTTCACGTCCGCCGGTTTGATGGAAAGCGTGGTTTTCATAAATTGCACCCAAATAACTCAGTGGGCGGGCTTATGCGGATTTGCGCCCGGAACGTCAAGGGGTTTTGTGTGTGGTAATATCATACCGTGCGGTGGCGCGCAGCGTTTCCGCCAGGGATTTCGCCGGGTTCCAGCCAAGTTCCAGCGCCGCGCGCGGCACCACGCGGAAGTTTCCGGCCAGCGACTCCCACATCGCGCCGCGCCCGAACAGCCGCGCCGCCAGTTCCAGCAGCGCCGGCGGAAAGGGGAACAGGCGGGCGGGCCGGCCCAATCCTTCCGCCAGGGCGCGGATCAGCGCGGGGGTGGAGATCGCCTGCGGATGCGCGGCCAGGGCCAGGGCGGGCGGGGTGTTGGCAAGCAGCACCAGCTCCACCAGCCGGGCCAGATCGTCGCGGGCGATGAAGCTGCGGGCGTTGTTGATGGAGCGGAAGGGCAGCGGCGCCCCGAGGCGCAACAGGCGCAGCAGCAGCTTAATATTCCCCGGGCAGCCGGGACCGATGATTGCCGCCGGGCGCAGGATGCTGAGCCGCTCCCCTAGAATCGCGCGCAGCCGCGCCTCCGCCGCGAGCTTGCTCTCGGCGTAAGGCTCGGCTGGGGCGGGGGGTGTGGCGTCGTCGGCAAGGCCCGGCAGCGCCCGTCCGAGCACGCCGATGCTGGAGATCAGCACGAAGCGCGGCACGCCGGCGGCGAGAGCCGCTTTCGCCAATGTCTCGGCGGCCAGCACATTGTTGCGGAAAAACGCCGCCGCCGTGGCGTGGCGGGCATGTGCCAGCCCGGCGGCATGCACCACGGCGTCCATGCCCGCGAGGTTGGGGGCCTGCGCGGCGAGGTCGCCGGTTAGCCAGGGGGTTACGCCGTCAGGCAGCGTGGCGGGGCGGCGCAGCCCGCCCCAAACCTCATGCCCCCGCGCCACCAGATGCCGGGCGATGCCGCTGCCGGCATAGCCCGCCGCCCCGGTGACGAGAACGCGCATGCGCTCAGTCGAGCCGCGGCTCGGTCCGGCGCGGGCGCGGCTGGTGCTGCGGCTGCGGCGTTGGCGTCAGCCGCTCGCGGAAGGCTTGCGGGGTGGGGATCGGCGCGCGGCGCGGCGCGGGTTCCTCAGGCTCCGGCGGTGGTGGCGCGGCCGGGCGCCCGCGCTTCAGCCGCCCGAAATCCGGCACGTCCTCATACGGTTCCAGGTTGCGCGCGGCCGGGGGCAGGGCGCCGGACATCCGCATGCCAAGCATACGGATATCGTCTTGCAGTGTGTCGACCTGCGCCTCCAGCGCCTCCAGCCGCGATTTCAGCCCGAACACGCTGAACGGCATCAGCAGGAAGGCCAGTGCCCAGAGCAGCGCCGGCAGGGCGAGCAGCAGCAGCGCCCAGCTTGGCAGCCAATCCGGCAAGGTAAAGGGCGGGTTCATCCTGCGTATCCTATCACGGCGCGCTTAGTGGCGGAAATGGCGCATATTGGTGAACACCATGGCGATCCCGGCCTTGTCGGCGGCGTCGATCACCTCCTGGTCGCGGATCGAGCCGCCCGGCTGGATCACGCAGCTCGCCCCGGCCGCGATCGCCGCCTCCAGCCCGTCGGCGAAGGGGAAGAACGCGTCGGAAGCCACGGCGCAGCCGGTGAAGTCGAGATTCGCCGCCTTGCCGCGCCAGGCGGCGATGCGCGCCGAGTCGACGCGGTTCATCTGCCCGGCGCCAACCCCCAGCGTCGCCTGGTTCTTGGCGTACACGATGGCGTTGGACTTCACATGCTTGCCGACGCGGAAGGCGAACAGCATGTCCTCGATCTCCGCAGCCGTCGGGGCGCGGCGGGTGACGACCTTGAGCTGCTCGGCGGTGATGCGCCCGGCATCGCGGGTTTGTAGCAGGAAGCCCCCAGCCAGCGACTTGAAGGTGATCCCCGCCTCGGTGGCCGAGGGCAGGCCGCCCGTGGTGAGCAGGCGCAGATTCTTCTTGGCGCCCAGCAGCGCCTTGGCGGCGTCGGTGGCCTCGGGCGCGATGATCACCTCGGTGAAGATGCTGGCGATCTTGGTGGCCGTCTCCTCATCCAGCGTGCGGTTCAGCGCCACGATGCCGCCAAAGGCGGAGACCGGGTCGCAGGCCAGGGCGGCATCCCAGGCTGCGGCGGTGCTGGCGGCGCTGGCCACGCCGCAGGGGTTGGCGTGCTTCACGATCACCACGGTCGGGGCGTCGAACTCGGCCACGCACTCAAAGGCGGCGTCGGTGTCGTTGTAATTATTGTAGGAGAGTTCCTTGCCCTGGTGCTGGGTGGCGGTGGCCACGCCGAACCGCGCCGGGCTGGAGGTATAGAACGCCGCGCTTTGATGCGGGTTTTCGCCGTAGCGCAGATCCTGCTTCTTGGTGCCGGAGAAGGAGAATTTGTCCGGGTATTCCACGCCGTTTTGCTTGGCGAACCAGGCCGAGATGGCGCCATCATAGGCGGCGGTGCGGGCATAGGCGGCGGCGGCGAGGCCGCGGCGGGTGGCGAGCGTGGTGCCGCCATGGGCCGCCAGCTCCTCCAGCACCTGGGCGTAATGCTGCGGCTCGGTCAGCACCGTCACGCTGTCATGGTTTTTGGCGGCGGAGCGGATCATCGCCGGGCCGCCAATATCGATATTCTCGATGCAATCCTCAAACGCCGCGCCGCGCGCCACCGTCGCCTCGAAGGGGTATAGGTTCACCGCCACCAGGTCGATCGGGGCGATGTTATGCTCGGCCATCTGCGCCACATGCGCCGGGTCGTTGCGCTTGCCCAGAATGCCGCCATGCACCTGCGGCACCAGCGTCTTCACCCGCCCCTCCAGGATCTCGGGGAAGCCGGTATGCTCGGAGACTTCCATCACCGGCACGCCCGCCTCGCGCAGCGCCTTGGCCGAGCCGCCGGTGGAGAGGATCTTCACCCCATGCGCCTCCAGCGCGCGGCCAAACTCGATGAGGCCGGTCTTGTCGGAAACGGAGATCAGGGCGGTGCGGATTTTGACGATGTCAGACACGAGGGGCGGCTCCGGTGTTGTTCAACCAAGGGAATGCCCAGGCGCGCGGCGGTAATGCTCCGCGCTCCCCGAGGGTACCCCTCTCTAACGCCAGTCACGCGGAATGCGCCGGGGTTTAGGACGGAAATGAGAGGGCGGCAAGGCGGGGCGGCGGTTACGAAACGGAGAGTTTCGCTGGCGCGCGCCTTGCCACAACCATCGGCGCCTGGCCTTGGGCGAGGCTTAATTGCCCGCCGGCACGGCGGAGACGGCATTGGCCGGCGAGCCGTGCAGCACCCGCGTGCTGATGAGCACATAAACGAGCGTGTTGGTCTGGCGGTCGACCATGCGGGTGATGATGAAGTGCTTGAACAGTAGCGAGGCGGAGATCGCGCCCATTTCCTCCTGCTCAGGCAGATCGGCGGGCAGGCTCACCGGCCCATGCGCCACGCAGTTGAGCGCGAACTGGCTCGGATCCTCGGCCACGCCGACACCGCCCGCCACGCCGCCCGTCTGCGCGAAGGACGCGTAGCAGGAGACATTCGCCACTTTCGGGTCGTCGAAACGCTGCACCAGCACTTTGTCATTGGGGCCGAGCAGGCGGAAATTCGTGCTCACCGCGCCGATCTGGTCGCCATGGCGACCGCTGAACGGGCCGAACACAAACAGCACGAACAAGATCAGTGCCAGGGCGATCGCGGCGGCCAGGGTGGAGAGGAGGGTTTTCATGCGGCACTCCGTGCGGGAACCAGGGTTTCATACACCTTCAGCGTGGCGGCGCAGATGCGGGCGTCGGAATAATTTTCCTCCACCCGCCGCCGTCCGGCCGCGCCCAGCCGCGCGCGCAGGGCCGGGTCGTCGATCAGCCGGGCCAGCGCGGCGGCCAGGGCCAGCGGATCGCGTGGCGGAACCAGAAAGCCGGTCTCGCCATCCACCACCGCCTCGCGGCAACCGGGAATATCGGTGGCCGCCACCGGGCGGCCGGCGGCCATCGCTTCCAGCACCGCCTTGGGCAGGCCCTCGCGATAGGTCGAGGGCAGGCAGAATATATGCGCGCCGGCGAGCAGGGCGGGCATGTCGGCCACCGGGCCGAGCCAGGTCACGATCCCCTCTTCCGCCCAGCCGCGCAGTTCGGCCTCGGTGTGGCTGTCCGGGTTGCCCGCATCCGGCGCCCCGGCCAGCAGGAATTGCGCCCGCCCGCGTAGCGCCCGCGCCGCCGCCACGAAATCGGCCACCCCCTTTTCGCGGATCATGCGCGCCGCCAGCACCACCCGTACCGGGCCGGAGGGCTCGGGGGTGGGGGCGAAGTGATCCGTATCCACTCCGGCGCCGGGGATGACCAGCGTTTTATCCGCCGCCACCAACCTCGTGCCGACCAGCGCCTCACGGTCATCGGGGTTCTCGAAGATCACCACACCGCGCGGCGGCGCCAGCGTGGCGCGCAGGGCGAGCCGCACCGCCGGGCGCAGCGCGCGGGCCAGCAGGCGGCGCGAGGAGAACACGAAGCCCAGCCCGATCGGCGCGTTGACGATGCTTTTCACCCCCGCCAGCCGCGCCGCCAGCCCGCCGAGGATGATCGGCTTGAGCGCGACGTGATGCGTGAGGTCCGGCTTGAGCCGCCGGTAGAGCCGGGCGAGCTGCCAAGACGCGGCGAGTTCCTTGAACGGGTTGAGGCGGCGGCGGTCGAAATCGGCGGGATGAAATTCGATGCCCGAGGCCTCGATCCGCCGCGCCGCCTCGCTCTCGCGCGCCACCAGCACCACGCGCCAGCCCGCTGCCCGTGCGGCCAGCCCCCGCGCCCAGAAATGCGAGGCGAAGAACCAATCCTCCATCAGCACGAAGACGAGGGTGCGAGGAGCGCGCATTCAGAGGTCGTTGATGCCGTCGCGCCTGGCCTGCCAGCGCCACGCGTCGCGGCACATATCCTCGACATTCAGCTTCGCCTGCCAGCCAAAGAGCCGCGCGGCCAGTGCCGGGTTGGCGTAGTAGCTGGCGACATCGCCGGGGCGGCGCGGGGCGAAGACGAGCGGGATCGCGCGCCTGGTGGCGCGCTCGAAAGCGTGGACCAGTTGCAGCACCGAAATGCCGTCGCCCGTGCCGAGATTGACCGTGACCGAGACATCCTGCGCGCAGATATGCTCCAGCGCCAGGGCATGGGCCTCGGCGAGATCCACCACATGGATATAGTCACGCACGCCGGTGCCGTCGGGGGTGTCGTAATCATTGCCGAACACGTTGAGATGCGGGCGCTGGCCGGTGGCCACCTGTGTCACATAGGGCATCAGGTTGTTGGGCACGCCGCGCGGGGTCTCGCCGATCATGGCGCTGGGATGCGCGCCGACCGGGTTGAAATAGCGCAGATTGGCCGCGCCCGTGAGCTTGCCGGTGCGGGCGAGGTCGCGGATCAGATCCTCCATCACCAGCTTGGTGCGGCCATAGATGTTCTCCACCCGCGTCGGCGCGTCCTCGGAGATGGGCGAGGACTCGGGCTGCCCGTATACGGTGGCCGAGGAGGAAAACACGATGCGCTCCACGCCGCATTCCTGCATGGCCTGCAACAGGCGGATCGTGCCGATGATGTTCATGTCGTAATACAGCAGCGGGTCGGCCTCGGACTCCCCCACCGCCTTCAGCGCGGCGAAATGGATCACCGCCTCCACCGGGTGCGCGCGCAGCGCCGCCGTCACCGCCGCGCTGTCGCGGATATCGGCCTCGATGACGGGCATGTTCTGGCCGGTGAGGCGTTCCAGCCGGGCGGGTACATCGCGCTCGGCATTGGCGAAATTGTCGAGGATCACCACCTCATGCCCGCGCGCGGCCAGGGCGGCGGCGGTGTGCGAGCCGATATAGCCGGCGCCGCCGGTCAGCAATACGCGCATCTCAAACCCTCGTGAGACTCCATTTGACGTGCTGCGGCCCGTCCTGATGCCCGGCGAGCACGATCTGCTCCGCCCGGCGCGGCTCGGCCTGGCCGAAATACACGCTTTCCTCGATGCGGATCGGCACACCCTCGGCCCGCAGGCGCAGCCCCAGCCCGCTCGGCGTGCGCAGCAGTACGGCCTCGTTATCCTGTTGCAGGCTGGCGGTGACGCTGGGATGCAGGTGGAAGCGGATGGTGAAGGGCTGCGCCGCCTTCGCCTCGATCAGATCCTCGCCCAGCAGCTCGTCGCCGGTTTCGGCCAGCACCAGGCGGCGGTGATGGATGGCGCCGAACAGCTTGCCCCAGCCGTCGTGATTGGCCTCGATGCAATGCACCCCGCCGAAATCCTGCCGTACCGCATGCACATGCGCGGGGCGGCGGCCCAGCCCGGTCTCGCGTAGCTCGGCCGAGGAGACATCGGCGATGGTCAGGGTGGAATGTGCCGCCGTGCCGCGCAGCGCCGCCTGCCATTCGCCGGCCAGGGCCGGGGCGGCGCCGCAATTCACGATGATCCGCTCCTTGCCGTAAGAGAATTCAAACCCCAGCGTGCCGGCATGGGCGAAACGGTCCAGCCCCGGCGCGGCGGGCGGCCCGGCATCGATGAACAGCAGCGCCTTGGCGGCGGCGATGCGGTATAGCCCGCAGGCGGAGAGCGGCGCCAGCGCCCCGCGCGCCCGCCCGGCCTGGGCCAAGACCAGGTCGATGAGGCTCGGCAATTCCTCCTTGGCGCCGTTAAACAGCGTCAGCCCGCCATCACCGTGGCGCAGGCTGCGCATGGCCGCTGCGGCGCGCTCAATGGCGCCGAGCAGCTCCGCCGGGGGCGGCACATTGGCCACCTGCAGCAATGCGCGCAGCTCCGTGAGGTCCTGCAACGCGGCCAGATGCGCGGCCGGGCTGCGCTCGGCATGGCAGCCATCGGCGAAGAATTGCCGCGCCAGCTCGGGGCCGAGGAATTTCAGCACGCGCGGCAGATAGGGCGCGTGCTCGGGCATGGCGATGGCGGCGGCGGCCAGCCCCTTGAGCGCGGTCAGCGCCCGCTGGTCCAGCACTTCCGGCGGCAGCATGGCCGAGAGGCTGCGCGCATCCTGCACTAGCCGGTGCATCAGCCGCTGGCGGAAATCGTCATCGGCCGAGGCGGCGAAGAAATCGTAATGCCCGAGCCAGGCGGCGAGGCGCGCGCCGATCGCATCCGGCGCGTTGCCCTGCGGGTCGAGCGGGTAGGTATCCATGAAATCGGAGACCAGGGCGCGGGCGCGCGAGCGGGCGGCGTCGGTGCCGAGGGCGCGCAGGTCGCGTAGCCAGGTGAAGCCGTGCAGATGCGCGCGCATCAGCACCGTGGCGTTGGCGGCGGCGAAAATCTCCGGCGGCATGGCCAGCACGGCGCCGCCGAATTCCACCTCCGCCTTCACCAGCCGCGCGCCACGGCGCGGATCGCCGGGCCAGGGGTCGCGCAGACTCAGCGCCGGGGCGTCCGGCGCGTGGGTGGTGCGCAGGTTTTGCAGCCGCGAGAGCAGGCCGCGCGCCTGCCGCCCCAAACTGCCGCTAGGGCGCTTTCCGCCTTGGCTCATCCGCCGCTGGCCAGCTGAGTTGGGGTCACGCGGCTTCCGGCGGCGCGCAAGGCGGTGATGGCGCCGGCGTAATCCGGCGCGCCATAAACGGCGGTGCCGGCGATCAGGCAATCCGCCCCGGCCCGAAGCACTAGCGGCGCGGTCTTGGGCGTGATGCCGCCATCGATCTGCAGGATGATGTCGCGCCCGCTATCGTCGATCATCTCGCGCAGCCGGGTGATCTTGGTGAGTTGCGACTCCAGGAAGGCCTGCCCGCCAAAGCCCGGGTTCACCGTCATCACCATGATGATGTCGGTGAGGTCGAGCACATTCTCCACCGCTTGCACCGGCGTCGCCGGGTTGAGCACCACGCCGGCCTTTTTGCCGAGCGAACGGATGAGTTGCAGCGTGCGGTGCAGATGCGGCCCGGATTCGGGGTGCACGGAGATGTTGTCCGCCCCCGCTTCGGCGAAGGCGGCGATATACGGATCCGCCGGGGCGATCATCAGATGCACGTCCATCGGCAGGCTGGTATGCGCGCGCAGGGCCTTCACCACCAGCGGGCCGAAGGTGATGTTGGGCACGAAATGCCCGTCCATCACGTCGAGATGCAGCCAGTCGGCCCCGGCCTGTTCGACGGCGCGGGTTTCCTCGCCCAGCCGGGCGAAATCGGCGGCCAGCAGGGACGGGGCGATGAGCGGACGATTCGCGGCGTTATTCATGCCTTGTGTTGTAGCTTCGCCCGGGGGTTGACCACAAGCGCAGCCGGACTAACGGAAATCCTCGCTCAGTTCGCCCAGCATGCAGGGCGGTGAGGCGTATTCAACCGATTCGTTGTCGCCCTGCGGGAAGGGCTTGATCAGCCGGGCGATGAAAAACCCGTCCATACCGCCTTTTTCGGGCCATAGACCGGGATGTGTGCGCACATCGCCCTCGGGCGTGACAGCCTCGGGCAGCTCCGGCAGGGTGAGCGCGGCGCGGCGCAGGCCGAGGCGGGCGCAGGCGGCGTCGACGCGTGCCGCGCCTTCCTCGGGTTGCAGCGAGCACACGGCGTAGATCAGCCGCCCGCCGGGGGCGAGCATCTCGGCGGCGGCGTCGAGCAGCTTGTCCTGTAGCGCGGTCACGGTCGCGAAATCCATGGGCTTGCGCAGATGCAGCAGCTCCGGGTGGCGGCGCACGGTGCCGGTGGCGCTGCACGGGGCGTCGAGCAGGATGGCGGGGAATTGTTCCTCCGGGCGCCATCTGGTGGCGTCGGCGAGCACCGTTTCGGCGGCGAGGTTCAGGCGGCTGAGATTGCCCTTCAACGTCGCCATGCGGCTCTTGTCGCGCTCCACGGCGGTAACGCGCGCGCCCAGCGCGGCGAGTTGCGCCGTCTTGCCGCCGGGCGCGGCACAGAGGTCGAGCACGCGCTCGCCGGGGCGGGGGGCGAGCAGCCGCGCGGGCAGGGTGGCGGCGGCGTCCTGCACCCAGATTTTGCCCTCCGCGAAGCCGGGAAGCGTCATGACCGGCGTGCCGACCGGGAAGCGGTAGGAACCGGTGGGCAGCGCCTCGCCGCCCTCGGGCGTGAAGCCGGGCAGGGCCGAGACATCGAGCGGCGCCTCATGCGCGTGCGCCCCGGCGATTACCCGCGCCTCCTTGCCCCAGGCGGCCCAGGCCCAGGCCGGGGTGTCCAGGCGCGGCATGTCCAGCTCGTCCAGCACAGCCGGGCCTTGCGCCACCACCTTGCGCAGCACCGCGTTGATCAGCCCGGCGAAGGGCTCCAGCTTGTGGCTGCGCGCCAGCGCCACGGCGGTGCCCACGGCGGCGTGCGGCGGGGTCTCCAGAAACAGGAACGCCGCCGCGCCCAGGCGCAGCATATTGCGCACGGCGGGCGGCGGCTCGCGGCGCAGAAAGGGGGAGAGCACCTCATCCAGCGTGCCGGCATGGCGCAGCACGCAGGCGGCCAGGCGGTGCGCGGCGGCGCGGTCGCGCGGCTCGATGGCGGGCAGGGCGTCGAGCGCGGCGTCCAGCGGCGTGTGGCGCGTGAGCACGGCCTGCAACAGGGCGAAGGCGGCGTCTCTGGTGGGGTCTGACATGGGGCGTTCCGTGAATTCGACTTTGGCGGCTTTGTTCTGCGCGCCATGGCGCTCGCGCCGCAAGTGGAGATCACCCGCCGCCAAACAAACCGCCGCGATTTTAGAGGGAAGGGGACCTGGTGGAGCTGAGGGGAATCGAACCCCTGACCTCGTCATTGCGAACGACGCGCTCTACCAACTGAGCTACAGCCCCGGCCGTGAACACCGGTTCATGGTCCGTGTGGGGGCGCGATGTGACGCATCTCGAACCAGAAGTCAACATTGCCAGCGCCATGTTCCGCCGGTACTTACGGGCGGCGCGCATTTTTTTGAGGTAAACCATGATTTCCGCGATTTTCTGGCTGGCGGGTGAACTCATCCATCTGATGATCCTCGCCATCATCGCCGCCGCGGTGATGAGCATGCTGATCGCTTTCGGCGTGGCGAATCCGCGCAACCAGATCGTCTACACCGTGGCGGATTTCCTCAACCGCCTGACCGAGCCGGTGCTGCGGCCGATTCGTCGCATCCTGCCCTACTTTGGCAATATCGACATCTCGCCCCTGGTCGCGATCCTGCTTCTGCAGGCGCTGCAGATGGTGCTGGCCGATGTCTATGGGCGGCTGGTACTCTCGGGCATGGCGTTTTAGCCGCCAGCCCCCATCTCGAGTGGCGTAAAGGGAGAAGCCGGTTTTGCAATTGATCGTCGCCACCGTGAGTGCGGTCAGACGCCATGCCCTGCTGGTGGTGCTGGGCTATCTGCTGCTGGCCGGGCTGGGCGGGTGGTATAGCGCCACGCATCTGGGCCTCGACACCGACACCGATAATCTCTTCGCGCGGTCGCTGCCCTGGCGGCAGGCCGATATCGAGGAGGCCAAGAACTTCCCGCAATTCGACAAGCTGATCGTGGCCGTGGTGCGGGCCAAGACGCCGGAGGAGGCGACCGAGACCGCCGCCGCGCTGAACGCGGCGCTCAACGCCGACAAGACGAATTTCATCGATTCGAGCTATCCTGGCGGCTCTGATTTCTTCGCTCGCGAGGGCTTGCTGCTGCTGCCCACGCCTGATCTCGCCTCGCTGCTTGGCGCCATCGTTTCGGCGCAGCCCTTTCTGGGCCAGCTGGCGGCTGATCCGTCGGCGCGCGGCCTGTTCACCGGGCTGGGGCTGATCGCCCAGGGCGTGCAGGCGGGTACCGATATCTCGCCCTATAATGGCGCCTTGGCCGGGGTGGAGCGCAACCTGCAAGCCGCCGCCGCCGGGCAGCCCGTCCCGCTCTCCTGGCAGGCGCTTATCATGCATGGCACGCCCGCCCAGAGTGACGCCGAGTTTGTGCTCGCGCATCCCCGGCTCGACCAGGGCAGCCTGCAGCCGGGCGGCGTGGCCACCGCGGCGCTGGTCAAGATCGCCTCTAGCCTGCCGGACGTGAAAGCCGGGCGCGCGACGGTGGATTACACGGGGCAGATCCCGCTCTCGGATGAGCAATTCGCCTCGCTCACGAAGGGTATGCTGCTGGGCGGTATCATCTCGGTGGCGCTGATCACGTTATGGCTCTACCTCGCCCTGCGGCAATGGAAGCTGATCGTGCCGGTGCTGCTCACCCTGCTGCTCGGGCTGGTACTCACCATCAGCTTCGCCGCCGTGTTCGTGCGGGTGATGAACCTGATCTCGGTGGCCTTCGCCATCTTGTTCATCGGCCTCGCGGTGGATTTCGGCATCCAATACTGCGTGCGCCTGCGTGACATCCGGCACAACACGCCGGACCCGGACATCGCCGTGCCCGAGACCGCGCGCCAGGCCGGGGCGCAGATCGCGCTCGCCGCGGCGGCCACGGCCTGCGGCTTCTTCGCCTTTGCGCCCACCGATTTCGTTGGGGTGGCGGAGCTGGGCGAGATCGCCGGGGCGGGCATGTTCATCGCCTTCTTCTGCACCATCACCTTCTTGCCGGCCTTGCTGCGCCTGCTGCGTCCGCCTGCCGAGCCGGCCTCGGTCTGGCTGCCCGGCGGCGCGGTGATGGACCAAATTCTCCTCCAGCGCCGGCGCGTGGTGGTGGCGCTGTGCCTGCTGGCCGGGCTGGCGGGCGGCTTCGCGATTCCCCTGGTTGGCTTCGACGCCAACCCGCTCGACACCAAGGACCCGAACACCGAGAGCATGCGGACCATTCACCGCCTGCTGGCCGACCCGGCGACCAACCCGTTCTACGCCGACGCGCTGGCCCCGAATCTCGACGCGGCGCGGGCGCTGGCGAAGAGGCTGGGGGCGCTGCCCGAGGTGGCGCAGGTACTCTCGGGCGGCACCTTCGTGCCCGAGGACCAGGACGCGAAACTGGCCATGCTGGCCCAGGCTCAGACGATCCTGGCGCCCACGCTGCTCGCCGCCGCCAGCCCGCCCCAGGCGGTCACCGCCGATGACATCCGCGCCGCCGCCGCCAAAACGCATGATGCAATCATGGGTGTGGCCGCCAAGCTGCCCAAGGACTCGCCGCTGCTCGGCATCGCCGCGGCGCTGGGCGAGCTTCAGGGCGCCAGCGATGCGCGGGTGATGGCGATGAACGCGGCGCTGACCCGTTTCCTGCCGCTGGAGCTGACGCGCCTTGGCCAGAGCCTGAGCGCGCAACCGATCACGGAGCGGACCCTGCCGCCCGAGATCGCCCGCGACTGGTTTCTGCCCGATGGGCGCGTGCGGGTGGAGGCGCTGCCCTCGGCGGCGGCGCAGACGACCAAGGGGCTCAAACGCTTCGTCAAGGCCGTGCAGGCCATCGCCCCCAACGCGGGCGGTCCGGCGATCTCGACCATGGCCACGGCGGCGACGATCCTTGGCGCCTTCCGCACCGCCGCGCTGCTGGCCTTCGCCGCGATCGCCTTCATCCTGATCGTCGTCTTCCGCAATATCCGTGACACCGCGCTGGTGCTGGCCACGCTGGCGCTCTCGGCGCTGCTCACCGCGCTCTTCGCCTGGGTCGCGGGGCTGCACATCAACTACGCCAACATCATCGCGCTGCCGCTGCTGCAGGGCGTGGGCGTGTCGTTCAACGTGTATTTCGTGATGAATTTCCGCGCCGGAATACGCCGGTTCCTGAACTCCTCCACCGCGCATGCGGTCCTGTTCTCGGCGCTCACTACCGGCACGGCGTTTGGCTCGCTCGCCTTCTCGGGCGACCGCGGCACGGCCAGCATGGGCGAATTGCTGCTGCTCAGCCTGCTGGCGGTGCTGATCGCGACCTTCGTGTTCCTGCCCGCGATGCTCTATGTGCTTGAGGAAGACGCCGGCGAAAATGCTGGAGAAACGTAGTTTCGCGCTCTCCGGCCATCGCACCTCGGTGGCGCTGGAGCCGGAGTTCTGGGCGGTGTTGGAAGAGATCGCCGGGCGCGAGGGCGTGGCGCTCTCGGGCCTGGTCACCCGGCTGGATGCCGCGCGCGCCGAGGGCCAGCCCTTGGCCTCGGCGCTGCGTGTGTTCGCGTTGCGGGGCGCGCGGGGTTAACCGCGCAGCGTGCCACCCGCCTTCTTGCCCACCTCGGCCACGATTTTGGCGCAGACGGCCTCAATCTCGGCATCGGTCAGGCTCTTCTCCGCCGGTTGCAGCGTCACCGCGATCGCCAGCGACACCATGCCCTCCGGCACGCCCTTGCCCTGGTAGCGGTCGAACAGCGCCACACCGGAGATGAGGTTGCGCTCGGCGCCCTTGGCGGCGCGCAGCACGGTCTCGGCCGGGGTGGTCTCGGGCACCAGGAAGGCGAAGTCGCGCCGCAGCGGCTGGAAGGGCGGCAGGGCGGGGGCGGCTTTCTTGCGCTTCTTCGGCTCGGGAATGGCGTCGAGCAAAATCTCGAACGCCACGCTGCCCAGCGGCAGGTCGAGCTTGGCGCACAGGCTGGGGTGCAGCGTGCCGAAGCGGGCCAGCACGGTCTTCGGCCCCTGCATCAGCGCGCCCGACTGGCCGGGGTGGTAATAATCCGGCCCGCCCGCGCTGGTGGTCACCGCGTCCAGCGGCACGCCGAGCGCGGCCAGCACGGCCAGGGCGTCGGCCTTGGCGTCCAGCGCGTCATAGCGCCGGGCGGGGGCGAGGGCTGAGAGCGGGGTCTCGCCCACGCGCAGCCCGGCCGCCACCAGGGCCTGGGAGCGGTCGGCGGCATAGGCTGGGCCGATCTCGAACAGCCCGAACGCGCCAAAGCCGCGCGCCACATTGCGCGCCCCGGCTTGGCAGAGCGTGACCAGCGGGGTGGGGCGCATCTGGTTCAGGTCAGCCGCGATCGGGTTGGCCAGACGCAGGCTCTCCGGCGTATCGCCAAACAGCGCGCAGGCGGCGTCGTCGGTGAAGGAGAATGTCACGCAATCCAGCATCCCGCGCGCCGCCAATACGCGCCGAGCCAGCGCCGTGCGCGCCTGTTTGGCAGTGAGGATGGGCGCGGGGACAACCGCCGCGTTGGGCAGGGAGAGGGCGGGGATGGCGTCCAGCCCTTTCAGGCGCAGCACCTCCTCGATCAGATCCACCTCCGGCTCGATCTCGGCCGCGCCCTCGGCCGCGGCTTGCGCGCCGGGCAGGTCGGGCGCCTGGTCCAGCGCCTGGGGCTGCGCCACGTCGTTGCGCCAGCTCGGCACCGCCACGGTCACGGAATGCTCGTCCTGCGCCTGCACGGCGAAGCCCAGCCGCTCCAGCGACGACACCGCCTCGCTGGCCGTGATCTCCGAGCCGCCGAAGCTGCGGATGCGCTCAAAGCGCAGCCTGGCCTCGCGGGTCCATTCCGGCCGCGCGCCCGCCTCGGTCACGCCGCTGGCGGTGCCGCCGCAGAGTTGCAGCACCATCGCGGTGGCGGCGTCGAGGAACTCAGGCAGGGCTTGGCTGTCGATACCGCGCTCGAAGCGCTGGCGGGCATCGGAGAAGATGCCGCTGCGCTGGCCGGTCTGCGCGATCTTCACGCGGTCGAACAGCGCGCATTCGATGAACACCTCGGTGGTGGCATCGTCGCAGCCCGTGCCCTCGCCGCCGGTGATCCCGGCGAGGGATTGCGCCCCCGCGGCGTCGGCGATCACGCAATCCTCGGCGCCGGGGCGGATCTCCTTGCCGTGCAGGCCGGGGAACACATCGCCCTCCTGGCCGCGCCGCAGGGTCAGGGTGTTGCTAGAAAGTTTTTTAATATCAAATACATGCAGAGGTCGGCCAAGGTCGTAGGTGAAGAAATTGGTGATATCGACCAGGGTGTTGATCGGGCGCAACCCGATGGATTCCAGCCGTTGCTGCAGCCAAGCGGGGCTGGGGCCGTTTTTCACGCCGCGCACGGTGCGGCCCAGGACCCAGGGACAGGCCTCGGGGAACTCGTTTTTCCAGACGATGGCGGAGGCGCCCTCGGCCTGGATCGCGGGCGCGGTGAATGGTTTCAGCCGCCCCAGCCCGGCGGCGGCGAGGTCGCGCGCGATGCCGCGCACGGCCAGCGCGTCGCCCCGGTTGGGGGTGATGGCGATCTCGATCACCGGCTCATCCAGCCCGGCCCATTGCGCGAAATGCGCGCCCACCGGGGCGTCGGCGGGAAGTTCGATAATGCCGTCGGCATCGCCCTCCAGCCCCAGCTCGCGGTAGCTGGTCAGCATGCCCTCGGATTTCTGGCCGCGGATCTCGCCCACCTTGATGGTGATGCCGCTGCCCGGCACATAGGCGCCCGGCGGGGCCATCACCACTTTCAGTCCGGTGCGGGCATTCGGCGCGCCGCAGACGATGCTGCGCTCATCCCCGCCCGCATTCACGCGGCAGACGCGCAGCTTGTCGGCGTTCGGGTGCGGCACGGCCTCCACGATCTCGGCGATCACGAAGGGTTTCAGCGTCTCCGCCTTGTTCTCCACCCCTTCCACCTCCAGCCCGATGGCCGAAAGCGCGGTGGTGATCTCGTCGAGAGAGGCGTCGGTATCGAGCCAGGTCTTCAACCAGGAAAGAGAAAATTTCATGCCTTAAATCCCCTCATGCAGGCTGGCGGGGGTGAGCGGAGAGAAACCGTAATGGCGCAGCCAGCGCACATCGCTTTCATAAAACAAGCGCAGATCATTGATGCCGTGCTTGAGCATGGTGATGCGCTCCAGCCCGACGCCAAAGGCGAAGCCCTGATATTTGCGCGGGTCGATGCCGCAATTGGCGAGCACGTTGGGGTGCACCATGCCGGAGCCGCCGATCTCCAGCCAATCCGTGCCGCCGCCGATCTCGCCGGTCTTCCGGCTCCAGCCGATATCCACCTCCATCGAGGGCTCGGTGAAGGGGAAATAAGAGGCGCGCAGGCGCACCGGCAGGTTCGGCACACCGAAGAAAGCCGATAGGAAGTCCGACAGACAGCCCTTGAGATGGGCAAGCGTGATGCCCTCCTCGATCACCAGCCCCTCGCATTGGTGGAACATCGGGCTGTGTGTGGCGTCATGATCGGCGCGGAAGGTGCGGCCGGGCACGATGATGCGGATCGGCGGGCGCTCGTTCAGCATCGTGCGGATCTGCACCGGCGAGGTATGGGTGCGCAGCACGGCCGGGCGTTCGTTCGGCTGGGCGGTTAGGTAAAACGTGTCCATCATCGCCCGCGCCGGGTGATGCGCGGGGATGTTGAGGGCGGAGAAATTGTTCCAGTCGCTCTCGATATCCGGCCCGTCCTTGATGGCGAAGCCCATGGCGCCGAAAATCGCGGCGATCTCCTCGGTCGTGCGGCTGAGCGGGTGGATCGCGCCTTGCGGCTCCGGGCGCGGGGGCTGCGTCACGTCGATGCGTTCGGCGGCGAGTCTGGCGGCCAGGGCGGCTTCGTCGAGCGTCGCGCGGCGCGCGGAAATCGCGTCGGTGATCTGCGTTTTCAGCAGGTTAATCTGGGTGCCGGCGGCCTTCCGGGCCTCGGGATCCATGCCGCCGAGCGATTTTAACAGAGTTGTCACGGAGCCGTTTTTGCCCAGCAGGGAGACGCGCAGGGCCTCGAGTCCCTCGGCGTCGGCGGTGCCGATCTCGCGCAGCGCGCCATCCAGCAAACTCTTCAAATCATCGCCTAACATCTGCATTCATCCCAGTTTCCGCGCTCAGGGCAGACAGCGGCGCGGGGCAAATGTCAAGCGCCTGGGCGCGGCCTTGGCGGCGCAGTAGCGCCCCCCTACAGCTTCGTAAGGTGTTACATAATCTCAACAGCCTACCAGAAAATTCGGCTTTGCAGGAAAAGCGCATGAACACGTTGAAAATGCATGATCATCCCGCTTGACCCTTGGCGCCGGAGAAGAGTATGGCCGATGCGGTGAGCGCAACCAAACCGGCTGCGCGGCCTCATCACTCGACTAAATCGCTCGTATTTCCTCTTCGGACAGGGATAGGTTAATCTCATGAAACTCAAAGCTCTGGGCGCTTTCGCCGGCCTCGCCCTGCTGGCAGCCTGCTCCTCCAATAACGCCAACACTGCCGCGACCGGCGGCACTGGCGCCGAGGCTACTGGGCCGGCTCCCGGCAGCGAGCAGGACCTGGTCGCCAACGTTGGCGATCGCGTGTTCTTCGCGTTCGACAAGTCCAACCTGAGCAGCGATGCCCAGGCCACGCTGGGCAAGCAGGCCGCTTGGCTGCAGAAGTACCCCTCCGTGAACGTGCTGGTGGCGGGTAACGCCGACGAGCGCGGCACCGAGACCTACAACCTGGCTCTGGCCAAGCGCCGTGCCGACCATGCCCGCGACGACCTGGTCGCCCAGGGCGTGGCCGCTTCCCGCATCCAGACCATCTCCTATGGTAAGGACTGCCCGGTTGCCGCTGGTAACGACGAGGCTTCCTACCAGCAGAACCGTAACGCCATCACCTCCGTGGTTGGCTTCAACCCGCAGAACTGCAAGTAATCTTCAGCCGCCTTCCGGCGTAAGCCGGAGCGCGTGAAAATTACCGCCGGCGGTGCCCATATGGGGGCCGCCGGTTTTGTTTTTGGGGGGTAGCGGTTATACCGGGGCAAATTGCTCTTCATTGGTGGAATATCCATGCGCCATAAACTTCTCGCCCTTGCCACTCTCGCCGCGCTGGCGCCGCTCGCGCCGGCGCTGGCCCAGCCCATGATTCAGAGCCAGGAAGGCATTGCCCTGCAAAATGAGATCGACCAGTTGCAGGCGCAGGTGCAGCAGTTGCAGTCGAGCGGCGGCGGTAATGGCAGCTCCGCGCTGGGCGGCAACGCGGCCCCGCCGCCGCCCGCCTATAGCGGCGGTGGTGGCGGCAACGGCGGCTCCAGCCAGGGGCTGGTGGCCAATCTGCTCAACCAGGTTCAGCAATTGCAGCAGCAGGTGCAGGATCTGAGCGGTCGGGTGGACCAGTTGCAGAACCAGGTGAACACCCAGCACGACGCCACCGAGAAGGAAATCGGCGACCTCAAATTCCAGATGGGCGGCGCCGGGGGCGCGGCTGGGGCCACCACCGCGCCGCAAGCGGGTGGCCCGCAGACGCTGAGCGCCCCCGCCGCGCCGGCAACCCCGCCCGCGGCCGCGCCGTCCTCCCCGCGCGACGCGCTAAAGGCGGCGGAACAGGCCTATGCGAGCAAGAATTACGCCGCCGCGCAAAGCCTCGCCCAGGGTATCGTAACGCAGAACAAGCAGGCGCCCGAGGCTTACCGCGCGCAATATCTGGTCGCGCAATCTCTGGCGGCGCAAGGCAAGCCGCAGGACGCGGCGATCGCCTTCGACAACACCTACAACATGAACCGCAACGGCAGCTACGCGCCGCAATCGCTGTTCGGTCTCGCCAGCTCGCTCTCCTCGATTGGCCAGAACGAGGCGGCCTGTGACACGCTGGCCTCGCTCAACAGCAATTTCCCCACCCCGCCGGCGGGGATGAAGCCGCGCATCGACGCGCTCAGCAAACACGCCGGTTGCCAGTAAGGGCGGCGTTCAACGCGGCGCTGGCGCGGCTGGGGCCGTTTGGCGCGGCGCCGCGCTTGGCGGTGGCGGTGTCGGGCGGCGCCGACAGCACCGCCCTGGCGCTGCTGACCCAGGAATTCTGCGCCGTCCAGGGCGGGCGCCTGCTGGCGCTGATCGTCGATCATGGGCTGCGGGCCGAGTCGGCGGCCGAGGCAGCGCTCACCGCGAGCCGCCTGAGCGCGCGCGGGATCGCCTGCAAAATTCTCACCCTCGCGGGCTTGCCGCGCGGCGCGGGGCTGCAACGCGCGGCGCGCGAGGCGCGTTACGCCGCGCTGGCGCGAGCGGCGTTTGATGCCGGGTATCTGCATTTGCTGCTCGGACATCACGCCGCCGACCAGGAGGAGACCGTGGCGATGCGCGCGGCGCGCGGGCAGGGCGGGCTCGAGGGCATGAGCGCCTGGAGCGCGCGCGAGCAGGTCCTGCTATTGCGTCCGCTGCTGGGCATCCGCCCCGCCGAATTGCGCGATTATCTGCGCCGGCAGGGGATGGCGTGGGTCGAGGACCCGTCCAACCAGGCGGAAAAATTCGAGCGCGTACGCATCCGCCAAGCCGGGCTGGGGCAGGCCCCGGCGGATCCTGCGGCGCGGGTAGCGCGTGAGCAGGCGGCGGCGGCCTTCCTGGCCCGCCATGCGCTGCTGCGGCCCGAGGGGTTCGCCGTGCTGGATGCCGCCGCAGCGCCGCCCGCCGCGCTGGCGGCGCTGATCCGCAGCCTTGGCGGCGCGCTCTATCCGCCGCGCCAGGCCAATTTGGCGACGCTGGCGGCGCGGCTGCGCCCGGCCACGCTGGGCGGGGTGCGCATCGCCCCGGCAGGGCGGCTCGGCCCCGGCTGGCTGCTGGCGCGCGAAGCCGCCGCCTGCGCCCCGCCCGTGGCGGCCGGGCCCGGTGCGCGCTGGGATGGCCGCTTCATCCTGCGCGACGCCGCGCCGGGCATGAGATTGGGCGCGCTGGGGGCGGAGGCGGCGATGTTCCGCGGCTATCGTGGCCTGCCGAGCCTCGTGTTGCGCGCCATGCCTGCCCTGCGCGGCGGCGGCGGTCACATTCTGTTTCCCGCCCCGGTCTGGTTTTCGCCACAACTGCCGGTTACGGCTTATCCATTCGCTGCATGAGGGCATTTTATTTTTGCACATATGGGAAAACGGTGCAGAATGCATATCTAGCGGCAATGAACGGCGCCGCTTTGGCCGCGTGGCCGCGTAAGCAAGGAAGAATGGACTAGTCTAGATGAACAATCTGGGTCGAAATATCGCGCTTTGGGTGGTCGTCGCCCTGATTCTCGTGGTGCTGTTCAATGTGTTGCAGCCCTCCAACGAATCGCCCAACACCTCGCAGATCGCTTATTCCAGCTTCCTGGACGAGGTGAACAATGCCCAGGTGGCGAAGGTCACCATCACGGGCCAGGACATTACCGGCACGACCAAGGACGGCAACAGCTTCGAGACTTATGCGCCGCAAGATCCGAATTTGGTGTCCAAGCTGGTCTCGGCGGGCGTGAATGTGACCGCCAAGCCCGAGGATTCCGGCAACCCGTATGTGCGGATGCTGATCTCCTGGCTGCCGATCCTGGTGATGATCGGGGCGTGGATTTTCTTCATGCGCCAGATGCAGGGCGGCGGCGGCCGGGCCATGGGCTTTGGCAAATCCCGCGCCCGGCTGCTCACCGAGAAGCAGGGGCGCGTGACGTTTGAGGATGTCGCGGGCATCGACGAAGCCAAGGGCGAGCTGCAGGAGATCGTCGAGTTCCTGCGCGACCCGCAGAAATTCCAGCGCCTGGGCGGCAAGATCCCCAAGGGGTGCCTGCTCGTCGGCCCGCCCGGCACGGGTAAGACGCTGTTGGCCCGCGCCATCGCGGGTGAGGCGAACGTGCCATTCTTCACCATCTCCGGCTCCGATTTCGTCGAGATGTTCGTCGGCGTTGGCGCCAGCCGCGTGCGCGACATGTTCGAGCAGGGCAAGAAGAACGCGCCCTGCATCATCTTCATCGACGAGATCGACGCCGTGGGCCGCCATCGCGGCGCGGGCCTGGGCGGCGGCAATGATGAGCGCGAGCAGACGCTGAACCAGATGCTGGTGGAGATGGATGGGTTCGAGTCCAATGAGGGCGTGATCCTGATCGCCGCGACCAACCGGCCGGATGTGCTGGACCCGGCGCTGCTGCGCCCCGGCCGCTTCGACCGCCAGGTGGTGGTGCCGAATCCGGACGTGGTCGGGCGTGAGAAGATCTTGCGCGTGCATATGCGCAAGGTGCCGCTGGCCTCGGATGTCGACCCCAAGACCATCGCCCGCGGCACGCCGGGCTTCTCGGGCGCCGATCTCGCCAATCTGGTGAACGAGGCGGCGCTGCTCGCCGCGCGCATCGGCAAGCGCGTGGTCGCCATGGCCGAGTTCGAGGCCGCGAAGGACAAGGTGCTGATGGGCGCGGAGCGGCGCTCGTTGGTGATGTCCGACGCCGAGAAGACGATGACCGCCTATCACGAGGGCGGGCATGCGATCTGCTCGATCTCGCTGCCGGAATGCGACCCGGTTCATAAGGCCACGATCATTCCGCGCGGGCGGGCGCTGGGCATGGTGATGAGCCTGCCCGAGGGCGACCGCTACTCGGTGAGCAAGCTCAAGCTGCTGCAACAGCTGATCATGGCGATGGGCGGGCGCGCGGCCGAGGAGCTGGTGTTCGGGCCCGACAAGGTCTCCAACGGCGCTTCGGGCGACATCAAGATGGCCACCGACACCGCCCGGCGCATGATCACCGAGTGGGGCATGTCCGAGAAACTCGGCATGGTCGCTTATGGCGATAATGGGCAGGAGGTGTTCCTGGGTCATTCGGTGACGCAGAACAAGAACGTCTCGGAGGCGACCTCGCGCGAGATCGACAACGAGGTGCGCGCCTTCGTCGACCACGCCTATGCCGAGGCCAAGCGCATCCTCACCGAGCGGCGCGATGACCTGGAAGCCCTGGCCAAAGGGCTGCTGGAATATGAGACGCTCTCGGGTGACGAGATCCAGATGGTGCTGCGTGGCGAGAAGATCGTGCGCAAGGTGGTGGACGAACCCGCCGCCGACGGGCGCCGCAGCTCGGTGCCGACCGCGACACCCAAGGCGCCTGACCTACCCTCCGGCGCGGTGCCGGCCTGACTTTCCGCTGCGCCCGCCAAGCCAGGCGGGCGCGGCCTCCCATCAAAGCCCATAGGAGATGCGGCGAGATGAAAGGGGATGCAAAAGTCGTAGGCTATCTCAACGAAGCCCTGAAGCACGAGTTGACGGCCGTGAACCAGTATTGGCTGCATTATCGGCTGCTGGATAATTGGGGCATCAAGAAACTGGCCGATAAATGGCGCGCTGAGTCGATCGAGGAAATGCGCCACGCGGATATCATCATCGCCCGCATCCTGTTCCTCGAAGGCAGCCCCAGCATGCAGACGCTGGGCAAGCTGCATATCGGCAGCGATGTGGGCGAGATCATCGGCAACGATCTGCGCGCCGAGATGGAAGCCCGCAGCCTCTATGTCGAAGCCGCGTTCCACGCCAACGCGGTCAAGGATTTCGTCACCCGCGACCTGTTCGAGACGCTGCTCTCCAGCGAGGAGGGCCATATCGACTTTCTCGAGACGCAGAACGACGTCATCGCCCGGATCGGCGTCGAGCGTTACATGGCCAGCCGGCTGGGCGAATTGGGCGGCGAATCGGCGTAGGGCTAGCCCGCGGGCGGGAAGCTGCCGCCGCGCACCTCCTCGGCATATTGGGCGAGGGCGGTCCGCACCAGATCGGCGCCATCGAGATAGCGCTTGGCGAAGCCCGGGGCGCGGTCGGGGTTCAGCCCCAACACGTCATGCATCACTAGCACCTGGCCATCGGTGCCCGGCCCGGCGCCGATGCCGATGGTCGGCACCGTGAGCTGGCGGGTGATCTCGGCGGCGAGCTCCGCGGGGATGGCCTCCATCAGCACCATGCGCGCCCCGGCCTCGGTCAGGGCGTGGGCGTCTTCAATCAGCTTGGCGGCGGCGTCCGGCGTTTTGCCTTGGCGCTTGAAGCCGCCAAGCTGTCGCACATGCTGTGGCGTCAGGCCGATATGCGCGCAGACCGGGATCGCCCGGCGCGAGAGGAAGGCAACGGTCTCCACCATCGGCGCACCGCCTTCCAGCTTCACCATATCAGCCCCGGCCTTGAGCAGCCGGGCCGAAGAGGCGAAAGCCTGGGCGGGCGATTCCTCGAAGCTGCCGAAGGGCAGATCGGCCATGACCAGCGCCCGGGTCACCGCCTTGGCGACGATGCTGACATGATACTCGGTCTGCTCCAGGCTCACGCGCAGCGTGTCGGCGTCGCCCGCGATCATCATTCCCAGCGAATCGCCAACCAGCACAGCGTCCATCCCCGCCGCCTCGGCCAGCCGCGCGAAGGGGTAGTCATAGGCCGTGATCATCGTCATCTTGCGGCCTTCGCGCTTGGCCTTTTCCCAAATGGCGAGATTTTTGCTCATAGCGGCTCTCCTTCTTGCTCCAGCAGGCCAAGGGCGAAGGCGGCGCTTTGCGCGCGCACGGCGTCGCGGCCGCCCTGGAAGATGTGGTGGTATGTGCGCTCGCCGCGCGGGCCCGCAAGTCCGAACCAGACCGTGCCGACCGGCTTCTCGGCGCTGCCGCCATCCGGCCCGGCAATGCCGGTGATGGAAACCGCGACATCGGCGCCCGATCGCGCCCGCGCGCCGCGCGCCATCGCCAGCGCCACCGGCTCCGACACCGCGCCAACCGCGGCCAGCAGCTCCGCCGGCACGCCGAGAAGCTCTGTCTTGGCCTCGTTGGCATAGGTCACGAAGCCATGGGTGAACACCGCGGAGGCGCCGGGGATGGCTGTGATGGCCGCAGCCACCAGCCCGCCGGTGCAGCTCTCCGCCGTGGCCATGCGCAGCCCCTTGCGGCGATAGAGCGCGACCAGCGCCGCCGCGCTCACAGCAGCGACACCAGATGCAGAGCGAGGATCACCAGCCAGGCCATCAACCCGGCGATGATGTCGTCGCCCATGATCCCGTATTCATCGGCGCGCTGATCAGCCCAGGCGACGGGGCCGGGCTTTAGGATGTCGAACAGGCGGAACAACACGAAGGCCACGGCCACGCCGCGCAGGCTGACGCCGGTGAGCGCCAGCAGCGGGATCATCTGACCCGCGATCTCGTCGATCACCACCCATTTCGGGTCGGCATTGGCCTCGGGCAGCTTGCCGACGGCGTAAAGCCCAAGCGCGGTGGCGATAACGATGCCCGCCAGCAGCGGCAGATGTCCGAGCGAGAGCAGCGCGCAGCCCAGCGCCAGCCCCACCAGCGAGCCAAACGTGCCCGGCGCCTTGGGGGCATATCCGGCACCGAGGCCGCTTGAGATGAGGGTCCAGAGTTTCATGATGTCTGCCAGGGATCGAGGGGCGAGGGGGCCGCGCCAGTCAGCAGGGCGCGGTAGATGGTGATGTTCTCCAGCACGCGCTGGACGTAATTGCGGGTTTCGCTGAAGGGGATTTGCTCGATCCAGTCCAGAATATCCGCCCCGCCCGCGTTACTGCCCAGCTCCGGGTCGCCATACTGCTTCAACCAGCGCGCGACATTGGTCGGCCCGGCATTATAGGCGGCGATGGCGAGCGGCAGGCAATTGCCGAAATTATCCACTTCATGCGCCAGATAGGCGCTGCCGAGCGTTATATTGGTTGATGGGTCGAACAGATTGCCCATCGGGAGGCCATCGTGCCGGGCGGTGAGTCTGGCCGTGCCGGGCAGCAGTTGCATCAGCCCCACCGCCCCGGCGCCAGAGACGATGTTGGGATCGAAGCTGCTTTCCTGCCGCATGATGCCATCCGCGACCGCCGGTTCCAGCGCGCCTTGCGGGGTGAAGGGGGTGGGCCAGCCGTCGTGCAGCAGGGTCTGCCCGGCAATGCCGGCGCTGCGGGCGATGGACACCGCCGATTGTGGCAGCCCTAACCCCAGGGCGAGGCGGGCGGCCATCACGCGGGTCTTGTCGTCATCGGCCACCTGGCCGAGCCGGTTGAGGAACATCACGGCGTCGCGCGTGTCGTTCATCTGCACCAGCAGCACCGCCGCGCGAGGCAGTTCCATAAGGCCGAAGCTGAGCGCGTCTCCGGCTGAGAAGTCAGGTTCCTGGGCGCCGAGGATGCGCGCCGCCATGTCCTGCGCCGAGCCGCCGAGGGCGAAATTGGCGAGCTGGCCGTAGAAGGTGCTGGGGTAGGCGGCGGCGCGGGCGTAATCGGCGGCGGCCTGGGGGCCAGTCTCGGTGCGGGCGAGCCAGTAATACGCGCGGGCCTGGGTGATCACGGCGGGCGAGGCCGCCGCCAGGGCACGGAACCAGGGCGCGGCTTGCTCCGGCTGGTGCAGGAAGCGCAGGGCGATGAACCCGGCCAGGAAGTCTTGGTCGAGAACCTGATCAACGGCGCCGGAGGTGGGCGGGCTGACCGCGGCGGCCACGGCATAGGCGTCGCGCGCGTCACCCGCGGCCAGCAAGGCGCGGGCGAGGCGGCTCTGATCGGGCCAGAACAACAGCCGCTGCGTGCTGTCGGCGGCGGCGAAGGCGGCTTGGCCCTGGGTGGTCCATAGCCGCGCGGCCTGGATGTCCTGCCCGGCATCGTGCAGCGCCTCCACCTGGGTCAGAAAATCTGGCGCTGGCTCCGCCGCCTGCGCTGGCAGCCCCGCCGCCTGGGCGGCGCGCAGGGCCAGTAGGCGCTGCTCCGGCCAGTCCGGATTCGCGGCGATGAACTGGTTGATCTCATCCGCCGTGCCGCCCCCCTGGGCGATGAGGCGGAAGAAGGTGACCAGCTTGCTCATCAGCGGATCGCCCGTCTGCGCGGCCAGGGCGGTGGCATCGGTGAAATCACCCGCCTGCACATCGGTCATGATCTGCGGGGTGGCGGCGGTCTGCGCGCAGGCAAAGGCGGGCAGCAACATCAGCGGCAAGGCGGCCAGGAACTTCATGCGCCACACTCTAGCAGCGTGGCACATGCGGGCCAAACCGCTTGCAGCATGGCGGTGCGCGGATTACGTGGGGAGCCAGCAGGAGAAAATTTGCAATGTTTCACGGCTCGCTGACCGCTCTGGTCACCCCCATGCACGCGGACGGGCGCATCGACGAGGATGCCTATGCCCGCCTGATCGACTGGCAGATCGCCGAAGGCACCACTGGGCTGGTGCCGGTGGGCACCACCGGCGAGTCGCCGACGCTGAGCCATGACGAGCATAAACGTGTGGTCGAGCTGGCCGTGGCCGGGGCCAGGGGCCGCGTGCCGGTGCTGGCCGGGGCGGGCTCCAACGCCACCGCCGAAGCCATCGGCCTTGCCCAGCACGCGCAGAAGGCCGGCGCCCAGGGCGTGCTGGTCGTCACCCCTTATTACAACAAGCCGACGCAGGAAGGGCTGTACCGCCACTTCAAGGCGATCGCCGAGTCGATCAGCATTCCGCTGATCATCTACAACATCCCCGGCCGTTCGGTGATCGACATGACCGTGGAGACGATGGCGCGTCTGGCCGAGATCAAGAACATTATCGGGGTGAAGGATGCCACCGCCAACCTGAGCCGCCCGCTGCACACGCTGCGCGCCTGCGGGCCGGATTTCATCCAGCTCTCGGGCGAGGATCACACGCTGCTCGGCTACCTGGCCAGCGGCGGGCATGGCTGCATCTCGGTCACCGCCAATGTCGCGCCGAGGCTTTGCGCCTCGCTGCATGAGGCTTGGGCGCGCGGCGACACCCAGGCCGCGCTGGAGATCCAGATGCGCCTGCTGCCGCTGCATGACGCGATGTTCTGCGAGAGCAATCCGGGACCGGTGAAATACGCGGCCTCGCTGCTGGGCTTCGGCACCAACACGGTGCGCCTGCCGCTCGCCCCGGTCTCGGAGGAGAGCGCCGAGCGCATCCGCGCGGCGATGCGGGAAACCGGCATTCTCTCTTGAGCAAGGATTCGAAAAAATCGGGCCTGATCTCGCACGGCATGGCCGCGCAGAATCGTAAGGCTCGGTTCGACTACAAAATCCTCTCGACTGTCGAGGCCGGAATCGTGCTGAAGGGGCCGGAGGTGAAGTCGCTGCGCATGGGCCGGGCCACGCTGAACGAGGCCTGGGCCGGTGAGCGCGACGGCGAGTTGTGGCTGTTCAACATGTATATCCCGGAATACCAGGGGGGCGTGCTGTCGCGCTTCGAGACCCGTGGCATTCGCAAGCTGCTGGTGAAGAAAAAGGAGCGCAACCAGATCTTCGGCGCGATCTCGCGCGACCGCCAGACCGTGGTGCCGCTGGATATTCATTTCAACCAGCGTGGTCTGGCCAAGGTCACGCTCGGCATCGCCGAGGGCAAGCAGAAGGCCGATAAGCGCCAAGCCGCCGCCGCGCGTGACTGGCAGCGCGACAAGGCCCGGCTGCTCAGGAACCGCTGATCAGGCCCCGCCCAGCCGGGCGCGGATCGCCGCCACCACGGCGGCGAACATCGCCGGGGTCAGCCGCCCCGTGTTCACGTTGTATTGCGAGGTGTGGAAGGAATCGGCCAGCATCAGGCCGCCGGGCAGCTGGTGCATCGCGCCGTGGGCGAATTTATAGGATGCCGGTTTCAGCCCCAGCACGCGCAAGATGCCCTCATGCGGCTCCCGCCCGATGGCGAGGCACACGCGCAGATTCGGCATGGCGGCGAGTTCCTCGGCCAGGAAGCGGCGGCAGGTATTGATTTCCTGCGTTTGCAGCTTGTGCTGGGGCGGGGCGCAGCGCACCGCGTTGGTCACCCGGCAATCATGCAGCGCCAGCCCGTCATTGGCACGCTCGGCATAGGTGCCGCTGGCGAAACCCTCTTTCAGCAGCGTGGCGTAAAGCAGCCGCCCGGCGACATCGCCGGTGAACGGGCGGCCCGTGGTGTTGGCGCCGTTGACGCCGGGCGCCTGCCCGACCACCAGCAGCCGCGCGGAAAGCGGGCCGAAACTCGGCACTGGCGCGTTGAAGCCATGCGGGATGGCGGCGCGGTTGGCCTCGCGATAGGCCACCAGCCTCGGGCAAAGCTGGCAATCGGCGGCTGGCGTCACGATTCGTCATCCTCGCGGTTGCGCGGACGCATATCCTGCTGGCGGCGGGTGAATTCCGGCGCGATCTCGGCGAGTTCGACAAACTGGTCAGCCTGCCGGCGCAGCTCGTCGGCGATCATCGGCGGCGAGGTGCGGATGCTGGACACCACCGACACGCGCACGCCCTTGCGCTGCATCGCCTCGACCAGCCGGCGGAAATCGGAATCGCCCGAGAACAGCACCGCATGTTCGATCGAGGGCGCGAGTTCCAGCATGTCGATCGCCAGCTCGATATCCATATTGCCCTTCACCCGCCGGCGGCCCATCGCGTCGGTATATTCCTTGGCCGGCTTGGTCACCAGGCTGTAGCCATTATAGGCCAGCCAGTCGGTGAGCGGCTTCAGCGGGGAGTACTCCTCGGTTTCCAGCAGCGCCGAATAATAATAGGCGCGCAGCAGATTTGTTTTTCCGGCAAAGTAATCGAGCAGGCGGCGATAATCTATATCAAAGCCAAGGCTGCGCGTGGCGGCGTAGAGATTGGCGCCATCGATGAACAGCGCGGTGCGCTCCTGGGATGAAAAACGAAACATGCGAAGTGCCTCTTCTGCGGGCAATAGACGTTAAGTAAGGATATGCAGGCCGGATAATAATGTTAAAACGGAGATAATTCAGTGGTGAACGACGGCGGGGCCGGGAGAGGTAGATACAGTCTATGATACTAATTGCGGTCGGTGCCAACCTGCCGGGGCCGGGCGAAAGTTCTCCGCTGGAGAGCTGCCAGGCCGCGGTGGAGGCGGTCCGCGCCATTCCCGGCTTGCGCTTTGTCGCCGTTTCGCGCTGGTACCGCACGGGCGCCATCCCGCGCGGGGAAGATCCGGATTACTGCAACGGCATGGTGCGGATGGAGGGTGAGATCGCCCCGGCCGAGCTGCTGGCCCGGCTGCACGAGATCGAGGCGCAATTTGGCCGCGCCCGCACCGTGCCCAACGCGCCGCGCACGCTGGATCTCGACATCATCGACCTCAACGGCATCATCCGCGCGGTGCCCGACCCGGTATTGCCGCACCCGCGGGCGCATCTGCGCGCCTTCGTGCTGCGCCCGTTGCTCGATGTCGCCCCCGCCTGGCGCCACCCCACGCTGCGCCAGAATGTGACCACCCTGCTGGCCGAATTGCCCATTCAGCCCTTGCGGCCCTGGCATGAAGACCCGGGCTGAACACTTGATAAGGCTTGCATCACGCCTGCGCGCGGGCTAAGGCAACCGTTCAATTTTCTGCCTGGAGCGTTTTGGATGGCCCGCGTAACCGTCGAAGACTGCGTATTGAAAGTGCCAAACCGGTTCGAGCTGGTGCTGTTGGCCGCGCAGCGTGCCCGTAACATCAGCCGTGGCGAGCAGCTGACCATCGACCGGGACAACGACAAAAACCCGGTGGTGGCCCTGCGCGAGATCGCCGATGAAACCCTGTCGCTGCCGGAGCTGGAGCAGGATCTGGTCAAGGGCCTGTCCCGCGTGCCCGAGCCGGAGCCGGTGGATGAAGAGGTGGTGGACCTGATCCCCACCGAGCAGAACATTTTCGGCCTGCAGGATGTTTCCGCCGAGGAAGAGGCCGCCGCCATGGCCGCCGAGGGCGAGGAGATCATGTCGCCCGAGGATATCCAGGCCGCGATCGAGGCCGAGCTCGGCGGCAAATCCTCCCGCCGGTAATCACCATGCCGACAGGCTGCCGTGGTTTGAGCCTGTCCTGGTCGCCTGAAGGGCTGTCCGCGAGCCCGCCGCAGTTCCACCCCGAACTGCGCGGGCTGTTGGCGCGTGTCGCGGCCTATGACAGTAAGGCCGATCCCGCGCTTATCGACGAGGCTTACGGCATCGCCGAGCAAGCCCACGCCGCGCAAAAGCGCGATAATGGCGAGCCCTACATCACGCATCCGCTAGCGGTGGCCAACATCCTGGCCGGCTACAAGCTGGATGCCGCCTCCATCATCACCGGGTTGCTGCACGACACGGTGGAGGACACCGCACTCACCTTGCCCGATGTGCAGAAGCGTTTCGGCGCCGAGGTGGCCTGGCTGGTGGACGGCGTCACCAAGCTGACGCGGCTGGAATTGCAATCGGACCGGACCAAGCAGGCGGAGAATTTCCGCAAGCTGGTGCTGGCGATGAGCAAGGATATCCGCGTGCTGATCGTGAAGCTGGCGGACCGGCTGCACAATATGCGCACCATCGGCGCCATCTCGGCCGCGCATAAGCGCCAGCGCATCGCGCGCGAAACGATGGAGATCTACGCCCCCCTGGCCGAGCGCATCGGCATGGAGGCGGTGAAGACCGAGCTGCAAAACCGCTCCTTCGCCGAGATCGACCCCGAGGCTTATGAAAGCATCCAGGCGCGTCTCAACTTCCTGCGCGGGCAGGGGGCTGATGTGATCGAGGAGGTCCGCAAGGAACTCACGCATGTCTGCCAAGAGGCCGGGGTGAAGGTGGTGGAAATCGCCGGGCGCGAGAAATCGCCCTATTCCATCTGGCAGAAGATGCAGCGGCGCAACGTCGCCTTCGAGCAGCTCTCGGACATCATGGCCTTCCGCATCATCGTGCCGACGCGGGCCGATTGCTACGTGGCGCTGGGCGCGATCCATGCCGCGTATCCGGTGATTGCCGGGCGCTTCAAGGATTACATCTCGACGCCGAAAACAAACGGCTATCAATCGCTGCATACCGGCGTCACGCTGCGCCAGCCGCGCAACCAGAAGATCGAGATCCAGATCCGCACGCCCGAGATGCAGGCGGTGGCGGAAGCCGGTGTCGCCGCGCATTGGCTGTATAAGCAGGCGGATGCGTCCTCGGGCGATGTGCAGAAATTCCGCTGGGTGCAGGATCTGCTGGAGATTCTGGAAAACTCCGCGGCGCCGGACGAGTTTCTCGAAAACACCAAGCTGGAACTCTACCAGGACCAGGTGTTCTGCTTCACGCCCAAGGGCCAGCTCATCCAGCTCCCGCGGGGGGCGACCTCGGTCGATTTCGCTTATGCGGTGCATAGCCAGATCGGCGATAGCTGCGTGGGTGCGCGCATCAACGGGCGGTTGATGCCGCTGCGCTACGAATTGCAGAATGGCGACCAAGTAGAAATCCTCACCGCGCGCGGCGGCACGCCCAGCCCAGCCTGGGAGCGTTTTGTCGTCACCGGCAAGGCGCGCGCGCGCATCCGCCGCTTCCTCGCGCAGCAGATGCGCGACCAGCACCGCGACGCCGGCAAGACCGTGCTTGCCAAGGCCTTCCGGCAGGAGGGGGTGGACGGCTCCGAGAAAGTGCTCGAGCCAGTGCTGAAGGCGCTGAAACAGGCGAGCGTGGACGATCTCTACGTCGCCGTCGGCACGGGTGCCCTTACGGCCAAGGATGTGATCCACGCCGCCTATCCCGAGCTGCGCGCCGCGCGCGCGCCGCGTGTGCTGCCCTCGTTCATCGGCGGGGGATTAGCGGCGCGCTCACCGCGCACCGGCGGTAAGGCGGAGTCCGGCCTGCCCATCACCGGCCTCGTCGCGGGGATGGACGTGCATTACGCCGGGTGCTGCCACCCGCTGCCGGGCGACAAGATCGTCGGCATCGTCACCACCGGCAAGGGTGTCACCGTGCACACCAAGGATTGCCCGACGCTGGAGACCTTCGCCGCGACGCCGGAACGCTTCCTCGACGTCGATTGGGACTCGGCCGCGCTCGCCCGGCTCGACCCGAAGACGCAGCGCTTCACCGGGCGCATCAGCGTCATCGCCGGCAATTCGCCGAGCGCGCTGGCCAACCTCACCAATGCCGTGGCGAAGCAGGATGGCGCCATCGCCAATCTCAAAGTCGTGCACCGGCAGCAGGATTTCTTTGAGATCATGGTGGATGTGGAGGTGCGTGACGCCCGTCACCTCAACCAGGTGATCGCGGGGCTGCGCGGCACGCCGGGCATCGCCCAGGTCGAGCGCGAACGCGCATGATCCTGGGGATGGGCTCGGATATCTGCGATATCAGGCGGATCGAGCAGGCGCTGGAACGGCATGGCGAGCGCTTCACCCTGCGCGTGTTTTCCGAGATCGAGCGTGCGCGTTCCGAGCGGCGGGCGCATTTCCGCGCCGCAAGCTACGCCAAGCGCTTCGCCGCCAAGGAGGCCTGCGCCAAGGCGCTTGGCACCGGCTTCCGCGACGGCGTGTTCCTCTCCGATCTGCGCGTGGTCAATCTGCCCTCGGGTCAGCCGACACTGGAGTTGCATGGCGGCGCGGCCGAGCGGCTGCGCGCCATTACCCCGCCCGGCCATCTGGCGCAGGTTCTGCTCTCGCTCACCGACGAATATCCCTACGCCTATGCCCAGGTCATCATTTCCGCCGCGCCGTTAGCACCCGCTTAACTTTGCCCGCGCATGATCCAGAAGGAATGGTTTGTTAACGATTTCTTCCGGCGTGAGGGGCGGCATGGTGGTCGATATAATGACGGAGATGGTGCTGGCGATCGCGTTTCTGGCGATGGCTTATGCGGTGAACGATCTTTACAGCGCGACGGAAGACAGCGTGTTGCGCGGCCAGCGGGCGACGCTAATGGGCGCGTTGCTCTGCGCGGCGCTGATGCAGACCCTGCTGATCGTTACCGCGCGGCTGCATGCGCCGGGTGTGGCGCCGCTGCTGCGCGGGGTGTCTGCGCTGTGCCTGCTGGCGCTGCCGGTGGTGTTTTGGCCGGTGGCGCGGCGGCTGCGCGCGGGGCAGGCGAGGGTGCTCAACCGGCGCCTGGCGCTGCGCGCGCAACGGGCCGAGGCGGCGATGCTGGAGGCGCGGTCCTGGCTCGCCATGGCCGAGCAGGCTGGGCATGTTGGGCATTGGCGGCTGAGCGTGCCGGGGCAGCGCCTCTCCTGGTCCGATGAGATGTTCCGCATCCATGGGCTATGGCACGAGCATTACCATCCGCGGCTGGACTCCGCCCTGGCCGCGCTGCACCCGCTGGATGGCGCGCGCGTCGGCGCATTGCTGCGCGAGATCATGGCCAAGGGCGGCGAGTTTGATGCCACGGCCAAGCTGCGCCGCCCGGATGGCGAGATCCGCGCCGTGAGCCTGCGCGCTCAGGCGCTGCGCGACCGCTTCGGCGAGGTCGAGGCGGTGCAGGGCGTGATGGTGGATATCACCGAAGCACGCCGCCCGGAGGTCCGCCCGCACGCCCATGCCGCGCAGGAGGAGGGCGGGGTGGATTCCGTTACCGGTTTGCCGGGGCGCAAGCCGTTCGATGCCACGCTGGGCTACGAGTTCAAGCGCGCGGTGCGCAGCCATAAGCCGCTCGGGCTGGTGCTGATCGAGATCGACCAGTTCGCCCGCTATGCCGCGCGGCACGGGCGCAAGGCGGCCGATGCCCGGCTGCGCCGCGTGGCGGAGGCGGTGAGCGCTGTTCCCCGTCGCACAGGCGATATCGTGGCCCGCTACGGCAAGACCGAGATCGCGGTGCTGCTGCCGCTGGCCGACGCGCCGGGGGCGGAATGCGTGGCGCGGCAGATCGCCGAGGCGGTGCGGGCGCTGGCGCTCAGCGATGACGGGCGCGAGGGTGGGATGCTGACCCTGAGCTGCGGCGCCGCCGCCTTCGCCGGGCCGGATGATCTGTATAATCCGCTCGAACTCACCCGCCGCGCCGGCAAGGCCCTGGCCGATGCCCGTCTGTTCGGCGGCGACCAGGTCGTGCGCTACCGAGAGGATGCACTGGCGGGCGAGGCTTGATCCCGCCCCGGTGGCGCGCATATTCGGGGACATGGAGGGCGCGCGGATGCAGCAGGAATATTTCTACGAACCGGCCAAGGGGCATGGGCTGAAGCATGATCCGTTCAACGCCATCGTCGGGCCGCGCCCGATTGGCTGGATCTCGTCGCGCGGTGCCGATGGCTCGGTGAATCTGGCGCCCTACAGCTTTTTCAACGCTTTCTGCTACCACCCGCCGATCATCGGCTTCTCCAGCATCGCCGCCAAGGACACGCTGCGCAATGTGCGCGAAACCGGCGAATTCGTCTGGAATCTGACCACGCGCCCGCTGGCCGAGGCGATGAACGCGAGCTCGGCCACCGCGCCTTACGGGGTGGATGAATTCACGCTGGCCGGGTTGGACAAGGCGCCCGCGCGCCTGGTGTCGGTGCCGCGCGTGGCGGCCAGCCCGGTGAATTTCGAGTGCAAGCTCGCCGATATCGTGCAACTCAAAGGCTGGCGCGGCGATCTGGCGCAAGCTTGGCTGGTGCTGGGTGAGGTGGTTGGGGTGCATATCGCCCCGCACCTCATCACCGATGGCGTGTTCGACACCTTCGCCGCGCAGATCGTGCTACGGGCGGGCGGGCCGACGGCTTACGCCGAGGTGCTGCCCGCGACCCGGCTGGACATGACGCGGCCTGGCTGAGCCTGCCGGCTCAGCCCTCGCCCTCCTCGCGGAGATATGGCTCGACCTTGCCCTTGAGCTTGATCGTCAGCGGCTTACCGCGGCGGTCCAGGGTCTTGCCCGCAGCTACACGCACCCAGCCCTCGGAGACGCAATATTCCTCGACATTGGTCTTCTCGGCGCCGTTGAAACGGATGCCGATGCCCCGCTGCAGCAGGGCCTCGTTGAAGAACTGGCTGTCGGGATCGATGGACAGACGGTCGGGCAGGGTGTCGCTCATAGCATCTTGCTCAGTTTGCGTTTCAGTTTGGTGAAGAAGGTGGCCGGCGGCGAATCAGCCAGCGCCACCACGGGAACATTGGCCAGGGTCTTGCCGTCAACGGTGTAGGTCACGCTGCCCAGCGTTTCGCCCTTGGTCACGCCGGGCGTGAGGTCGGCGGTGTAGGCGATGCTGTGCGTGATTCTGTTGACGGCATCAGCAGGCAGGGTCAGGGTCACGTCCTGCGCCGGGCCTACGGCCACGCTGCCGCTATCCAGCGCGTCGCTTTGCAGCGTGTCGATCTGCTGGTTGGCGCTGGCGATCTTGGCGTCGGTGAAGAATTTCTGGCCGTAATCCAGCAGCGTTTCGATCGCCGCGGTGCTTGAGCTCCAGGTTGGCCCGCCGGTGACGACGGCGATCAGACGCATATTTCCGCGCTGGGCGGTGGCGTCGATGCAATGGCCGGACTCGTTGGTCAGGCCGGTTTTCAGCCCGTCCACCGTGGGGTCCTTGGCCAGCACCGGGTTCCAGGTGGCCTGGGTGATGTTGTTATAGGTGTAGCTCGGCTGCTTGGAGATATCGAGGATCTCCGGCTCGTCCTGCAGGATCGCGCGCGACAGCTTCGCCACGTCCATCGACGAGGTGTGCAGGTTCGGGTCGGGCAGGCCGGTGGGGTTGGTGTAGTTCGTGTCGGTCAGGCCGAGGTTGGCCACTTCCTTGTTCATCATCTGCACGAAGGCGTCGGTCGAGCCGGCGATCTGCTCGGCCAGGGCCACGGCGGCGTCGTTGCCCGAATCGATGATCAGCCCATGCAGCAACTGGTCCACCGTGACCACCGAATTTGGGTCGATGAACATGGTCGAGCCCTGCTGATGCCATGCATTCACGGAGACCGGCACGGTCTGGTCCAGCTTCAGCCCGCCGCTATGCAGCGCCTTGTAGGCGAGATGCGCGGTCATCAGCTTGGTCAGGCTGGCGGGCGGTACCTGCAGATGCGGCGCCGCCTCGGCGATGATGGCGCCGGTCGCGGCATCCATCAGCACATAAGAGGTCATGTCCGGCAGGGTGGGCGGGGTCGGCGTGTTCTTGTCCGCGATCGGGGAATCGGGCACCGGCGGCGGGCCTGACGGCGCAGGGGTGGCGCCGATCTTGTCGGCCACGGCGGCGGCGGTGTGCGGGCCGTTATCCACGGCCGCGCGGGCATGGTGCGGCGTTTTGGCCGCGGCGGCGTTGGCGAACACCAGCGCGGCGGCAAGCGCGACGCGAGACAAACCGGCAGTCTTGGGCATGGGCGAAAACATGGGCAAAGCGGTCTCCATGTGGTGGTCGGGCAAAACTGGGGGTCTGTCTCCCCCATTTGTTGACACGCCGCAAGCGCCGGGATTGATGAGTGCCGGTTGCAAACGGTGAATTAATGTAATGCGGCGCGCGAATCTGGCCGAACTGGCGCTGGTGCTGGCTGTGGCCCTGGCCGCCGCGCTGGCTCTGCGCGCCTGGGTCGTCACGCCCTATCTGGTCCCGTCGGGCAGCATGGTTCCGGCGCTGCGCCCCGGCGATTTGATCCTGGTCAGCCGGTTGCCTTATGCGCCGCACCGGGGCGATGTGGTGGTGTTCACCTCGCCCCGCGGCTCGGGCGAGGTGCTGGTCAAGCGCCTCATCGGCCTGCCCGGCGATACCGTGCAGATGCGCGCCGGCAGACTCATTCTCAACGGTGAAACAATGCCTTGCGCCCCGTCCGGATGGATTGAGGACGCCAGCGGCCTGGGCCCTGTGGTGGCCCGCGCCTGTGTCGAGACCCTGCCCAACGGGCGGGGCTATACGGTGCTAAAGGTAACGGCTGACGGCTTCGCCAATAACACGCCGCACTACACCGTGCCGCCCGGTGATCTGTTCCTGCTCGGTGACAACCGCGACGATTCCGAGGATTCGCGCTTCCTCGATGGCCCGGTCGGTTATGTGCCGGAGCGGGATGTGATCGGCCGCGCCGTGCTGGCGCTCGCCCCCTGGCGGGCGCCGCGCTGGCTGCGTTGAGGCGGGGGTTTTCTTGACAAGCCGCCAGTGCCGGGTTTGATGCGGCAGGCTCTAAGGATCAACAGGTAGATGGCACGGCAGACAAAGACTCCCGGCGGTTTTATCGAATTCGTCAAAACCATTTTCTATGCCGGGCTGATCGCCGTTGGCATCCACACTTTTCTGTTTGAGCCGTTTTACATCCCCTCCGGCTCGATGGTGCCCACGCTGCTGGTGGGCGATTATCTGGTGGTCAACAAATTCGCCTATGGCTATTCGCATTTCTCCTTCCCCTTCGCGCCGGATTTCTTTTCCGGCCGCTGGCCCGCGGGTGGGCCCAAGCGCGGCGATGTGGTGGTGTTCCGGCCGCCGGGTGATCTGAGCGAGGATTTCATCAAGCGCGTCATCGGCCTGCCGGGCGACACCATCCAGATGGTCAACGGCCAGTTGCTGATCAACGGCCAGCAAGTGCCGCGCCAGGATGCCGGCACCTATAGCGACGACAGCGACTCCTACGGCCCGCCCGTGCTGGCGCGCGATTACACCGAGACGCTGCCGGGCGGGGTGACGCATCAGATCCTCAAACGCACTGATGAGGGTTTCGCCAACAACACGCCGGTTTACACCGTGCCGCCCGGCGATCTCTTTATGATGGGCGATAACCGGGACAATTCCGAGGATTCGCGCTTCCTCGACGGCCCGGTCGGCTATGTGCCCATCGAAAACGTCATCGGCCCGGCCGATCTGATCTTTTTCTCCATCGATTTGCAGCATCCGTTCTGGCAGGTCTGGTACTGGCCCTTCGAAATCCGCTGGGGCCGGATGCTGCACGCGATTAAGTGAGCGGGGTGGACGCGGCCCAGGCCTTCCTGGGACACCAATTCGCCCGGCCCGAGCTGCTGGCCGAGGCCCTGACGCATCGCTCCGCCGCCGGGGCCAAGGGCGTGGGCTCCAACGAGCGGCTGGAATTCATTGGCGACCGTGTGCTTGGCCTCGTGGTGGCGGAATGGCTGATCGAGCGCTTCCCCGCCGAGCAGGAGGGCAAGCTCGGCCCGCGTTTGGCCGCTTTGGTCTCCAAGCCGGCGCTGGCGGCGGTGGCCGAGGCGCATGAGGTGAGCGAGATGCTGATCGTGGCGCCCGGCGAGGCCAAGCGCGGCGTGCGCACCCAGGCCAATGTGCTGGCCGACGCGCTGGAGGCGATGATCGGGGCGCTGTATCTCGATGCCGGGCTGGACGCGGTGAAAGCCTTCATCCGCCGGGTAATGGCCGAGGCTGTGCAGGCCCAGTCCGCGCCGCCGAAAGACCCGAAAACCGCGCTGCAGGAATGGGCGCTTAAGCGCGCCTTGTCGCTGCCCGTTTACACAGTGGTGTCGCAGAGCGGCCCCTCGCACGCGCCGTTATTCGTGATACGTGTGAGCGTGGGCAGCGCCAGCGCCGAAGCCAAGGCCGGCGCCAAGCGCGCGGCGGAACAGGAGGCAGCGCGGATGCTGCTGGAGATATTGCCAGAATGACGAAATGTGGATTCATCGCGCTAATCGGCGCCCCCAATGCGGGGAAATCGACCCTGCTCAACCGCCTCACCGGGGCCAAGCTCTCCATTGTCACGCCCAAGGCGCAGACGACGCGCGCGCGCGTGTTGGGGATTCTGGTCCGCGACGCGGCGCAGATGTTGTTCGTGGACACGCCCGGCATCTTCGCGCCCAAGCGGCGGCTGGACCGCGCGATGGTCGCGGCCGCCTGGGATGGCGCCTCGGAGGCCGATTACGTACTGCTGCTGGTGGACGCCAAGGCCGGACTGACCGAGCCGGTGCGCGAGATCGTGACGCAGGCCGCGGCATCAGGGCGCAAGATGGCGCTGGTGCTGAACAAGATCGACCTGATCGACCGCCAGAAGCTGCTGCCGCTGACCCAGGCCCTGGCCGAGTTGGCGAGCTTCGAGCAGGTGTTCATGATCTCCGCCCAGAGCGGTGACGGGCTGGATGCGCTACTGGATTACTGCACCGGAAAACTCCCCGAAGGCCCGTTCCTCTACCCCGAGGATGAGATGACCGACGTGCCGGAGCGGCTGCTGGCGGCCGAGATCGTGCGCGAGCAGATCTTCCTGCAAACGCGCGACGAAGTGCCCTACGGCACCACGGTGGAGACCGAGAGCTTCAAGGAGCAGAAGAACGGCGCCATCCGCATCGATGCGGTGATCTATGTCTCCCGCCCCGGCCACAAGGCGATCCTGATTGGCGCCGGCGGCAGCCGCATCCGTGAGATCGGCGCCCGTGCCCGTGCGGAACTGATGCGCCTGTTCGAGACTAAGGTTGATCTGTTCCTGCGCGTGGCCGAGCGGCCGGGCTGGGATGAAGAGGCCGCGCGCATCCGCGCCACCGGTTTGACCGACCCGAAAAGCTGAGCCGGTCATGGCGCGGATGCATCGCTGGTTCTGGCATGCGGGCGCGGTGGTGGTTTACGCGCTGTGCGCCTGGGCTGTGGTGGTGCATGGCGCGACGCTGCACGGCTTGATTTTGGGAGGCGGGTCGGACGCGCTGGCGTTCGTCTGGTTTCTTGGTTGGTGGCCTTATGCGCTCACTCACCACCTCAACCCGTTTTTTACACATCTGGTCTGGCAACCGCAGGGGCTGAATCTCGCCTGGGTCACCAGTGTTCCAGCGCTCGCGCTGCTGGCCCTGCCGGTCACCCAATTATTCGGCCCGGTGCTGAGCTTCAATCTTTTGACCCTGGCCGCGCCGATCGTCTCCGCGCTGGCCGCCTACGCGCTGTGCCTGTATGTCGCCCGCCGGCCATCGGCGGCATTGTTGGGTGGCTTCTTGTTTGGCTTTGGCAGCTACGCGATGGCGCGGCAAAACGAGCAACTCAACCTGGAGACCACATGTTTCGTGCCGTGCTTGGTGCTGTTGGTGCTCGCGCGGCTGGATGGCCGTATTGGCCGATTTGGCACGGTGGCGGCAGGTGTTGCGATGTTGGCGGCGATGGCGGGGGTCTCGCTGGAAATGTTCGCGACCACCGTGCTGAGTGGAGGCTTCGCGTGGCTCCTGGCATGGGGAATGCTGCCGCCCCGGCGGGTGGCGCTGGGAAGCTTGTTCGCTGATGCATTGTTCGCGGCGCCGTTGCTGTTATTGGCGCTCTTCCCGCTGTTATCGGCGTTGTTTGCGCTGCCGCACGATGTTTCGCTGCCTTCGTTCTGGCCGCGGATCTATGCGACCGACTTACTTAACCTGATCATCCCCACCGGTGCCGATAGGATCGGGGGATTATTCTTTGCCCCGGTTTCACAAAATTTTCCAGGAAATGTCAGCGAACAAAGCGGCTATCTCGGCCTGCCATTGATCATCTTGTTGTGGCTGGCGCTTCGTGGTGGCAGGGCCTATCTGCGCTGGTTGCTCGTGGCGATGGTCATTGCCAGCCTGGGGCCTCGGCTTTGGCTGGCGGGGCATAATACCGGCATTCCGCTGCCTTGGGCGCTGATTCAGGCTTTGCCATTGATGAACAAGGCGCTGCCCGCCCGCATGATGCTGTATGCCGATCTCGCCGCCGCTATTGCCGCCGCGCTGTGGCTGGCTGAGGCGATTGGATGGCGAGAGCAGCTTCTCCGGCTGGGGTTTGGGTTGCTGGCTGCCATCATGTTGTGGCCAGCGCCGCGCCCTGTGCAGAAAATTCCATACTCCACCTTCTTCCAGCCGGGGCGTGTCGAACAGGTGCTGGGGCAGAACCCGAGAATTGCGGTCTTGCCGTTCGGGTTCTACAGCCCGTCGATGTTTTGGCAGGCGGAGAGCGGTTTCGCCTTTGCGCAGACCGGCGGGTATCTGGGCTTTCCTCCCGCGCGGGTGCAGGACGATGGCGTATTGATGCGCATTTTCTTCGGGATTGATGATCCGGCGAAGGTTCAGGGCTTCGCGGCCTATTGCCATCGAACGGCCACGAACTTCGTCATCGCCGGTCCCGGCGCCCCGGCGGACATGGTGAGCGGCCTGCGGGCGCTCGGCTGGCCGGCGCGGCAGGTGGATGATGTGACGATACTCACGGTACCGGCGGCGCCATGATGGTTTCGCCAGCACGACGTCACGCGTCTGGCCATGTCTTTGCCGTATTATCCTACGCTCTCTGTGCGTGGATCGTTACGCAGCACGGTTTCCATCTGGGCCGCATGGTTGCCGGAGACGGTGCCGACCCATTCATCTATATCTGGTTTCTCTCCTGGTGGCCTTATGCGCTATCGCACCACCTGAACCCGCTATTCACGCATCTTGTCTGGCAACCCTCCGGGCTTAACCTGGCCTGGACAACCAGCATCCCCAGCTTGGCGCTCTTGGCGGCGCCGCTCACGCTCACGATTGGTCCGGTCGTTTCCTACAATTTACTCTGTCTCGCCGCGCCAATATTGAGCGCGGCGAGTGCATATGCCTTGTGTCTTTACATCACCCGCCAGCGTTTGCCGGCGTGGTTCGGCGGATTTTTGTTTGCCTTTTCGAGCTATGCGATGGCCCGGCAGAATGACCAGCTGAATCTCTCCTTCACTGCATTGGTGCCGCTGCTGGTTCTGCTGGCATTGGCGCGTATCGATGGGCGCATCGGGCGCCGGGGGGCGGTCGGGGGCACCGTGGTCCTGCTGGCGCTGCAGGCCGGTATCTCGCTTGAGATTTTCGCGACGTCGGTCCTGGCGGGCGGCTTCGCCTGGGCGCTGACCTGGCTCATGCTGCCTGCGCGGCGCTCCAGCATGCGGATGCTGTTGCTTGATTGTTTATGGGTCTTGCCATTTCTGTTGCTGGCACTTGCGCCTTTGCTATGGGCGATGTTCGCGTGGCGCCGGGATATCCATTTGCCCGAGGCTTGGCCGGATTTCTTCTCGACGGATCTTTTGAACCTCATCATACCCACGGCAACCACATGGCTGGGCGGACGATTTTTTCTGCCCCTCTCCCAGCATTTTCCCGGGCTGCCATGCGAGCAGGGGGGGTATCTCGGTCTGCCGCTCGTCACGATTTTATGGGTGTATTTGCGCCGGACTCATCGTTATTTGTCCGTATTGTTTTTGGGGCTGTTGCTGGCAATGCTGGGGCCGCATCTGTGGATCGGTGGCCGGCAAACCCCGCTTCCGCTGCCCTGGGCAGTGTTCCGCGCCATGCCTCTGCTTGGCAATGCCTTGCCCGCCCGGCTGGCGCTTTATGTCAGTTTGCTGGCCGCGATGATCGCCGCTTTATGGATGGCGCGCGCGCCAAATCGCTGGCGTCTGGTTGTTGCCGGGCTGGTGGTGCTGTTCATCTGGCCGATGCCTCGGCCGATGCAGACCATTCCCGCCACGCCACTTTTCGCTCCGGCCCGCTTTGCCGAGGTGTTTGGTAAAAACCCCAAACTTCTGATCCTGCCTTTCGGTTTCAATGGGCAGGCGACATACTGGCAGGTGCAAAGCCGGTTTGGTTTCGCGCAGACGGGGGGGTATCTGGGTTTTCCCCCTGTTCAGGCACAGCGCCTTGAGCCAATCATCAGACTGTATCTTGGCTATAATTCACCAAACCTGGCGCAAAGCCTCGCCGCTTATTGCCAGAGCACCGGAACAGATGTCATCGTCATCACGCCCGGCACCCAGCCCGATATTCGTGCGCAAATCATGACACTCGGCTGGCCGGCGCGGACGGTGGATGACGTGACGATCCTCACCGTGCCAAGTGTGAAACATGACTGACCGCTTCGGCCGTTTTGGTATCTCCCTGATCGCGCTGGCGGCGTTGGCGGTGTTCGCGGCGCTGCGCATGGGCGCACCTGCCGCCTATTCGGCCGTGCTGACCCTCTTTGACATCCCGCGCCTGCCGGTCACCTTCTCCGATCTCGGCGCCGTGGCGCAGGCCGTGCATTGCGCGGGGCAGGGGGTCAACGTCTATGTGGCGAATGCCTGCATGGGGGGCGGTAGATACAATTATTCCCCGCTGCTGCTGCATTTTGGTGGGCTTGGCGCGCTTGCGAGCCATCTCAGCGTCGCCGGTCTCGGGCTCGCGTTGTTGTTCATCGCCGCGCTCGCGGCACTGCCGTCGCCGCGTTCGCGCGTCGAGTTTTGGCTGCGCGCGCTGGCCAGCGTGTCGGTCAGTGTCGTGTTCGCGCTTGAGCGGGCCAATCTCGATGCCGTGGTTTTTCTGCTGGCGCTGGGCGGTATCTTGCTGATGCGCCGCTGCATCGTGGCGCGGCTGGCGGGGTATGCGCTGTTCTGCGGGGCGGCGGCGTTGAAATATTACCCGGTGGCGCTGCTCGCGCTGGCGTTGCGCGAGGCGCCACGCCGTCTGGCCCTGTTGACCGCGCTTGGCTTGGCTGCCTTGGCCGCGTTCCTGGCGCGCTTTGGTGCTGGCACGCTGGCGGCGTTGGCGGTGGTGCCGCACGGCCCGCCCTTCGGCAATTGTTTCGGTGCCATCGACATTCCGCTGGGCCTGGGCATCGGCATCGCCGCCGTGCATGGCGCCGCGGCGGATGCGCTGATGCGCTACCAGATGCCGCTGCCGCTGCATCTGGTTTATGGGGCGATGATCCTCGCGGCGCTCTGGCGCGGCTGGCGAAATGCGCCGCTCTATCAAGCCGGCTTCACGATCATCGAGGACGAGGCGCGGGTGCCGCTCATCGGCGGCGCGGCGCTGATCACCGCTTGTTTCTTCATGGCGCAGAATATCGATTACCGTGCCATCTTTCTGCTGCTGGCGCTGCCCGGCGCTTTTGCCGTGCGCCGCGCGGGGGTGGAGCGGAGCGGGGCGCTCGGCATCGCCATGGTGGCGCTGCTGTGGGAGAGTTTCTTCCGCATCACGGCGCTATCGGTTATGAAACATCTTGCCGGACCGGTGGCGGGCTATTCCGCCGCCATCATGGTCTGGCTGGGGCGCGAGGTGTTGTGGTGGTGGGTGGTCACGCAGTTTCTGGCCTTGCTGATCTGTCAAGCGCGGGCGGCGCTGGCGCGCATCCGGGCATGATGCGCCGCCTCTCCCTCGTGGTGCCATTTTATAACGAGGCTGCATCGATACAACCCTTCGCCGACGCGATTTTGCCGGCGCTCGACGCCATCCCCGGCACGAGCTGGGAGATCATCTGCGTCGATGACGGCAGCACGGACGGCTCGCTGCTCAAGCTTGTCGCCCTGGCACAGGCCGATCCGCGGTTCCGTGTGCTCGAATTCTCGCGCAATTTCGGCAAGGAGGCGGCGCTGACCGCGGGCATCGACGCCGCGCGCGGCGAGGCGGTGGTCCCGATCGACGCCGATTTGCAGGACCCGCCGGAATTGATCGCCCTGATGGTGCAGGCCTGGCGCGAGGGCGCCGAGGTGGTGTTGGCAAGGCGCAGTGACCGCTCATCAGATGGATTGCTCAAGCGCCAAACCGCGGCGTGGTTTTACCGGCTGCATAACCGTCTCTCGAAAATCCGCATCCCCGAGAATGTGGGGGATTTCCGGCTCATGGACCGCGCGGTGGTTGATGCCCTGAAACAACTTCCCGAGCGCCAGCGCTTCATGAAGGGGCTGTTCGCCTGGGTCGGGTTCCGTACCGTCACGCTCGACTACACCCGCCCCCCGCGCGCCGCCGGGCGCAGCAAGTTTTCCGGCTTCGCGCTGTGGAATTTCGCGATGGAGGGGGTGACCAGCTTTTCCACGGCGCCGCTGAAAATCTGGACTTATCTCGGCGTACTCAGCGCGGCCCTCACGTTATTTTATGGGCTATATATCGCCATCCGCACGCTGGTGTTTGGCAATCAGGTGCCGGGCTATGCGTCGCTGTTCGTCGCGGTTACATTCTTCGGCTCGGTGCAGCTCATCAGCGTCGGTCTGATCGGCGAATATATCGGGCGTATCTACATGGAGACCAAGCAGCGCCCCCCCTATATCGTGCGTAAAGCCTATGGCGGTGACGGAACGCCGGGATAACGCTATGCTGGCCGCGCAGTGAGGGGGTGAAGATGCGCGTAGCCGTGATTCAGATGTCGCCGGGGGCGGATAAGGGCGAGAACATCGCGCAGGCGCGCGCGCTCATCGAGGGTGTGGCCGCCGAGCAGAAGGTGGACCTGATCGCCCTGCCGGAGATGTGGACCTGCCTGGGCGGCAGCCGCGCCGATAAATTCGCCGCCGCCGAGACCCTGCCCAACCCCGGCCAGCCCGGCGGCGCGGCTTATGAATTCCTGCGTGAGATGGCGATGGCGCATAACGTGCACATCCATGGCGGCAGTATCGGCGAGCTGGCGGGGGAAAAAATCTTCAACACCTCCCTTGTGTTCAGCCCGGCGGGGCAGGAACTCGGCCGCTACCGCAAGATCCACCTGTTCGACATCACCACGCCCGACGGCCAGGGCTATCGCGAAAGCGCCATTTATGGTGCGGGCGACCAGGTGGTGACGGTGGACATCGCCGGCACCAAGGTCGGCCTGGCGATCTGCTACGACATTCGCTTCCCCGAGCTGTTCCTCGCCCTGCGCCGGGCCAATGCGGAGCTGATCGTGCTCCCCGCCGCCTTCACCCTGCAAACCGGCAAAGACCATTGGGAAGTGCTGCTGCGCGCCCGCGCGATCGAGACACAATGCTGGTTCGCCGCCCCGGCCACCGCCGGCACGCATAAAGAGGGCAATGGCGAGCTGCGCCAGACTTACGGCCATTCGCTGATCGTCGATCCGTGGGGGCATGTGGTGGCCAAGGCGTCGGACGGCCAGGGCTGGGCCGCCGCCACCATCAACAAGGCCTTCACCGCCCGCGTGCGGGCCAACATGCCGGTGCTCGACCACCGGCGGCTGGGATAAGCCATGAAACTGGCCTTTACGGCGGCGCAGACCGAAGGCGCCCAGGCCGCGCGCGCGCAACTTGTGGCGCTTTATGGCGAGGTCCATCCCAAGGATGCCGATGTGCTGGTGGCGCTGGGCGGCGACGGGCTGATGCTCGAATGCCTGCACCGCGTATTGGGCACCGAGCAGCCGGTCTATGGCATGAATCGCGGCTCGGTCGGCTTCCTGATGAACGAGTTTCACGAGGAGAACCTACCCGAGCGCATCGCCGCCGCGCACCCTGCCGTGCTGCACCCGTTGCGGATGCACGCCATCACCGCCGCGGGCGTGGTGGAGGAGGCGATGGCCCTGAACGAGGTTTCGCTGCTGCGCCAGGCGCGGCAGGCGGCGAAGATCCGCATCACCATCGACCACCGCGAGCGCCTCTCGGAGCTGGTTTGCGACGGTGTGCTGATCTCCACCCCCGCCGGGTCCACCGCCTATAACCTTTCGGCGCACGGGCCGATCGTGCCGCTTTCGGCCAATCTGCTGCCGCTCACGCCCATCTCCGCCTTCCGCCCGCGCCGCTGGCGCGGGGCACTGCTGCCCTCCAATGTCGAGGTGCTGTTCGAGGTGCTGGAGCCCGATAAGCGCCCGGTGGCCGCGGTGGCCGATTTCACCGAGGTGCGCGATGTCGTCTCCGTGGCGGTGAGCGAGGATAGGAGCCTCGGCGCCACCGTGCTGTTCGACCCCGACCGCGCGCTCTCCGAGCGGATCATCAACGAGCAGTTTACCGTCTGAGCGGGGCTTGCCCGGCCGGGCGCGGGCCAGTAATCCCGCGCCATGGCACAACGTTATTTCACTGTTACCTGGGACCAGCTGCACCGTGACGCCAAGGCGCTGGCCTGGAGGCTGCACGCCATGGGCCCCTGGGCCGGGGTGGTGGCGATCACCCGTGGCGGGCTCATCCCGGCGGCGATCATCGCGCGCGAGCTGGAATGCCGGCTGATCGAGACGGTCTCGGTGGTCACCTATCACGACGAGGAGCAGGGCCAGCCGCAGGTCATCAAGCCCCCGGCGGCGGCGGGCGATGGCGCGGGCTGGCTGATCGTCGATGATCTGGTCGATACCGGCACCACGGCGCGGATCGTGCGCGCCCTGCTGCCGAAAGCGCATTTCGCCACCGTTTACGCTAAGGCGGCGGGCAAGCCGCTGGTCGACACCTTCATCACCGAGGTCAGCCAGGATACCTGGATCCTGTTCCCGTGGGACACCGAGCCGCAATTCGTGGCGCCGCTGGCCAGGCAGTCCTGAGCGCGCTGATCGCGAGCCTAGCCATCCCCCCCGGAATCAGCTAAGGAGCCCCATCGCGCCATGGTGGCGCGGTGACAAATTGCGGCTGATCGGGGCGTGACAGCAACCGGATGACCGCGCCGCCGCCGGGCTTTGCTCCGGCGTTTCCGGCCACGGGGCCGTAAGGCAGGTGGGGCAACCCGCCGCCAGACCCCGCCGCCCGAGGCGCCGCTCCTTGACCGGCCAACGCGCCCATCCCCTTGCTCATCAGCTCCGGCGGCCGCGCCTGGAGTAAAAGCATGTTCGATAAATATTTCCGTAAAGAGATGGAATGGGGCGGCAAGACCCTGATTCTGGAGACCGGCAAGGTCGCCCGTCAGGCCGATGGCGCCGTGGTCGCGTCTTATGGCGATACCGTGGTGCTCGCCACCGTGGTCGGCGCCAAGACCGCCAAGCCGGGGCAGGATTTCTTCCCGCTCACCGTGAATTACCAGGAGAAGTTCTACGCCGCGGGCCGTATCCCCGGTGGCTTCTTCAAGCGTGAGGGCCGCCCGACCGAGCGCGAGACGCTGGTCTCCCGCCTGATCGACCGCCCGATCCGCCCGCTCTTCCCCGCTGGCTTCCGCAACGAGGTCCAGGTGATCGTCAACGTGCTGAGCCACGACCTGGAGAACGACCCGGATGTGGTCGCCCTGGTTGCCGCCTCGGCCGCGCTCACCCTGTCCGGTATTCCGTTCTTCGGCCCCGTCGGCGCCGCGCGCGTTGGCTACATCAACGGCGAGTATGTGCTAAACCCGACCGTGAGCGAGTGCGAGGAGTCGGCGCTTGATCTCGTCTTGGCCGGCACCACCGAGGGCGTGCTGATGGTGGAGTCCGAGGCTTCGGAGCTCTCCGAGGAAGTGATGCTCGGCGCCGTCACCTTTGGTCACGCGGGCTTCCAGCCGGTGATTCAGGCGATCATCGAACTGGCCGAAGTGGCCGCCAAGGAGCCCTGGGCGCTGCCCGAGGAATCCGAGGAGACCAAGACCCTGAAGGCGCGCGTGGACGCGCTGGCCCGTCCGGCGCTGGTCGAGGCCTATAACGAGACGCAGAAGCAGGTCCGTTACGAGAAGATCGCTGCCGCCAAGAAGGACGCCGCCGCGAAGCTGACCGAAGAGGGGCTGAACGCCGAGGCCGCCAAGGGCCTGTTCAAGGAGCTCGAGGCCGACATCGTCCGCAACGCGATCCTCGACACCGGCCTGCGCATCGATGGCCGCGACACCAAGACCGTCCGCCCCATCCTGGCGGAAGTCGGCGTGCTGCCGCGCACCCATGGCTCCGCCCTGTTCACCCGTGGCGAGACCCAGGCGCTGGTGGTGGCCACGCTCGGCACCGCGCAGGACGAGCAGATCGTCGATGCCATCGAGGGCGAGTTCAAGGAGCATTTCATGCTCCACTACAACTTCCCTCCGTTCTCGGTGGGTGAGACCGGCCGCATGGGTTCGCCCGGCCGCCGCGAGATCGGCCACGGCAAGCTGGCCTGGCGCGCGATCCACCCGCTGCTGCCGACTAAGGAAGCCTTCCCGTACACGCTGCGCGTGGTCTCCGAGATCACCGAGTCCAACGGCTCCTCCTCCATGGCCACTGTCTGCGGCACCTCGCTGGCGCTGATGGATGCGGGCGTGCCGCTGAAGCACCCGGTCGCGGGCATCGCCATGGGCCTCATCAAGGAGGATAAGGGCTTTGCCGTGCTGTCCGACATCCTGGGCGACGAGGATCACCTCGGCGACATGGACTTCAAGGTGGCGGGCACCGAAAACGGCGTGACCTCGCTGCAGATGGACATCAAGATTACCTCGATCACGCCGGAGATCATGCAGATCGCGCTGGAGCAGGCCAAGGGTGGGCGTCTGCACATTCTGGGCGAGATGGCCAAGGCGCTGACCGGCTCGCGCCAGGGCGTCTCCGCCAACGCGCCGAAGATCGTCACGATCTCCGTGCCCAAGGACAAGATCCGCGACGTGATCGGCACTGGCGGCAAGGTGATCCGCGAGATCGTGGAGCAGACCGGCGCCAAGGTCGACATCAACGATGACGGCACGGTGAAGATCTCCGCCAGCGACGACAAGAAGATCCAGGCCGCGATCGACAAGATCAAGGGCATTGTGGCTGAGCCGGAAGTGGGCGTGATCTATACGGGCAAGGTTGTGAAGACCGCCGATTTCGGCGCCTTCGTGAACTTCCTCGGCGCCAAGGATGGGCTCGTGCACATCTCCGAGCTGGCCCAGGGCCGTGTCGCCAAGACCACCGATGTGGTGAAGCAGGGCGACACCGTGAAGGTGAAGGTCATCGGCTTCGACGATCGCGGCAAGGTCAAGCTGTCCATGCGCGTGGTCGATCAGGAGACCGGCGAGGACATCTCCGACAAGGTCGGCGGCAAGGGCCCCAAGAAGGAAACCGCCGCGGCTGAGGAGTAAGCAAAGATTTTGGGGTGTGGGGGCGATTAAAAGGCCCCCGCATCAAACCGCCTAATTCAAACCAGGCGGCTCCAAAACCGATGCAATAAAAAACGGCGCCTCAGGGCGCCGTTGCTTTTTTCCGGGTTCGCGGCTTCGCCTTGGGGGGCAGCAGCGGCTTGCCAGTAATCTCCTCGATATAAGCGCGGTAATTGGCGATGTAATCGTCCATGCCCAGCCGCTCCTGGGCGAAGGCGCGCGCCCCCTTGCGCAGCTTGCTGGCGAGCTTGGTATCCTCCAGCGCCCGCAGCACGCTTTGCGCCAGCCGGGTGTGGTCCAGCGCCGGCGTGACCAGCCCGTTGACCTCGTGCCGCACGAATTCCGTCACCGTCTCGGTGTCCGCGCCCACCACCACGCAGCCGCAGGCGAGCGCCTCGCGCAGGCTCCACGAGGCGACGAACGGGTAGCTCAGATAGACATGCGCGTCTGAGCGTTTCAGCAGCGCCAGATGCTGGTCATACGGCACTTTGCCGAGGAAATGTACGCGCGAGAGGTCGAGTTGCCCGCCCAATTCGCGCAGCATCACCTGCCGCCAGGAGCCACCACCCGGCGGTGGCGCGCCGTAGCTGATCTCATCGCCGCCGACCAGCGACACCACCACTTCCGGCCGCTCGGCCAGGATGCGGGGCAGGGCGCGCATGAAGGTGTGAAACCCCCGGTAGGGCTCCAGGTTGCGCGCGACATAGGTGACAAGATTCTGCTCCGGCCCCACCGTGAGCGGTCCGATGCTCAGCGCCGCCTTGCGTGCCTGCGGGTCCGGCTTGCACAGATCCAGATCCACGCCTTCTTCGATGATGCGGATCTGCTTTTGCGCCCAGCCGGGATAAGTGCTGTGCTGCCAGCGCGTCGGGGTCTGGCCATATTGCTCCAGCGCCAGCGCCAGCAGGTTCACCGCGTTCTTGCCGCGCACGACGCCGAAATTTTCCTCCGGCATGGAGAATTCCGGGTCGAAATTCACATCTGTGCCGTGGATGCGGTAGTAAAACTCGAAATAGCCGAGCACCGGCACGCCGGGAAAAGCGTCAACCAGATGCAGCATCTCGCCCCAGCCGTGATGGCCGATGATGATATCCGGCTTGAAGCCCAGCGCCTTGATCTGCAGCGCGCCCCGATAAGCCGCATGGGCGCGCCGCGCCGCCATCTCATATTCGCGCGCTTCCAGCACCGTGCTGGCCGAGACCGGCGGGGGCTTGGCATAGGTTACCTTGCGCACGCCGTGCAGATGGTTCTGGTTCGGCTCGGTCATGAAGACGAGCTGATGCGTCCCCTCCTGCCTTTGGTTGTCAGCCTGCAGGCTGCGCAGCAAATGCAGGTATTGGCCAGGAAAATTCTGGTGGACGAACAGGAAGTTCACGGTGCCGCCCTTGCGATCAGCCCTTGGCCCGGCCGCTCTTGCGGGTGCGCGGGGTCAGCACGATCTGCATCGCCTCCAGCGGCGCCAGGGTTTCGGCCTCGCAGGTCTCGTCATTGCCCACCGGCCCGGCCAGCGCACCGCCGACGAAGCTGGCCGAGCAGCTCAGCTCATAGCGCTCCGCCGCCGCGCCGGTCAGGCGCACGCGCAGGCCCAGCAGGGGCAGGGCCATGCCGCGCGAGCCGCAATATTCACCGGCCTCCATCCAGGGTGAGAGCCAGCCGCGCCCCAGCACGGCCTGGTAAGTGATGTCCGCCGGGGCAATGCCTTCGGGCGCGGTAATCGAGAAGCCCTCGACCCACATGCCGCTGCCGCGCTCGCCGAGCCAATCGCCGAATTTGGCGCCGACATCACCACGGCTCTGAATATGCGCGACGATATCCAGCGTCTCCTGCGCCGGCTGCACCGGCGCGGCGGTTTGCGCCGGGGCGGGGGGCTGGGCGGGCATGGCGGGCGGCATGTCGTTGGCGGCGAGAAGCTGTCGCACCTGCAAGCGCGGCGCGGCTTCGGGCATGTTGGCGAGCTGGTAGATGGTGACCAGTACCTGCGCCGGCTGGTTACGGATTCGCACCAGCGTGGCGTCGCCCTCGGCATTCAGCCAGCCATCGGGGCGGAACCCGGCGATCTCGACATTCTGCCCGCCAATCGGTGGCGGCGATACGCGCACGCCCGGCATACCGTTATGGCTCGCCGCCCCCGGATTGGCTTCGTTGATGAAGCAAAACAGCCCCGGCGGCAGATGCATCAGATGCCCGGTGACTTTCAGCTCCTGCACCTGGGCATTGCGTCCTCCCTCTTGCGCGGCGGCCTCGGGTGCTTTCGGCGCGGGGTTCGAGGGAGATTTTGCAGCAGCCATGTTCACTCCTGATATTCGGGACAATGCGTTCGGTTCAGGTGTGGCAGGGTTAATTTAAAGACTGGTTTTTATCCAGCCCGGACACGCGTATTTGTTGTGCTGGCGATCAAAAACGGCAACCGAGCAAGATGTCGTTGAGCCGCGCCGCGGGCAGGCCGAGCGGCAGCGCCAGCCCGCGCCCCGCCGCCTTCACCCGCGCGCCCTGGGCGCCGATATTGAACACGATCGCGGGCAGCCCCGCCGCCCAGGCCTCGCTCAGGGTGAAGCACCAGGTTTCCGGGCAGATCGAGGGCAGGAAGGCCAGATTCGGCGCCAGCCGGCCGAGCAGCGCGGGCAGCTCTTCGCGCCGGTAGCCGCCGGTGACGAAGATGCCCGCCTCCAGCAATTGCGCCTCGTCGGAGGCGGTGCCGATGACCTGGAATTCCAGCCCCAGGCCGCGTGCCCTGGCGTCGGCGGCGCAGTCGAGCAGAATGTCGAACCCTTTGGCCGGGCCGATGCCGCCGATCACCGCGACGCGCCGCGCCGCGCCCGGCGGGGGCAGGGGCAGCAGCGGCGGCAGGGCGCTGTCATCCTCCCAGTTGCGCACGTGCGGCTTCACGCCCGGAAACTGCCGGGCGATGCGGTTCGCCGTGTCGGCCGAGGGGGCGATGACCTCGCGGGCGGCGGCGAATTCGGCGGCCGAGCGGGCGCGCAGCTTGCGGATCGGCAAGGCGGTGAACAGCGTGCCGCCCTCGGCACGGCAGGCGATGCACCCGGCCACATCCGGCTCGCCGCAATAGCGCAGGGCGCGGTTGGGGCCGGTGGGGCGCAGCAGATTCACGCGCGGGCAGAAGCTGGCGTAATCATGCACCACGATATCCTGCTTCACGCCAAGCTGCGCCGCCAATCCGCGCGCGCTGTCATCATGCCCGAGCGTGTGGTGCAGCACCACCTGCCGTGTGTTCAGCCGCCGCAGCAGCGCCAGCAAGGCGGGCAGCGTGGCGGGCAGGGGGAAGCTGAGATTGGGGTACTCCGCCGGTTCGCCCGCGCAAAGCAGGGTTGGCCACGGATAGGGCGTGCGCTTCGGGTTGGCGGGGAAATCCGTGGTGAGCAGCAGCGGCGCATATCCCGCCTCGCGCCATTGGCCGATCTCCGCCGCCACCTGCCGGGCCACGCCGCCGCCATGCGCGTGCGAGATCAGCAGCACCGCCGGGCGGTTGCCGCAGGCGGCGCGCAGCCGTGCCTCGTCGAGCGCCGCGCGGAACGGGCGTAGCGAATCGGCGGCGATCGAATCGCGCACCAGCGCGTGATAGCCGGGGTAAAGCCGTTCCAGAGCCTTACCGTTGCGCACCATCAGCCCGCGCGTGGCGGCGCGGAACGACACGCCCCCCTGATGCGCCACATAGGCCCCCGGCGCGGCCACATGCCGGTAGCCCAGATGCCGCGCGCGCAGGCAGAATTCGTTTTCCTCGCCATAGCCCTGGGCGAAGACCTCGCCCCGGAACCTGCCCGTGGCGCGCAGGCAGTCATGCCGCAGATACAGGCAGAAGCCGACCCCGGTGGGGATCTCCACCGCCGCCGCGCCATTGGCGGCGCGGGCGAGGGCGTTCAGCCGCGCCGTTTCACGCGCATCTGGCATGGCGTTGCCGCCCGCCCGCGCCGGGTAGCTGCATATCGAGGCCTCGTTGGAGTGCGGGGTAACGGTGCCGGTGGCGGCGTCGGCATAGGCGACTTCGCGCAGCGTCTCGATTGCCCCCGGCGGCAGCAGAACGTCGCTGTTCAGCAGCAGCACGTCATGCTCCCGCGCCGCCTCCAGCCCGGAATTCACCGCCGCGCAGAACCCCCGGTTGCGGGTGTGCCCGATCCAGATGACACGCGCGTCCGCCGCCGCCAGCGCCCGCACATGCCGGGCCAGGGCGGGTTCGGGCGAGGCGTCGTCCACCACGATCAGCCGCGCCCCGGCGGGCAGCGCCGCCAGGGCCGAAGTCAGCGCCGCCTTGGTTTCCTCCAGCCCGCGATACACCGGCATCAGCAGCGCCAGCGGGGCAGGGGGCGGGATCATCGCGGGTGGCTCGCCGCGTAGCGCGGCGGCTTTGGGCGCGGCTTCGAGCGCGCGCGGGTCCACCGGGCTGCCCATGATGTCCGCGCCATCCGGCCCATGTAGCGCGAAGGGCGGTTCCAGACCCGCCAATTCCCTCGCGGTCACGCGGAAGCCGTGCCGGGGCAGCAGCGGTGAAGCGTCATCCGGCGGCAGGATTTTGCCGAACCGCACGGCGCGGCGTCGTCCCGCGGCGTCGGTCAGGGTCAGGGCCGGGGCCGAATCTGGCCAAGCAGGGCGGCTGGCCCAGCCGCGCAAGGCCCCGCGCTCCCATTCCACCAGCCCCTCCACCCGGCGCAGCGCCGCATGGTCGGGGCGCGCGCCGAGCCACCGCGCCTGGCCGTGGCGGCGCGTTTCGGTCTCCGGCGAGACATACTGAAACCCGCCAAACCCGGCCGCCTCGGCCACATGGCGGGCGAAGGCGATGAAGCTCGCATCCGGCTCAAGGCAATGGCGGGTGAGCAGGTTTTGCAACGCTGCCGCCGCGCGCCGGGTGTCGCCCGCGCTCTGCACGGCCAGGGCCAGCCCGGTCCAGGCGCCGGCGATATCGTAACGCGCCGCCACACCCGCGAATTCCGCCGCCGCCTCATCCGCCCGCCCGGCCTCCAGCAAGGCGCGGGCGAGATCCAGCGCGATGCGCGGATCATCCGGGGCGAGGCGCCGCGCCCGGCCCAGCCAGAGCAGCCGGTCGTTTGCCCCGCTCAGGCCGCGCGCCCAGGCCGCGGCCGCGCTCTCCGGGCCGGGCTGGTGGCTCACTCTTGCGCGGGCATGGGCGGTTCCAGCGCCGCCAGCTCGGCTTCGGCCTCCGCCAGACCGGCCTTGGCCGCCACGCTCAGCCATTTGCGCGCCTCCTCGGCGTTTGGCGCGGTGGCGATGCCCAGGCGCAGATATTTGCCCAGCATCAGCGCCGCGCGCGCATGCCCCGCCTCGGCGGCCTGCCGGTACCAGCGCAGCGAGGCCGCGCGGTCGGTGGCGATCTGATGGCCCCCGCCATACAGCGCGCCCAGGGCAAACATTGCCTCCACCGCGCCATTGGCGGCGGCGCGCTCGAATAACCCGCGCGCCGCCTCGTCGTCGCGCGGCCCGCCGAGCCCCTGCAATTCGAGCGCCGCGAGGTCCATCAGCGCCTCGGTCTTGTTCAGCTCCGCCGCCTTGCCCAGCCACAGCCGCGCCTCGGTGAAATCCTGCGCCGTGCCCCGGCCCTCGGCCAGCATCCGCCCGAGCCGATGCTGCGCGTTGAGCACATTGCTGGCCGCGCGGCGCAGCCAATACACGGCGCGCGCCTCATCTTTTTCCACCCCCACGCCCTCGGCGAGGCAGATGGCGAAATTATACGCCCCGATCTGATCCCCAGCCTCGGCCGCCGTCTCGAACCATTCATGCACCGGCGCGGGCGGGGTGAAGCGCGGGTTGGTCTGGCGCTTGAGGAACAGCGTGGCGAGATCGGCCTGGGCGATCGTGTCGCCCGCCTCGGCGGCCTGGCGGAACCATTTGGCCGCCTCATCCGGGTCGCGCGGCACGCCCGCGCCGATCATGTGCAGCACGCCCAGCGAGCGCGCCGCGGCGCGGTGCCCGCCCTCGGCGGCGGCGCGGAACCAGTTCGCGGCTTCGGCGTAGTTGGGCGGCAGTTTGTCATCGCCATGGGCGTAGATATCGGCCACCAGCGCCGCCGCCTCGATATCCCCCGCCAGCGCGGCGCGGCGCAGCCAGGTTTCGCCCTCGGTTTTGTTAGCCTTCACGCCGCTGCCGTGCAGCAGCATCATGCCGTATTTCGCCTGCGCGTTTTGCACGCCCCCGCGCGCGGCATTGCCATAATGCTCGGCCGCCTGCGCCGGGTCGGCCAGCACGCCGACGGCGTTTTCATACATCATGGCCAGGTAATAATGCGCGAGCGGCAGACCGGCTTCGGCGGCTTTGCGGATATGCGCGAGGCCGGTGAAGGTCGGCTCATCCTCCACCGCGCCGCGCAGGGTGAGGATGCCAAAGCCCAGATGCCCGTAGGGGTTGTCGGCCTCGGCGGCGCGCTCATACCAGCGTTTCGCCGCCTCCTCGTCGCGCAAGGAGTCGGGGCCTTCCATATAGATGTAGCCCGCCAGGGATTGCGCGCGCGCATCGCCTGCCTCGGCCGCCCGCAAGGCCCAGCTCAGTGCCGTGGCGAAATCGGCCTCGCCGCTGCCGCCCGCGCCGAACAGTGCCGTTTCCGGCTGGTAGCCCGCGAGATAGATCCCGGCCAGCAGCGTCTGGCTCTCGACATCGCCTTTTTCCGCCGCGCGGGTGTACCAGCGCACCGCATCGCCCCGGCTGACATGCCCGGCCAGGCCCTTGTGGTAGAAATGCCCCAGCTCGCGCTCGGCCTCGGTGATGCCGCCCTCGGCGGCGACGGCGAACAGCTTGAACGCCCGCGAAGCCTCGCCCTGGGCCAGCAGCGCGCGCGCGCGCGGCAGCGCTTTTTCAGGGCTGCGCGCCGCCAGCTTGTCGGAGATTGCCTTTTTCAGCTTCATCGCGCTCAGGGCTCATGCAGGCTGTTATAGGCCACCGGCGCCATGCGCGAGAGGAAGTAGCCCAGGATCGAGCGCTTGCCGACCACGATATCCGCTTCCACCGGCATGCCCGGCACCAGCCGGAAGCCCTTGGGCACGTTATGCAGGTTCAGCACGTCCAGCGAGATCTGCGCCTTGTAATAGAGGTTTTGCGGCGCGCCGGGCAGAGGCGGGCCATTCACCGCCGCCTGCTGCTGGTCCTGCGGGTTAAAGCTCTCGGCGCTGATCGAGGTGACGGTGCCCTTGGCCGTGCCGTAGAGCATCGAGTTGAGCGTGGCGAATTTAATCACCACCTGGTCGCCCACCTGTACATAGCCGGATTCGGTGGCGTCGATATCGGCCTCGATGCTGAACGGCGTGTTCACGGGGGCGAGGTCCATGAGCTGCTGCCCTGGCTGCAACACCGAGCCATTGGAGACCTGAGCGATCGACTGCACCACCGAATCCTGCGGCGCGGTCAGCTCGACCAGATCTTTATTCAGCTTGGCCTTGGCCAATTGCTGCTGCGCCTGAGCCAGATTGTTCAGCGCGGTGGCGAGCTGGGTGGAGGTCTGCGCCTTGAATTGCTGGTCGAAGCTGTCGCGCTGGGCCTGCACGGCGGCAAGCTGGCGCTCATCGGCCTGCGCCTGCGACACCGCCGAGGAAAGCTGCGTCTGCATGCTCACCCGGTCATCGGTCGCGGCCAGGGTCTCCAGCTGGCTGCCCACCTGCAATTGCTGCAGCTTCTTGCGCATGTGCTCAACGTTGCTGGCGATGGCGAGGCGCTGGCGGTAATCGGCGGCCTGCGCCTGATAGCCCTGGATCTCGGTCTTTAGCTGCGCGATCTGCTGGTCGTAATTTTGCAGTGTGAAATTATACTGCCCCATCTGCTGGTTGTAGGTTTGCAGTTGCAGCGACGAATACGGGTTGCTGGGGTCGGGAACATAGGGTTTGCCGTCCTCCTGCGCCTGCAACTGCGCCACCTGGGCGGCGTAGTTCTGCTCCTGCTGCGTCAGCCCGGTGAGGTCGGCGCTGGCATAGGTCGGGTCCAGCGTCGCCAGTACCTGGCCCTTGGCGACGAAATCCCCCGCATGCACCTTGATCTCGCGGATGATCGAGGCGGTGTTGAAGGTCTGGATGCTGGAATCGGGCTGGGTGGCGTTGAGCGTGCCGGTGCCGACCACCAGCCGGTCCACCTTGAACACGCCGGAGACCACGAACAGCACCAGCACCAGCGCGCCGAGGATATAGGTGGTCGAGCGCGCCACCATCGGCAGCGGCGTGGCGATCACCGCCGCTGTCGGCGACTGGAACTCCAGCACGGCCAGCGGCAGCCCTTCCGGCTCCGCCGCCGCTTGCTCAGTGGCCTTGGGTAAGAGCTGGCGCAGACGCAGCATTGTTAAATCCTTCAGGCGCGAGATGGCGGTTTTGCTGGAACCAGAGGTGGCGGTAAATGGCGCAGCGCTCGACCAGCTCGTGATGCGTGCCGATATCCACGGTGCGCCCGCGGTCGAGCACCATGATCAGGTCGCAATCGAGCAGCGAGGACAGACGGTGCGAGACGATCACCATCGTCCGCCCCTTGGCGATGCGCAGGATGTTGGCGTTGACCAGGGCCTCGCTCTCGGGGTCCAGCGCCGAGGTCGCCTCGTCCATGATCAGCACTTTGGGGTCGGAGATCAGGGCGCGGGCGATGGCCAGGCGCTGCTTCTGCCCGCCCGAGAGGTTGGGCGAGCCTTCCTGAATGAAGGTGTCGTAGCCATTGGGCAGGCGCTCGATGAATTCCTCCGCCCCGGCGAGGCGCGCGGCGCGCACCGCGTCTTCAAACGATAGCCCTGGCCGCCCGGCGATGATGTTGTCGCGCACCGTGCCGCGGAACAGGAAGTTATCCTGCAGCACCATGCCGAAATTTTTGCGGATATGGCGCAGATTGATCTCGCGCATGTCGTTGCCGTCGATGCGGATGGCGCCCTGGTAGTCGCGGTTGATGCCCTGCAACAGGCGGGTGATGGTGGATTTGCCCGAGCCCGAGCGCCCGACCAGCCCGAGCATGGTGCCGGCGGGAATCTTGAAGCTCATCTTCTCCAGCGCCGGGGCTTTGGAACCCTCGTAGCGGAAGGTCACATCGTCGAACTCGATCGCGCCCTCGAAGCGCGGGCGCAGCCCGTGGGTGAGGGCGTGCTTTTCGTTCGGCCGGTTGAGCACCGAGGCGACTTGCCCGATGGCGGCCTGCGCCTTCTGCACATCCTCCATCAGCCCGGCCAGGCTGACCAGCGGCCCGGCCACGCGCCCGCCCAGCAGCATGAAGCCGGTGATGCTCCCGGCATCCACCGGGTTGTTAGTGTGCAGGGCGATATAGGCGCCGAGCGTGATGGCGCCATAGCCGCAATAACGCTGCAGCGGCATCGCCAGCGTTGCCGGCCAGTTGGCCAGCCTGCCGGCCTGCACGTGCAGATCCGCCACCTCGGCCACGCGTCGGTCCCAATCCGCCGCGCGGGCGGGTTCCAGCGCCAGCGCCTTCACCGTGCGGATGCCGTAAATCGACTCCACCAGCACCGAGCCCTTGCCCGATTCGGCGGCGATCATCCGCCCGGTCATCACCGATAGTGGGCGCAGGAAGGCGGCGATGATGGCCGCGATCAGCCCGGCGGCGATCAGCACCGTCCAGGCCAGCGTGGCATTCATGTAAAACAGCAGCGGCAGCAGGATGGTGAGCATGAACATGTCGATGAACGTGTTCATCAGCTTGCCGGTGAGGAACTCCCGCACCTGGTTCACCTGCGCGACCTTATAGGCGAGTTCGCCGGCCTGCTGGCGCTCGAAGAACTCGATCGGCAGCGCCAGCAGCCGGTCGAAGATCATCAGGTTCAGCCGCGAGTCGAGCTTGGCGGCGAGGATCACCTCCATCAGCTTGCGCCCCCAGCTGAGTATCATCTCAAACGCCACGGCGACGATCATCAGGATGATGACGAGGTTCAGCGTCGCGGTGCCGCGATATTGCAGCACGGTGCCGATCACACTCATCACCGCGAAAATCGGCACCAGGCTGAGCACGGTGATGGTGATTGAGGAAATGGCGATGTCGCGCAGGATGCGCTTATCCGACCAGACCAGCCGGGCGAGCAGGCCGAGGTTGAATACCGGCTCGCCCTCCGCCCCGCCGCGCTTGGCGCGGATCAGGAGCGCGCCGCCGCTCCACACCTGTTTCAGGCGCAGCTCGTCCACGGCGATTGCCGGCTCACCGGAGCTGGCGCGCGGGTCGCGCATAAACAGCACCTCGCGGTCGCGGTCGCGCCCGACCACCAGCGCGGCGCCGCCATCGTCGAGCAGCAGCACCACCGGCGCCGGGTCGTCGATCTTCATCAACTGGCGGAAATTCATCGGTACGCCGCGCACCCACAGCCCCGCCTCGCGCAGCCATTCCACCAGCACGGGCGGCGAGGGGGCGGGCTCATCCGGGCGCAGGCGCAGCGCCTCGAGATCCATTTCCACGCCATGATAGCGCGCGGCGAACATCACCGCGGCCAGGCGGGCCTGGGTCTGCGCATCGGCGCCGATGCCGGCATCGTTGAGCGCCGCGACCTCCGGGTTCGCGCCCGGATCTCCGCCAGGATGGGCTGCGGAGCTGCGCGTCGTATCGGTCATGTCGTCTCAACCCTTCTTACCAACCGCGTGGCGTCGCTGGCTCCAGGCAAGCCCCCCGAGCCGCGCCGCTTATGCCCGAAAACAACGCACTTGCACAACGTTTCCTCCGCCGCTGGGGCGGTATCGGGAAAACCCGCGTGAATGCTGGCCCGGACCGGGCGCTTTTCAGCCCGCGGTGGATTTGCCATCCTCGGCGCAACATGAATGGAGGGCAGAATGGAGATTTTCGACGCCGGCCCGGATGATTTGCCGGAGATCCAGGCGATTTACGCGCATCACGTGCTGCATGGCACGGGGTCGTTCGAGGATGTGCCGCCCTCGCTTGAGGAGATGTCCGCCCGGCTGGCCGCGCGGCATGAGGCTGGGTACGTCTGGCTGGTGGCGCGCGACGCTTCGGGCGTGCTCGGCTTTGGCTATTACGGCGCGTACCACCAGCGCCCGGCTTATCGCTATACCGTGGAGGACAGCGTGTATGTGCGCGAGGGGCTGCGCGGGCAGGGCGTGGGCAAGGCCATTGTCGGCGCCCTGGTCGAACGCGCCCGCGCCGCTGGGTTTAAGCAGATGCTGGCGGTGATCGGGGATTCGGAGAATGTCGCCAGCATTGGCGTGCATGCCAGTTTGGGCTTCCAGCATGTCGGCATTCTGCGCAAGGTCGGCTGGAAATTCGAGCGCTGGCTCGACGTGGTGATGATGCAGAAGGCGCTGTAACGCCAACGGGCCGGGGAGAGCCCCGGCCCGCTTTTGGTTAATCCCCGAGCCCGACCAGCGAACCGGCCATCGCGGCTTGCAGGATGCGCAGGTAATCAGCCTTGTTCGCGACGCGCGGATTATCCGGCGTGTTGGGGTCGGCCACGGCCTCCTCGGCCAGTTCCTCCAGCGCGTCCGGCGTCACTTTCAGTGCCTCCAGCGTATGCGGAATGTTCAGCGCGTCGCGCAGTTCCAGCACCCAGTTGAGGAACCCGTCGAACCCGTTCTCGATGCCGAGGGCGCGCGCGGCATGGGCGATCCTGGCCTCGATCACCGGGCGGTTATACGCCAGCACATAGGGCATCAGCACCGCGTTGGTGAGGCCGTGATGCGCATGGAAGCGCGCGCCGATCGGGTGCGACAGCGCGTGGATCGCGCCCAGCGCCTTCTGGAACGCGGTGGCGCCCATCGAGGCGGCGGCCAGCATGTTCATGCGCGCATCGGCGTTGTGCGGCTCGGCGAAGGCGGTCGGCAAATTCTCCTTCACCAGCCGCATGCCCTCGATGGCGATGCCGTCGGCGATCGGGTGGTAGAACGGGCCGTAATACGCCTCCAGCGAATGGGCGAGCGCGTCCATTCCGGTCCAGGCGGTGATGAAGGGCGGCAGGCCGAAGGTCAGCTCGGGGTCGAGAATGACTAGGCGCGGCAGCATCTGCGCATGCAGCAGGATGTATTTGCGGCGCTTCTCGGTGTCGATGACCACGCTGGCGCGGCCGACCTCGGAGCCGGTGCCGGCGGTGGTCGGCACCGCGAAGATCGGCGGCAGCGGGCGGTCGACGTCCGGCGTGGCCTGGGTGATCTCGAAATCCCAGAGCGCGCGCGAGGTGGAGACGGCGAGCGCGATCGACTTGCCGCAATCCAGCCCCGAGCCGCCGCCAATGGCGATCACGCCCTCGGCCCCATGCGCGTTGTAGGCGGCGGCGCCGGCCAGCACGTCGGCATGCTGCGGGTCGGGGTGCAGATCCTTGAACAGCGCCGGGGTGATGCCCACCGCCTCCAGCGATTTCAAGATGCTGGCCAGGAAGGGCAGGCCCGCCACGCCGGGGTCGGTGACCACCAGCACGCGCGAGAGCCCCGCCGCCTTCACCCGCTGGGGCAGTTCGGCGATGCGCCCGGCCCCGGCCAAAATCTCGGTGGGGATACGCCAATTACCTTTGAGCTGCATTTGCTTACATCCTTTCAAAGGAGCGGAAGCGCTCCCAGTCCGTCACGGCCGCGTTGAACGCGTCCAGCTCCACTTTCGCCATGTTGGTATAATGCTTCACGACATCGGTGCCGAACACCGCATGCGCAAACTCGCTCTGCGCGAACAGCTTGGCGGCATCGGCCAAAGTGTGCGGCACGCGCGGCAGATCGGCGGTGTAGGCGTTGCCGGTGAACATCGGCACCGGTTCGTAATCGCCCTCGATGCCCGCCAGCCCCGCCGCGATCATCGCCGCCAGCACCAGGTATGGATTGACGTCGCCGCCCGGCAGGCGGTTTTCCACGCGGATGGATTTGCCATGCCCGAGCACGCGGAACGCGCAGGTGCGGTTATCCATGCCCCAGGCCAGCGCCGTGGGGGCGAAGCTGCCGAGCGCGTAGCGTTTGTAAGAGTTGATGTTGGGCGCGAAGAACAGCGCGATCTCGGGCGTGTGGCGCAGCAGCCCGGCCATAAACTGCTTGAACAGCTTGGACGGCGAATGCCCGTCGGCGTCGAGGAATACGGCATCCCCCGCCTCGTTGCGCAGGCTGAGATGGGTGTGGCAGGAATTGCCCTCGCGCTCATTGAACTTGGCCATGAAGGTGATGGCCGCGTTCTCCTGCACCGCGATCTCCTTCGCCGCCTCCTTGTAGATCACGTGCTTGTCGCAGGTCTCCACCGCCGGGCCGTAGCGGAAATTGATCTCGTGCTGGCCGAGATTGCATTCGCCCTTGGAATTCTCGACCTGAATGCCTGCCGCCTCCATGGCGTTGCGGATGCGCCGGATGATCGGCTCCACCCGCGCGGTGCCGAGGATCGAATAGTCGTTATTATACTGGTTGGCCGGGGTGAGGCCGCGATACGCCTTGTTCCACGCATCCTCATAAGTGTTGCGGAACATGATGAATTCCAGCTCGGTCGCGGCCCAGGCCGAGAGCCCATGCGCCTTCAGCCGGTTGAGCTGCTGCTTGAGCATGGTGCGCGGCGAAACGCTGGCCGGCTTATGGCCTTTCAGTTCGATATCGCACAGCACAATGGCGGCGCCCGGCTGCCAGGGGGCAAGGCGCAGCGTCGACAGGTCCGGCGCGAAGATGAAATCGCCATACCCCTTTTCCCAAGAGGTCAGCTCATAGCCCGGCACGGTGCCGCATTCGATATCGGTGGCCAGCAGATAGGAGCACCCCTCGGCCGCCTCGGAGGTGACGGACTCGAAGAAGAATTTCGGCATCACCCGCTTGCCCTGCAGGCGGCCCTGCATGTCGCAGGCGGCGACGATGATGGTGTCGATCTCGCCGCGATCGGCCATGCCCTTGAGCTCAGGCAATGTCAGGTGAGGGGTTGCGGCCATAGGTTCAGCTCCCGGTGTTGTTTTGTCGATTATAATCACAATTTTTCGTCAGCAGGAATGGCGGAGCGTCAAGTTTTGCTTGGCGAACCGAAAACCAGAGTATAGGCTCCGTTTATAAAATCAATCACAACAGATGGGGGTCTTAATGACGGACCGGAGTGAACAGGACGTCCTGGCGGCGGATGCCGCTGCGTTGCACAAGATGGGTTATGCGCAGGAATTATCCCGGCGCATGCATGGCTTCTCTAATTTCGCCGTTTCGTTTTCCATTATCTGCATCCTGGCGGGGGGCATCACCTCGTTCCAGGTCGGCTACTCCACCGGCGGCGGACTGACCGCCATCATCGGCTGGATCGTCGGCTGCACCTTCGCGCTGATTGTCGGCTTGTCGATGGCGCAGATCGCCTCGGCCTATCCGACGGCGGGCGGGCTTTATCATTGGTCGTCCATCCTGGGCGGGCGCGGCTGGGGCTGGGCCACGGCCTGGTTCAACCTGCTGGGGCTGATCTTCGTCGTCGCCTCGGTGAATGTCGGCGTCTATAACCTGTTTGTCGGCCTCGTCCTCAATAATATTTTCAATATTAACACCTCGGCCTGGGGCTTCTGGCAGCAGACCATTGCGGTACTGTTGATCACCGGCACGCAGGGGCTGCTGAACCATTTTGGCATCCGCACCACGACCAAGCTGATCGATTTTTCGGGTGTGCTGATCTTCGTGATTGCCGTGCTGCTTACGGTGACGATGCTGTATTCAGCGCCGCATCTCGATTTCTCGCGCCTGACCACGTTCCATAATTTCTCCGGCGCGCCGGGTGGCAGCGTGGTGCCGCAGAGCAGCAGCCCGTTCTACCTGTTCTTGCTGGCTTTGCTCTACCCGCTTTACACAGTCACCGGGTTCGACGGCTCTGCCCACACCTCGGAAGAGACCGTGAATGCCCGCGTGAACGTGCCGAAGGGTATCCTCAACTCCATCATCTGGTCCGCGCTGTTTGGCGTGGTGATGGCCGCGTCCTTCGTGCTGGCGATGCCCGACCCGGTGAAGGCGGCCGGCGATGGTGGCAATGTCATCTTCAATCTGATGGCCAGCCTTGCGGTGCCGGTGGCGGTGAAGGACATTCTTTACATCGGCATCGTGCTTTCCAACTTCCTGTGCGCGCTGGCCGGTGTCACCTCCACCTCGCGCATGGTCTATGCCTTCGCCCGCGATGGCGGTCTGCCCGGCCATAAATGGCTGAAGCAGGTGGACCACAAGCACCGCTCCCCGGTTTACGCGATCTGGGGCACGGTGGTCGCCTCCATCGCCGCCACGCTGTATTCGCCTGCTTTCGCGGCGCTGGCGGCGGGTTGCGCGATGTTCCTCTACATCTCCTACTCCATGCCGGTGCTGGCCGGTTTGTTCGCCGAGGGGCGGACCTGGACGGAGTTCGGGCCGTTCCGCCTGGGCTTCTTGTCCAAGCCGCTGGCCCTGATCGTCACGCTGGGCGGCATTCTGATCATTTATATCGGCACCCGTCCGCCCAATGACATTCTGGACAGCTACTTCATCGGCCTGCTCGGGCTCATGGCCATCATCTGGTTCGGCATCGCCCGCACCCGGTTCCCTGGCCCGCCCATCAGCAAGGGCGAGATCGCGGCCCGCGCGGCCGAGATCGTGGCCGAGGAAACCGCCCTGAAAGGAGCGCAGGATTAAACCCCGGGCGTAGCCCGCAATCCCGAAGGCCCCGGAGCGATCCGGGGCCTTTTTTGCGGCCCGCGCCAAGGCCCGCTATATGCCAAGCCCACGCCATCTGCCGAGGATAAAACCATGACCCACACCCCAACCGCTCCCGCCGCCATCGTCTCCGTGGGCGGGGTGGATTTTGGCAATGCCCTGCCGATGTCGCTCATCGCCGGTCCGTGCCAGATCGAGAGCGCCGCGCACGCCTTTGAATGCGCCAGTGCGCTCAAGGAGATTTGCGCGCGCCTCGGCATCGGGCTGGTGTTCAAGAGTTCGTTCGACAAAGCCAACCGCACCAGCCTCTCCGGCGCGCGCGGCGTGGGGCTCGATGCCTCGCTGCAAATCTTCGCCGACATCAAGAGCCGCCTCGACCTGCCCGTACTCACCGATGTGCATGAGCGCGAGCAATGCGCCCCGGTGGCCGAAATCGTGGATATCCTGCAAATCCCCGCCTTTCTTTGCCGGCAGACCGATTTACTGATCGCCGCGGCCGAGACTGGCGCGGTGGTGAACGTGAAGAAGGGCCAGTTCCTCGCGCCGTGGGATATGAAAAACGTGCTTGCCAAGGTCACGCAATCAGGCAATCCGCGTGTGATGGCGACGGAGCGCGGCACCAGCTTCGGCTACAACACCCTGGTCTCCGATTTCCGCGCGCTGCCGATCATGGCCGG
>NZ_JAJDJU010000010.1 GCF_020567705.1 Acidocella sp. KAb 2-4 | reverse complement strand
TCAGATGTGTATAAGAGACAGGTGGAGCGGTGAGTTGCAGCCCCGGCACATTGGGCACGGGCGGCGCGGCGATGGGCAGGGCCAGCCCCGCAAGCGCCTCTGGCGCCGGGGCGGAGACACCGCCCGCCGCGCCACGCGCCTGCGCCGCGATGGCCGCCTGCGCGCCAGCCGGGGTGGCGGCGGGGGCGGCTGGCACATCGGCCAGATTGGGGTAAGGCTGGTTGGCGCCTGGCGGGGCTTGCCGGCTCTGCGCAATCGCGCCACCTTCGAGGCTGTGATACAACCCCAATGGGCTTGAACACCCGCCCAGAGAAAACGCCAAGACCACCGAGAATGCCGCCGCGCCACGCCGCCGAATCATCACATCCGTCTCCCAAATCCGCCGGCGCCGCCGGCCGGAACCTGTTTGCCTGAGAACTGCCGCCACGGAAAGGATCGCCCCTCATGCCGCAACCCGAATCGCCCCAGGAACCCGATATCAAACTGCCCGACGCCGGCATGCTCGGCCGCTCGATGGCCGATATCGCGGCGCGCAGCCAGCGCATCGTCGCCGATTGGCTGAAGCGCCAGGCGAGCGAGGGCGTGGATATGGACCCGCTGAACGTAGGCAACGCCTTCATGGAGATGACCGCGAAGCTGCTCTCCAACCCGCAGCATCTGGTGGAGGCGCAGCTCGGCCTGTGGCGCGACTATGTCACCCTCTGGCAAAACACCGCCCGGCGCATCTGGTCCGGCGAGGACGCCGACCCCGTTATCGCCCATGACCCGCGCGACAAGCGCTTCGCCGATCCAGCCTGGAAGCAGAACGAGATCTTCGATTTCATCAAGCAATCCTATCTGCTCTCGGCACGCTACATCAACGACGTGGTGACCCAGGTGGACGGGCTGGATCCGAAGACCGCGCAAAAGGTCGATTTTTACGCCCGCCAGTTCATCAACGCGCTCAGCCCCTCCAATTTCGCCCTCACCAACCCCGAGGTGCTGCGCCGCACGCGCGAGACCGGCGGCGAAAACCTGGTACGCGGGCTGAACAATCTGCTGGCCGATCTCGAACAAGGGCGCGGCAATCTGCGCATCAAGATGACCGACACCGAGGCCTTCAAGATCGGCGAGAACATCGCCGTCTCCGAAGGCAAGGTGGTGTTTCAGAACGAGCTGATGCAGCTCATCCAATACAGCCCGGCGACCGAAAATGTTTACGCCCGGCCGGTGCTGATCCTGCCGCCCTGGATCAACAAATTCTACATTCTCGACCTGCGGCCCAAGAATTCCTGGGTGCGCTATCTCGTCTCCCAGGGACACACGGTGTTCATGGTCAGCTGGGTCAACCCGGATGAGAGCCTCTCGCACAAGAATTTCGACGATTACATGAGCGACGGGGTGCTGGCGGCGCTGGACGCGATCGAAAAGGCGACCAAGCAGCGCGAGGTGAACGCCATCGGCTACTGCCTGGGCGGCACGCTGTTGGCCGCCAGCCTCGGCTACATGGCCGCGACGGGCGATGAGCGCATCAAATCCGCCACCTTCTTCGTCACCCTCACCGATTTCACCGATTCGGGCGAGCTCGGCGTGTTCATTGACGAGGAGCAGCTCAGCCAGCTCGAGGAGAGGATGAGCCGGCGCGGCTATCTCGAAGGCACCGAGATGGCGACCACCTTCAACATGCTGCGCGCCAACGACCTGATCTGGAGCTTCGTGGTCAACAACTACCTGCTCGGCCAAGAGCCGTTCCCGTTCGACCTGCTGTATTGGAACTCGGACGCGACGCGGATGCCCTCGACGATGCATTCGTTCTATCTTCGCAACATGTACCAGAAGAACCTGCTCAGCCAGCCGGGCGGCATCCAGATGAAGGGCGTGCCGGTCGATCTGCGCCAGGTGAAGGTGCCGTGCTATTTCCTCTCCTGCCGCGAGGACCACATCGCGCCCTGGACCAGCACCTATAAAGGGGCGAAGAATTTCGGCGGGCCGGTGCGCTTCGTGCTTGCCGCCTCCGGCCATATCGCCGGGGTGATCAACCCGCCCGGCGGCAAATACAACCACTTCATCAACCCTGAGTTGCCGGACAATCCGGAGCCATGGTTCGAGGGCGCGACCGAGGTTGCGGGCTCCTGGTGGCCGGATTGGCAGCGCTGGGTCACCAGCTTCGACCCAACGCAGCTGCCCGCCCGCATTCCCGGCAAGGCACGCGGCCTGCCGGCGCTCGAGGAGGCGCCGGGGGCGTATGTGAAGGTTCGGATCTAACCCTGGCGCCTCCGGAGATTCCCGGCTATTCGTCCACGCGTTTTGGTTGAATCGCTCTAACTCCGGAGAGGTCGATGCGCGTTGTGAGGAGGATCGCCAGCGCGGCGGGCGCGGCTCATGCCGGCTGAGCGCCCGCGCCAGATCGCCCTGGCGGCGGCGCTGCTGGTGCCGCTGGGGCTGCTGCACGCCTTCGTGCTGGCCGAAATCTGCATCGCCGCGGTCGATGTGCTGTTTCTGGCCGAATGCGCCCGGCGGCGTGATTTCGGCTGGCTGCGCCAGGGCTGGGTGCGGGTTGGGCTGCTCTGGTGGGGCTGGCTGCTGCTCTGCTCCACGCCTCTGCCCCTGCCCGGCTTCGGCAGCGCGGGCTGGGCGCTCGGTTTCCTCCAGGTGCTGGTCATCATCCGCCTGCTGCTGTTCACCGCCGCGCTGCAAAGCTGGGTGCTGACAACACCAGAGGCACGGCGCGCCTTCTGGTGGGCGCTGGCACTGTGCGCGGTCTGGATCGGGCTGGAAAGCTGGCAGCAATACCTCACCGGGCGCAACATCTTCGGCGACCCGCGCTGGGGCGATGGCGCGCTCACCGGCCCGTTCTGGAAGCCCCGCGCCGGGGCGGCCTATGCGCATTTGCTCTACCCGGCGCTGCTGCCGCCCGTGCTGGCGCTGCTCGCCCGCCCGGGCCTGGGTGCACGCCTCGCCGGGCTGGGGCTGGCGGCGCTGGGCGTGCTCACCGCTGTATTCATTGGCCAGCGCATGCCAGTGGCGCTCACCGGGCTGGGGCTCGCGGTGGCGGCGCTCTATGTGCGCCAGCTGCGTCCGGTGGCGGTGCTGGTCTTCGCGCTCGCGGTGCTGGCAGTGCTGCTCACTCCCATCATCTCGCCCCCCACCTATGCCAAGCTGGTGCAGGAAACCGCTCGCAATCTCGGGCATTTCCTGCTCAGCCCCTATGGCGAACTTTACACCCGCGCCGCCGTGATGGCGCAGCAATCGCCCTGGCATGGCTGGGGCTATAACGGCTTCCGCGTCGGCTGTCCGCTGCCGCGCTTTGGTGGCGGCTTTCCCGCGCTCGGCATCGCGCCGACGCTGATCGGCCTCGGCGCCTGCAACCTGCATCCGCACAACTACTACATGCAGGCGCTCACCGATGCCGGCTTCCCCGGACTGATCCTGTTCGCGGCGCTGGGCGTGGCCTGGCTGCGCGCGCTGGGGGCCGGGCTGTGGCGCCAGCCGGAGGCGCTGCGCCTGGGGCTGTTCATCGGCGCGCTCACCTTCATCTGGCCCATCGGCTCCACCGATGAATTCCCCACGCTCTACATGCCGGGCTGGCTGTTCGTGCTACTCGGCCTCGGCCTGGCGCTGATCCCGACCCGGGAGCCCCGTGGCTGACCCACGAATCGCCATCGTGCTGCCGCTGGGCGAGAGCTTCTCGCCGGGCTCGGCCGGAGCGATCGCCATGGTCGTGCGCCGCTTCGCCCTGGCGCTGCCCGGCGCCGTGGTGCTGGGCCAAGCCAAGGGCGCGCCCTTCCCCGGCATAGGCTTCATCGCGGCGCGCAAGGCCAAGGCGGTGATCCGCGCCCTGGCCACGCTGCGTCCCGAAATCATCGAGGTGCATCAGCGGCCGCGCCTGGCGCTGGCACTCTCCTGGCTGTTTCCGCGCGCCCGCGTGCTGCTGTTTCTGCACAACGACCCGCTGACCATGCGCGGGCTCAAATCCCGCTTCGAGCGGCGGCTGATGCTGCGCCGGCTGCACCGGGTGGTCTGCGTCTCCGCCCATTTGGCCGCGCGTTACGCCACGGGGCTGCACGCCGCGCCCGAGGTGCTGCACAACCCGATCACCCTGGCCGAACTGCCGCCGCCCCGCGCCAAGGACAAGCTGATCCTGTTCGCCGGGCGGGTGGTGGCCGATAAGGGGGCGGATGCCTTCATCGCCGCCTGCCGGGCCACGCTGCCGCACCTGCCGGGCTGGTCGGCACGCATGGTCGGGGGCGACCGCTTCGGGCCTGACAGCCCGGAGACCAGCTATGTCGCCGCCATGCGCGCCGCCGCGGCCGAGGCGGGCATCGCGTTTCTGGGCGCCCGCCCGCATGATGAGGTGCTGGCCGAGATGACGCGCGCCGCCATCGCGGTGGTGCCGAGCCGCTGGGCCGAGCCGTTCGGCCTGTCGGCGCTGGAGGCCCTGGCCAGCGGCGCGGCGCTGATCAGCTCCGGGCGCGGCGGCCTGCGCGAAATCTCGGGCGATGCCGCGCTCTACGCCGCCCCCGACGAGCCGGAAGCTCTGGCCGGGGCGATCCTCACCCTGGCGCGCAACGACGCCGCCCGCGAAGCCCTGGCCGAAGCCGGGCGCAAACGGGCACGGGCCTTCGACACGCCATTGCTCGCCGAAAGGCTGCAGGCCTTGCGGGGCGGGGCAGGATCGCTAAATCCTGTCCTCGAATAATTCCAATGGATAGAGCCAATGTCTGATCTCGTTCCCGTCACCGTCCTCACCGGCTATCTCGGCGCCGGCAAAACCACCCTGCTCAACCACCTGCTCACCGGCACGCACGGCAAAAAATACGCCGTGGTGATCAACGAATTCGGCGAGCTGGGGGTGGATAACGACCTCGTCGTGGATTCCGACGAGGAAGTGTTCGAGATGAATAATGGCTGCATCTGCTGCACCGTGCGCGGTGATCTCATCCGCATCATCTCCGGGCTGATGAAGCGCGCCGGCAAGCTGGACGGCATCATCGTCGAGACCACCGGCCTCGCCAACCCCGCCCCGGTGGCGCAGACCTTCTTTGTCGATGAGGATGTGAAGGCCAAAACCCGGCTCGACGCCATCGTCACCGTGGTCGACGCCAAGCATTTCCTGGCCCGGCTGGAGGATGCGCCGGAAGCCGCGGATCAGGTCGCCTTCGCCGATGTGGTGGTGCTGAACAAGCTCGACCTCGCCACGCCCGAGGAGCTGGCGGCGGTGGAAGCGAAGATCAAGGCGATCAACCCCTACGCCGTCATCCACAAGGCCACGCGCGGCGATGTGCCGGCCGACCAGCTGCTCGGCCTGCACGCCTTCGACCTCAAGCGCGTGCTCGAATCCGTGCCGGATTTCCTGGAGGAGGATTCGCACACCCATAACGAGCACCTGACCAGCATCTCGATCTCCACCGACAAGCCGCTGGCGGCGGAGAAATTCCAGGCCTGGATCGGGCATATCCTGCAAACCCAGGGCCAGAACATCCTGCGCACCAAGGGCATCCTGGCCTATAAGGGCGAGGAGCGGCGCTTCGGCTTCCAGGCCGTGCACATGATCGCCGACGGCGATTTCCTGGCGCCCTGGAAAGAGGGCGAGGCCCGCACCAGCCGCATCGTGTTCATCGGGCGCGACCTCAACCGCCCGCAGCTGCGCCGCGGCTTTGAGAGCTGCGCGGCCTAAGCCGGCGGCAGCATTGCGCGCAGGCCGGGCGGGGTGAGCGCCATCACCCCCGCCCGCGCCTTATGCCAGAAGGCCGAAAGCAGCAGCAGCGCCGCCCCCGCCACCAGCGCCGTGGTGGCCAAGCCGTGGCCGAGCATGCCGGTGGCGCGCAGCACCGCCGAAAGCGCCGAAAACAGATAAAACAGCCCCGAGACCAGCAACGCCCGGCGGTCCACCAACAGCGCCACCACGCCCAGCCCGAGATAGATGGCGATCGCCGCCATCGCCTGCGCGGCGTTGGCGCTGCCATGCAGCAGGCCGAGCATGTGGAACAGCGGATGCACAATCAGCGGCGCGGCCAGCAGATGCAGCCAGAAGGCGACATCGCTGCGCCGTGTGATGCGCGCGCGGTCGGACATGTCCCAGCGCAGCGCCAGCCAGAACACACCCAGCCCCGCCGCCAGCAGCAGCCAGGACCAAAGCGGGCGTAACCCCGGCGCCAGCCCCATCAGCATCGCCATGCCGAAGAAGATCACCCCCGCCGCGCCGGCCGCCGGGGTGATGGGCACGCGGAAGCGCCGCCAATGCGCGTAGGCGGCGGCGCCGATCAGCGCCGGGCAGATGAGCAGCATGCCCGAGGTGGCGGCGGGCACCAGCGTGCCAAAGGCCAGGGCGATGCCCGTGCCGAGATTGAGCCCGATCAGCCAGATCAGCGTGGCGCCGACGCCCAGCGTGTAGGTGGCCAACAGCAGCAGGCTGGGCAGCGCCATCCGCCGCTGGCGGGTGAAATATTCAGCCAGCCCCCAGCTCGCCGCCGCCACCCACAGCCCCGGCAGACCGGTCACCGCGGTGAGCGCGCCCAGCGCCACCAGCACCAGCATCAGCGCGATGGACACGAAAATATCGTTGAAGCCGCTGACGAGGCGGACATATTCCTCGTCCACCGCCGGGGCGGTTTGTTGCGCGGCGATGAAGGCGCGGAACTTCGCCGCCTCGTCAGGGGTGAGCTTGCCCGCGGCCACCGCCGCGTCGAGGTCTGATTCAGAGTACATGGCTGTCTCTCTTGCCGCTGTTTGCGGTGGCTTTATGGCGGGCGCCGCCGCACATGAAAAAACCCCGGGGTTGCCCCCGGGGTTCTTCGTCTTCAGGCTGTGGGGCCGGATTAGAAATCCATGCCGCCCATGCCGCCCATGCCGCCCATGTCGGGGGCAGCCGGGGCCTTCTTCTCCGGCTTCTCGGTCACACCAGCCTCGGTGGTGATGATCAGCGAGGCCACGGAAGCGGCGTCCTGCAGGGCGGTACGCACGACCTTGGCCGGGTCGATGATGCCGGCCTTGACCATGTCCTTGAACTCGCCGTTCTGGGCGTCGAAGCCATAGCTGTAATCGCCATTGTCGAGCACCTTGCCGGCGATCACCGCACCGTCTTCACCGGCGTTCTCGGAGATCTGGCGCAGCGGCACCTGGATGGCGCGGCGGATGATCTCGATACCGGTCTGCTGGTCGTTGTTTTCGGCCGTCAGGTTGGCGAGGATCTGCGAGGCGCGAGCCAGGGCGACGCCGCCGCCCGGCACGATGCCTTCCTCGACCGCCGCGCGGGTGGCGTGCAGCGCGTCGTCCACGCGGTCCTTGCGCTCCTTCACCTCAACCTCGGAGGCGCCGCCGACGCGGATGACGGCCACGCCGCCAGCCAGCTTGGCCAGACGCTCCTGCAGCTTCTCGCGGTCGTAGTCCGAGGTGGTCTCCTCGATCTGCGCGCGGATCTGGTTGCAGCGGCCCTTGATGTCGTCTTGCGCGCCGACACCCTCGATGATCGTGGTGTTCTCTTTCTCGATCAGCACCTTCTTGGCGCGGCCGAGCATGTTCAGCGTCACGCTCTCGAGCTTGATGCCGAGATCCTCGGAGATCACCTGGCCGCCGGTGAGGATCGCGATGTCTTCCAGCATGGCCTTGCGGCGGTCGCCGAAACCAGGCGCCTTGACGGCGGCGATCTTCAGGCCGCCGCGCAGCTTGTTCACCACCAGGGTGGCCAGGGCCTCGCCCTCAACGTCCTCGGCGATGATCATTAGCGGCTTGCCGGTCTGCACCACGGCCTCGAGCAGCGGCAGCAGCGGCTGCAACTGGGAGAGCTTCTTGTCGAAGATCAGGATATACGGGCTGTCGAGATCCGCGATCATCTTCTCCGGGTTGGTGATGAAATAGGGCGAGACATAGCCGCGGTCGAACTGCATGCCCTCGACGACATCGAGCTCGGTCTGGATGCCCTTGGCCTCCTCAACCGTGATCACGCCCTCATTGCCGACCTTCTGCATGGCCTGGGAGATCATCTCGCCGATCTCGGACTCGCCGTTGGCGGAGATCGTGCCAACCTGGGCGGTCTCGGCCGGGGTGGTGATCTTCTTCGAGCGGGTCTTCAGCTCCTCGACCACGGCGGTGACCGCCTTGTCGATGCCACGGCGCAGGTCCATCGGGTTGAGCCCGGCGGCCACGGCCTTCACGCCCTCGCGCACGATGGCCTGGGCCAGCACGGTGGCGGTGGTGGTGCCGTCACCGGCGAGGTCGTTGGTCTTGGAGGCGACTTCGCGGATCAGCTGCGCGCCCAGGTTCTCGAACTTGTCGGACAGCTCGATTTCCTTGGCGACGGACACGCCGTCCTTGGTGATGCGCGGGGCGCCGAACGACTTCTCGATGACCACGTTGCGGCCCTTCGGCCCCAGGGTCACCTTCACGGCATTGGCGAGAACGTCAACGCCACGCACCATGCGGTCGCGGGCGTCGGAACCAAAACGGACTTCTTTGGCAGCCATATGATTAGCTCCTTGAAAATGTTTGAGCGGCCCGGTGCGGCGGCCTCAGCGGCGCGCCACGAAACGGGCGGCGGGAAATCAGGCGATCACGCCCAGGATGTCGGATTCCTTCATGATCAGCAGGTCTTCCCCGTTGACCTTGACCTCGGTGCCGGACCACTTGCCGAACAGCACGCGGTCGCCAGCCTTCACGTCCAGCGGCACCAGGGCGCCGGTCTCGTTGCGGGCGCCGGGGCCAGCGGCCACGACTTCACCTTCCTGCGGCTTTTCCTTGGCGGTGTCGGGAATGATGATGCCGCCCGCCGTCTTTTCCTCGGCGGTGATGCGGCGGACGACCACGCGGTCGTGCAGGGGGCGGAAATTCGCCATGTTTGCTCGCTCCTAAACGTTATTGTCTTAAAAGCTTTACAGCCAGTCCGGCCCGGCACGCGGCACCGCGGCTGTTAGCACTCCCTTTTAGAGAGTGCTACGGATTTAGCGGCGGCGGCGCGGCGAGTCAAGAAACCGCAGCACTCCGGCGTGGCGAGTGCCAAGTTGCTGGAATCGCTCCTTTTCTCCTTGCATCTCGCCCCCGCCTCCGTGGCAGTCTGGGAATCCCGGGGGAATGTTCGGTTCGAAGAAGGGAATGAGCATGAACCTCACCTTGCAGCTGCGCGACTACCGCCTCACCACCGCGGAAATCCTCTACCACATGCCTGATCACCCCGGCCTGTTGCAGAGCTATATCTGGCAGGAGCTGGATCTCGCCCCGCAATACCCGGTGCTGCGGAAATTCCTGGCGTTCTGGACGCGCAATCTGGACGGCAAGCTGCACTCGGTGCGGGTCGGGTCGAGCCGCCTGATCACCCCGGCGCAATGGAACCACGGCACGCTCCACAGCCTGAACTAGGCGCCCCCTCAATCCACCCGGCGCTTGTATTTCGGCTTCGGCCGGTCGGCGGCGAGCCCGCCATGCAGCGCCGAGCCGCGGCCGGAGAGCGACGGGTTGGTCATGAAATATTCATGCGCCGAAGCCGGCGGGTCGCCCGGCGTGACGCGGTGCCAGGTGCCATCGACGTGCAACTCGGAGCTTTGCGCGTCGTCGCGCAGGTTCACGACCATGATCTGGTCGAGGATCTGCGCATGCACCGTGGGGGTATGGATGGGCACGAAGGTCTCCACCCGGTAATCCATGTTGCGCGCCATCCAGTCGGCGGAGGACATGAACACCTTGTTCTCGCGGGAGGGCAGCGAATGCCCGTCGGCGAACACGCAGATGCGCGCATGCTCCAGGAAGCGCCCGACGATCGACTTCACCTTGATCGTCTCGGAGAGGCCGGGCACGCCGGGGCGCAGGCAGCAAATGCCGCGCACGACGATGGAAATGGGCACGCCAGCGCGCGATGCCTCGTAGAGATGGTCGATCAGCTTCTCATCGACCAGCGCGTTCATCTTCAGCCAGATGCCGCTGGGCCGCCCGGCGCGGGCATTGGCGATCTCGGTGTCGATCAGCGTGTCGATCGTCTTGCGCGTGGTGAGCGGCGAGAAGGCGAGTTGCTCCATGATCTCCGGCCGCGCATAGCCGGTCATGTAGTTGAACAGCCGCGCGGCGTCGCGCGTCAGCGCCGGGTCGCAGGTGAAGAAGCTGAGATCGGTGTAAATGCGCGCGGTGATCGGGTGGTAATTGCCGGTGCCGAAATGCGCATAGGCGCGCAGCGTGTTGGCCTCGCGGCGCACCACGTAGCTGATCTTGGCATGCGTCTTCAGCCCGACGAAACCGAACACCACCTGCACGCCCGCAGCCTCCAGCGCGCGGGAGAGGCGGATATTCGCCTCCTCGTCGAAGCGCGCGCGCAGCTCCACCATGGCGGTGACCGATTTGCCCGCCTCGGCCGCCTCGATCAGCGCCTTCACGATCGGGGAGTCGCGGCTGGTGCGGTAGAGCGTCTGCTTGATCGCCACCACCGCCGGGTCCATCGCCGCCTGGCGCAGGAACTGCACCACCACGTCGAAGCTCTCGAACGGGTGATGGACCAAGATATCCTTGGCGCGGATGGCGGCGAAGCAATCGCCGCCGAAATCGCGGATGCGCTCGGGGAAGCGCGCGGTGTAGGGCGGGAACAGCAGATCCGGCCGGTCATCGACGATCAGCTGCTTCACATCGACGAGTCCAACCAGCCCGGTTTCCAGATACACCTCCTCGGCCGGGGCCTCGATCGCGTCGATCACCAGCTCGCGCAGATCGGCGGGCATGTCGGCCTCGAGGGTGAGCTGGATGGCCACGCCGCGGCGGCGGCGCTTGAGCGCGCTCTCATAAGAGCGGACGAGATCCTCCGCCTCCTCCTCAAACTCCACATCCGTGTCGCGGATCACGCGGAACAGGCCGGAGCCCTCCACCGTGAAGCCGGGGAACAGGCGGCCCATGTTCATCGCCACCAGCTCTTCGAGCATGATGAAGCGGATCGGCCCGGCCCCGGCGGGCAGGCGCACGAAACGCTCGATCTGGCTGGGCAGCGGAATCAGCGCCGACATCTGGCCGCGGTCGTCGTCGCGCGTCAGGGTGAGCGCCATCACCAGCCCCATATTGGGGATGAAGGGGAACGGGTGCGCCGGGTCCACCGCCAGCGGGGTAAGCACCGGAAACACGCGCTCCATGAAATACGAATCGAGGAAGGCGGCATCGTCCGAGGTCAGCTCGGCGGCGGCGCAGACCACCAGCCCGGCCTCAGCCAACAGCGCGCGCAGCTCGGCATAGGCCGATTGCTGCGCCGTGATCAGCTCGCGCGCGCGGGCGTTGATGGCGTGCAACTGCTGCGCCGGGCTCAGCCCATCGGCGGAGCGCTCCTGCACCCCGGCGCGCTCCTGCCCGATCAGCCCGGCCACGCGCACGGAATAGAATTCGTCGAGGTTGGAGGCGCTGATGGAGACGAACCGCAGGCGCTCCAGCAGCGGGTGGCGGGGGTTGCGGGCCTCGCCCACCACGCGGAAATTGAAGTCGAGCCAGGAGAGTTCGCGGTTGATGAAGCGGGCCGAGTCATCCAGGCCGATCTGCGGGTGCTCCGCCGGAGTGATGTGATTCATGGCATTATCTCCTTAGCAGCGCGCGCGGTGCCCCGACGTGATCAATTTGTAACAGTTAATCGCCGTCGGCCAGCCCCGCCAGCATTTCCAGCGCCAGGGCGCGGGTCACGCGCGCGCCCTTGTCCATTGCCGCGCGGTCGAGCCGGGCCACGGCCTCGCGGTAATAAGCCGGGGCGCGGGGCAGATGCAGCAGCAGCAAATTGCGCACCGGCACGCTCAGCTGCATCTGGCGCGTGGCGCAGAGCTTGCCGAGCAGCAGGTCCAGCAACTCGTCCTCGGGCGGCAGGATCTCGACGCTCTGCGCCGCGCGCAGCCGGCTGGTGAGGTCGGCCAGCTTATAGGCCATGCGCGCGGGCGGCAGACGCGAGGCGAGCAACACCGGCACCCGCGCCTCGGCGGCGGCGTTGATCAGGTGCAGCAGCGCGCGCGGCTCGTCGGCCAGCTCGGCGTCGTCCACCGCCACCGGCCCATCCGGGCGCACCAACCCGCGCAGCCGCGTGCCTTCGATGATCTGCGCGGCGTTCGCCTTGGCCCAGAGATGCAGCAGATGCGTCTTGCCGCAGCCCGGCTCGCCCCACAGCACCAGCCGGCCATTGCTCCAGGCATCGGGCCGGGCCAGCCATTCGCGCGCCGCCAGGTTGGAGGGGGCGGGACAGAAATCCTCGGGCGCGAAATCCTGCGCCTCGGCGAAAGGCAGCGATAACTGCTTCATGCGCGGGCGCTCACTCGGGGGCGGGGTCGAGATAAAGCGGTGATTGCAGGTAGCGGCGCAGCCAGAAGCGCACCAACGCGCCCAGCGTGGCGGCCACCGGCACCGCCAGCATGATGCCCAGGAACCCGAACACCGCCCCGCCGGCGAACAGCGAGAAGATCACCCAAACCGCAGGCAGGCCCAGACGGTCGCCCAGAAAACGGGGCTGGATGACATAATCATTGATCGTCTGGCCGCAGGCAAACACCAGAAACACCATCAGGATGCCATGCCAGCCCGGGTTTTCATTCAACGAGATCAGCATGGCGGTGATGCCGCCCAGCAGCGTGCCAACATAGGGGATGAACGACAGCACCCCCGCCGCCAGTCCCACGATCAGGCCGAAATCCAGCCCGATCATCGTCAACCCGAGCGCGTAAATCAGCGCCAGCACCATGCAGCAGATCGCCTGGCCGCGAATCCAGGCGGCGAGCACGCGGTTCACTTCAAGCGCCTGCGCGCGGATCACCGCCTCATACGGGCGCGGCAGCCAGATATCGACATGGCGGATGATCGCGGGCCAGTCGCGCAGCAGGTAGAAGGTGACGATGGGGGTGACGATGAGCAGGGTGAGCACGTTCACCACCGCGAACCCGCCGCCGATGATGTTGGTGACCGCCGACCCGGCGAAGGAGACGATGGCGCCCGCCTGATTGGCCGCGATGTCGCGCAGCTTGGCGCTCACCTGGCCGGGGCCGAGGCGCTCCTGCACGCTGCTGATGAAATGCCCGAAATCCTTCTGCGCCGTGCTGATATAGGTCGGCAGGCTCTGCGCCAGCGCCGCCGCCTGATCAGCAATCACCGGGTAGAGCTGCAGGATGAACATGGTGACGAACACGCCCAGCGTCAGCAGCAGCACCAGCGCGCCGATCCAGCGGCGCACGCCCATCGCCTCCAGCCGACTCACCGCGGGGTCGAGAAAATAGGCCAGCCCCGCCGCCATCACAAAAGGCAGCAGGATCGGGGAGAACAGATGGAAGAACAGCCACACACTGAACAGAAAGGCGCCGAGCAGCGCCGCGCGCTGCCAACGCACCCGGCGCCCGCGCGATTCGGGGGAGATTTCGCTCATGGCGCCGCCCGCAGCGATTGCGCCGCGCCAACGCCTGTGATGAAACGCGCCTGTGATTTGGAAGCTGACGCCATGAATGATGGCTTAGCGCATCGGGGGCTTGCATGACTAGCGTGACATACCGGGACGCAGGGGTGGATATCGAGGCGGGGGACGCGCTGGTCGAGGCGATCAAGCCGCTGGCCAAGGCGACCACCCGGGCCGGGGTGATGGGCGGGCTGGGCGGCTTCGGCGCGCTGTTCGACCTGAGGGCGGCGGGCTTCACCGACCCGGTGCTGGTCTCCACCACCGACGGCGTGGGCACCAAGCTGAAAATTGCCATCGAGACCGGCATCCATGATTTCGTGGGCATCGACCTCGTGGCCATGTGCGTCAACGACCTCGTGGTGCAGGGCGCGGCGCCGCTCTTCTTCCTCGACTATTTCGCCACCGGCGCGCTGGACGTGGCCGCCGCCAAGCGGATCATCGCCGGCATCGCCGAGGGCTGCAAACAGGCCGATTGCGCGCTGGTCGGCGGCGAGACCGCCGAAATGCCCGGCATGTACGCGCAGGGCGATTACGACCTCGCCGGGTTCTCGGTGGGCGCGGCGGAGCGCGGCCATCTGCTGCCCGCCAATGTCCGCGCGGGCGACGCCATCCTGGCCCTGCCCTCCTCGGGCGTGCATTCCAACGGTTTCTCGCTGGTCCGGCGAATCTTCAAGGATGCCGGGCTGTCCTGGGACTCCGCCATCCTGGGCGGCCAGCGCGCCGCCGATGTGCTGATGACGCCGACGCGCATCTATGTCCGCCCGATGCTGGCCCTGCACAAGGCCGGGCTGCTCAAGGGCGCCGCCCATATCACCGGCGGCGGCCTTCCCGGCAACCTGCCGCGCGCCCTGCCCGAGGGCTGCGGCGCCGCCCTCACCGGCCCCTGGGCGATGCCGGAAATCTTCCCCTTCCTGGCCAAGACCGCCAATGTCGCGCCGGAGGAAATGCTGCGCGTGTTCAATTGCGGCGTGGGGATGACACTCATCGTCCCCGACGCCGAGGCCGCCGCCAAGGTGCTGCGCGAGGCGGGCGAGCAGCCCTTCCTGCTCGGCCATGTCACCAGCCAGCCCGGCATCGCCATCGAGGGCACGGACAAGCTCTTCGCATGAACAAGGTGAAGGTGGCCGTGCTCATCTCCGGGCGCGGCTCCAACATGGAGGCGCTGATCCGCGCCGCCCAGGCCCCGGATTACCCGGCCGAGATCGTGCTTGTGCTCTCCAACAAGCCCGAGGCGGCGGGGCTGGAGATCGCCCGCGCCCTGGGCGTGCGGGCCGAGGCCGTGCCCGCCAAGCCCTTCGGCAAGGACCGCGAGGCGCATGAGCGCGCGCTGGACGCCAAGCTGCGCGAAGCCGGGGCCGAGATCGTCTGCCTCGCCGGGTATATGCGCCTGCTTACCCCCTATCTGGTGCAAAGCTGGGCCGGGCGGATGCTCAACATCCATCCCAGCCTGCTGCCCGAATTTCCGGGACTGGACACCCATGCCCGCGCCCTGGCGGCGGGGGCGGCGCGGCATGGCTGCACCGTGCATCTGGTCACCGAGGGCATGGATGAAGGCCCGATCGTCGCCCAGGCCGAGGTGACGGTGCTGCCCGGCGACACCGAGGCCAACCTCGCCGCGCGCGTGCTGCAACAAGAGCACCTCCTCTACCCGCGCGCCTTGGCCGAACTCGCCCGCAAAATCCGCTTGCCAGAGGCTGCCCGCCGCCCCTAAATTTTGCCAGAGGATGCAAAATCCGCCAAAATTGGGAGAGATGTATGGCCACGCACACGACACAGCCCACCACCGGGCCTGAAATCCAGGTCGATTTCGACACGCCCTCGAAAAAGGGATGGGATTTCTTCGCCAAATTCCTGTTCGTGAATGTCGTCATCGTCATCGCCGTGCTGCTGCTCATCGGCGCGCTCACGGTTTGGAGCTAATCCGCCGCGATCACCTGGCGCAGCAGCCGCCGCTTGGTGTCGGTGAAGCCCATCTTGCGATAGAGGTCGTAGGCGCGCTGGTTCGGTGCCTCCACCTCCAGCAGCAAGGCGCGGATGCCAAGCTCCCGCGCCGCGGCGATGGCCAATTCCACCGCCCGCCGCCCCAGCCCGCGCCCGCGCAGTTCGGGGCGCAGATAAAGATCGTCGATAAAACCGTCCGCGCCGCCATTCTCGACGCTGTACCCCAGAGTGAGGATGAAGAACCCGGCCGTTTCGCCATCCAGCTCCAGGATATAGGCCGGGGCCAGAGGCTCGCCCGCGGCGACATGGGCGATCGTCGCCTCCGCCGCCGCATCCAGCGGCGAGCCATCCTCCAGGTGAAAATCCCGCGACAGGCGCAGCAGCAACGCGGCGTCAGCGGCGGCGGCACGGCGGGCCGTGAGGCTCACCGCAGCACCGCCATGGCGGCTCGCTCCTCGGCGGCGTCCAGCGCCGCCTCCGCCGCGCCGCGCAGGAAGAAGCGCAAGACGCCGCGCGGCGGACGCGGGCGCAGCCAGACGGGCCGCGCCTTTTCCCCGCCCAATTCCTTCACCACCTGCTCGACATCGCCGAACCCGTCCACCAGCCCCAGCGCCAGCGCCTGACTGCCGAGCATATAGCCGCCGTCGAACACCCTGCCCTCGTCGGCGCTCAGCCGGCTGCCCCGGCGCTCACGCACCCAGGCCTTGAACATCGCATGCGCCTCATCCAGCAGCGCGCGGGTGAAGGCTTCGTCCTCCGGCTTCAGCGGCGCGAACATGTCGTTGCGGCGCTTGTTCTCGCCTGCGGTGAAGATGCGCCGCTCGATGCCATGCTGGGCGATGAACTTGTCCAACCCGAACCCGCCGGTGACGACGCCGATGGAACCGACGATGGAGAGCCGGTTGGCGAGGATGCGATCCGCCGCGCAGGCCAGCCAATAACCGCCCGAGGCGCCGGTATCGCCGATCACCGCCGTCACCTTCACCTTGCCCGCCTCGGCATGGCGGCGGATGAGCTGGCCGATCAGGTCGGATTGCGCGGCCGAGCCGCCGGGGCTCTCGATGGCCAGCACCAGATTTCCGCTCTTCCTGGCCATCGCGAAACCGCGCGCGACGACCTCGGCATAGGCTTCCAGGCTGATCATGCCAGGGCGCGCGGCGATCAGCCCGCGAAACGCGATGACCGGGATTTTGGGGCGCGAGAAGGGCAGTTGCATGCCCTGCAGCTTAATCTACTCCGAAGCCGAGGCAAGCTTGGCCCGCCGCTCCTGCTCAAACATGTAATCGCGCGTCAGCGGCGCCGCCTCCTGGTCGCGCATCAGCTGGATCTGGAAGTTCATATGGTCAGCCAGGCGGAACGACAGCTCGGAGCCTGACAGGTAGAACTCGAACATCCGGCAGAAACGCTCGTCATAAAGCGAGGCGATGGCGTCGCGGTTGGCGGCGAAGCGGCGGCGCCAATGCGCCAGGGTCTTGGCGTAATGCAGGCGCAGGATCTCGATATCGCCCATCACCAGCCCGGAATGCTCGACGACGCTCAGCGCCTCGGACAATGCCGGGGAATAGCCGCCAGGGAAGATATATTTGGCGATCCAGGGATTGGTCGCATCCGGCCCCTCAAACCGTCCGATCGAGTGGATCAGGGCGACGCCATCGGGCTTCAGGCAGCGCTTCACCGTGGCGAAGAAGGCGGGATAATTCGGCACGCCGACATGCTCGAACATGCCGACCGAGACGATCCGGTCGAACTGCCGGTCCATGGCCCGGTAATCCATCAGCTCGAAAGTCACCCGATCCGCCAGCCCGGCCTCGTCGGCACGGGCGCGGGCGGCGGCGAGCTGCTCCTCGGAGAGGGTGATGCCCGTCACCCGCGCGCCATAATCGCGCGCCAAGGTCAGCGCCATGCCACCCCAGCCGCAGCCAATGTCGAGCACGCTCAGGTCCGGCCGGTCCAGCTTCAGCTTGGCGGCGATATGGCGCTTCTTCGCGGCCTGTGCCTCCTCCAGCGTCTCGTCGCCACGCTGGAAATAGGCGCAGGAATATTGCCGGTCACGGTCGAGGAACAACGAATAGAGCCGGCCGTTGAGATCGTAATGATGCGCCACATTATGCTTGGCACGGTGGGCGCCGTTGGCCTGCAGGAGCGGGCGCAGCCATTTGCGCAGGCGCGCATTCATGGTCAGGGCCGGGAGCCGCACATCGCGCAGATTATCCATAACCACGCACAACACGTCGTGGATATTGCCATTCACCGGCACCAAGCCCTGGTCCATATACGCTTCGCCCAAGGCCAGGCCCGGATTCAGCGCCAGGGCGCGCACCGTGGCGGCATCGCGGATCTCGATACCCGCCCTGAACCCCTTGCCATCGCCATATTCGCTGCGCCGCCCATTGGGCCAGATCACCAGAAAGGAGCCGCGGCGCACGAGCCGGGCGAGCATGCGATCAAGTAGCCTTTGCCAGAGCCAGATCACGTCTCTCTCCTGTCTTTGTGGAGATGATTAGCTAGGCAATATTGTCATAAAAAAAAGGTGACGCAACAAAAACGTCCTCCACCCAGGGGATGGAGGACGTTTTTCAACGAAACATGAAGAAGATTTAAGCCTGGGCTTCTGCCTCTTCCTCGCCGAACAGGGGCCCGAGCTCGGGCTTCTCCTCGGCTTCACGCTGGATGGCCTCGCCACGCGCCTGCTTCTCCGCCTCTTCCACGGAGCGGGCGGCGTTCACCTTCACATCGATGATCACTTCCGGGTGCAGCTCAACGCGCACCGCGGAAATGCCCAGCGTCTTGATCGGGTGGACCAGCAGCACCTGGTTGCGGTCGATGCTCAGCCCGGCCGCGGTCGCGGCCTCGGCGATGTCGCGGCTGGAGACGGAGCCATATAGGGCGCCGGCCTCGGAGGCCTGACGGATCAGGGTCACGGTCAGCCCGGCGACGCGCTCGGCCACACGCTCGGCTTCCTCGCGGCGCTTCAGGTTCTGCGCCTCAAGCTGCACGCGCTCGCGCTCAAAGCGCTCCTTGTTCGCCTTGGTGGCGCGCACGGCCTTGCCCTGGGGCAGCAGGTAGTTGCGGGCATAGCCCGGCTTCACCGCCACCAGCTCGCCCATCTGGCCGAGCTTCTCCACGCGCTGCAACAGGATCAGTTCAACGTTTGCCATTGTTCCGGTCTCCTTAGCTCAGCACATACGGCAGCAGGGCCAGGAAGCGGGCGCGCTTGATGGCCTTGGCCAGCTCACGCTGCTTCTTGCCGCTCACCGCGGTGATGCGCGACGGCACGATCTTGCCGCGCTCAGACAGGAAGCGCGACAGCAGGCGCACGTCCTTATAATCGATCACCGGCGCGCCAGCACCGGAGAACGGGCAGGATTTCTTGCGGCGGAAGAACGGGCGGCGGGCCCCCACGGCGGGGCGGCGCAGGCCAACGGTCGGTTCGATGGTGTCGGACATCAGACTTCCTCCTCAGCGCCGTATTCATCGCGGTCGGCGCGATATTCGTCACGCGCGCGGAACTCCTCGCGCTCATCGAAGCCGCGCTTGCGGCCGGACTCGAAGCGGCCAGCCGGCTTCGGCCCGCGGAAAGAACGCTCGCGCTCCTCGGACTTGCGGGACAGAATGGCGGAGGGCTCCTCGGAGATCTCTTCCACGCGCACGGTGAGGAAGCGCAGCACATCCTCGTTCAGGGTCAGCTGGCGCTCCATCTCCTGCACGGCGGCGGAGGGGGCATCCAGACCCAGCAGAATGTAATGGCCCTTGCGGTTCTTCTTGATGCGATAAGCGAGCGAACGCAGGCCCCAATACTCACGCTTCTTGACAGAACCCTGGCCGGCCTCGAGGGCGGCGGTGGCGGCGTCGGCGACGGCGTCGGCCTGCGCCTGGGTGATCTCGCTGCGCGCGATCACCACGGTTTCATATAACGGCATATGTCCCTCCCTACGGCTGATCAGCTCTGGCCCTGGTCTGGGCCCTCCCGGAATTGGGACGAGCATAGCCGGGCGCGATGCCACGCACCCGGCAGGGAAGCGCGGGCTTAAGCACGGATGGCCGCGCAAAACAAGGGGGCCGGGCGGCCCGGCGTTAATAAGCCCGCTCGCCCATCACGTTGCCCGGCGGGTCGTAATCGCAGACCAGCACGTCGCGCCCATTATTCTCGGCGAAGCCGCAACCGACCTCGGTGGTCGAACGCCAGATCATCTGGCTGTAATGGCCGACATCCATCCAATTGCCGGTGGTTGAGATGTCGGGGAAATTGCCATCGGTGAAATTCGCCTCCTCGCTGCCCCACAAATCGACCAGCTGCGCCGGCGACTCGCTGCCCGCCGCGGCCATGGCCAGATTCTGCCCCGAGCCGCTATGCACCAGCTCCCCGATCTCGGCGAGATGGTCCGCCCATTGCTGCGCCTGGTCGGCGAGCTGGTCCGACCAGCGCAACGGCGCCAAGCCGAGGGCGGCGCGATAGGCGTTCTGGGCGGCGAGCACCGAGGCCGGGCCATCCTGGTCATCCTGGGCGTGGGCCGGCAGGGCGAGGGCGAGCGCGGCGAGCAGCGCGGCGATGGGCAGTCTGGTCATGAACATCCTCTGTTGATGCGGCGCAAAAGGCATAAACCGTCCCGCCTCGCCTGATAAAGAGGCCGCCCCTCGGCAGACCCGGAGGAAATCTTCATCCGCCCTTCAGGTGGATGCTTTTTAATCGGCCTTCATACCGTCGCCACATTCTTCCCCCCTTCCGGCCACAAAAAGACCAGACTACAGACCCAGCTTGCGGCCAGATCCGCAATTCAACATCGATTGTATGATCGATTTTCTGAAGGAGTGTTCGATGGAGCGGAAAACCGCAGGATTGCTCGGCGCCTTGGCCGGGGTGGCCGCCCTGGGAGGCACCAGCGCGCAGGCCGCGAGCCGGGCCGCCCCCCCCGCGGAGCCGATGGCCGTGTCATCCTATGCCGACCTGCTCCAACCGGTTCCCAACGCCGTGGAAGCGCTGCGGGCGCATAACGCCGCGCTGATGGAGCAAACCCGCAACACGCCGCCGATGCTGGAGCAGGTGCAATGGGGAGGCGATGAACATCATCACCATCACCACCATCACCACGATTACTATGCGCCGCCACCGCCGCCGCCCGTGTATTACTACGCGCCGCCGCCACCACCGCCGCCCGTCTATTACCACCATCATCACCACCACCACGCGGGGGCGGTGATCATGCTGCCCGGCATCGGCATCAATATTAATTAAGCCCGAAGCGCCATCGGTTTAGGTTGACGCGCAAAGCGCCCGCCTAAACCCATGCCCCCATCGCTTAAAAGCCTAGTCCTCCGCAGCCCGATCCCTGGCCCGGGCCGCGCCCAGGATGCGCCGGTAAGTGCCGTCGAACACCGTATGCGTCGATGAGGTCCAGCGCGTCTCGCGGCCCAGCGTCTCGCGGCTGGCGTGAATCCGGCGAGACTGCATTTCGCGCTCCGCCGCCTCCTCAACCCCCATCGGCTCCAGCACGATCTCCGGCTCGGCCGGCACCACGCAGAACTGCATGAACGGTTCGCCGGGGCGGAACACATGCACGCGCCCCTCGGGCGGGGCCTTGAACACCACGAAATTGATCATCGGCCACCAGGAGGTGCGCAGCAGCGCCGGCACCGCCAGCGGCACGTCATCCGCCTCGCCCAGATAGAAACGCGGATGCGGCTCGGCGCGCACCGCATAACCCTCCGGCACTTTCAGGTCGAGCAGGAGCTGATAGGTGTAAAACCCCTCGCCGAACGAGCGGAACGGCGGCCATTGCATGCCGGGGCTCGGCGCCGGACCAAAATCGCCCTCGAACAAAAACCGGCCATCGCGGCGCGAGACCCGCACTTCGTGGTCGTGAGGGTAGAAAATCTCGATCCCATATTGCGCGCCCTCGACGAAGGGCAGGCAATGCCAGGCCTGCTCATGAGCGCCGTCCTGCCGGGGCTCCTTGGTTCCGCCCCAGCCCGGAACCTCAACCTTGGTGCGGCGAGGCGCGAGGCGCGGCTGATAATGCCGGTATTTGATGATCGTCATGGCTGCATCCAACGAGTAAAATCCGGTTGTGGCGGCAAACCGGGCGTCAATTCAATAGGGTCCGCGACGCGGCTCATAGCACGAGCTTGGCCTCCACCACGTCCGGCTCTTCGGGGATGCGCTGGATGGTGAAGCCCAGGCGCCTGATGAATGCCAGCATCGGCGCGTTATCGGCCAGGATCTGCCCGTCGATCTCGCGCACGCCATGGGCGCGGCCCCAATCGATGACCGCGCGCATCAGCGCCGAGCCCAGCCCCAGCCCCTTGGCCGCGGGCTCCACCGACACCGCGAATTCGGCGCTCAGGCCGTCAGTATCGTCGCGCACCAGCCGGGCCACGCCCATGGTCTCGCCGGTAGCCTCGTTCTTGGCGATGAACGCCATCTCGCGCGTGTAATCGACATCGGTCATGCGGGTGATCTGCTCCACCGGCAGGCTCTTCATCGGCGAGAAGAAGCGGAAGCGCATATCCTCGGGCGTGAGGCGCTTGACCATGGCGATATGCGCGTCGGCATCCTCGGGGCGGATCGGGCGCAGGGTGAATTTATGCCCCTTGGCCTCATAGATGGTGGCCAGCCCGGCCGGATAGGGGGTGATGATCGGCGGCGGGCCGGTCTCGCCGGGGCGGCGCAGCACGATCCGCCCGCTCGCTACCACCGCCCCGCTCGCATGGGCGAAGACCGGGTCGAGATCGAGCAGCGCGATCTCCGGCGTGTCCAGGATGAGCTGGCTGACACGCACCAGCAGCGCCGCGATCGCCTCCAGATCCGCCGCCGCCATCCCGCGATGCGCCGCCAGCTGCGGCGCCACCGCGGCACGGTGGATGAGCGCGCGCGCCAAAGTGAGGTTGAGCGGCGGCAGGTCGGCGGCGAGGCCGGAGACATCCTCCGGGTCCCCCCCGCCCGCGCCGAAACCGATCAGCGGCCCCAGCACCGGATGGTCGGAGACGCGCACGCGCAGCATGGTGCCACGGGGCGCCTGACTCTGCACCACGAAGCCAGCCTTGGCCGGATCGGCGCCACGCTGCGCCAGCCGCGCCAAAATCCCGCGCCCAGCCTCGTGCACGGCGGCGGCATCGGCGAGGTCGAGCACCACCGAGCCGGTGAACAGATGCGTCGGCACCTCGGGGTGCGAGAGCTTCAGCACGGCGGGGAAGCCGAGTTCCGTGGCGGCGGCGGCGGCTTCCTCGGGTGTGGCGACATGGCGGCTGGCGATGGTCTGGACATTATAAGCGCCAACCAGGGCCAGCGCCTCGTCCTGCACCAGCACCTCCTGCCCGCGCGCCCGCGCGGCGGCGATCCGGGCGGCCACGCCGGCCTTGTCCGGGGTGATGCGCAGCACCGCGGCGTCGGGCAGCTCGCGCGCGGCGGCGCGGTTATGGCGGTTGCGCAGCAGGTGGCGGAACCCGGCCACGGCGCTCTCCGGCGTGTCGAAACAGGCGAGCCGCGCTTGGCTCAGCATATGGCGATGACGCAGCCCCAACGCCTCGCCCATCACCGTGATCAGCAGCGGGATCTTCACCGTCTGCGCGCAGGCGATCAGCGCCTCGATCGCGGTATCGCCCTCGGCGTCGCTGGGCGCGTGCACCACCAGAATGCCGCCCACCTCGGGCGCCGAGGCCAGCATCGCGGCGGTGTCGGCCAGCGCCGTCGGCCCCTTGCCGACGAAAATCGGCCCCGACTCTGGCAATTTGCCAAGGGTGAGCGAGAGCACCTGGCGCGTCTCCGGCGAGAGTTCGGCCAGCTTCACGCCCGAGCGCATCGCCTCATCCGCCGCCAGCCAGCCGATGGAGACCGAGTTGGTGATGATCGCAAGGCTGTCGCCGCGCACCGGCTTCACGCGCGTCAGGGTCTCGGCGGCGGCCAGGAACTCGCTGATCGAGGAGGTCAGCAGCACACCGGCGCGGGCCATCGCGGCCTCCAGCGCCGAGGGCAGCTTCTTGCCGGGAAAGCTCATCTGCATGCCCGGCACGATGGCCACCACCGGGCGCAACCGCGCCGCCGCGCGCGCGGCCGAGAAAAACAGCTTGGGGTCGCGCAGCTTGTCGATCTCGACCATGATGGCGGCGGTGCCGGGGTCGCGCGAGAGATGGTCGAGCACCAGCCCGAAGCCGATATCGGTATTGCCGCCAATGCCGATCATATGGCTGAAGCCGACGGCGTTGGGCGCCGCCCAGTCGATCACCGTGCGCGCGATTGAGGAAGACTGCCCGACCAGCGCCATGCGCCCGCGCTGGGGCATGAGCGCGAAGGGCGAGGCGTTCAGCCCCAGCCCCGGCAGCACCATGCCGAAGGAATGCGGCCCAACCACCCGGATGCCCGCCGCGCGCGCCATCTCGCCCAGACCCTTGACCTTGTGCGAGAGCACAAAGGCCCCGCGCGCGCCCATCCGGGCATGGCGCCGCAACGCCGCCGGGATATCCTCCGGTGCGTCGGCGATCAGCGCGACATCGGCGTTCTCCACCGCATCGTCATCGGTGCCGAGCTGGCCGGTGAACCCGCCCGCGCGCAGATTGGCCAGCACGAGCTGGCCAAAGGGCGTGCGCGCGCCGCTCAGGCTGACCCGCTCGGGGTGAAAAAAACGCGCGGCGTCGAAACGCCGTTTTGATGGCATGGCCATGCAGCTCTCCATTTTGGCCCACCATACACTGCATGGCTGCCAGCTTTCCATGACCTATCCCCTGGATGCGGGGCGGATAACCGGGCTAGTATCGGGGCGCATGAATTCGCTCGACACCTCCCCGGCGCTTGGCCTGTCCCAACGGCTGCCCCCCACCAACGTCCAGGCCGAGCAGGCGCTGCTCGGCGCGCTGCTGGCCAATAACAAGGCGTATGAGCGGGTTTCGGAATTCCTCGCCCCAGAGCATTTCGCCGATCCGGTGCATGCGCGCATCTACACCGCCATCCAGCGCCGCTGCGAGGCCGGGCAGATCGCCGACCCGGTGACCCTGCGCGCCGAGTTCGAGCATTCCGGCATGCTCGACGAGGTGGGCGGCACCGCCTATCTGGCCCAGCTGCTCTCGGCCATGGTCGGCATCATCAACGCTGGCGATTATGGCCGCGTGATCCGCGACGCCTGGCTGCGCCGCCAGCTCATCGACATCGGCGAGACGGTGGTGAACCGCGCCTTTGGCGCCGAGCCGGAGCTAGACGGGGCGGGGCAGATCGAGGCGGCGGAGCAAACGCTGTTCAACCTCGCCACCCAGGGCGGGGCGGAGCGCAGCGGCATCAGCTTCCGCCAGGCGCTGACCGAGGCCATCGACCTCGCCTCCAAGGCGTTCCAGAACCAGGGGTCGGTCTCGGGGCTGGATACCGGCCTGCGCGACCTCAACAAGCGCACCGGCGGCCTGCATAAATCCGACCTCGTGATCCTGGCCGGGCGCCCCGGCATGGGCAAGACCGCGCTGGTCACCAAGATCGCCTTCGGCGCCGCCAAGGCGATGCTCGACAATGCCCGCATCGAAAACCCCAACGCCATGGCCAAGGAATGCGTGGCCGTGTTCTCGCTGGAAATGAGCGCCGACCAGCTCGCCACCCGTTTGCTGGCCGAGCAGGCGCGCATCTCGGGCGACAAGATCCGCCGCGGCGAGATCTCGTCGCGCGATTTCGACAATTTCGTGAAGGTCAGCCGCGAGATCGCGGATATCCCGCTGGTCATCGACGACACCCCCGCCATCACCCTCTCGGCCCTGCGCACGCGCTGCCGCCGGTTGCAGCGCACCCACGGGCTGGGGCTGGTGATCGTGGACTATCTGCAGCTCATGCGCCCCGCCGCCGGCACCCGCCCGGAAAGCCGCGTGCTGGAAATCAGCCAGATCACCCAGGGGCTGAAAGCCATCGCCAAAGAGCTGGCGGTGCCGGTGATCGCGCTCTCCCAGCTCTCGCGCTCGGTGGAATCGCGCGACGACAAGCGCCCCCAGCTCTCCGATTTGCGTGAATCCGGCTCGATCGAGCAGGATGCCGACATGGTGATGTTCATCTACCGCGATGAATACTACCTCGCCCAGCGCGAGCCGAAGATCACCGCCTTCGACCGCGACGACAAGTTCCAGGAGGCGCATGAGAAGTGGAAGTCGGACATGCAGAATGTCTACCAGAAGGCCGAGCTGATCATCGCCAAGCAGCGCCACGGCCCCACCGGCAAGATCGACCTGTTCTTCGAGGGCGAGTTCACCCGCTTCGCCGACCTCGACACGCTGCACGAGTAAGCAGTTGACCGCATTGCTGGAAATCGATCTGGGCGCCATTGCCGCCAATTGGCGCCAGCTCGCCGCCATGCATGGCGGCGAGACCGCCGGCGTGGTCAAGGCCAACGCCTATGGGCTGGGCATGGCCGAAATCGCCCCCGCCCTGGCCAAAGCCGGGTGCAAAACCTTCTTCGCCGCGCAGCTCGAAGAGGCGGTGAATCTCCGCCGCCTGCTGCCAGCGGCGCGCATCGCCACGCTGAACGGGCTGTTCCCGCATGCGGCCGCCGATTTTTTCGCGCATGACATCACCCCGGTGCTGAGCTCGCTGCGCGATGTGGAGCTGTGGCACGCCGAGGCCGCTGGGCTGGGCCGCTCGCTGCCCTGCATGCTGCACCTCGATGTCGGTATGAACCGGCTGGGGCTGACGGCGCGCGACCTCGCCCGGCTGCGCGAAACCCCGGCGCTGCTGGCGGGGCTGCGGATCGATTACGTGCTGGCGCATCTGCTCGCCTCCGACGTGCCGGACCACGACGCCAACCCCGCCCAGCTGCGGCGCTTCGCGGAGGCCGCGGCGCAATTTCCCGGCGCCAAACGCAGCCTCGCCAATTCCTCCGGCATGTTCCTGGGCCCCGATTTCCAGACCGACCTCGCCCGCCCCGGCGCCGCGCTTTATGGGCTCAACCCCATCCCCGGCCGCGCCAACCCGATGCGCAGCGTGGTGCGCCTGAGCGCGCCGATCCTACAGATCCGCGAAGTCGCGGCGGGGGAGAGCGTGGGCTACAACGCCACTTGGCGGGCCGCGCGGGCGAGCCGCATCGCCACCATCGGGGTTGGCTACGCCGATGGCTACCACCGCGCCCTGAGCAACGCCGCGCATGCGTATTTTGACGATACCCCGGTCCCCCTGGTAGGCCGGGTGTCAATGGACCTTGCCACTTTCGACGTCACCGACGTGCCCGCCAATCCGGGCGACCCGCTGCTGCTGCTCGGCCCGCATCACGGGGCGGACGCCCTGGCCGCCGAGGCCGGGACGATCGGCTATGAAATCCTCACCGCGCTCGGGCGGCGCTATCAGCGCCGGTATATTGGCGCATGAACAGGCTGCTCAATCTGGTCGCCCTGATCGGCGCGGTGGCCCTCGGCACGGTCGAATTCATCGGCGAGCTGAGCCTGTTCGCGCTCGCCGGGCTGAGCCATATCTTCCGCCCGCCTTATTACCCGCGGCTGGTTGGCAAGGCGTTCCTGGAGATCGGCTATTTCTCGCTGCCGGTGGTGGCGCTCACCGCCGTGTTCACCGGCATGGTGCTGGCGCTGCAATCCTATACCGGCTTCTCCCGCTTCGGGGCGGAGAGCGCGATTGCCTCGGTGGTGGTGCTCTCGGTCACGCGTGAGCTGGGGCCGGTGCTGGCGGGGCTGATGGTCTCGGGCCGCGCCGGGGCGGCGATGGCGGCCGAGCTGGGCACCATGCGCGTCACCGACCAGATCGACGCGCTGACGACCCTCTCCACCGACCCGATGAAATATCTGGTGGCGCCGCGCCTGCTGGCCGCCACCATCGCCCTGCCGCTGCTGGTGGTGCTGGCCGATATTCTCGGCGTGCTCGGCGGCTATCTCGTCGCCACGCAGAAGCTCGGCTTCTCCTCGGGCACCTATCTCATCAGTACCTTCACCAACCTCAAGACCATGGACGTGGCCTCAGGCCTGATCAAGGCGGCGGTGTTCGGCTTCATCATCGCGCTGATGGGCTGCTTCAACGGCTATCGCTCCAAGGGCGGGGCGCAGGGCGTGGGCACCGCCACCACCGCGGCGGTGGTCTCGGCCTCCATCCTCATCCTGGCGCTCGACTACATTCTCACCCAGGTGCTGTTCGTCAAATGAGCCAGCCGAAGATCCGCATCCGCGGCCTGAAGAAAGCGTTCGGCCCCAAGGTGGTGCTGGATGGCGTCGATCTCGACGTGGCGCAAGGCACGGCCATGGTCGTGATCGGCGGCTCGGGAACCGGCAAATCGGTGCTGATCAAATCCATCCTCGGGCTGGTGACGCCGGATTCCGGGGTGATCGAGATCGACGGCGAGGACGTGCTGAAAGCTCCGCCCCAGCGCGCGCGGCAGCTCAGGGCGCAGATCGGCATGCTGTTCCAAAACGGCGCCTTGTTCGATTCGCTCCCCGTATGGGAGAATGTCTGCTTCGGCCTGCTGGCGCAGCGGCGCCTCAACCGCCGCGCCGCGCGCGACAAGGCGGTGCAGGTGCTGGCCCAGGTCGGGCTGGGCGCCGATGTCGCCGGGCTGTCACCCTCCGAATTGTCCGGCGGCATGCAGAAGCGCGTCGGCCTCGCCCGCGCCATCGCCTCGGAACCGGCGATCATGTTCTTCGACGAGCCGACCACGGGGCTTGACCCGATCATGGGCGCGGTGATCGACGAGCTGATCGTCGATTGCGTTAAGCGCCTCGGCTCCACCTCCATCGCCATCACCCACGACATGGCCAGCGCCCAGCGCATCGGCGACAACGCGGCGATGCTCTACCAGGGCCGCGTGAGCTGGACCGGACCGGCCGCCGAGCTGATGACCTGCGCCGACCCGGTGGTGGACCAGTTCACCCATGGCCGCGCGCAAGGGCCGATCCAGATGGCGCTGCGCAAATAAGCGCCGCTCACGTCTTCAGCCGGTAGGGCACCACGCCGCGCTCAGCGGTGCCCATGTCCAGCGCCGTGCCCATCGGCGGCACCGAGCGGTGGCGGCAATTGGTGCGCTCGCAGGCGCGGCAGCCCGGGCCGATCGGGTCCGCCGCCTGCTGCGCGGTGATGTTCAGCCCCTCGGCATAAACCGTCTGCGGCGCATAGGCGACCTCGCAGCCCAGCACCACGGCCACCGCGCGCGGGCGGGCAAGATAAGAGCCGCCGCCGCGCCCCACCGTGCGGGCAATGTTGAGGTAGGTGACATCATCGGGCGTGGTGGCGAGCTGCACCAGAATCTCGCCCGGATGCGCGAAGGCGCGGTACACGTTCCATAACGGGCACGGCCCGCCGAATTGCGCGAACTGAAAGCGGGTGGCCGAGCTGCGCTTGAGGATGTTGCCGGCGATGTCGGTCTTCACGAAATAAAACGGAATGCCCGGCAGCCCCGGCCGCTGCATGGTGGAAAGGCGGTGGCACACCTGCTCGAAACTGGCGCCGAACAGGCGTTGCAGGCGCTGGATGTCGTAGCGCACCTGCCGCGCCGCCTCATGGAAGCGCCGGTAGGGCAGCATCAGCGCCCCGGCGAAATAATTGGCCAGCGCGATGCGCGCCAGACCCAGCGCCTCGCCCGAGGAAAACGCCACCCGGCGCAGCTCCTTCTCGATCAGCTTCGCCTGTTCGAGCTGGCCAATGACATGCGCCAGCCAGAAGATCTCGCTCTCGGGCGCGGCGTCCTCGGCCAGATAGAGCCGCCTGGCCTGCCGGTTGAGCCGCCAGAACAGGCCCGAGGCGAGCAGCCCGCCGGTGGTGGTGGTGGTGATGCCGTGCTTATCGCGCAGATAGCGGCGCAGATCCTCGCGCAAAGAAACAGAGGAGAAATGGTTATCCTCGAACACCACCTCGGCCGCGCGGTCTAGCGCCTCGAAGTGATTGGCGCGGGACTGCACCCAGTCGCGCGCCTCGTCATATGGAAAGCGCGGCAGGGCGGCGGCCTGGGGCAGGTGCTGCTCGCTCTGCGCGGTATAGGCGCGGTAGAGGGTCATGAACGCCTCGGCCAGGGCGGGAGCGGCGCGCACCATCGCCCCCACCTCGCCCTGCGCGCCACGCAGGCCGCGAAACAGCGGGTCGGCCAGATCCTCGCGCAGTTGCGCCTCGCGCCGCGCATCCTCGTCATCGGCGAAATAGGTTTTCGGCACCTCGAGCACGGCGCAGAGCCGCTCCAGCAACGGCGCCGTGAGCGGGCGTTGGTCGGCCTCGATCTGGTTGAAATAGCTGGGCGAGATACCCAGGCGCTGGGCCAGGGCGGATTGCTTCAGCCCCGCCCGCTCGCGCGCCCGGCGCAGCCGCTCGCCAGCAAAGATTTTCCTGCCTGTCACCCCACAATCTTCGCAAAATTCGCAAAACCAGGCAAGAGTTTCGCCTTTATCCGCACCGCCCGCTCTGGACGCAAACCGCAAACAGCGCAAAGAACACCCCAAACCCAGGAGTTCGTCAGGCCGTGAATCTTCACGACATTCGCGTATACATGGCGCATGCGCCCCTGAACCGCACCCGCTTGAACCGCGACCGCCGCGCCGGGGCCAAGCCCGGCATTTTCTGACGAACCCCGCCGCACTCCCCGCAACACGCCGCCTTAATCCAGGAGGATCAGCCGACCATGAACGAGACCAGCACCCTGCCCAAGCCAAAGAAATCCGTCGCCCTCTCCGGCGTGGCCGCCGGCAACACCGCGCTGTGCACCGTGGGCCGCACCGGCAACGATCTGCATTACCGCGGCTACGACATACTGGATTTCGCGGAGCAGGCGGAATTTGAGGAAATCGCGCATCTGCTGGTGCATGGCACGCTGCCCAACACGGCCGAGCTCGCCGCCTATAAGGCCAAGCTGAAGGCGCTGCGCGGCCTGCCCGCCGCCGCCAAGGTGGTGCTGGAGCAGATCCCCGCCGCCGCGCACCCGATGGACGTGATGCGCACCTATGTCTCGGCCCTTGGCACCATCCTGCCCGAGGCGCACGACCACAACCAGCCCGGCGCCAAGGACATCGCCGACCGGCTGATGGCTTCGCTCGGCTCCGCCCTGCTCTACTGGTATCATTTCTCCACCAACGGCAAGCGCATCGAGGTGGAGACCAATGACGACTCCATCGGCGGGCATTTCCTGCATTTGCTGCACGGCAAGGCGCCGTCGGCGAGCTGGGTGCGCGCCATGCACACCTCGCTGATCCTCTACGCCGAGCATGAGTTCAACGCCTCCACCTTCACCGCGCGCGTGGTCGCCGGCACAGGCTCCGATTTCTACTCCGCCATCGCCGGCGCCATCGGCGCGCTGCGCGGGCCCAAGCATGGCGGCGCCAATGAGGTCGCCTTCGAGATCCAGAAGCGTTACAACACCCCCGATGAGGCCGAGGCCGATATCCGCGCCCGCGTGGCCAACAAGGAGGTCGTGATCGGCTTCGGCCACCCGGTTTACACCATCTCCGACCCGCGCAACGTGGTCATCAAGCGTGTCGCCAAACATCTCTCCGACGAAGCGCGCTCGACCAAGATGTACGACATCGCGGCGCGGCTGGAAGCGGTGATGAAGGAGGTGAAGAACATGTTCCCGAACCTCGACTGGTTCTCCGCCGTCTCCTACCACATGATGGGCGTGCCGACCGCGATGTTCACCCCGCTCTTCGTGATCTCGCGCACCTCTGGCTGGAGCGCGCATGTCATCGAGCAGCGCGTGGACGGCAAGATCATCCGCCCCTCGGCCAATTACGTCGGCCCGGAGAATCTGAAATTCGTGAAGCTGGCCGACCGCTAAGGATCATCCCATGACCTATCTCTCCGCGTCTTCCTATTCCCACATCCCGGCGGGCGACCGCTTCCGCGCGCTGCTGGCCAAGCCGGGGATTCTGGGCATCCCCGGCACGCATAACGGCCTCGCCGCGCAGCAGGCGCGCAATGCCGGGTTCGAGGCCTGCTACCTCTCGGGCGCGGCGATGACCGCCTCGATGGGCCTGCCCGATCTCGGCATCATCACGGTTGACGAGGTCGCCTTCTTCATCCGCCAGGTGGTGCGCGCCTCCGGGCTGCCGGTGCTGGTGGATGGCGATACCGGCTACGGCGAAGCCCTCAACGTGATGCACATGGTCCGCACCTTCGAGGATGCGGGCGCCGCCGCGGTGCATCTGGAAGACCAGATCCTGCCCAAGAAATGCGGGCATCTGAACGACAAGAAGCTGGCCAGCCCCGAGGACATGGCGGCCAAGGTGGCGGCGGCCGCGCATGCGCGCCGGCATCTCTACATCATCGCCCGCACCGATGCCGCCGCCTCGGAAGGCATGGACGGCGCCGTAGCCCGCGCCAAGCTCTATATGGAAGCCGGCGCCGACGCGATCTTCCCCGAGGCGCTGAACACCGAGGAGATGTTCCGCGAGTTCGCCCGCCGCATGCCCGGTGTGCCGCTGCTCGCCAACATGACCGAGTTCGGCCGCACGCCGTTTTACACCAAGCAGCAATTCGAGGATTTCGGCTACAAGATGATGATCTGGCCGGTGACCTCGCTGCGTGTCGCGGCGCTGGCGCAGGAGAAGCTGTACACCGCCATCCAGCGCGATGGCGGGGCGCAGAATTGCGTGGACCAGATGCTGACCCGCAAGGACCTCTACGCCACCATCGATTACGCCGGGTTCGAGGCGCTGGATTCGACCATCGTGAAGACGATCGTGCCCGAGCCGATCAAGTAAGACCAAAACCCAACGACGTTACCCGATGCCGCCTTTTCCAAAAAGGCGGCATTTTTCTTACCGCGGTTACGCCCCCGCCAGCAGCGCCTTGACGAAGGCGTAAACCACCAGCGGCACCGCCACCAGCACATAGGCGCGCAGCAGCCATAAGAGCGCCTGCACCCGCCAGCCCAGCTTGCGGCGCGGATAAGGCTTGTATTTCTGGGCCGAGCGCTGCGCCGGCTCCAGCGCGCGCAGGATCTCATCCTGCGTCATGTCGGAAACACCATGAGCACGCCATAAACCGCTCCGGCCAGCGCGATGCCGATGATGATCAGCCCGCCCGCCAGATTGCCCAGACGCCGATTGGCCAGATCGCCCATGATCTCGGCATCATTGACCAGCAGCAGCAGGAACAGCAGCGCCGGAGCCATCAGCAGCGTGGCGATCACGTTCACGCTCAGCGTCAGCGCCAGCAGCGGCGCGTGCGGGATCAGCACGATCCCGGCGGCGAACAGGGTGGAGACGATCGCCGCGCCATAAAACCAGCGGCCGCTGCGGAAATCGAGATTGAGGCTGTGGCGGGCCGAGATGGTTTCCGCCAGCGCGTAGGAGGAGCTGGTGGAGATGGTCATCGCCGCGACCAGCCCGGCCTCCGTCATGCCGAGCGCGAACAACGTCGCCCCGGTATGACCGATCAGCGGCTGCAGCGCCGTGGCGAAATCGGCGCCCGAGACGAATTGGCGGATCGGCGCGTGCAGCGCATGCAGCGGCGCCGCCGCAACCACGGTGGCGATGGCCGCCATGGCGGCGATGAACGCGCCGATCGCGGTGTCCAGCCGCCCCTGCGGCAAATCGGCGCGGGTCAGGCCCTTATCAACCACCGCGCTCTGCTGGAAGAAGATCATCCAGGGCGTGACCGTGGCGCCGATATCGGCCAGCAGCAGCACCACGAAGCCGGTGCTCAGCCCGCCCGGCAGCGGCCCCCATGTGCCCAGCGCATGGGCCAGCGCGGCGCCATCAGGATGCGCCAGCAGCGCCGCCGGAATGAACAGCAGATTCCCCGCCGCCAGCGCCAGCAGCACACGCTCCCACGTGGCGTAGCGGCGCAGCGCCAGCGAGGCGAGCACCACCGCCACCCCCGCCCCCACTGACACCACCGGCCGGAAACCGAAATAAAGCCCGCCCGCCTGGATGGCGATGAATTCGGTGACCAGGGTGAGCAAATTGCCGAACACCAGATCGGCCATCGCGAAATAGCCCCAGAACGGGCCGAAGCGCTGGAAGATCAGCTCGGCATGGCCGCGATGCGTGGCGACGCCGAGCCGCACCGTCATCTCCTGCACCACATAGGCCATGGCGAAGGTGAGCAGGATGAAGGGGATGAAGAAGCCGATGCCATAGCTCGCGCCCGTGGTGGCGTAAGAGACCATGGAGGGGCCGTCATTTTCGCCGAGCATGACCAACACGCCCGGCCCGGCCAGCAGCCAGAGCAGGCGCAGCCAGCGCCGCTGCGAGCGGGTGCGCAGCACTTCCAGCCGGTCGCGCGCGCGCAGAATGTCCTCGCGCGTCAGCGCCTGGGCGGGCTCGTCCTGCCCGTTTGCCGGCATCAGCGTCGCATTGTCAGACATAATGGAAAGGTAGCCGGGTGCGGGGTTTCGTCAAGGGCGCGCCGCCCCCTCCCCGCTGGCGGCGCGATGGCCTATCATCGCCGCATGGCTCACCACCACACCGCCCGCGCCCGCGACATCCCCGCCCAGCTCCAGGCGGCGCAGGCGCTCTGCGCCAAACACGGCACGCAGCTCACCGCCCTGCGGCGCGAGGTGCTGGAGCTGATCCTGCGGGCCGAAGCGCCTGTCACGGCGTATCAGTTGCTCGACCAGTTGAAGGCCGTGCGCCGCTCCGCCGTGCCGCCCACCGTGTACCGGGCGCTGGATTTCCTGCTCGCCAACCGGTTGATCCACCGCATCGAGCGGCTGAACGCCTTCATCCCCTGCGCCGAGGCCGAGCACGACCACGCCGACGCGCAATTTCTGATCTGCCGCCAATGCGGCGCGGTGACGGAGATCGAGGACCCGGGCATTTCGGCCGCGCTGGCCAGGGCGGCTTCCGCGCATGGCTTCCGCCCAGCCCACGCGATCGTGGAGCTGGACGGCCTCTGCGCCGCCTGTGCTAGCCTTTAACCCGCCGCCACAGCCGCGCGGCGGCATAGACCAGCGCCGAGCCCGCACCGACGAAAAACCCCGAGGGCAGGCTGGTGAGCCAGGCCAGCGCCAAGGCCGCCCACACGATCAGCAGCGCCAGCGCCATGCTCAGCCCCAGCGCGGGCAGCGGCGCCGGGGTGAGTTGCCGCGCCGCCGCCGCCGGGCCGACCATCAGCGTGAACACCAGCAGCGCCCCGGCCAGTGGCAGCGCGATGGCGGCCGTCACCGCCAGCAGGCCGAGAAACAGCACATCCAGCCCGGCGCCGGAGAGGCCGCGCGCGGCGGCGATGTCGGGCGCGATGGCGCTGTAGCTGAGCGGACGGAAGCAGGCCAGCAGCAGCGCGGGCACGCCAAGGCCGATGGCGAGGGCAGGTGGCAGATCGGCCGGGCCGACGCCGAGGATCTGGCCAAACAGCAGGGCGTAAACCGCATTGGCATAGCCGCCGGAGAGGCTGAGAAACAGCGCCCCCAGCCCGAGCAGGGCGACCAGCACCAGCGCGGCCGCGGCATCAGGCCGCTGAGCGCGCTTCAACCACGTGAGCCCCGCCACCCCGGCCAGCGCGAACGCCGCCAGCCCATAAACCTGCGCGATGCCGAGCAGCCCCGCGAGCGCCGCGCCGGGGAAAGCCGCCATCGGCAGCGCGTGCGCGGCGAACCCGGCCCCGCGCAGCACCACGAAATATCCGGCGCAACCTGCGGCCAAGGCGATCAGCGTGGCGACGATCCAGGCATCCCGGAGATAAGGCGCGAACATGCTCAACCCCGCCGGGCCAGCGCGGCGGCGGCATAAACCGCCAGCACCAGCGCGGTGATGAAGAAGCTGACCGGCCAGACATGACCCGGCGTCCAGCCATAGCTCTGATAAGCGAGCCAGATGCCGCCCCAGGCGCAGCCCAGCCCGAGCAACCCCGCCAGCGCCATGGCCGCCACCGGGCCGCGCGCCAGCCGCAGCGCCGCCGCCGCCGGCCCGATGAGCAGCGCGGTGGACAGAATCGCCCCCACCGCCATGGCGCAGAGCGTGACCGCCAGCGCCAGCAGCAGCAGATAGGCGCCGCCGAGCAGCTTGGTATTCACGCCATCGGCGCGGGCCAGCTCGCCATCCAGCGTGGCCAGCAGCAGCGGCCGGTAGATCAGCCCTAGCCCCGCCAGCCCGGCCAGCGCGCCCAGCGCCACCGCGCGGCCCAGCCCCGGCGGCGCCGCAAACAGCGCCCCGAACATCACCGCCACCGCCGCGCCGCCATGGCCTTTCAGCGTCACGTCCAGATAGAGCAGCAGGGCGGTGATCCCCATGCCGGCGCCGAGCACGATGCCCGCCGCTAAATCGCGCCCCGCCGCGCGGCGCTCACCCGCTGCCTCCACCCCCAGCGCGCCCAGCACGGCGAGGCCGAAAAACCCCGCCAGCGGGCTGATGCCGAGCAGATAAGCCAGCGCCCCGCCCGCGCTGCTGACATCGGCCAGCGTATGCCCGGCGAAGGATTGCCCGCGCAGCACCGTGAACACCCCCGCAGCGCCCGAGAGCAGCGCCGCCCCCGCGCCGATGAGCAGCGCGTTTTGCACCGGCAGGCTCGACAGGAAACCGGGCTGCAGCAATGTCATGGAATCGCCGCGACGTGCTTGCCGCCATGCGCGCCGCCCTCGCCCGCCACCACGATGATGCGGTCATGCACGCGGATCACGTCGATATGATACCCGTAGAGCGCGGAGAGCACCTCCGTCCGCACCACCTCCTGCGTCCTGCCGCTGGCGGCACGGCCCTTGGCGAGATAGACGATGCGGTCCATGGCGCTGAGCAGCGGGTTCATGTCGTGCGCCGAGAGCAGCACCGTCACCCCCTGGGCGGCGACGCGCTTGAGCAGCGCGATGATCTCAGCGCTGGCGCGCAGGTCGAGATTGGCGAGCGGCTCATCCAGCAGCAGCAGCTTCGGCTGGCGGATCAGCGCATGCGCGATCAGCACGCGCTGTTGCTGCCCGCCCGAGAGTTCGCCTATGCGCTGCCCGGCGAACGCCTCCGCGCCGACAGCGGCGAGCATCGCCTCCACCTTGGCCCGGCGTGCGCGCGAGGGGAACGGGAAACCGAAGCGATGGCCGTTCAGCCCCAGCTCGACGAAATCGCCCGCCCGCACCGGCATGTCAGGGTCGAGCTGCAATTTTTGCGGCACATAGCCCGCCACCCCGGCCAGCGCCACGCGCCCGGCACTGGGCGCGGTGAAGCCGAGAATGCTGCGCAGCAAGGTGGTCTTGCCCGAGCCATTGGCGCCGATCAGCCCGCAAAACGCCCCCGGCTCCAGCGCGAAGCTGACCTCGTGCAGCACCTCGCGCCCACCGAGCGAGACGCACAGCCCGGCGACGTCGAGCGCGTGCGTCAATGCCCGCTCGCCGCCAGCGCCTGGGCCAGGGCGGCGGTCTCGCCGTGCATCCAGTCCTGGTAGCTCTTGGCACCTTTCGGCATCGTCTCAAATACGCCGAGCACGCGCAGATCACTCTGCTGGGCCAAAGCGCGGAAGGAATCGGAGAGCGTGTCCTGCACCTGCAGGTTAAACACGTAGAGCGCCACCTGGCGCGAAACCAGCAGGTTTTGCTGGAAGGCGACATCCTGCGGCGCGGGGTCGGTGCCGTTCATCGCCGCCGCCTGCAGGGTGAAGGGCGTGGCGATCTTCAGCCCTGCCGCCAGCAACAGGTCATCGGCCACCGGCTCGCTCACCGCCACGGCGGTGCCGCCATACAGGGTCTTGATCTGCGCCAGCTCATCCCGCCAGGGCTGGAGCGAGGCGTCGAAAGCATGCGCCCGCGCCTGATAATAGGCGGCATGGGCCGGGTCTTTGGCGGCGAAGGCCGCCGCCACCGCCTGGGCCACGGCGGGCATGGTGGCGGGGTCGTACCATAGATGCGGGTTCTGGGTGGTGCCGGGCAGGTTGAGCACGCGTTGCGCGCTGATCACCTCGGCATGGCCGCCCCGCAGCAGCTTATCGGCCCAGGCATCGTAGCCCAGCCCGTTCTCCACCACCACATCCGCCGCCGCGAGCTCGCCAGCCACTTGCGGGCTGATCTCGAATTCATGCGGATCGGTGTTGGGGTCGCTCTCAATGGCGCTAACCTGCACATAAGGCCCGCCGATCTGCGCCATCACATTGGCGTATTGGTTTTCAATGCCAACCGCGCGCAGCACCGGCTGCGCCCGCGCCATCCCGACGCCCAGCGCCAGCGCCGCGGCCGCCGCCAACAAGCCAAGCCGAGTCATATCCGCCCCCAGATGAAACCGGCGGAAATGATATATTATATCATCCGCCCCGTCCACCCATGGGCCGCGGCACTCAGCCGCAGAGCGTCCGCAGTGCCGCGCGGTCGCGGATCTCGATCTGCCGCGCGGTGATCAGGTGCAACACGCCGTCGCGCTCCAGATGCGAGAGGGTGCGCGACACCGTCTCGATGGTCAGCCCCAGATAATCGGCGATGTCGTGGCGGGTCATCGCCAGATCGACCGCCGCGCCGCGCGGCCCGGCCAGATCGAGCAGGAACACCGCCAGCTTCTGCGGCGCGCTCGCCCGGCCGAGCAGCTGCGCGTGCTGGCGGGTGCGCTCCAGCGACTGCATGGCGTAGCGGTAAAGCTGGCGCGCCACCGTTTCATCCTGCGCGGCCTTGCTCTCCAGCACACGGCGTCGATAAGGGATGACAGCGCATTCGGTCACCGCCTCGGCCGAGAGCGCATGCTCAGCCCCCAGCTCGAAGCCGAACACATCGCCCTGCCCGTGGAACGCGTCGACATGGCGCCGCCCGTCCGTCTGGAATTTGCAGGTACGCACCATGCCGCTGACAACCTTGTAGAGATAAACCGCCTCGTCGCCCTCGGCGTAGATTTCCGCATCCTGGGTGAAATGCAGCGCGGGCGGCGGCAGCGTGGTCTCTCCCGCCGGGCCGATCAATGTGAGCGGCGGCACCGGCGCGCCCCACAGCTTCGCGGCACCATGATCTCCACGCAGCGCTATGCTGGCTGACATCTCTTGGTTCTCCCACTTGCTCTTGCGGGAGAGATTTAACCGGCCCGGCCCTGACAATGATATTCGGTTTTTCCCTTACGGGATTCTACGTAGGCCGGCTCGCGCCTTGCCCGGCCAGGGCATGCCCGACCGCATCGACCAGGCCATTATCGAGGATCGGTTTCTCCAGCACCAGCCAAACCCCAGCCGCCGCCGCCCGGTGGCGCAAGGCCGCGCTGGCGGCGCCCGTCAACAAGATCACCGGCGGCGCCAGATCCAGCGCATGCAGGCGAAGCAGCGTCTCGAACGCACCCACCCCCGGCATCTGGTCCTTCAGGATCACGCAGCCCGCCCGCGCCAGATCGCGGCTGGCGAGCAGCGCGGCGCCATCGGCATGGGCCTGTACCTCCAGCCCCTCCAGGCGCAGCCGGAACTGCAGGGCGTCGCGCATCGCCGCATCGTCGTTCACGACCATGACCAGTGGCCGCGCCTCGGCCATACCGCTGACTCCCAACTCGAACACGACCGTCCTGAACTTTGCACAAGGATGAATAATCCCGCCCGGATACCAGACATCCGGCACGTGTCACTTGATTCAACGCAAATGCGGCGGAACTACACGCCGGGGGTGCGCGAGAGCAGCACCATGCGCACCAGTTCGGGCAGGTTGGCGGCGCCCATCTTGGTCATCACATTCGCGCGATGCACCTCGACGGTGCGGGCGCTGATGTTGAGCTCATGCGCGATGGTCTTGTTGGGGTGGCCCGCCAGCAACCCATCCAGTACCTCGCGCTCGCGCATGGTCAGGGTATGCAGCCGGGCTTCCACGGCGTTCGCCTCGTCATGGTGGCGGGTGTCACGGGCATAACGGTCGAAGGCGGCGCGGATGGCGGTGAGCATCACCTCGTCCTGAAACGGCTTTTCGATGAAATCCACCGCCCCGGCCTTCATCGCCTCCACCGCCAGCTTCACATCGCCATGGCCGGTCATCACGATCACCGGCAGACCGATGCGCCGGCTGATCAGCTCCCGCTGCAACGCCAGCCCCGAGAGGCCAGGCATGCGCACATCGGTGACCACGCAGCCCGGCCGCACCGCCTCCAGCGCGTCGAGAAACGCGGCGGCGGAATCGTAGGTGCGCACGGCGAACCCGGCGCTGGCCAGCAGGAAGGCCAGGGAGTGGCGCACCGCCTCGTCGTCATCGACGAGATGCACCACCGGATCAGGCAGCATGGCTGTCCGCGCCCGCCTGCCCGACACATGGCAGCGTGAAGAAAAACACCGCGCCGCCGCCCGGGTTGGGCTCGGCCCAGAGCCGCCCGCCATGCGCCTCGACGATCGTGCGCGACACGGAAAGCCCGACTCCCATGCCGTAGCTCTTGGTGGTGACAAAGGGCTGGAACAGCTGCGCCATGATGTGCGGCGCGATGCCCGGCCCCGTATCAGCCACCGAGATCCGCACCATGCCCTCCATCGCCGGGACGGTGCTCACCACGAGTTCGCGCCGTTCGCTCTCGCGCATCGCCTCCATGGCGTTGCGGATCAGGTTGAGCAGCACCTGCTGCACCTGCACCTTGTCGGCGATCACGGCGCGGCATTCCGGCGCGAAGGCGAAATCCACCCGCACCCCGCTCTCGCGCTCGCCCACCAGGGCCAGGGCGCTCGCCTCCTCGACCAGCTTAGGCAGGCTCTCGCGGCGGCGCTCGGTCTCGCCCCGGGCGACGAATTCGCGCAGGCGGCGGATGATCTGCCCGGCGCGCAGCGCCTGCTCGGCGGCGCGCTCGATACCGTCGCGCAGCATCGCCAGATCGGCGCCGGCGCCACGGTCGAGCAGGCGGGCGCAGCCATTGAGATAGGTCGCCACGGCGGTGAGCGGCTGGTTCAGCTCATGCGCCAGGGTGGAGGCCATTTCCCCCATCGCGGTGAAGCGCGACATATGCGCGAGCTCGGCCTGCAACTCGTGCAGCCGGGCCTGGGTCTCGTGCCGCTCGGTGAGGTCGCGGATGAAGCCGGTAAAGGCGCGCCCGGCGCGCATCGGCGTCTCGCCGATATACAGCTCCATGGGGAAGGTCGAGCCATCCTTGCGCCGGCCCATCACCACCCGGCTGGCGCCGATGATGCGCTTCTCCCCGGTGCGCAGATAGCGTTCAAGATAGCTGTCATGCCGCTCGGCATGGGGCGCGGGCATCAGCAGACTGACATTGCGCCCCACCATTTCAGCGGCGCTGTAGCCAAACAGCCGCTCCGCCGCGCTGCTGAAAGAGCCAACGACGCCAGCGGCGTCGATCACGATCATGGCGTCCGGCACGGTGTCCAGAATGGAGCGCAGCTGCGCCTCGCGCTCGCGCAGGGCGGCCAGGGCGAGGCTAGCCAAATCCTCCGGCTCACCCTTCTCCGCGGATGTTCCCATACCGTTCACTTTTTTCATCCCAAGCGGCGGTTTGTTGACCTAGCCCCGGCATCCTAACGCGCCGGGACGGATTTGCAACAATTTTACCGGCTTGCTCGGCCCTGCCGCCGGGAGAGCCCGCTACCCCTGGTCGTGGAAGCTGATCTGCCCGCCATCGGCGGCGACCAGCGTGCCGCGCCGCCCAGCGAGAATTTCCGCAAGCTCCTCCGGTTTGCCGATGGCCGCCTGTTTGCCGGTGGCACGCACAAATGCCACCGCCGCCTGTGCCTTGGGGCGCATGATCTGCTCTGGAAATTGGGCGAAATGCGCGGCCAAATCCTGCGGCCCGGCGGCGGCGATCAGCCGCTGCGCGGGGGCGCCGAAATCGAGATACAGCCCGCCAAGCTCGGAGAGCATGACGAACATATCCGCCTGCACCCGCTCCGCCAGCAAGGCGGCGCCGGCCTCCTTCCTAACCACCGCTTCGACGCCGTAAAGCTGCCCCTCGATATCGCGGCGCACCGGCACGCCGCCGCCGCCGCCACAGATGACGGTGACCCCGGTATTGATGAGGCGCAGGAGCGCCTCGGTCTCGATAATATCGACCGGTTGCGGCGCCGGGACCATGCGGCACCAGCCTTCCCCGGCCCGATCGATCTTCCAGCCCAGCTCCTTGGCGACGCGCTCGGCGGTCGGCTTGTCGAACACCGGGCCAACCGGCAGGCCAGCCTCGCGAAAGGCATGGTCATGCATATCCACCAGGGTCTGGGTGACCATGCTTACCACCAGCGCCCCCGGCGGCAAGGCGTTGCGGATCTCGCGCTCAAGCTCGTAGCCCAGCCAGCCTCCCACCTGTGCATGCAGCACATCCAGCGGCATCAACGCCGCGCGCGGGCTGTTGAGCGTCTGCAGCCCAAGCAGACCCAGCTGCGAGGCATCGCCAAAGGTGACGACGATCTGGTGCCCCCCCATCATCGCCCCGGCGAGGCTTCGGGCGACCTCCGCCACCCGCTTACGCAGGATGCCAGGGGACAAGCTTTCTTTGCGCGGCAGCAGCGCCGTGCCGCCCAGGGATACAACAATTCTCATGGACGGAACTGTAATGTTTCATCCATGCGCAGGGTTTGATCCGGATCAAGCCCCGCAGAATTTAATGCCGCCCCCCAGCCTCGCCTTACGGGCTAAGGAAGGCGAGGTAGCGCCGCTCCGTCCGGCGGAACAAAAAGATCAGCGTGAATGACACGCATAGATAGATCAGCGCCGCGATGCCGAAACAGTCGAACGGGGCATAGGTGGCGGAATAGGCGTCGTTGGCGACCTTGAGAATGTCCGGCACCGTGGCGGTGAAGGCCAGGGTGGTGGCGTGCAGCATCAGGATCACCTCGTTACTGTAGGCCGGCAGCGCCCGGCGCAGCGCGGCGGGGATGATGATGCGCCGGTACAGCGTCACGCGCGACATGCCCATCGCCAGCCCGGCATCCACCTCGCCATGCGAGGTCTCCTTGATCGCGCCCGCGAAGATCTCGGTGGTGTAGGCACCGGTATTGAGCCCGAAGGAGAGGATCGTGCAGTTTAGCCCGGAGCGGAAGAAATCGGCCAGCGGCGCGGTGTGGTGCACAAAATCCAGCCCATAAATGCCGCTATAGATGAGCAGGAGCTGCACATAGAGCGGGGTGCCGCGGAAGATGAACGTATATAACCAGACCGGGAACCACAGCACCGGGTTGCGCGCATTGCGCAGCACCGCCAGCGGCAGCGCCAGGCAGAAGCCGATGGCGCAGGAGAGCACGAGCAGCCACAGCGTCATGGCCAGGCCGGTCACCCCGTAGCCATCGGAATACAGCAAGGCCTGCCAGTAATTTTGCAGAATATCGATCATAGCGCCGCCTTCCGCACACCGACGGAATATTTGCGTTCCAGTAAGATGAGCACGCCGTTTGAGACGGTGGTGAGCACAAGGTACACCGCCCCCGCCACCACGATGAAGAAGAAGGTGCGGAAGGTGGCCTCGCCCGCCGCCTGCGCGGCTTTCACCACATCCGACAAGCCAATCAGCGACACCAGCGCCGTGGCCTTGAGGATCACCTGCCAATTATTGCCGATGCCCGGCAAGGCGTAGCGCATCATTTGCGGGAACAGGATGCGCCGGAACACCTGCTTGGGGCGCATGCCGAACGCGCGCGCGGCTTCGAGCTGCCCCTTGGGCACCGCAAGAAAGGCGCCACGGAAGGTTTCGGTGAAATACGCACCGTAGATGAAGCCAAGCGTGATCACGCCGGAGGTGAAGGGGTCGAGCGGAAACGCGAAGGTGAAATCGCCCTGAATCGAATTCAGGTAATCGGAAAAATCATTCAGCCAGATCTGCAGCGAATAAAAAATCAGCAGCATCAGCACGAGATCGGGCACGCCGCGAATGATGGTGGTGTACACAGTGGCCACGCCGCGCATCGGGCGGCTTTTGGAGAGCTTGGCCGAAGCGCCAAGCAAGCCGATGACGAAAGACACCACCAGCGACAACACGGACAACTCGATGGTCGTCACCATGCCGCTGAAAAGCTGCGGTCCGTAGCCCGCCAGATTGAACATGACGTTCCTCCCCAGGAACGGCTCCGGCGCCGCGCGCCGGAGCCAGAGACAAACCGTTTACTGGGCTGCGGGCGCGCTCGCGGCAGGCGCCGCTGCCGCCGGCGCGGTGGTGGCCGCCGGCTGCGTGCCGTAAACGTCGAAGTTGAAGTACTTCGCCTCGATCTTGTTATACGTGCCGTTCTTGTGGAGTTCGGCGATCGCCCAATCGATCTTCTTCAGCAGTTCCGGCTCATCCTTACGCACGCCGATTGCGATGTAGGAACCCAGCACGTCCTGCGGATCATAGGTGACATTGCCGCCGAACTGGTAATCCGTCCCCTTCGGGGTCTTGAGGAAGCCGTAATCAGCCTCCACCGAGTCTTGCAGCGAGGCGTCCAGACGGCCCGACAGCAAATCGGCATAAACCTGATCCTGGCCCTGATAGGAGATCACGTTCACGCCCTGCGGCTGCCAATAGGTCTTGGCGTAGGTCTCCTGAATGGTGCCGGCCTCGACGCCGACATTCTTGCCCTTCAGGCTCGCGGCGGTCGGCTCCAGCCCGGCGCCTTTCTTCTCGACCAGGCTGGTCGGCTCATTATACATCTCGGAGGAGAAATTGATCTGCTTGGCGCGCTCCGGCGTCACCGTCATCGAGGACAGGATGGCGTCGAACTTGCGGGCCTGCAGGGCCGGGATGATGCCGTCGAAGGATTGCGACACGAACACGCACTTCACCTTCAGCTCGGCGCAGATCGCCTTGCCGAGGTCGATGTCAAAGCCCTGGAAGGCGCCGCTGGGCGAAAGGCTCTCAAAAGGCGGGTAGGTCGCATCCACCCCGAAGGTGATCTGCGTTAACGCCTTGGCCTGGGCGGCAACCGGGGCGGCAAGCGTACCGAGCGCGCAAACCACGGCAACCGCCGGCGCGAAAATCTGCTTCATCGCATTCTCCCAATATTGTGCATTTTGTCCATCAGAGCATCGCGCAGTGATGCAACACGGGGCATCATGGCCGTTTTCAGCCATGCGCGCAACGGGTCAAAACGGGGAAAACCGATAAAAGTATATACAACTTAAAAGGCCAGGGACAGCAGCCCCTGGCCTTTTATCCGACAGCCGGCGCGAGGCTCAGGCGCGCAGTGCGCCCGGCACGCCGGAGATCGCGCGGTCGATGAGAGCGGCATCGCCCTGCGCGCCCAGCTCGTCGCGCAGCAGCGCGGCGGAGGCGGCGGTGGCGATGTCGATCGCGGCGGCGCGCACCTCGCTCACGGCTGAGGCTTCCGCCGCGGCAATCCGCTCCATCGCCATGCGTTCCCGGCGCTTCGCCGTGGCCTCAGCCTCGGCGGCCAGGGCGGCGGCCAGACTGGCCGCTTCCTGGTGCGCGGTTTCCAGGATCTGCTTGGCGTCTTCCATGGCCTGGGCCTGGCGGGCCTTGGCGTCGGCGAGGATCACCTCGGCCTCGGCCTTCAGCTGCGCGGCCTCGGCCAGCGCGTCGCTCACGCTCTTGGCGCGGGTGTCGAGCATCGTGCCGATCGCGGCCATGACCTTGCGCCCCGCGATCAGGGCGAAGATGGCCACGGCCACAAAGACCCAGAACGCGCCATGCAGATAGAAAGCGCTACCGGAGAGAGCTTGGTATTCCATGGCTTATGCCGCCTTGCGCGCCGCCAGCGCGTCGTCGAGACGCTGGGCGAGCTTGTCTTCAGCGGGCTGGCTGCCCGTGAGTTTCAACAGGATGGAGCTGGCTGCCTCCGCGGCCACGGGCTTGATGGCGGCCAGCGCGGCGGCCCGGGCGGCGTCGATCCGCGCCTCGGACTCGGCGAGCTTGGCCTCCAGCTGGCTGGCCAGGGCGGCGGCTTTCGCCGCGGCGTCGGCCTTGGCGTCGGCCACGGCCTTCGCCACCTCGGCCTGCGCGGCGGCGCGGGCCTGGGCGATGGTCGCGTTGAGCTGCGCCACCGCCTGATCGGCTTCCACCTTGGCCGCGCGCGCGGCGGCGAGATCCTTGGCGATCACCCCGGCGCGATGTTCCAGCACCTTGCCGATTTCCGGCAGGCCCCAGCGCGAAAGCAGCAGATACAGCACCACGAGGATGACCGCCATCCAGCCTACCTGATCCAGGGTCAGCGGGTTGGCGAAATCCATCTGCGGCATGGTGCCCTCGGCCAGTGCGGCCGAAGGTGCCAAAGCCAGCAGCAGAGCGGTGCTTACGCGGCGCATCAGGTGAACAGGATGACCAGCGCGATAACCAGGGCGTACAGCGCGACGGCTTCCGTCAGCGCGAAGCCCAGCAGCACGTCCTTGAACATGTTGTCGCGCGCGGCCGGGTTGCGGCCAACGGCGGACACGAACGAGCCGAACAGGTTACCGATACCAACACCGGCGCCAGCGACACCGATGGTGGCGAGACCCGCGCCAACGTCCTTGGCGAGCAGAGCGGCAGACTGAGGATCCATGTAACTTTCCTTTCCGAGAAACGTTTTGGCGAAGTCGTTAGTGCATATGCACGGCGTCGTGCAGATACAGACAGGTGAGAATGGCGAACACGTAGGCCTGCAGCCCGGCCACCAGCAGCTCCAGAGCCGCCAGCGCCACGTTCAGCCCGAGCGGCACCACCGAGGCGAAGGCGCCCAGCACGCCGAAGCTCGCGGTGAGCAGCAGCATGAAGCCGGCGAATACCTCCCACATTACGTGCCCGGCGGTCATGTTGGCGAACAAACGGACCGAGAGGGAGACGGGACGGGACAGGTAGGAGATGATCTCGATGGGCACCAGCAGCGGCAGCAGCCAGCTCGGCACGCCGGAGGGCACGAAGAATTTCAGGAATTTGAAGCCATGCGTGTAGAACCCCACCCCGGTGGAGAACACGAACACGAACAGCGCCAGTGTGAGTGTGACCGCGATATGGCTGGTGAAGGCAAAGAAATAGGGGAACAGCCCGATCAGGTTGCCGAGCAGGATGAAGCTGAAGATGGTGAACACCAGGGGGAAGAAGCGCAGCCCCTCCTCGCCGATCGTGTCCACGCACATGTTGCGCACGAATTCATAAAGCAGCTCGACCAGCGACTGCGTGCGGCCCGGCACCAACGCCCGGCTGCGCAGCCCAAGCGCGAACACCAGCACCACAACCACGGCGGCGCCAAGCATCGCCTCGTTGGAATTGGTGAAGTTCACGGCGCGGCCGAGGCCGCCAAGCCCCGTGGTCAGGGTGAATTGTCCCAGCGCGTCGATCGTTGGTCCTGCCATGTCTATCCCGTTCAGCCGCCTGTTTTGTCACCGGATGCGCGAAGCAGATTACGCAGCCCGGCCACCATACCCACCGGGACCATGAGGATCATCAGCCAGGGTGTCGTATGGAAGAGCTTATCCAGCCCCCAGCCAATCACCACGGCAATGACCATCGCGGCCACCATTTCCACGCCCAGACGCATCGCCAGCTCGATCGCGCGCCGGGCCGACCCGGCATCGCTTTCAGCCGCGTCCCGCTTCGGCCCCTCGGCAGCCTGTTCGGCAGCCTTGAGCCGCTGTTCAAACGCCGCTTTGTCCCGACCTTCGCTCATGCACCTGTTTTCAGCGGAGAACCCGCCTAGACGTTGGCGGGTTGCTACCCATCCCCCCCCGGCATGTCAAGAATAGCGCAACGGTTATCTTGCTATTAACGGCGCGAAGACAAAATATAGTTGCCCAGTGTTGACGCGGTTACGGGGCAGACGCCAAATCTGCTGAAACCCGTGATTTCGAGGATCCGCCTTGCCTGTGGAAGTGCTGCGCGAACTGCCGCTGGACCAGATATTGCTCGGCGATGCCGGGACGATGCTGCGCATGCTGCCCGACGCGTCGGTAAACTGCATTTTCGCGGATCCGCCTTATAATCTGCAGCTGCGCGGCGAGTTGCGCCGCCCGGATGACAGCTTGGTGGACGGGGTGGACGAGGAGTGGGACCGGTTTTCGGATTTCGCGGCCTATGACGCTTTCACCCGCGACTGGCTGGCCGAATGCCACCGCATATTGCTCAAAGATGGGACAATCTGGGTCATCGGCTCCTATCACAACATCTTCCGCATCGGCGCGATGATGCAGGATATGGGGTTCTGGATCCTCAACGACGTGATCTGGCGCAAGACCAACCCGATGCCGAATTTCCGCGGCCGGCGCTTCACCAACGCGCATGAGACCATGATCTGGGCAGCCAAGAGCCCGCAGAGCCGCTATAAATTCAACTACCAAGCGATGAAGGCGCTGAACGACGATCTGCAGATGCGCTCGGACTGGACGCTGCCGCTCTGCACCGGCGGGGAGCGGCTGAAGAACCAGCACGGGCTGAAGCTGCACCCCACCCAGAAGCCCGAGGCCCTGCTGCACCGCGTCATCATGGCCTCGACCAGCCCGGGGGATATTATCGTCGACCCCTTCCTGGGCACCGGCACCACCGCCGCCGTGGCCAAGCGGCTGCACCGGCATTTCATCGGCATCGAGCGCCACCCCGCCTATGTCGAGGCCGCCTGGGGCCGGCTGAAGGCCGAGCGGCAGGCGCCCAAGACCGCCGTGCTCGCCCCACCCACCGGGCGCGAGGCCCCGCGCATCGCCTTTGGCAGCTTCGTCGAGCGCGGCATCATCCGCCCCGGCACGCCGGTGATGGACAAGCAGCGCCGCTTCGGCGCCGAGGTCACGGCCGAGGGGCAGCTCGTCTCCGGCGCGCATCGGGGCTCCATCCATCAAGTGGGGGCGGCGGTACAGAATGCGCCATCCTGCAATGGCTGGACCTTCTGGCATTTCGAGCGCGACGGCGCACTCCTGCCGCTCGACGTGCTACGCAGGGAAAACGCCGAGGGCTAAGCCTCGGTCCCGACCTTGAGGCGGCGCTTGAGCGCGCGGCTATCCGGCCCGGCGATATCGGAGAGCTTGTAGCGGTCCATCACCGCCAGCATCGCGTCCTGCGCCTCATTCACGATGGATTGCAGGCGGCACAGCCCGCCGATCACGCAAAAATTCCCAGCTTGGCATTCCACCAGAGCCAGCTCCGGCTCCAGCGCCCGCACCACGTCGCCCAGCCCGATCTCGGTTGCCGGGCGGGCGAGGCGGATGCCGCCATTGCGCCCGCGCAGCGTCTCGATCAGCCCCGCCTGCCCCAGGCGGTGCACGACCTTGGTCATGTGGCTCTCGGAAATCTCATAGGCCCCGGCGATTTCGGCGATCTGCCCCAGCTTCTCCGGCTGCAAGGCCAGATAGATCAGGGTTCTCAGACCGAAATCGGTAAATCGTGTCAGATGCATGGCGTACCCTAGCGCCGCCGGGGCGGCGCCTCAACTCTGCACGCGCTCGGCGAAGATCTGCGCCTCCGGCACGCCGCGCCGCTGGGCGGTGCTCATCACCGCCTCCATCATGCGCGGCGGGCCGCAGACATAAATATCCGGCGTCTCGGCGGCGGTGGCGAGATAGGCGTCCAGCGCGTCGGCGGAGGTGCCGGAAAACCCGGTCCAGCCGGGGCCTGGACGCCAGACGCTCAGCGTCACGCCAAGCTGCGGCAGGGCAGCGCGCAGCGCGTCCAGCTCCTCGGCTGGCAGCAGCTCATCCTCGCGGTTGGCGCCATAGATCAGGTGCACGGGCTGCGAATCCTGGAAATCCGCCATGTGGCGCAGCATGGAGAGCAGCGGGGCCATGCCGCAACCGCCGCCCACCAGGCAGCGCGGGCGCGGGCTGCTTTCGTCCAGCACGAAATGCCCGAGCGGGCCGCGCACGTTCAGCACATCGCCCACCGCCGCGCGTTCGCCCAGCCAGGAAGAAAACGCCCCGCCCGGCTGCAGCCGGATGATGAAATCGAGCCGCCCTTCCCAGTTCGGCAGATTGGCCAGCGAATAGGCGCGGCGGGTCTCGGTGCCGAGGATCGTCAGCTCCATGTATTGGCCGGGGATGAAATCCACCGCCAGCCCCAGCTCGGCATCGGGGCGCAGGCGCAGGGTGAGCGCCACGGCGCCGGCCCCGGCCTGGGCCATCGCCTCGATCTCGGCCTCGCGCACCGGAATTTTGTGGCGGCCGACCTGGGCGTCGGTGCAGGGCAGCTCGATGGTCACATCGCCCTGCGGCAGGCAGCGGCAGAGCAGCACGCCCCCCGGCCCGGCAGGCATGGCCGACTCGGTGTGCGGGCCCATCTCATAAGCGCCCTCCACCACCCGCGCCTGACACATGCCGCAACTGCCCTCATGGCACATGGCGGGCGGATACAGCCCAGCCGCCTCGGCCGCGCCCAGCACATCCTGCCCGCTGGCACAGGGGAATTCCAGCCGCGCCGCGTCGCGGGTCACCAAAGTCACAACCATGCTGCGATCCTCTTGCGTCAGAAAAAAGCCCAGGGAGCGGGGGCTCCCTGGGCGGTGCCGGGCGGTTAGGCCGCCTGGCGGTTGAGGGCGGCGGAGATGTCCGCATCCGCCGTGGTGATCGGCTGCACGCCGAACTTCTCCACCAGCACCCCTAGCAGCGCCGGGGTGAGGAAGGCCGGCAGGCTCGGCCCGAGGCGCACATTGCGCACGCCCAGCGCCAGCAGGGTAAGCAGCACGGCGGCGGCCTTCTGCTCGAACCAGGAGACGATCAGTGACAGCGGCAGATCGTTGACGCCGCACTCGAAGGTCTTGGCCAGGGCCAGGGCGATCTGCAGGGCGGAGTAGGTGTCGTTGCACTGGCCGACATCGAGCAGCCGGGGCAGCCCGCCAATGGTGCCAAAATCATGGGTGTTGAAGCGGTATTTGCCGCAGCCCAGGGTGAGCACCATGGCGTCCTTCGGCGCGTGGTCGGCGAAGTCGGTGTAGTAGTTGCGGCCCGGGGCGGCGCCGTCGCACCCGCCGATCACGAAGAAATGCTTGATCGCGCCGCTCTTCACCGCGTCCACCACGGCCCCGGCCGCACCCATCAGGGTCTCGTGCCCAAAGCCGACCAGCACCTTCTTCTCCGGCGCGGCCTCGGTGAAGCCCGGCATGGCCTGCGCCGCCTGCACCACCTGGCTGTAATCGTCGTTCTTGATGTGACGGATGCCCGGCCAGCCCACCGGCCCGGCGGTGAAGATGCGGTTGCGGTAGCTCGGCTGCGGCTCGATCAGGCAGTTCGAGGTCATCACGATCGGGCCGGGGAAGGCCGCGAATTCGCTCTGCTGGTTCTGCCAGGCGCCGCCGTAATTGCCCGCCAGATGCGGATAGGCGTGCAGCTTGGGATAACCATGGGCGGGCAGCATCTCACCATGGGTGTAGACGTTGATGCCCTTGTCCTTGGTCGCTTCCAGGATGTTGTGCAGGTCGCGCAGATCATGGCCGGAAACCAGAATGGCCTTGCCCGCCACTGGGGTGGTGAGCACCTCGGTCGGGGCCGGGGCGCCGAAATTGCCGGTATTGGCGGCGTCCAGCGTCTGCATCACCGTGTAGTTCAGGCGGCCCAGCGCCATCGCCTCGTCCAGCATGGCGGCGACATCCACCGGCTCACCGGCCAGGAAGTCCAGCGCATGCGCGATGCCGGCATAGATCTCCTCATTCGCCTGGCCCAGCACCTCGGCATGGTGGGCATAGGCGGCCACGCCCTTCAGCCCATACAGGATCAACGCGCGCAGGCCGATCACGTCCTCGCCCACGATCTCGACGCCGTGGCGCACCGAGGCGATCTGTGCCTGGGCCAGCAGCCCGGCCAGATTATCGGCAGGCTGGAACTGGGCCGGGCCGGAAAGCTGCGCGGCGGTCTGCCCGGCCTTGGCGGCGGCGGCCTCATAGGCGGCGCGCAGGCGGTCGCGGATGCGCGCGGCTTCGGGGATCAGCTCCATGAACACGGCGCGGTTGAAATTGACGTTGGTCAGCGTGGTGAACAGGCCATACATGATGAAGCTGTCGGCCGCATTGTCAGGCTGGCCAAGCTGGTGCAGGCGGGTGCTGTACTGGCCGATGCCCTTGAGCAGGTGGATCAGCACGTCCTGCAGGTCGGCGGTGGTTTCATCCTTGCCGCACACGCCCTTGGCGCTCGCGCAGCCAGCCACGCCGTCAACGCGCGAAGTCTGTTCACACTGGAAGCAAAACATATGGTTCATCCCTGAAAATGGTGGCCCTGATACGGGAAGCCGTCCGCCGCATAAGGTGAGTGCCATGTGAACCTTTTTGCGCAGCCCGTCCTTGATATGGATCAAAGCTCATGCCGAGGCCTGCCAAAACCCTTGACCTGACTCCACCCGGCTGCTTAACGGACTCTTGAAATGCTCCCATTTTTTCAAAAAACGCTTGCTCGCAAGCCGATCTTTTTGAACGGGCCGAGGCCGTGCCGGTGACCGCCGCCCCCGCCCTGCCGGCGCTGCGCATCCGCGGGCGCAGCTTCATGGCGCTGATCCTGGCGCCCGAGCCGCCGCTGGACGGCTGGTTCGCGGCGCTGGACGAACAACTGCGCCGGGCGGCGAGCTATTTCACCAACAAGCCGGTGGTGGTGAACCTGGCCTCCGCGCGCGAGGCTGGGGCGGGGCTTGAGGAGCTGATCGCGGCGCTGGAAGAGCGCGGGCTGTATATCATCGCCGTCGAGGGGCTGGAGCCAGCCGAACTCGCCGGCACACGCTGGGCCGGGCTGCCCGATCTGCGCCAGAAACCGCAAGACCGCGAGGATGGCGGCAAGCTGCTGGAGATCCCCGACGACAAGCTGCCTGCCCCGGCGGTGCCGGCCGTCACCTCGCTGCTGATCGACCGCCCGGTGCGCTCGGGCCAGTCCATCATCTTCGAGGAGGGCGATGTCACCATCATCGGCCCGGTCTCCTCGGGGGCCGAGGTGATCGCGGGCGGCTCCATCCATATTTACGGCGCCTTGCGCGGCCGCGCCATCGCCGGGCTGCGCGCCGGGGCCAATGCCCGCATCTTCTGCCACAAATTCGGCGCCGAGCTGGTCGCCATTGACGGCGTTTACGACACGCCGGAAAGCTGGAGCGCCGCCTTCACCAATCGCCCCGCGCAGGTGCGACTCGAAGACGGTGTGCTTAACATCGCCCCCCTGGCCTGAGTGCGCCGGACAACAAACAAGGAGCTGTAAATCGCATGTCCAAAGTCATGGTGGTAACCTCGGGCAAGGGCGGCGTGGGCAAGACCACGACCAGCGCCTCGCTTGGCGCCGCGCTGGCCCAGGCTGGCAAGAGCGTCGTGGTCGTGGATTTCGACGTCGGCCTGCGCAATCTCGACCTCGTGCTTGGCGCCGAGCGCCGCGTGGTGTTCGACTTGGTCAACGTGGTGCAGGGCGACGCCAAGCTGGCCCAGGCGCTGATCAAGGATAAGCGGCTCGACACGCTCTCGCTGCTCGCCGCCTCGCAGACCCGCGACAAGGACGCGCTGACCGAGGAGGGCGTGAAAACCGTGATCGAGGAACTGCGCGAGAAATTCGACTGGGTGATCTGCGACAGCCCGGCCGGCATCGAGAAGGGCGCGATGCTGGCGATGCGCCATGCCGATCTCGCCGTGGTGGTGACCAATCCGGAAGTCTCCTCGGTGCGCGATTCCGACCGCATCATCGGCATGCTCGACTCCAAGACCGTGCGCGCTGAGAAGGGCGAGACCTTCGAGAAGCACCTGATGCTGACCCGCTTCAACCCGGCCCGCGCCGCCAAGGGCGAGATGCTGGGGGTGGATGACGTGCTGGAAATTCTGGCGATTCCGCTGCTCGGCATCGTGCCCGAGAGCCCGGACGTGCTGAACGCCTCCAATCTCGGCTGCCCGGTGACCCTGCATAACCCCGCCTCCACCGCCGCCCGCGCCTATGCCGACGCCGCCCGCCGCCTGCTCGGCGAGACGGTGGAGATCACCGCCCCGGCGCTGGAGAAGCCGAGCCTGTTCGGCCGCCTGTTCGGCCGGAAGGCGGTGGCATGAGCATCTTCGATTTCTTCACCCGCAAGCGCTCCGCCCCGGTGGCGCGCGAGCGCCTGCAGGTTTTGCTGGCGCATGAGCGGGCCCTCACCGGCCGCACCGATCTCGCCGCCGTGCTGCAAGAGGAGATCCTCGCGGTCATCGCCAAACACATCGCCATCGACCGCGACAAGGTGAATGTGAAGCTCGACCGCAGCGCCCAGGTCTCCACCCTGGAGATCGACATCGAGATGCCGCAGAGCATGGTGAAGGCGAGCTGAAGCGCTGGAATAAAGAGGGGGGGGCGGACCGCTCCCCTTTTCGTACCGCCCAAAATTTGCCACATTCCGCGCATCATGCGCCTGCACGCCTCCTGTGCCGCCCGCCAAAGCCCGGACGGTGACGACGCCTTATTGCTGCTCGGCCCCGCCGGTGCGGGCAAATCCGATCTGTTGCTGCGTCTGATCCACCGCGGCTTCATGCTGGTGGCCGATGACCAGGTGCTGATGGAAGCCGGCATCGCCCGCGCACCCGCGCCTCTGGCCGGGCTGCTGGAAGTGCGCGGCCTCGGTATTTTCCGCCTCCCTTATCTGCCGCAAGCGCGGCTGCGCCTGGTCATCGCGCTCGGTGTGCAGCCCGAGCGACTGCCCCTGCCCCGCCGCCATGCGGCGCTGGACCTGCCCGAGATCACGCTCGATCCTGCCCTCGCCTCGGCCCCAGAACGCGCCGCCCTGGCTCTGGACGCCGCCTGCGGGCGCGTGCCGCAATTGGTGGGCGCCTTCAGCGCATGAATACGCCGCCGGCCAAGCTGCAGATCGTGCTCGTGACCGGGCTGTCGGGGGCTGGCAAGCTCTCGATCCTACGCGCGCTGGAAGATCTCGGCTTCGAGACCGTGGACAACCCGCCGCTCGACACGCTGGTGACGCTGGCCACCCGGGCCGATAAAAACCTCGCCATCGGTGTCGATGCCCGCTCGCGCGGCTTTGCCGCCCAGGCCGTGCTGGAGGCGCTAAGCGAACTGCGCCAGCAGAGCCGCCTCGCCCCCTCTTTGGTGTTCGCCACCGCCGCCGAGGACGCGCTGCTGCGCCGCTACTCCGAGACCCGCCGCCGCCACCCCCTGGCGCAATCGGAGGCGATCGCCGAGGGCATCGCGCTGGAACGCCAGCTCACCGCCCCGCTGGCCCGCGCCGCCGACCTGCTGGTGGACACCTCGCACCTCGCCCTGCCGCGGCTGCGCGCGCTCATCGAGCAGCATTTCGGCGCCGCCGCGCCGGGCATGGTGATCTCGCTGATGTCCTTCGCCTATCCATCCGGGCTGCCGCCCGAAGCCGATCTGGTGTTCGACGCCCGATTCCTGCGCAACCCGCATTACGACCCAGCCCTGCGCCCGCTCTCGGGGCGCGACCCGGAGGTCGGCAGATTCATTGAGCAAGACCCTGATTTTGCAATATACTTCCAAAAACTCACGGAAATCGTTGAATTTTTGCTGCCGAGATTCGTGCAAGAGGGAAAAAAATATGCAACGATATGTATCGGATGCACCGGCGGACAACATAGATCTGTGTACATGATCGAAAAACTTAGCACTCACTTGGCCAATCTCGGCTGGCGCGTTGGCGTCACGCATCGCGAGGCCGCCCGGTTCGCCGCTGCGCGCGCGAACCCGGAAACATCCGCGAAAGAATGAGCCTCTTCATATGATCGGTATGGTTCTTGTCACCCATGGCAGCCTCGCCAATGCGCTGCGCGATGCCATGGAGCATGTCGTCGGCAAACAGAAAAACCTCGCCACCGTCTGCATCGAGTCGGATGCCGAATTCGAGGGGCAACGGGCGGAAATCGCCCGGCGGGTGGCTGAAGTGAATGCCGGGGACGGCGTGATCCTGCTCACCGACATGTTCGGCGGCACGCCGAGCAATCTGGCGATGTCGATGGCCAGCCAGCCGGGGGTGGAGATCATCGGCGGCGTCAACCTGCCGATGCTGGTGAAGCTGGCGAAGATCCGCGGCCAGGAGACCCTGACCGAAGCCGTGGCCCATGCCGAGGCCGCGGGCCGAAAATACATCTGCAACGGGCACGAGCTGCAATCGCCCGCCTGCCGCGCCGCGGAGTAGGCCGATGGAAGGCACCGTGATCTCGACTGAGGTCGGCATCGTGAACAAGCGCGGCCTGCATGCGCGCGCCGCCGCCAAGCTGGTGAATCTGGCCGAACAATTTTCCGCCAATGTGGAGGTGGCCAAGGACGGGCAATCCGTCTCCGCGCGCTCGATCATGGGGTTGATGATGCTAGGGGCTGGTATCGGCAGCACGGTGCGCCTCTCCGCCGAGGGGTTCGACGCGAAGGAAGCGCTCGATGCCATTGCCGCGCTCATCGAGGCCGGCTTCCATGAAACAGACTAGGCGCCAGGAACAGCGTTTCACCGGCCATCCCGTCTCGCCCGGCATCGGCATCGGCCCGCTGCACGAGGCCGCCGAACCCGAACTCGTCGTCGCCACCAAGAAGCTGGACCCGGCCGAAATCGCGCCCGAGCTGGCACGGCTCGATGACGCCGTGGCCCGCTCGCGCCACCAGCTGCAAAAGCTGAAGAACCGGCTCGCCGCGCTGCCCGAGGATTCGCAGGCCGAGATCGCGCCGCTGATGGATGTGTACCTGCACATGCTCGGCCCCTCGCGGCTGCTGCGCGGCATCAAGGCGCGGGTGCAGGAGGCGCTGCTTTGCGCCGAAGCCGCCGTGCAGGCCGAAACCGAGGCCCAGGCCGAAGCCATCATGGCGCAAACCGGGCAGGAGCGCGCCGGGCGCCTGCGCCGGGCCGATGAGGTGCGCGAACTGGGCCGCCGCCTGCTGCGCAACCTCACGCGCCAGCCCTTCCGCAGCTTTGCCGGGCTGGCGCAGGGCAGCATTCTCGCCGCCTCCGATCTGCGCCCCTCGGATGCCGCGCTGATCCAGCCCGCGCGCTTTGCGGGCATCGTTACCGAGGAAGGCGGGGTCGAGGGCCATACGGCGGTGATGCTGCGCGCGCTCGGCCTGCCCGCCGTGCTCGGGGCGGAGGGCGTGCTGGACGCGGTGGCGCCCGGCACCATGACGATCATCGACGGCGATACCGGCGAGATCGTGCTCAGCCCCAGCAAGGCCAGCCTGGAAGCGGCGCGACGGAAACTCTCGGCGCAGACGCGCGCGCGCCGCGCCCTGGCCAAGCTGCAACGCCTGCCCGCGATGACCAAGGACGGCACGGCGGTGGAGTTGCAGGCCAACCTGGAACTGCCCTTCGAACTGGCCATGATCGCGGAATCGGGAGCGCATGGCATCGGCCTGCTGCGTTCCGAGTTCATGTTCATGAACCGCGATACCGCACCGGACGAAGACACCCAGACCCGCATCTACCAAGATATCGTGGAAGCGATGGACGGCGACCCGGTGACGATCCGGGTGCTCGATTGGGGCTCAGACAAAGAGGTTGAGGCGCTCTCGCGCTATTTGCCGGAAACGCCGGAGGCCAATCCGGCACTGGGGCTGCGCGGCATCCGCCTGTTGCTGCGTCACCCGGCGCTGCTGGAGACGCAGCTCGCCGCCATTCTGCGCGCGGGCGCGCACGGGCCGGTGCGGATTCTGCTGCCGATGGTCAGCGTCGCCGCCGAGGTGCAGGCGACGCGCGAGATTTTGCAGCGCGTCTGGCGGCGGCTGAAGCGGCGCAAGACCATCGCCCTGCCGGAGAGCCTGCCGCCGCTCGGCATCATGGTGGAAACCCCCGCCGCGGCGCTGGCCTCGCCCGTGCTGGCGCAGCATGCGGATTTTTTCTCGATCGGCACCAACGACCTGACCATGTACACCCTGGCGGCTGATCGCAGCCTGCCCGCCGATGTCAAACTCTACGACCCGCTGGAACCGGCGGTGCTGCGGCTGATCCACCTCACCGCCAGCTTCGCCGCCGGGGCGGGCATTCCCGTCTCGCTCTGCGGCGAGCTGGCCGCGCGCCCGCATGTGGCCCCGCTGCTGCTGGGGCTGGGCATCCGCCAGCTTTCCATGCACGGCAACGCGGTACCACGGGTGAAGCGGGCGATCCGCGCCACCAGCCTCAGCCTCTGCGAAAGGCTGGCCGGTGACGCGCTGGCCGCGCCCTCGGCCGAAGCGGTGCGGGCAATTCTGGCCAGCGCCGAGCCTTAACGCGCATGAGCACGATTTTCGCGCCCATCACCGGCCGCGGCGGGGCCGTTACCGTGCTGCGCCTCTCCGGGCCGGAGGCGCTCTCCATCACCTCCAGCCTCACCCCCCTGCCCGCACCGCGCCGCGCCGGACTGCGCCGCCTGCGCCATGAGGGGCGGGACCTCGACGAAGCGTTGGTCGTCATCTTCCCCGCCCCGCACAGCTTCACCGGCGAGGATGTGGTGGAGCTCGCGCTGCATGGCGGGCGGGCCGTGCTGGCGGCGGTGAGCGGGGCGCTGGCGGCGCTGGGCGCGCGCCCGGCCGAGCCTGGCGAATTCTCCCGCCGCGCGCACCAGAATGGCCGCATGGATCTGCTCCAGGCCGAGGCGATGGCCGATCTGATCGCGGCGGAGACCGAGGCGCAGCGGGCGATGGCGCTGGAGGGGGCGGACGCGCTGCACGAGGCCTGCGCCGGTTGGCGCGAGCGCCTGCGCCAGATCATGGCGCAGCAGGAGGCGCTGATCGATTTCCCCGACGAAGACCTGCCCCCCGAGGTGGAGGCCGCTCTGGTGCACGGCATCGCCGCGCTGCGCGACGAGATGCACGCCGCCCTGGCCACCGCCCCCGCCGCCGAACGCCTGCGCGAAGGGCTGGAATTCGTGATCCTCGGCGCGCCGAACGCAGGCAAATCCACCCTGCTCAACGCCCTGGCGGGAGAGGAAATCGCCATCGTCTCCGCCATTCCCGGCACCACGCGCGACGCGGTGGGCGTGCGCGTCGATCTCGGCGGCGTGCCGGTGCATCTCACCGACACGGCCGGACTGCGCGACACCGCGGATGCGATCGAGGCCGAGGGCGTGAAGCGCGCGCGGGCGCGGGCGGCGCGGGCCGATTTCCTGCTACTGGCGGCGGCACCGGGCGAGGATTTCCCGCCCGCCCCGCCGGGCATCCCGGCCCTCTACCTGCACACCAAGGCCGACCTCGCCCCCGCGCCGGGCTTCGCCGTCTCGGCCAAAACCGGGCTGGGCATGGCCGAATTGCGGACCCAACTGGCCCAGGCGGCGCGGGACCTCACCGACACCAAGGGCGCCGCGGCGCTGGCCCGCCCACGGCAGATCGCCTGCGTGCGCGACACCGCGGCGGCGCTGGACGCGGCTCTGCGCCTGGAAGACCCGGAATTGCGCGGCGAGGAGCTGCGCGCCGCCGCGCAGGCGCTGGCCCGGCTGGTCGGCATCATCGGGGTCGAGGAAATTCTAGACGCCGTGTTTTCGGGCTTCTGTATCGGCAAATAAGCCCGGCTACGCCGCCAGCGGGTTCACCCCCAGCGCCGCCAGCCCGGCCCAGCTTGTCGCGCTCAGGCTCGGGCGCCGGTAATAGTTGAATTTCTGCGCCGGCACGCCGGGTTGCAGCGAGGGACCAACGGTTAGCCCAGTGCTCAGACTCGCCGCTTGGGTGGCGTACACATAGCCCTCGGGTGAGAGATTGGCGGCGATGGCGGTCAGGAAGGACGCGGCCAGCCCCGCCTGCCCGGCCAGCTTCAGCGCCAGCGCGGCGAAGGCTGTGCCCTCGAACCACACGCCGTCACTCGCGGCGGAAAACCCAATGCCCTCGCCATGGCGCAGCCCCGCCACCGCCGCCAGGGCGGATTCGGCGCTGCCCAGCCCGGCCAGGAACGGCCAGATCCCCGCATCGGCGGCGAGCAGCGGATTCACCGCCCCGCCCGGCGCGGTGCCCGCCTGGAAACATCCCGTACGGGCATCGAACATCCCCCGCACGAACGCCGCGGCATGGGCGGCATCCTCGCCCCGCCCCAGCGCGCGGAAGGCCGCAGCCAAATCGGTGTTCTGCTCGGTGCTCTGCCAGCTCAGCAGGGTCTGCGACGGGTCGAACCCGTAAAGCCCGCCATAATAGCCAGCCGGCGCACGCAATTGCTCGTCGAGAAAATTGCCCGCGCGGTTGGCCGGCGCGGTCATGCCCAGCGCCGCCCAGAGCAGCATCGCCCAGGCCACCGGCCCGCTCTCGGTGCCAAGCTGATAGGGATCTTCGTCCCAGCGGCCAGCCGTCTCGTCCCAAAAGCCGGGCAGCTTGGCGGGGGCGGTCATCACCCCGGCCTGATAGCCGTTGCGCAGCCGGCCATCGGCGAATTTACGGTCATGCGCCTGCGCGATCGCCAGGGCCTGGCCGATGCGCGCCGCCTCGGCCCGGTGCCCGGCCGCCAGCAGCAGCAGCCCGGCCAGGGCGTTGTCATACACATAAGCGGCATTGGCCTGGGTGCGGTCGAAATCCCCCGCCCCCGGCCCGGTTTCCACGAGGTAGGAATTCAGCAGCGCCGGGCCATCGCCCAGCGCCTCCATCTGCCCCAGCACCGCCCGCACGCAGGCGGCGCCCAGATCATCCGCCCGCCCCAGGCTGGGCCATGCCAGGGCCGCCCCGGCGCTGGCCAGCAGCCCGCGGCGGCGCAGCCTCACTCCAGGATTTCCGCCAGCAGCTCGGTGGTGCGCCCGTTGGCGATCACGGCGGCGCGGGCGTCGTAATGCACGCCATTCACGCGGGCGAAGGCATGCTGCACGCCGGGATAGATGAAGGCATCCACCCACTCATTATCCTCCAGCGCGTCGAGCAGCGTCTCCTGCGCGGCGGTGGGGAAATATTCGTCCTTCTCGGCGATGTGCAGCATCAGCGGCGCCGCGATATTGGCGAACTCGCCGGTCAGGTTGTCGAGGCCGACGCCGTAATAAGACACGTTGACATCGGAATCGGAGCGCGTCGCCATCATCACCGCCAGGCGCCCGCCGAGGCAGAAGCCCATGGTTCCCGCATTGCCGTTGCAGCCGGGCAGCTTGCGCGCGGCGGCCAGCGTTACCTTCAGGTCTTCCACGCCCTTATCCTGGTTGAAGCCGTTCATCAGCGCGAAGGCCTGCTTCCACTCGGCTTCGCTCTTATCGGTCAGGTTCACGCCCGGCTGCTGACGCCAGAACAGATCCGGCGCCACGGCGATGAAGCCCTGCGCGGCGAGGTCCTCGGCGGTGGCGCGCAGCGCGTCGTTCACCCCGAAAATTTCCTGAATCAAGACGACCGCGCCGGCTTTCTGTTTGGTCTTGGGCTCCCACACATAGGCGGTGAACTCACCCGCGCCATCGGCGGCCTTCAGCTTGATCTCGTGCATAACGCTCTCCCAGTTGGAACTGCGCTATACATAGTACTCTTGCAGCGGCGCGAAACCATTAAAGTTCTGGCTGGCGTAAGACGTTACATAAGCGCCGGTATCGTGGATGAGCACGCGGTCTCCCGATTTGAGATCGAGCGGCAGCTGATACGCGGATTTTTCGTACATCACGTCCACACCATCGCAAGACGGCCCGGCCAGCACCACCGGGCCAGTCTGCCCGTTGCCGGCGGAGATCCGGTAGCGGATCGCCTCGCCCTCGGTCTCGGCCAGCCCGCCATAGCGGCCAATGTCGAGATACACCCAGCGGCGCGGATCCTCTTCCATGCGGCGGCACACCAGCACCACCTCGGAGGCCACCACCCCGGCATTGCCGACCATGGCGCGGCCCGGCTCGATCAGCATCTCCGGCAGATCATTGCCGAAATGCCGCACCATCGCGTCCATGATCGCGGTGCCGAAGGCGTCGGTCTCCGGCACATCCTCGCGGTAGCGGATCGGGAAGCCGCCGCCGAGATTCAGCATCTTCAGCTCCACGCCCTGGGCCTTGAGGTCGGTGAACAGCATCGCCACCTCGGCCACCGCCATTTCATACGCGGCGGTGCCGGTCTGCTGGCTGCCGACATGGAAGGACAAGCCATGCGGCACCAGCCCCAGCCCGGGCGCGGCCAGCATCAGCGCCTTCGCCTTGTCCAGCGTGGTGCCGAATTTCCGGCTCAGCGGCCATTCCGCCCCCGCATTGTTCACGGCGATGCGGCAATACACCTTGGCGCCGGGCGCATGCGCGGCGATCTTCTCCAGCTCCTCGAGCGAGTCGAACGCGAAAAGCGGCACGCCATGGGCGTGCGCGGCGGCAATGGCGGAGGGTTTCTTCACCGTGTTGCCGAAGGAGATGGCCGAAGCGGGCGCCCCGGCGGCGAGGCAGGCCTCGATCTCGGGCAAGGAGGCGGCGTCGAAGCAGGAGCCTTGGCCGGCGAGCAGCGCCAGGATCGGCGCCGCCGGATTCGCCTTCACGGCGTAATAGATCTTGGCGGCGGGCAGGGCGCGGTGCAGCGCCGCGTAGTTCTCGGCCACGCGGTCCAGGTCCAGAACCAGGCACGGGGTGGCCGGCATGGTGTCAAGAAACGAAGCGATTTTGGGAGTCATCGCTCTCTTCCTTCCTCTCTGAATGCCCGCCTGTTGCGGCGGCGGGCATGGTTACAAAACGGTCCAACGAACCAGCCGACTTCCAGGTTGCCCCAGTCGTGCTGCCAGAACGCTTGACGCCGTTGCGTAACCGGAGACCGGCAGAGGCACGTACGTTGCTGCGTGGGGGCCGAATACGGCCATCACCCCCGGGGCGCAAGCGTTATTTTCACCCGGCGGCAAATTGTCACCAAGTGCAACTTGGCCTGCCCAAGCGCCCGCGGCCTCGCTATTGTAACAGCTATGGACACGCTGCCGCATATCCTCGTCGTCGATGACGACCGCGAAATCCGCGAGCTGTTGGCGAAATTCCTGGAGCGCCAGCGCCTGCGGGTGACCACCGCGCGCGACGCCAAGGAGGCCCGCCGCGCCTTCGTCAACGGGCATTACCAGCTCGTGGTGCTGGACCTGATGCTGCCCGGCGAGGGCGGGCTGGACCTCGCCCGCTGGTTCCGCGCCGAGACCAATGTGCCGATCATCATGCTCACCGCCATGGCGGAGGAGACCGACCGCATCATCGGACTGGAGCTGGGCGCCGATGATTACGTGACCAAGCCGTTCAACCCGCGTGAACTGCTGGCGCGCATCCGCGCCGTGCTGCGCCGCACGGGCGAGTCGGAGGAGCGCGCGCCAGACCACGCCAAAACCTACCATTTCTCCGGCTGGGTGCTGGAAACCGCGCGGCGGCGGCTGCTCGACCCCAGCGGGGTGGAGGTTTCCATCACCGGCGGCGAATACGACCTGCTGCTGGCGCTGCTCGACCGTCCCAACCGCGTGCTGACGCGCGACATGCTGCTCGACCTGCTGCGCGGGCGCCAAGCCGGGCCGTTCGACCGCGCCATCGACGTCGCCATCTCCCGCCTGCGCCGCAAGCTGGAGGATGACGGGCGCAACGCCCAACTCATCAAGACCGTGCGCGGCGGCGGCTACGTGCTCTCAACCCCCGTCGAACGGCTTTGAACTTCATCACCCTGCCCCACAGCCTGGCGCGGCGGATGATCCTGATCCTGCTGACCGGGTTCGCGCTGATCCAGCTGCTGGGGCTGCTGATCCACACCCTGAACCAGGTGCGGCTGCAGCAATTGGAGGAGGAGCAGGAATTCGCCACCCGCGCGGTCATCATCTACCGCCATATCGCCTTGGCCGCGCCCGAGGACCGCGCCGCCCTGCTGGCCAAGGAGCCGCTGCCCAAGGGCGACACGGTCAGCCTCTCGCTGCTGCCGCCGATCGACCACACCTATGCCATGCCGCTAAGCGCCCGTGGCGCCATCCGCGCGGCGATCATCGATTACGGCATCCCCCCCGGCATCCGCCCGCGCGGGCTGCTGCTGCGCATGCAGGGTTTCCCGCCGCGCTTCGTCATCAGCTTCGGCCTGCCGGATAATTTGTTCCTCCCGGTCCCGCCAAACGGCCCGCCGCCGCCCAATGGCGGCCCGGAGAACGGCCCGCCGCTGCTCAGCCTGGGGCCGCTGCCCGACATCTCCGCCCTGCTGCCGCCCGTCTCCTGGCTCACCATCACCTCCACCCTGCCCCCGCCCGCGCCCTGGCGCTCGCCCGGCTTCGCCACCGCCTTCATCGTGATGACCCTGCTCGGCGCGGTCATGATCACCTGGGCGGTGCGGCGCCTGTTGCAGCCGGTGAAAACCCTGGCGGCGGCGGCCGACGCGCTGGGGCGCGATGTCGCCAACACCAAGCCCCTGCCCGAAACCGGGCCGGCCGAGATCGTCACCGCGGCGGTGGCCTTCAACACCATGGCGGCCCGGGTCCGGCGCTTCGTCGAAGACCGCACCTTCCTGCTCACCGCCATCGGGCATGATCTGCGCACGCCGATCACGCGGCTGAAGCTGCGCGCCGAGTACATGGAGGATGACGAACAGCGGACCAAAATGCTGGCCGATCTCGACGAGATGGAGGCGATGGTGGCGGCAACGCTGGCCTTCAGCCGCGACGTCACGACCACCGAGGCCATCGCCCGGCTCGACCTCGCCAGCCTGCTGCGCACGATCCTCGACGACGCCGCCGATGGCGACCCCGACCACGCCGCCGCGTTGAGCTACACCGGGCCGGAGCACCTGCCCATCAACGCCCGCCCGCTGGCGCTGAAACGCGCGCTCGCCAATTTGATCGGCAACGCGCTGAAATATGGCGACGCCGCACGCGTGACCCTGCACCCGCCGATCAAGGGCATGGTGCGCATCGACATCGAGGATGACGGCCCCGGTATTCCGCCCGACGAGATGGAGCGCGTCTTCGAGCCCTTCCGCCGGCTGGAAACCAGCCGCAACCGCGAGACCGGCGGCTCCGGGCTGGGCATGTCGATCAGCCGCAACATCCTGCACGCGCATGGCGGCGATGTCAGCCTCACCAACCTGCCCGAGCGGGGGCTGCGCGTGAGTGTGACCCTGCCCGCCTGAGCCGCCGCGCGCTCATCGCGGGATCGTTTCATTATTTTCGGCGCGGGTGATTCCCCTCGGCGGAGAGGACGCGCTAGAAGCAAGCACGTCAGTATTTCCGGGGAGACGATGGAGCACACCGGCGCGACATTGGCGCTGCCAGCGGATTTCCCAAAACGCCTGGCGCCGCCGCTGATCGGCATCGATGGCCTGCCTTGCGCGGGCAAGACCACGCTGGCCATGCGGCTGGGCGCGATGCACGGCTTCGCCTGCCTGCATGTGGACGAATTCCTGCGCCCGGAAGCGGAATGGCGGGGCTGCCAGCCCGGATTTCCATTCCCCTATATCCGCTACGAGGAATTTCTGCAGGCGGTGACCGACCTCGCCACGCGGGGCGAATGCCATTACGCGCCGTTCGATCCACGCTCCAGCGGCATCTCCGCCATACCGCGCCATCTCACCACGCAGCGGCCAGTGATCGTGGAGGGCGTCTCCGCGCTGGTGCCGCTGCTGGAACCATTTTACGGCCTGAAGATTTTTGTCGATAGCGACCGCAACAGCGTGATCGAGGCGGCGCAGCGGCGCAATCTCGGGATCTGGCCGACGGAATGGCGCAAGCTGTTTCTGCCCAGCGCCGATCTCTATATGCTCACCCATCCGGAGCGGCGGGCCGATTTGGTTTTGCCAGGGCGTGGTAAACCCCGCTTAAAATCGAACGGTTTTTAAATTAACCACTTTATGGTTAATTAAACTAACATAAAGTTTGATTAAAACTCCGCGTCTTCGAGCGCCGTATGCGCCTCCAGCCAGTGATGCTCGGCGGTGTCGATCTCGCGTTTCACCACGGCGAGGCGCTGCGTCACCTTGGTCAGTTCCGCCATCTTCGCCTGGGTGTAGATCTCCTCGCTCGCCAGCCGCGCTTCCAGTGTCTCCTTCTCGGCCAGCAGCTTGGCCAGCACGCTTTCCGCCGCCTTCGCCGCCTGGCGCAGCGCGCTGAGCTTGGCGCGCGCCTCGGCGCGGGCGGCCTTGTCGTTTTTCTTCGCCTCCACCTGCTTGGCCGCGGGGGCGGCGCGCTCGTTCATCGAGGCGGCATAAGCGGCGAGGTCGCCCTCATACGGCGTGGCCTTGCCGCCCGCCACCAGCACCAGCCGGTCGGCCACCAGATCCACCAGATACGGATCATGGCTAATCAGCACCACCGCACCCTCGAACGCGGTCAGCGCCTTCACCAGCGCGTCGCGGGCGTCGATATCGAGATGGTTGGTCGGCTCGTCGAGGATCAGCAGATGCGGGGCGTCGCGCGTGGCCAGCGCGAGCAGCAGCCGCGCCTTCTCGCCGCCCGACATGGCGCCGACCTTGGTGTTCACGCGGTCGGCATCCAGCCCGAAGCGCGCCGCCTGGGCGCGGATCTGCGTTGGCGTGGCCTGCGGCAAGGCGCGGGCGAGATGGTCATAGGGCGTGTCCTCCAGCACCAGATCATCCTCCTGATGCTGGGCGAAATAGCCCACGCGCAGCCCCTTCACCCGAAACTCCCGCCCGCGCAGCGCGGCAAGCCGCCCGGCCAGCAGCTTGGCCAGGGTGGATTTGCCGTTGCCGTTCTGGCCGAGCAGGGCGATGCGGTCTTCCATGTCGAGCCGCAGGGAGACGCCGGTGAGGACCGGCTTGCCGTCATAGCCGATATCCACGCCGTCGAGCTGGAGCATCGGCGGCGGCAATTCCTCGGGCGAGGGGAAGGAGAATTCGGTGGCGTGCTCCTCCACCACCGCCTCGATCTGCGGCATGCGCTCCAGCGCCTTCAGGCGGCTCTGGGCTTGGCGCGCCTTGGTCGCCTTGGCGCGGAAACGGTCGACGAAGGATTGCATATGCGCGCGCCGCGCGGCCACGCGCTCGGCCTCGCGCGCCTGTTGCAGGGCGCGCTCGGTTTTGATGCGCACAAATTCAGCGAAACCGCCCGGGGTGAGGGTGAGCTTGCCGCGGTCGAGATGCGCGATGGCCTCCACCGCGCGGTCGAGCAACTGGCGGTCATGGCTGACGAGCAGGATGGCGCCGGGGAATTTCTGCAAATAGCCTTCCAGCCAGAGCGTGGCTTCGAGGTCGAGATGGTTGGTCGGCTCGTCCAGCAGCAGCAGATCGGGCTGCGAGAACAGCACCGCCGCCAGCGCCACGCGCATGCGCCAGCCGCCGGAATAGGAGGACATCGGGCGGGCCTGCCACTCCTCGTTAAAGCCGAGCCCGGCGAGGATGGCGGCGGCGCGGGCGGGGGCGGCATCCGCCTGGATGGCGAACAGGCGCTCATGGATCTCGGCCAGGCGCTCGGCCTGGGTGGCCGGGTTCTCGGCCGCGGCGAGCAGGGCGGCGCGCTCGGTGTCGGCGGCGAGCACCACATCGAGCGGCGTGATCTCGCCGCCCGGCGCCTCCTGCGCCACATAGCCCAGCCGCACCCGGTTGCCGAGGCGGATGGACCCGCCATCCGGCCGCAGCTGCCCGGCGATGAGTTTCAGCAGCGTGGACTTGCCGGCGCCATTGCGGCCGATCAGCCCGATGCGCCGCCCGGCATCCACCATCAGGCTGGCATGGTCGAGCAGCGGCCGTCCGGCGATGCTGTAAGAGAGGTCTTCGAGGCTCAAAACGCTCATGGCCGCACCTCTATCCTGCGCGGCGGGGGTTGCCCAGCCTTGTTCGCCCGGCTAATGGGCGCGCAAGCTCTCACAACAGGTAGACCCATCATGGCCATTGAACGCACCCTCTCCATCCTGAAGCCCGACGCCACCCGCCGCAACCTGACCGGCAAGATCAACGCCAAGTTCGAGGAGAACGGGCTGATGATCGCGGCGACCAAGCGCCTGCACCTGACCCGCGCCCAGGCCGAGGCGTTCTACGCCGTGCATGCCCAGCGCCCGTTCTTCAACGATCTGGTCGAGTTCATGACCTCCGGCCCGGTGGTCGCGCAGGTGCTGTATGGCGAGAACGCCATCGCCAAGAACCGTGACATCATGGGCGCCACCAACCCAGCGAACGCCGCCCCCGGGACCATCCGCGCCGAGTTCGCGGAGTCGATCGAGGCGAACTCCGTGCATGGCTCCGACTCCCCGGAAGCCGCGGCGCAGGAAATCGCCTTCTTCTTCGCCGAGATCGAGATTATCGCCGCCTGAGGCACGCCGCCGCTTTTTGACGAAAGCGGCGGATATCATTTCAAGCGCGTCTGGAATGCCGCCTTCTCTCCGCAGAAGGCGGCATTTTCCTTACCTGCCGGTCCATTTCGCCTCATAGATTTTCGCCCCTGGCGGGGGCACGAAATGCTTATCCGCCTCGGCTTCGGCCAGACGCAGCGAATTCAGGCCGATGACCAGCGCCGCGGTGTTCATCATCCCCGGCGGAATCCACTGGATCAGCCCGCCCAGCATCTGGTCGTTTGTCGCTGAGATCGACGGGATCAACCGTCCGCACAGCGTGTAAAACGGGTAGAGATCGACCGTTGACAGCGCGATGTAGGCACTCACCGCGATCTGCGGAAACATCACCAGGAACCCGGTGGCCGCGCGGGTGAGATAGCCAAAGCGCGCGGGCGGTTTGGGCCGCGGGTCCAGCACCATCAGCCAGAACAGCAGCCCGCCAAGCAGGCAGGAGATGTTCATCACCGCGTAAAGCCGCGGGTTGAGCATGGCGGCGAAATGCACGGGCGGGATCAGCCAGAGATCGGTGCTGGTGAGAAAAATCAGGGTGGCCGGCACCGGATGACTCAGCCAGCGCAGCCGCGCCCAGGCGGCGGCGGCGGCGCGCACCACCCAGCCCGGCGCGCCCAGCGCCAGCACCTCGCCCATCCAGCCGATGGCGATGCCGAATGGCGCGGCCATGCCGAGCGTGACCGCCTGCACCCGGTTGAGGAAAAACATATGCTGCGAGACATATTCGAAATGCGTTTGCAGCACGAAGTAAATCCCGGCCAGACCGGCGAGGAAGAACGCTTGCCGCAGCCGGCTGGGGCGCACCGGCGCGCGCCGCAGCCCGCGCCAATACCACAGCGCCACCAACCAGCAGCCGAGGAATTCCAGCGGGTTGAACACGAACGGAAAGACGTAAGGCAGTTGCGCGGGGATGATCCGGCAGGCGAGCCCCACCGCCAGCGCCGCGAGCAGGACCGCCAACTCACCCATTCGGCTTGTCCATCGGCACACCCGTAAGGGCGCGGCTGGTGCGGATGGTTTGCAGCGTCTGCACCTTGGCCACGTTGGGGGCGTTGGTGAGGCGGGCGGTGAGCTGGTTTTCATGCGCGGCGTCGCGCGCCACCAGGCGCAGCAGGAAATCGCCGCCGCCACGGATCATGTGGCATTCGCGCACTTCCGGCCAGGTCGCCACCAGGGCCTCGAACGCCTCCAGCACCGAATGTTTCTGGCTCTCCAGCCCGACGATGACGAAAAAGGAGATCTGCCAGCCGAGCTTCTGCGCGTCGGTCTGCGCGTGATAGCCCTGGATGTAGCCGGCCTCCTCCAGCCGGCGCACGCGGCGCAGGCAGGGCGGCGGCGAAATGCCAGCGCGGCGGGCCAGTTCCACATTCGTCATGCGGCCATCGGCCTGAAGTTCGGCGATGATTTTCCGGTCGATCTCATCGAGGCTGAGGGCTTCGGTCTCGGTCTGCATAAAATCCCAATATCTGACAGGTTTGTACGCAATATAATTGCGCGTGGCGTTTTGGCTATGGGGAAAAGCGGTTGACAGCGCAACAGGGCGGGATGACGCTCGGCGGCATGTTTGATGTGGCGATTGTGGGGGGCGGTGTCGTCGGCTGCGCGGTGACGCGGCGCTTCGTGCTGGAGGGCGCGAAGGTGGTGCTGCTGGAAAAGGGCGCCGATATCCTCTCCGGCGCCAGCAAGGGCAACAGCGCCATCCTGCACACCGGGTTCGACGCGCCGCCGGACAGCCTGGAACTCGCCTGCATGCAGGCGGGTTACGCCGAATACATGGAGATCCGCGAGCGGCTGCGCCTGCCGGTGCTGGAGACGGGCGCCATCGTCGCCGCCTGGACGGAGGAGGAGCTGGCGAAACTGCCCGGGATTGTCGCGCAGGCGCATGGCAATGGCGCGGCGGATGTGCGGCTGCTGACCCGCGCCGAGGTGCTGGCGCGCGAGCCGGAACTCTCCGGGCGCGTGCTGGGCGGGGCGCTGGTGCCGCGCGAACATGTCATCGACCCGTGGAGCGCGCCGCTCGCCTATGTCTTGCAGGCTTTGGCCAATGGCGGCGAGGTGCGGCGCCATACCGAGGTGCTGGGCGGCCGCTTCGCGGATGGGGCGTGGCGGCTGGAGACCAGCGGCGGGCCGGTGGAGGCCGCCTATGTGATCAACTGCGCCGGGCTGTATGGCGATGTGGTGGATGAGCGCCTGACCGGCGCCACCGCCTTCAGCATCAAGCCGCGCAAGGGGCAGTTCGTGGTGTTCGACAAGGCGGCGGCGAAGCTGCTGCGCACCATCCTGCTGCCAGTGCCCACCGAGCGGACCAAGGGGATCGTGGTCACGCCCACGGCGTTTGGTAATCTGCTGGTGGGGCCGACGGCGGAGGAACAGGAGTCGCGCGAGCGCGCCGCCGTGGATGAGCCGACCCTGCGCATGTTGGCCGACAAGGCGGCGGAGCTGGTGCCGGCTTTGGCGGGGATGCCGGTGACCGCCGTGTATGCGGGCATCCGCCCGGCCACCGAGCGCAAGGAATACCGCGTGCGGGTTGAGGCGGAGCGCCATTACATCGTGTTGGGCGGCATCCGCTCCACCGGGCTGACCGCGGCGCTGGGCTTGGCGCAACAGGCCTGGCGGCTCTATGCCAGGCCGCATGCCGCGCCCGCCGCGCCCCTCTGGCCGCAGGCGCCGCGGCTGGCCGAGCATGGCCCGCGCGACTGGCAAAGCCCCGGCTATGGCGAGATCGTCTGCCATTGCGAGATGGTGACGAAGCGCGAGATCGAGGCGGCGCTGGACGGCCCGCTGCCCGCGCAGGATTACGGCGGGCTGAAGCGGCGCACCCGCGCCGGGATGGGCCGCTGCCAGGGCTTCTATTGCAACGCGCGGCTGGCGGAGATCACGCTCGGCCGCTTTGCCGACCCGCTGGCGGTGGGGGCAGAACATGCTTGACGTGGCGATCATCGGCGGCGGCCCAGCGGGCATCGCGGCGGCGCTGACGCTGAAGGCGCGCGGGGTGCGGCGCGTGGCGATCCTGGAGCGCGAGGCGGTGCTGGGCGGCGTGCCGCGCCATTGCGGGCATCCGCCCTTCGGCCTGCGGGAGTTCGGGCGCATTCTCACCGGCCCGGCCTATGCGCGCCGCCTCGCCGCCCTGGCGGAAGAAGCCGGGGTGGAAATCCTGCCGCGATATTCGGTGACGGCGCTGCAGCCGGGCGGCGTGGTGCAGGCGGCCACCCCCAACGGCGCGGCCACCATCCGCGCACGGCGCGTGCTGCTGGCCACTGGCGCGCGGGAGGCGCCGCGCGCCGCACGCTTCGTCGGCGGAGACAGGCCGCTCGGCGTGCTCAACACCGGCGCCTTGCAGGCCTATGTGCATCTGCACGGGCTCGCCCCGTTCCGCCGTCCGGTGGTGGTGGGCACCGAGCTGGTGGGGCTCTCAGCCCTGGCCACCTGCCGGAGCCATGGTATCCGGCCGGTAGCGGTGGTCGAGGCCGGGGCCCGCCCGGTGGCGCGCTGGCCGCTCGGGCTGTTCCCGAAGCTGCTCGGCATTCCCACCTATTTCAACGACGGCATCGAAGAGATCCGGGGCCATGGCCGGGTGGAGGCGGTGCGGCTGCGCGGCGGGCGGGAGCTGACCTGCGACGGCGTGCTGCTGACCGGACGGTTCCTGCCCGAGGCCAGCCTCGCCCGGCTCAGCCATCTGGCGCTGGATCCCGGCAGCCTTGGCCCTGTGATCGACCAATATGGGCGCTGCTCGGACGGCGCGTATTTCGCCGCAGGGAATCTGCTCCGCCCGATCGAAACCGCCGGGTGGAGCTTCCGTGAAGGGGCGGCGATCGGTGGGTATATCGCCGATGATCTCGCGGGCGGACTGCCGGCGATGGAGGAGTCGATCAATATCGTCGCGGGCGAGGGCGTGAAATTCGTGGTGCCGCAGCGTCTGGCGCGGGTGACGCCGCTGCGCGGGCGGCTGCAATTGCGGGTCGAGGCCGCGATTTCGGGCCGGTTGCGCGTCAGCTCCGAGGAGGCCGTGCTATATAAGCGGCGCATCTCCACGCGGCCGGAGCGGCGCATCCTGATCGAGCTGGACGAGATGCGCCCGCCGCGCGAGGCACGGCAGCTGGTGGTGGAGATTGTGCCGTGAGCATCGTCGCCATCGACCAGGGCACCACCAGCACGCGCGCGCTGCGGCTGCGGGACGGGCAGGCGCGCATCGTCCACGCCGTGCGGCACGCGCAGCACCACCCGCGCCCCGGCTGGGTGGAACATGATCCGGAGGAGCTGCTGGCCAATATCCGCGCCTGTCTGGACGCAGCGGGAGCAGCGTCGGCGATCGGCATCGCCAACCAAGGCGAAAGCTGCCTGGCCTGGGACAAGCTGACCGGCGCCGCGCTGAGCCCGGTGATCGTATGGCAGGATAACCGCACGGCGGCGGAGGTCGAGGCGCTGCGCGAAACCGGGGCGGAGGCCGAGACGCTGGCGCGGGCCGGGCTGCCGTTGGATGCGTATTTCTCGGCCAGCAAACTGGCCTGGATCCTGCGCAACATCCCCGCCGCGCGCACGGCCCTGGCCGCCGGACGGCTGCGCCTGGGCACCACCGACGCCTTCTTCCTCGACCGGCTGGCCGGGGAGTTCGCCACCGATGTCACCACCGCCTCGCGCACCTCGCTGATGAACCTCGCCACCGGGCAATGGGACGCCGAACTCTGCCGGGTTTTCGGCGTGCCGATGGAGGCGCTGCCCGAGATCCGCGACACGGTGGGGGATTTCGGGCGCATCGACGACGTGCCGGTGCGGGCCTCGGTGGTGGACCAGCAGGCGGCGTTGTACGGCCATGGCTGCCGCGCGCCGGGCGATGCCAAGATCACCTTCGGCACCGGCGCCTTCACCCTGGCGGTGACGGGGGCCGAGATCGTGCGCGCGCCCGAGCAGGGGCTGCTGCCCACCGTGGCGTGGCGGCGCGGCGGGGTGAGCACCTATGCCGTGGATGGCGGCGTGTACGATGCCGGGGCGGCGGTGGAATGGGCGCAGCGCCTGGGGCTGTTCGAGTCCTTCGCGGACTTGGATGAATTCGAGACGCCGCCCGCGATCAGCCGGGGGCTGGCCTTCGTGCCCGCGCTCTCGGGGCTGGCCTGCCCGCATTGGGACCGCTCGGCCGCGGCGTTGTGGGTGGGCATGAGCGCGGCGACGACCCGGCGCGATCTGGCCCAGGCGCTGCTCGAGGGGATCGCGCTGCGCACGGCCGAGGTGGTGCGTGCGATGGATGCCCGGGTGCCGGTGGGCGGGCGGATCTCGGTGGATGGCGGGCTGACCCGCAGCCGCTACTTCCTGCGGTTTCTGGCCAATGCGCTGGCGCGCGAGATCGCCTGCCCGGAATTCGACGAGCTGACCGCGTTTGGCTGCGCGGCGCTGGCGGCGGGAGGCGAGGTGGCGCGGCCCGGCGCGGTGCGGATCGTGGCGCCGGATGGCACCGATTCCGCCCCCTGGCGCGACCGCTTCGCCGAGGCGGTGCGCCGCGCCAAAGCCTGGCGGTGAGAGGCCCCGCGCCGGGCGAACCCGGCGCGGCGGCGGGTGGGGTTACGGGTTGCCGTAGCCGACGATGCCCTTGATCTCCAGGAAATCATGCAGCGCGAAATCGGCGTATTCACGCCCATTGCCGGACTGCTTGTAGCCACCGAAGGGGGCGAAGAAGTCCAGATCGGGGTAGTTGATGTACACCGAGCCGGCGCGCATTTCAGCCGCCACCTCGCGGGCCTTGTTCAGATCCTGGCTCTGCACATAGGCGGCGAGGCCGTACACGGTGTCGTTGGCGATCTCGATGGCCTGCTCCAGCGTGTCATAGGGGATGATGCTGAGCACGGGGCCGAAGATCTCCTCCTTCTCGATGGTCATGCCCGGCTGCACATTGGCGAACACGGTGGGCTTTGCGTAATAGCCCTGGTTCAGCCCCTCGGGCTTGCCCAGGCCGCCGCAGGCCAGGGTGGCGCCTTCGTCGATGCCCGCCTTGATCAAGCGCTGCACCTTGTCCCACTGCATCTGGCTGACCAGTGGGCCGAGCACAGTGCCGGCCTCCCACGGGTTGCCGGTGGTCTGCTTGGCGGCTTCATCCGCCGCGATCTCCGCCGCCTTGTCGTGCAGGGCGCGGGGCACCAGCATGCGGGTGGCGGCGTCGCAGGACTGGCCGGAATTGATGAAGCAGGCGCCGATGCCCTTGCGCACGGCGTCGTCAAGATCGACGTCCGGCAGCAGGATGTTGGCGGATTTGCCGCCCAGCTCCTGGCAGACGCGCTTGACCGTGTTGGCCGATTCACGCGCCACGATGATGCCCGCGCGGGTGGAGCCGGTGAAGGACATCATGTCCACATCCGGGTGTTCGGCCAGTTTCTGCCCCACATCCGGGCCGGTGCCGTTGACGAGGTTGAACACGCCCGCCGGCACCCCGGCCGCATGCATGATCTCGGCGAAGATGATGGCGTTGGTGGGCGCGATCTCGGAGGGTTTGAGCACCATGGTGCAGCCCGCCGCGATGGCCGGGGCGACCTTGCAGACGATCTGGTTCAGCGGCCAGTTCCAGGGGGTGATGAGGCCGCACACGCCGATCGGCTCCAGCGCCACGCGGGTGGTGCCGCGGGTCTCGAAGAACTCGAAGGTCTCCAGCTTGTCGATCAGCGCCTGGAAATGCCCCTGGCCGACCCAGACCTGCGCCTCCTTGGAGAAGGAGAGCGGCGCGCCCATCTCGCGCGTGCAAGCTTCGGCGATATCGTCGTAGCGGCGGTTGTAAATCTCCAGGCAGCGCTTCAGCAGGTCCAGCCGGTATTGCTTGCTGGTTTTGGAGAAGGTCTTGAAGGCAGCGCGGGCCGCGGCCACGGCTTTGTCGACATCGGCCTTGGAACCGCCCGAGATCTCGGTAAAGGGCTGCTCGGTCGAGGGATCGATGACCGGGATGCGGTTCGGCGCAACCGGGTCCACCCACTGGCCGTTGATGTAGAATTTCAGGTTGTTCGACATGGTAACTCCTCCTGATTATGGGCCGATTATCAGCCAGACCCGCCAGCACCTTGTTGACCACGGAGCACAGGGCGGATTGTGCTCGGCGGTCAACCCGCGAGGGGCGAAACCGTGGCAGCGTGGCATAGTTAAAAAGGGAGACAGATTTGCAGACCGCGAAACAGCCCATCGTGCAACTTGAAGCTGTCGCCAAATCTTATGGCGCCGCGGTGGCTTTGGCGCAGCTCGATCTCACCGTGTATGCGGGTGAGTTCTTCACCCTCCTCGGCCCCTCGGGCTCGGGCAAGACCACGACGCTGCGGCTGATCGCGGGGTTTGAGCGGCCCGACAAGGGGCGGATCATGCTCGATGGCCAGGACGTGGCCGCGCTGCCCCCCTTCGCCCGCGCGGTGAACACCGTGTTTCAGGATTACGCGCTGTTTCCGCATCTCACCCTGGTGGAAAACGTGGCCTACGGGCTGCGCGCCAAGAACATGCCGAAAGCCGAGGCCCATGCCGAGGCCGAAAAGGCGCTGGCCGCCGTGCAACTGGCCGATTTCGCCGGGCGCAAGCCGGCCCAGCTTTCCGGCGGGCAGCGCCAGCGCGTGGCCCTGGCGCGCGCGATGGTGAACAAGCCGCGCGTGCTGCTGCTGGACGAGCCGCTCGGCGCGCTGGATTTGAAGCTGCGCCACCAGATGCAGACCGAACTGAAACGCTTGCAGCACGAGACCGGCATCACATTTATCTACGTGACGCACGACCAGGATGAGGCGCTTTCAATGAGCGACCGGATCGCGGTGTTCTCGCAAGGGCGGATCGAACAGATCGGCACGGCGTTCGACCTGTATGAACGCCCGGCCAGCGTGTTCGTGGCCGATTTCGTGGGCAGCTCCAACCTGCTGGGAGGCAGCACACTGCTGCGGCCGGAAAAAGTGCGGCTGCTGGCGGCGGGGGCGGAGGCGCCGGAAAACCACGCGGCGCAACCGGGCGTGGTGCGCGAGGCGACCTATCTGGGCGCGGTGACGCGCTATCAGGTGGCGCTGGCCGACGGCACCAGCCTTAACGTGATGGAAAGCAACGCCTTGCCCGTGGGCGAGCGTTTGCGCCTGGCGGCGGGCGATGCCGTGCTGGCGGTCTGGCCGCGCGACGCGGCACGAAAAATCGGCAACTAGGGAGAGACATGATGCAGGACGTTGTGAGAAAGACGATCGGACGGCTGGCGCTGGGCTTGTCCGTATCGCTGCCGTTCGCACAAGGGGCGGCGGCGATGGAGCCGTTGCAGGCCATCGGCAAGGGCGAGGGCGTGCTGAACGTCGTCGCCTGGGAAGGCTATGCCCAGGATGACTGGGTGAAACCGTTCGAAGCCGCCACGGGCTGCCAGGTGCATGCGAAATATGCCGGCTCGTCGGACGAGATGGTGGCGCTGATGCGCTCGGGCGGCGGCGATCAGTACGATGTCGTCTCCGCCTCGGGCGATGCCACGCTGCGGCTGATCTATGGGCACAACGTGCAGCCGATCAACATCGCGCTGATCCCGGCCTGGAAGAATTTCATTCCGCAGCTGCAAAGCCCGGATTTCAATACGGTGGGCGGGGTGCATTACGGGGTTTCCTATGAATGGGGCCCGAACACGCTGCTCTACAGCACCAAGGTGTTCGCCTCGGCGCCGACGTCGTGGAGCGTGATCTATGATCCGAAATACAAGGGCAAGATCACGGTGCCGGATAACCCGATCCAGATCGCCGATGCCGCGCTGTATCTGTCCAAGACCGATCCATCGCTGGGCATCACCGACCCGTATGAGCTGAACCAGACGCAGATGGACGCGGTGGTGAAGCTGCTGAAGGCGCAGTCCGGGCTAATCAAGAAATATTGGGCGCTGGCCTCCGACGAGATCCAGCTCTTCACCTCGGGCGACGCGGTGGTGGGCGCGGCCTGGCCGTATCAGACCAACACGCTGCAAGCCGCCAAGGTGGCGGTGGCGGATACGATTCCGCAGGAAGGCGCCACAGGCTGGGCGGATACCTGGATGATCTCGGCCAAGGCCCCGCACCCCAACTGCGCCTATGAGTGGATCAACTGGGTGACGACGCCGAAAGTGCAGGCGGAACAGGCGATCTATTTCGGCGAGACCCCGGCGAACACCCTGGCCTGCAAGGAAATGGACGCACAGCAGCCCGGCTCTTGCGCGCAGTATCACGCGAACGCCCCGGCAAGCTATTTCGACTCCATCAAATTCTGGAAAACTCCGCTTCCGGACTGTGGCAATGGCAAGCATGATTGCCTGGACTACAGCGCCTGGCAGCGTGAGTGGCAGAACATCAAGGGCTGATGATGCGGCGGTTTCTCTCCGCATTCGGCTGGCGGCATGAGGGGGCGGCGAATGCCGCCCTGCTCGGCCTGCCGGCACTCTGGTTCGCCGGCCTGTATCTGGCCGCGATCGGCGCGCTGTTCGTCACCTCGTTCTGGACGGTGGACAGCCTCAGCGGCAATCTGATCCCCGGTTTTTCCTTCACGAATTTCCAGCAATTACTGGCCGACCCGGTCTATACGCGGATCGGGCTGCGCACGATCGGCATCGCCACGGCGGTGACGCTCACCGATATCACGCTCGCCTGGCCGGTGGCTTACGCGATGATCCGCCTGGCCGGGCCGCGCTTGCGCGCGGCGCTGATGGCGATGGTGATGGTGCCGCTCTGGTCGAGCTACCTCGCCCGCGTTTATGCGTGGCGGCTGATCCTGGCCCATGATGGGTTGCTGAACTGGGGGCTGAAGGCGATCGGCCTGCCCGGCCTGCATATCGGCTACTCCAACTGGGCGATGTGGATCGTGTTCTCCTATCTCTGGCTGCCATTCATGATTCTGCCGGTGGCGGCGGCGGTGGAGCGGATTCCGCCCAGCCTGCTCGAAGCCTCGGCCGATCTCGGTGCGCATGGTCTGGCGACCTTCCGCCGCGTGATGCTGCCCATGGCGCTGCCGGGCATGGTGGCGGGGGCGATCTTCACCTTCTCGCTCACCCTCGGCGATTACGTGACGCCGATGCTGGTCGGCGGCGAAGGCTCCGATTTCATCGGCAATGTGGTGTATTCCAATGTCGGCGTTACCAACAACATCCCCTTCGCCGCGGCTTATGCCGCGCTGCCGCTCGGGGTCATGGCCGTGTTTCTGCTGATCGCCCGGCGGCTGGGGGCTTTCGATGCGCTCTGAGACTCTCGTTTGGGCGGCGGTGGCCGCGATCATGGCGTTCCTGTTCCTGCCCATCGTGATCATCATCGTCTATGCCTTCTCGGCGGCGCCGATCCCGAGTTGGCCGATCGCCGGGTTCGCGCTGCACTGGTTCGCCGATACCTGGAATGACGAGGCGGTCCGCCAAGCGCTGACGCTGTCGTTGCAGGTCGCGGCGCTGGCGACGGTGATGGCGATCCTGTTCGGCACGCTGGCGGCGATGGCGGTGGCGCGGATGAAATCCGCCGCCAAGGAGGTGGTCAGCTTCATCGCCGTGCTGCCGATCGCCCTGCCCGGAATCCTCACCGGCATGGCGCTGGCCTCGTATTTTGCGTTCTGGGGCATCAATCTGTCGTTCTGGACGATCGTGGCCGGGCACGCCACGTTTTGCGTGGTGATCGTTTACAACAACGTCGTCGCCCGGCTGCGGCGGATGCCGCGCTCGCTCACCGAGGCCTCGGCCGATCTCGGCGCCGATGCGTTCCGCACCTTCCGCCTCGTGCAATTGCCGATGATGGCGAGCGCGATCGGCGCCGGGGCGTTGCTGGCTTTCGCGCTGTCCTTCGACGAGGTGATCGTGACCACCTTCACCGCCGGGGCGCAAAACACGCTGCCGCTATGGATTTTCGGTGCCATCCGCCTGGGGCAGCAATTGCCCGAGGTGAATGTGGTGGTGTTCGCGATCATCCTGTTCACCGCCGTGCCGGTGCTGCTGGCGCAAAAGCTGATCGGGGAATCGGGACGGGTTGCGCGGTAATCTGCGGCGTTCTAGGGTCTCGGCCAAGAGGAAAAACCACATCACACCGCCAACGCTGCGGAGTTGAACCAGGATGAGCCATATGGCCAGAACAGCCCAGGGGGCGCAGGTGGCAATGGTCGCCACGGCGGGGCTGCTGCCGTTTCTGTCCCAGTTGGGGGCGGATGCCGACCGGATCATGGGTCCGGCGGGGATCGACGCCAGTACGCTGAACGCCGAGACGGATGGCAGCATCTCGCTCGCCGCCTATGTGGATATGATGGAACGCGCCGCGCGGGTGAGCGGACGCGCGGATTTCGGCCTGCGCTATGGCGGGCAATTCCCCGCCTCCAGCCATGGGCTGGTGGGCGATATCGCGCTGGCGGCGCCGAGCGTGGGCACGGCGCTGCGGCAATTCGCCGACCTCTTCCCGCTGCACCAGGAGGCCAGCGAGGTGCGGTTGCAGGCCGAAGGCGGGCTGCTGCGGCTGGAATACCGGATTCTGGACTGGCGGATCTTCGACCGGCGGCAGGATGCGGAACTCTCCATCGCCATGTTCCAAAACCTGCTGCGCCAGGCCTATGGCCGCCATTTCACGCCCGAGGAGGTGCATTTCGAGCACCCCGCCCCGCCCGACGCCGCAGCGCATGAGGAGATTTTCGGCGCGCCGGTGTTCTTTGGTCAGCGCACCAATGCGCTGGTGTTCAACCCCGGCGATCTGCGCCGCCCGATGCCGGGCGCCGATGCGGCCGCGTTTTCGCGCCTGCTGGCCGAGGCCTTCATGCGCCGTTTGCCCCGCGGCGTGGTGCCGCTGCCGGACCGGCTTCGCGCCGAAATCCGCTCGCGCCTGCCCGAGGGCTCGCCGCCAATGGAGAATGTCGCCGCGGCGCTGGGCGTGGCGCGCTGGACGCTGCAGCGGCGGCTGAGCGATCTCGGCCTGACCTATGCCGGGTCGGTGCAGGATGTGCGGCGCAGCCTGGCCGAGAGCTATCTGCGCCTGCCGCATCTGTCGCTCTCCAGCATCGCGCAACTGCTGGGCTATGCCGAGCTCAGCCCGTTCTCGCGCGCCTGCAAGCGCTGGTTCGGGGCCTCGCCGGAGCAGATCCGCGCCGCCTGGGCGCGGGAATGAGCCAAATCAGATAATCTTGGCGGCGCGCAGGGCGGTGACTTCATCCGCCGTGAGTCCGAGTTCGGCCATCACCTCGTCGGTGGCCCCGCCCAGCGCCGGAGGCTGGCGCTTGTCATCGGCCGGGGTGCGCGAGAAACGCATCGGGTTGGCGACGGCGCGCATGCCATCACCAAGCTCGTTGAAGATGCCGCGCGCCTGCACCTGCGGGTCCTCGTCGAGATCGGGGAAGCGGTTGATCGGTCCGCCGGGCACGCCGGCTTCCTCCAGCACCTCGGACCACGCCTTGGTGGTGCGTTGCAGCAGCAGCTTTTCCAAAATCGGGACCAGCGCGGCACGGTTGCGCACGCGCTCGGGGTTGGTGGCGAAGCGCGGATCGGCGGCCAGCTCCGGCGCCCCGGCCAGCGCCACGAAGCGGCTGAACTGGTCGTCATTGCCCACTGCCAGGATCAGATAACCATCCGCCGAGGCAAAGACCTGATAGGGCACGATGGAGGGGTGCGCGTTGCCAAGGCGCGTGGGCTGCTGGCCGGAGACAAGATAGCTGGAAATCTGATTGGCCATGGTGGCGATCTGCACGTCGAACAACGCCAGATCGATGTGCTGGCCCTGGCCGCTTTGCGCGCGCTCCAGCAGCGCCGCCAGCACCGCCGTGGCGGCATACATGCCGGTGAACACATCCACCACCGCGACGCCCGCCTTCATCGGCTCGCCCTCGGGCTCGCCGGTCACGCTCATCAGCCCGCCCATGCCCTGCATCAGGAAGTCATACCCGGCGCGGTGGCGGTAGGGGCCGGTCTGGCCGAAGCCGGTGATGGAGCAATAGACGAGGCGCGGGTTGAGGGCGCAGAGCTGCTCTGGCCCCAGGCCGAGCTTGGCCAGCCCGCCGAATTTGAAATTCTCCAGCACCACATCGCTCTGCGCCGCGAGGCGCTTGATCAGCGCCTGGCCTTCGGGTTTGCCCATGTCGATGGTGACGGATTTCTTGCCGCGGTTGGCGCAGAGGAAATAGGCGCTCATCCCGCTCTCCGGCACGAAAGGCGGCCCCCAGGCGCGGGTGTCATCCCCCGCGCCTGGGCGCTCGATCTTGATCACCTCGGCGCCCAGATCCGCGAAGACCTGGCTGGCCCAGGGGCCAGCCAGAACGCGGCTGAGGTCGAGCACCTTGATGCCGGCGAGCGGGCCCATGCTCAGAACGCCGCCAGACCGGTGATGGCGCGGCCCAGGATCAGAGCATGCACGTCATGCGCGCCCTCATAGGTGTTCACCGTCTCCAAATTCACCATGTGGCGCATCACGTGATACTCATCGGCGATGCCGTTGCCGCCATGGATGTCGCGCGCCTGGCGGGCGATATCCAGCGCCTTGCCGCAATTGTTGCGCTTGAGCAGCGAGATCATCTCCGGCGCGGCCTCGCCGGCATCGAGCAGGCGGCCGAGTTGCAGGGCGCTGTGCAGACCAAGCGTGATCTCGGTCTGCATATCGGCGAGCTTCTTCTGGATGAGCTGCGTGGCGGCCAGCGGGCGGCCGAACATCTTGCGGCCCAGCGTATAGTCGCGCGCGGCATGGAAGCAGAATTCGGCCGCGCCGAGCACGCCCCAGGCAATGCCGTAGCGGGCGTTGTTGAGGCAGGAGAACGGGCCGCGCAGGCCCTTCACGTTCAACATCGCCTCATCGGGGACGAACACCTCGTCCAGCATGATCATGCCGGTGATGGAGGCGCGAAGCGAGAGCTTGCCTTCAATCTTGGGCGCGGTGAGGCCCTTGGCGCCCTTCTCGATGGTGAAGCCGCGGATATCGCCGGCATCGTCCTTGGCCCAGACCACGAACACATCGGCGATCGGGGAGTTGGAGATCCAGGTCTTGGAGCCGGAGAGCAGATAGCCGCCATCGACCTTCTTGGCCCGGGTGCGCATGGAGGCGGGGTCGGACCCGGCATCGGGCTCGGTGAGGCCGAAGCAGCCCACCCACTCGCCGGTGCGCAGCTTGGGCAGATATTTATCCTTCTGCGCGTCGGAGCCGAAGGCGTAGATCGGGTACATCACCAGCGAGGACTGCACCGAGAAGGCGGAGCGGTAGCCGGAATCCACGCGCTCGATCTCGCGCGCGATCAGGCCGTAGGCGACATAGGAGACATCGGCGCAGCCATGGGTGGAGAGCGTCGGCCCGAGCAGGCCCAGCTCGCCCAGCTCATTCATCACCTCGCGGTCGAAGCGCTCCTCGCGATAGGCGGTGAGCACGCGCGGTTGCAGCTTGTCCTGCGCGTAAGCATGGGCGGCGTCGCGGATGGCGCGCTCATCCTCGGTCAGCAGCGTTTCCAGCTTCAGCGCGTCGGCCCAGTCGAAATTGGACAATTTACCCTTGGTCATGACGGTCTCCCAAAATTGCTACGCTGTTTTGCGGCAAAGCGCGCCACGCTTCAAACAGATTAAAAATTGATTTTGATACAAAATCCGCATTAAAGCAGACACATGGAACTCCGCCAGCTCCGCTGCTTTGAAATCCTCGCCGAGGAACTGCATTTCGCCCGCGCCGCTGACCGGCTGGGCACCACGCAATCGGGCGTGTCGCGGCTGATTGCCGGGCTGGAGACAGCGCTGGGCGGTAAGCTGTTCAACCGGGCGAAGCGCTCCTCGGTGTCGCTGACCGCGACCGGCGCGCTGTTTCTGCCCGAGGCGCGGGCGATCTTGCGCCAGGCGGAGCGCGGCGAGACCATTGGGCGGCGCGCGGCGCGGGGCGAGATCGGCGGCCTGGAAATCGGCTTTGTCGCCTCCGCCGCCTGGGGGGGCGTGGTGTCGTCGCTGGTGCGGCGCTACCGGGCGGTGGCGCCGGGGGTGGAGGTGCGGCTGCGCGAGATGGAAACGCCGCGCCAGCTGGAGGAAATCGCCGCCGGGCGGCTGGATCTCGGCTTTCTGCGCGCGCGGGCGGATTACCCGGTGGAGGTGAAGGTGACGCCGTTGCAGCGGGACGCGCTGCACATCGCCCTGCCCGAGGACCACAAGCTGGCCGCGCAGGCGGCGCTGCGGCCGGCGGATTTGAAGGGGGCGAAATTCATCGTGCCCTATTTCGGCGAGGCGGCCGGATTCCTGGCGCGCATCCGCATGCTCGGCGAGGCGGGCGGGTTCACGCCCGAAATCCTGGCCCCGGTGCGCGATTTTCTCACCGTGCTCACCGCCGTCGCCGCTGGGCTGGGGGTAGGGCTGATTCCCGAAAACGCGGTGAATGTCCGCATTCCCGGCACGGTGCTGCGCCCGGTGGAGGGGGTGGAGCTGATCTCCGAGCTGATGCTCGCCAGCCGGCGGGCCGAGGCCTCGCCCGCCGTGCGGCAGTTTTTGCGCCTCGCCGGCAGCCGGGGCTAAAAGCGGCGGATGAATGGAATCTATGATGCCGCGGTGATCGGCGCGGGCGCGGCCGGGCTGTTTTGCGCGGGCGTGGCGGCAAGGCGGGGTTTGCGCGTGCTGGTGCTCGACCATGCGCCAGAGCCGGGCCGGAAGATCCTGATTTCTGGCGGCGGGCGCTGCAATTTTACGAACATGAAGGTGGGGGCCGAGAATTTCCTCTCGGCCAATCCGCATTTCTGCAAATCCGCGCTGGCCGGGTTCACGCCCCGGGATTTCATCGCGCTGGTCGAGCGCTACGGCATTGCCTATCACGAGAAGACCCTCGGGCAGTTGTTTTGCGATGGCAGCGCGCGGCAGATTTTGGACATGCTGCTGGATTTGAGCGCGGGAGCCTCGTTGCGGCTGGGCATGGCGGTGCGCGAGATCTCGCATGACGGCGCGTTTGTGCTGGAGACATCCGCCGGGCGGGTGAGCGCGCGCAACCTGGTCATCGCCACTGGCGGGCTGTCGATTCCCAAGCTCGGCGCCAGCGGGTTTGCTTATGAGGCGGCCAAGCGCTTCGGCCATGCGGTGGTGCCGCCGCGCCCGGCGCTGGTGCCGCTCACCTTCGGCGCGCAGGATGTCGGCTGGATGGAGACGCTGGCGGGCGTGTCCGCCCCCGTGCGGATCGGCGCGGGCAAAGCGCGGTTCGAGGAGAGCCTGTTATTCACGCATCGCGGCCTGTCCGGCCCGGCGGTGCTGCAAATCTCCTCCTATCTCGCGCCCGGCGAGGGCTTTACTGTGGATTTCTGCCCCGGGCTGCGGGCGGCGGAGGCCCTGCTGGAGGCCAAGGCGCGGCGGGCGAAAGCGGCGCTGAAAACGGTGCTGGCGGAGCATCTGCCCGTGCGGCTGGCGGCGCATTTCGCCGGGGCGGAGGCGCGCAACATGGCGGATCTGCCGGACAAGGCCCTGCGCGCTTTGGGCGAAAAGCTGAACCGCTGCGTGTTCACCCCCACGGGCAATGAGGGCTTCGCCAAGGCGGAAGTGACGGCCGGGGGCGTGGATACGGCAGCGCTGGCCTCGAAGAGCTGCGAGAGCCGCGCCGTACCGGGGCTGTTCTTCATCGGCGAGGCTGTGGACGTGACTGGCTGGCTCGGCGGCTATAATTTCCAATGGGCCTGGGCCAGCGGCCACGCCGCCGGACAGGCGCTTCAGGTGAGATAACGCGCGGCCAGATGCGCCTCGAAATGCGCGGGGTTGAGCGGTTCGCCGGTGGCGGCGGTGAGGATCTCGTTGAAGCCGAGGCTGGCGCCCAGCGCATGCACATGCGTGGCCAGCCAGCCGATGAGCGGCGAGACATCGCCCCGCGCGAGCTGGGCGTCCAGCTCGGGCAGCGCCTTGCGCGCCGCCGCCATCAGCTGCGCCGCCGCCATCGCGCCCAGCGTGTAGGAGGGGAAATAGCCAATCGCGCCGTCATACCAGTGGATGTCCTGCAGGCAGCCTTGCGCATCGTCGGGCGGGGTGATGCCGAGCAGGGCGGTGAAGCCCTCGTTCCAGGCGCCGGGCAGGTCGGCCACGGCGAGATCGCCGCGCAGCAGCGCCTGCTCCAGCCGGAAGCGCAGCAGCACATGGGCCGGGTAGGTCAACTCGTCGGCCTCGACGCGGATGAAGCTGCGCGCCACCCGGCGCAGCCTGTGCTTGAGCGCGGGCACGGTGACGGGTTTGCCAAAGGCGGTGGTGAGGATGGGGGCGAGGTGCGAGAGGAAGGCGTCGGACCGCACCGCCTGCATCTCGATAATCAGCGATTGGCTTTCATGCACCGCCATGCCCGCGGCCTCGCCCACCGGCTGCCGGCGGAAGGCGGCGGGGAGGTTCTGTTCATATAGCGCATGGCCGGTCTCGTGCAGCACGCCGGTGAGGGCCGAGGCGAAATCGGCTTCGTCATAGCGGGTGGTGATGCGGATATCGGTGGGCGTGCCGCCGCAAAAGGGATGCGCGGAGCGGTCCAGCCGGGCAGCGGTGAAATTCAACCCGGCGGCGGCGGCGAGTTGCCGGGCCAGCGCCTCCTGCACGGCCTCGGGATAGGGGCCGGGGGGCAGCGCCTCCCGCGGGTGGGCAGCTTGCAGCGCCTCGGCGCGGGGCAGAGCGTCGCGCAGGAAGGTTTCGTAGCGCGCGAAGATGGCGCTCGCATCGGCGGCGGTAATGCCGCGCTGATACTGGCTCATCAGCGCATCATAGGGCGAAAGGCCGAGCGCCTGGCCGAGGATCTGCGCGGATTCGCGCGTAAGGCTGATGATTTCGGCCAAGGCGGTCGCGACGGCGGCGAAATCGCCGCGCGCGCGGGCGGCGCGCCAGATTGTCTCGCAGGCGCGGGCGGCGCGCACGCTGGCTTCCACCAAATCGCGCGGCAGGGCGGTGGCGCGGATATAGGAGTCGCGCATCAGCGCGACATTGGCCTCCTGCCAATCGGTTTCCGGGGCGGCGGCGTCCAGATCCTCACCGATCTCCTCGGCGCAGAGAATGTCATGCGCCAGCCCCGCCAGGGTGGCCAATTGCTCGCCGCGCGCCTCGCCCCCGCCATCGGGCATCATCGCCGCCGCATCCCAGCTCAGCATGGCCGAAGCCTCGTTCAACACGGCGATGCGGGCGAATTTCTGCTCCAGGCGCTCATAAGCGGTGGTCATGGCTGCTGTAATCTCTTTCGCGCGAAGAAGATGAACTCGAACACCAGGACGCCGGCGAAGCCGAACCAGGTGAGCGCGTATTCATAATGGTTATTCGGCGGCGTGGGGAGGTTCTGCGCCGGTTGCGGGGCGGCGCTGCCCGGCGGCGGCAATGGCCCCATGGCGATGAGCATGTAGGGCGCGACGTTTCGCAGCCCCAGCCCGGCGGCAATCCTCGCCGGGTCCAGCGTGTAATAGAGGTTATGGGCGGGGTCGTCTTTGCCCGAAAACCAGTTGGGGTGCATGGGCGCATGCACATAGCCGATGGCCTCGGGCGCCAGATTGGTGAGCGGCGCCGGGCTTTGCTGCGGCACCCAGCCGAGATCGACCAGCACCACCTGCCCCTGCGGCCGCTGCAGGGCCATGATCAACTCGCCGCCGGACACCGGGCCGGTGGGCGAATCATGCACCTCATCGCCATAGAGCGCCGCCTTACCGGGCAGCCAGGTGCCGGTGATCCATACTTTTTGATACGGCGTGGGGCTGGCGGGCAACGGCACCGGCGGGGCGATCTGCGCGGCGCGGATTTGCGCGATGATACCCTCTTTCCACTTCAGCCGGTGCAACTGCCAGACGCCGAGCGCGATGAGTAGGCAAAACACGACGAGCGCCGCGATGCCCGGCCCGAGCACCCGGCGCCAGCGGCCGGTATTGGTCATGACGCTGTGATCAGAGGCTCAGCCCGCGACGATGGCGCTACGGCCGAGATAATAGATGCAGACGAACAGGAACAGCCACACCACGTCCACGAAGTGCCAGTACCAGGCCGCGGCCTCGAACCCGAAATGGCGCTCCGGCGTGAATTGCCCGGCGCGGGCGCGGAAGAAGCAGACAATGAGGAAGATGGTGCCGATGATCACATGCAGCCCGTGGAAGCCGGTGGCGATGAAGAAGGACGAGGCATAGATGCCGCCGTGATAGAACGGGAAGGGCGAATGCGTGTATTCCCAGGCCTGCCCGCACAGGAACATCAGGCCGAGCAGGATCGTCACCCCCAGGCCACGCACCAGATTCTTGCGGTCACCCTCCAGCAGCGAATGATGCGCCCAGGTGATGGTGGTGCCGGAGAGCAGCAGCGTCATGGTGTTGAACAGCGGGATGGCGAAGGGGTCGATGGTGGTGACGCCCATCGGCGGCCAGACCGGGGCGAAGGCCGTGCCCATCTTCTCGGGATAGAAGAAGTAGTTGAAATAGTTCCAGAAGAAGGAGACGAAGAACATCACCTCAGAGGAGATGAACAGCGCCATGCCATAGCGCAGGCCAACCTGGGTGATGAGCTTGTGCAGGCCGGGGATGCGGGATTCGGCGATGACATCGCGCCACCAGACAAACATGGTGGTCCCGACGCAAAGCAGGCCGAGGGCCAGCACATAGAAGATATGGAAATGCGCCGCGAGGATGACGCCGGTGAAGGTGATCATCGCCGAAGCGGCGCCGAATAGCGGCCAGAGGCTGGGCTCGACCAGATGGTATGGATGCGGGACGGTCGATTTGATCTGGTCGGTGGCCGTGTGGATCGTTCCGCTCATTGACTTCCCCTCGTGTTCTGTCTCGTTATCAGGCCCGGATGCTCACCACATCTGGCCGTATTCATGCAGCTTCACCATGGCGATGCCGTAAACCATCAGGCAAAACGCCGCCAGCGCCGCGAGCAGCAGGTAGTTGCGCCCACGCCGGCGGCGCATGAATTCGTCGCGCTGTTCCTGGGTCCAGTCCGGCTTGCCCATCTCGGCGCGGGGCATACGGTCGGTCTCGTTGGTGGAATTCATGGGCGCCATGTCAGATCAGCCTGTCAACCGCGCAGGCGAGGAACAGGACGAACAAATAGAGGATGGAGAATTTGAAGGCGGCCCGGGCTGGTTTGTCCTTGGTCAGGCTGTTGCCCTCGGCATCTTGCTGGTCTGCATAGACGCCCCAGCAGAAATACACGAAGACCAGGCTGCTGATGAGCGCCGCGCCGCCATAAAACCGGCCGGTGAGGCCGAGCACCCAGGGCGAGACGGTGAGCGGGACCAGCAGCAGGGAATAGACCAGCACGTTGAGCCGGGTGTGGCGCGCGCCCTTGACCACCGGCAGCATCGGGATGCCCGCCTTTTCGTAATCGCCCGCGGCGTAGAGGGCGAGCGACCAGAAATGCGGCGGGGTCCAGAAAAAGACGATGGTGAACAGCAGCACGGGCAGCAGCCCGACATGGCCGGTAACCGCGGCCCAGCCGATGACCGGCGGAAACGCCCCGGCACCGCCGCCGATCACGATGTTCTGCGGCGTGCGGCGCTTCAGCCACATCGTGTAGATCACCGCATAATAGAAAATCGAAAAGGCCAGCACCGCGGCGGCGACGAGGTTGGTGGCCATCGCCATCAGCAGCACCGAAATCACCGACAGCACGATGCCGTAGCCCAACGCGCCGCTGGCCTCGATGCGTCCGGCCGGAATCGGCCGGTCGGTGGTGCGGCGCATCATCGCGTCGATGTCACGGTCATACCACATGTTGATCGCGCCCGCGGCCCCCGCCCCCAGCGCGATGCAGAAGATCGCCACCGCCGCCAGCACCGGGTTGATATGCCCCGGCGCGACGAACAGCCCGATCGCCCCGGTGAACACCACCAGGCTGATCACGCGCGGTTTGAGCAGCGCGAGCCAATCGCCCGGCTCGGCGCCCAGATGCGGCGTGAAGGTGGCGTGGTCGGTGGCCATGGTCGTCAGCGGATCACCGGCACGTCTTCAAACGTGTGATGCGGCGCCGGGCTGGGAACGGCCCATTCCAGGGTGGTCGCGCCCTCGCCCCAGTAGTTATCGGCCAGCTTCTCCTTGGAGGTGAAGACCGAATACAGCACGTAGAAGAACACCAGCGTGGACAGGCCGGAGATGATGGCGCCGACCGAGGAGACATAGTTCCACCCGGCGAAGGCGTCGGCGTAATCCGGATAGCGGCGCGGCATGCCCGCCAGCCCGAGGAAATGCATCGGGAAGAAGGTCAGGTTGACGCCGATGAAGAAGGTCCAGAAATGCACCTTGCCCCAGAATTCGGGGTATTGGTGCCCGGCCATCTTGCCGATCCAGTAATAGAACCCGGCGAAGATGGCGAAGGCCGCGCCCATCGACAGCACGTAGTGGAAATGCGCGATCAGGAAGTAGTCGTTATGCAGCTCCTGATCGAGGCTGGCATTGGCCAGCACGATGCCGGTGGCGCCGCCGATGACGAACAGGAAGATAAAGCCCACGGCCCAGAGCATCGGTGTCTTGAACTCGATGGAGCCGCCCCACATCGTGGCGATCCAGGAGAACACCTTGATGCCGGTGGGTACGGCGATGACCAGGGTCGCGACCTCGAAATACACCTTGGAATCGGTGCTGATGGCGGAGACGAACATGTGGTGCGCCCACACGACGAAGCCGACGAAGCCGATGATGACCATCGCGTAGGCCATGCCGAGATAGCCGAAAATCGGCTTCTTGGAAAAGGTGGAGACCACATGGCTGATAATGCCGAAGGCCGGCAGGATCATGATGTAGACTTCCGGATGGCCGAAGAACCAGAACAAATGCTGGAACAGCACCGGGTCGCCGCCGCCGGCCGGCTCGAAGAACGAGGTGCCGAAATTGCGGTCCATGATCAGCATGGTCACCGCGCCGGCCAGCACCGGAATGGCCAGCACCAGCAGGAAGGCGGTGACCAGGATGGACCAGCAGAACAGCGGCATCTTGTGCATGGTCATGCCCGGCGCGCGCATGTTCAGGATGGTGGCAATGAAGTTGATCGCGCCCAGCAGCGACGAAATACCGACCAGATGGATGGAGAACAGCGAGAAATCGGTGGCGACGCCGGGGGAGTACTGCGCATTGTCGAGCGGGGGATAAAGCGTCCACCCCGCCCCGGTTCCATTACCCAGAAACAAACCGAGCATCACGAACACGAAGCCCGCGACCAGGAACCAGAAGCTCATATTGTTGAGGCGCGGGAAGGCCATGTCCGGCGCGCCGATCATGATCGGCACGAACCAGTTGCCCAGCCCGCCGATGAGCGCCGGCATCACGAACCAGAAGATCATGATCAGACCATGCGCGGTGATGATCGCATTCCACGTATTGCCGTTGGTGATGATGTCGTTATGCGGGTACATCAACTGTAACCGCATGATCATCGACAGCACGCCGCCGACCATCGCGCCGATAAACGCGGCGGTGATGTAGAGCGTGCCGATATCCTTGTGGTTGGTGCTCATCAGCCAGCGGCTGACGAAGCTCGGCTTGTGGTGCCCATGGGCGTCGTGGGCGTGGTCATGCGTGGTGGTGGACATCAGGCAGGCTCCTCAGCGCGTGGCGTCGGCCAACTGGTTGCGGGGCATGGGGGAGGACAACGGCGTGGCGGGCACGGTGTTGTCGGTGTAGGTAGCCAGGGCCGTCTTGGTCCAGGCGATGTAATCGGCCAGGGGCACGGCCTTGATCTCGATCGGCATGGCGTCGTGGTTGAGGCCGCAGATCTGGTTGCACTGGCCGTAATAGGTGCCGGGCTTGTCGATGATCGTCCAACTCGTAAGGGTGGTGCCGGGGATGGCGTATTTCTGCACCCCGAGCGAGGGCAGATAGAACCCGTGCAGCACGTCGCCCGAGGTGATCACGAATTTGACCTTCTCACCCACCGGCAGCACCAGCGGGTGATCGACCGAGAGGCGGCGCAGCTCGCCGGGTTGGATCTGGTCATCTGGGATCATGTAGCTCGTATAATCGAGCCCGGGAACCGAGTTGTAGTTATATTCCCAGTACCACTGATGCCCGGTGACGGTGACGGTGAGATACGGGTTGCTGTCATCGGCCTGGTAATAGATCAGGTTGATCGAGGGCACGATGATCACGGCGAGGATCAGCACCGGGACGACGATCCAGACCACCTCGATCAGCGTGTTATGCGTCACTTGGCTGGGCTTGGGGTTCCGGTTGGCGCGGAAACGGATGATGACAAACAGCATCAGCAGGCCGACGAACCCGACCACCCCGGCCATGATCCACAGCACATACTGCATCAGCCAGTCGATCCTGGCCTCCATCGGGCTGCCAGCCTTGGGCAGCCACATCTGCCAGTCGAACGGCGCGTTGACATAGCTATTCGCCGCGGCCAGGGGATCCGCCGACGCCGTCTGGGCCAGTGCGACATGCCCGCACAGGAGCATCACACACGCTACACCCAAGGCCGATACAATTCTCCGCTGCATTTTTCTTGTGTCCCGCTGCTCATCCAGGCCGTGCGATCAGCCTTTGTCTAGATACAAGTGATATAAGGCGCCCCCCGCAAGATCAAGTTTACCGCGAATTTATTGCAATGCAGCAAAAAGCGGGGCGCGGGCGCGGCCAATCAGGCCCCCGCCGGCACCAGCCCGCCATCGCGCCATTGCTGGAGTTCGACGAAACTGCCCTGGTTCTGGCCGCTGAGGTCGAAATTGACGCCGAAGCCGTTGCTCAGCGCGCCGCGCGGCAGCTTGGTGGCGCGCAGGGTGGCGAGCAGCTTGCCGGAATCGCCCCCGGCCTGGTTGAGCGCGCCGAACACCAGCCGGGCCCCGGCATAGGCGGTGAGGCTGTCGGCCGAGCGCGGCGGGATGCCGAATTTGGCGAGATAGGCGGCCTGCACCGGCGCGGCCGAGGCGGGGTAAAAGGGCGCGCCGATCACGAATCCGCCCAGGGTGGCGGGGCCGAGCGCGGCCTGGACCTCGCGCAGCTGGTAGCCGCCGCCGCAGCCGAGCAGCGCGCCGGGCCGCCAGCCCTGCGCTTGCGCCGCCAAGGCGAGGCCGAGCACGTCGTCGAGGCCGGCGGCGTGCAGCAGCACATCCACCTTGGCGCGCATCAGCATCCCCGCCTGGTCATACAGGTCGGCGACATCCTCCGGGTAGCTCACGGCCAGCGCGACCGGCAGCTTGGCCGCCGCCAGCGCGGCCAGCACCGCCGTGGCGATGGCGCTGGCGGCGGCGCTGGTATTGTAGAGCACGCCCAGGCGGCGCCCGGCGAAGCGGGACTGGATGGTGGCCGCCGCGAGCTGGCCGACCATGGCGGCGCTCGGCCCGGTGCGGAGCGTGTATTTGAAGCCTCGGGTGAGGATACCGTCGGCCAGGGCGGTCAGCTCTATAAAAGGTATCTGCGCCAGCTCGGCCGCGGCGGTCGCGGCGAAGGAGAGCGAGGAGATCCCACTGCCGAGAATGAGGTTGGCATGGGCGCCGGAGACTAGCCCGCTGACAGCCTGGGCGGCCTGGGCGGGATCAGGGGTATCGACCGGCAGCACCGATACCGGCTTGCCGGCGATGCCGCCCGACTGGTTCACCGCCTCCGCCGCCAGCATGATGCCGCGCAACACCTCGTCGCCGAGCAGCGACGCGGTGCCCGATAGCGGCAGCACCGCCCCGGCGGCGGGCGCGGCGGGCGAGGGCAGCGCAACCGTGGCCGCACCCGCCCGCGGCGCGAGGGCGCAGGCACCGGCGAAGCCCAGCATGAGGCGGCGGGAAAGAGACATGCGCCGCCTAACTCGCATCTGCGCCCGGCGGGAGCAAGGGTTGACGGCACCGCGCGAAGGGCGGAGTTCTTGGCGCATGAAGCTGCCAGACACGATGCGCTATGTGAATGTCCCCACCCCCGGCGGGCCGGAGGTGATGCGGGTGGAGACCGGCCCCCTGCCCGTCCCCCGCGATGACGAGGTGTTGATTCGGGTGATGGCCGCCGGGGTCAACCGGCCGGATGTGCAGCAGCGCAAGGGGTTATACCCACCCCCGCCCGGCGCCAGCCCGATCCTGGGCCTGGAAGTGGCGGGCGAAGTGGCGGCGCTGGGCGCCATGGCGAGCGGCTTCTACCCCGGGCACCGGGTGACCGCGCTGTGCAATGGTGGCGGCTACGCGGAATATGTGGCGGTGCCCGCGGCGCAATGCCTACCCTGGCCGGATGAGTATGACGCCATCCGCGCCGCCGCGCTGCCCGAGAATTTCTTCACCGTCTGGGCCAATCTGTTCGACATCGCCGGGCTGAAGCCGGGCGAGAGCGTGCTGGTGCATGGCGGCACCTCGGGCATCGGGCTCACCGCGATCCAGCTCGCCCGCGCGCAGGGCTGCCGGGTGTTCGCCACCGCCGGGTCGGACGAGAAATGCGCGGTGATCGAGCGCTATGGCGCCACCGCCATCAATTACAAGCGCCAGGATTTCGCCGAGGTGATCGCCGCGATCACGGATAAACGCGGCGTCGATGTGGTGCTGGATATCGTGGGCGGCCCCTATGCGGCGCGCAACCTTAAGAGCCTGGCCCAGGGCGGGCGGCTGGTGCTGGTCGCGGTGATGGAGGGGGCGAAGGCCGACGGGTTCGATCTGCGCCTGGTCATGGTGCGGCGGCTGACGGTGACGGGCTCGACCATGCGCCCGCGCAGCACCGCCGAGAAAGGCGCCATCGCCGCCGCGCTGAAGCAGAAGGTCTGGCCGCTGCTGGCTAATGGCAAGGTGGCGCCGGTGATCGACCGGGTATTCGCTCTGGAGGATGTGGCCGCGGCCCATGCGCTAATGGAGACGAGCGCGCATATCGGCAAGATCATGCTGCGCGTCGCCGGTTGAGTTTTGCCGGAATCGGTCTATTGCGAAGCGCCATGAAGCCCGGATCGCACCCTATGAAGCATGTTCTGCTGGCCGCCGCCGCTTGTCTGGGGCTGGCCGCCTGCGCCGCCGCGCCGGAAAGCGCGGCGCAGCAGGCCGAAAACGCCGCCTGCACCGCGCAGGCGAATGCCCAGTTCAACCAGGCGACGCTGGATGAATCCGCGCGCACCTCGCAGAACGGGCTGATGTTCGGCGCCACACCGAACCATGTGTTCGACGCCGAGCATATGGGCGCGCTGAGCGCGCGTGACAGCCAGATTCAGGACTGCGAAAAGACGGGCAACAATAACGGCCAGCCCGTGGTGAACGGGGTGCCGGTCGTCGCCCCGCACATCATCAACTGACGGAGTATCCCATGAGCCGCATCATCCGCACCGAACCCAGCCCCGTCCTCTCCAAGGCGGTGGAGTATCACGGCTTCGTCTACACCATGGGCGTGGTCGCCACGAACCCCGACGCCGGCATCAAGGCGCAGACCCAGGACGTGCTGGCGCAGATCGACGCCCTGCTGGAAGCGCATGGCACCGACAATACTCGCCTGCTGCAAGCGCATATCTGGCTGAAAAATATTGCAGATCGTTTAGCCATGAATGAAGTGTGGACCGCCTGGCTACCCGAGGGCGCCGCCCCCGTGCGCGCCTGCGTGCAGGCCGAGTTGGCCGACCCGCGCTACCTCGTGGAGATCATGGTCACGGCCTGCCGGTAAGCCCCGGAAGCCGAATTATTTCGTTTATATTAAGCATTTTAAAAGCCGCCGCCGGATCCGGGACTCGGGATTCGCGGCGGCTTTGTTGTGCCCGCCCCGGTGCCGTTTGCGGCGGCCGCCACGATAGGAAACTTGTCTTATCTTCACCTCTGGCGCCGGCGTAAAAATTACAAATTTTCTAAGCTGTTGTATTTTTGCCGCAGTCACGGGTTGCGTCTGGCGCAATACACCCTTAGCGCAATAGCATAATCCGAACGGCGTATGTGGCATCTGGGAATGAGGCAGTTTATGGGCGGCATGAAAACACCCTACAGTCTGTCGGGTTTGACCCGGACCGTGCTGATGGGCGTCTCCCTGGCTGCGGCACCTTTTGTTTCCGGCAATGCGGCCAAGGCCTCCACGCACCACAACACCCACCACGCCGCCACCCACCACCGCGTCGCCAGCACCCACCACACGGCGCACACCGCCGTCAGCACCGAGCATCATCGCGTGGCTTATGCCAGCCACAGCACCCATAGCCGGCTGAGCCATCACGCCAGCCAAACGCATAAGGTCGCCACGGCGTATCACCACCACTACACACGCACCGCCAGCTACCGCCATTCCGGCCTGCAATGCGTGCCTTATGCGCGCGAGGTGTCGCATATCGAACTCTCCGGCAACGCCTATCTGTGGTGGGCCGAGGCTGCCGGCCGCTACGCCCGCGGCAATATGCCGGTTGAGGGCGCGGTGCTGAATTTCCGTTCGATCGGGCGTATGCCGCTGGGCCACGTGGCGGTGGTGACCGCGGTGATGGATAGCCGCACCATCCTCGTCACCCAGGCCAATTGGATCCCGGGCACGATCACCAACGATGTTACCGTGCAGGACGTGTCGCCCGATAACGACTGGTCGCAGGTCCGCGTGGAACTCGGCGACAGCAGCAAATGGGGCGCGCCCTACCCAACCTATGGCTTTATCTATAACCGGCCCGACACTGGCACTGTGATCGCCGCCAACGGCCAGGGCGCCGAAGTGGCGGAAGCCCCCGCCGCCACGCCGATGAGCAGCGAAGCGCCGAACCGCAACCTGCAATAAGCCGGCGGCGCGGTCAGCCGCCCCGGCTTTGCAGCGGGGTGGTTATTGCCTAGTCTGATCCTGGGAACAGCCAGGAGCAAACGACAATGACCACCACGAATTCCCGTACAGCCGACCACCCGATCGAACAAATCTTCCTGGAGCGCTGGTCGCCCCGCGCCTTCACCGGCGAGGAGATCTCAGAAGCGACCCTGCGCACGATGTTCGAGGCGGCGCGCTGGGCGCCATCCTCCTATAATTCCCAGCCATGGCGGTTCATCTACGCCCGGCGCGACAATGCGCATTGGGACAAGCTGCTCGGCCTGCTCAACGAATTCAACCGCTCCTGGGCCAAGACGGCCTCGGCCATCGTGTTCATCGTCTCCTGCGAGACCATGGCCGTGCCAGGCAAGGACACGCCGGTGCCCTCGCATAGCCATTCCTTCGATACCGGGGCCGCCTGGGGCTATCTGGCGCTGCAGGCCACGTTCATGGGCTGGCACGCCCATGGCATGGTCGGCATCGACTGGGAGCATGTGTATACCGAGCTCAACGTGCCCGCCGGCTACCGGGTTGAGGCGGCGGTGGCGATCGGCCGACAGGGCCCGAAAACCCTGCTGCCCGAGGCGCTCCAGGCGCGCGAGGCGCCCAGCCCGCGCAAGCCGCTGTCGGAATTCGTGTTCGAGGGCGGGTTCTGAGCCCCTCCGGCCCTGGCGCGCCGCAGCCAGGGCCAAAACGCCGTTTGACGCGGATCAAGGTAACGATCCTCGGGGTTGCATAGTCTCCGGCCTCGCAGCGGGAATGGCATCGCCCTCCTGAAGCCTCGTGGCGCCGATCCTTGGTCATTTCCGCCTGTTTGATGTGTCTGCAAACGGAGACTCACATGGCCAATTCGCAAGTCGAGGTGAAAAAATCCGGCCCCGCGCCGCAACCCGCTGATCCCTGGCGCTCTTTCCGCAACGAGATGGACCGGGTGTTCGAGCAATTCAGCCAGTCATTTGCCCCGTGGTCGCTGTTCCGCGGCGCTGAGAGCGTGAAGCTTCCCTCCGTCGACATCACCGAGGACGAGAAGGCCTTCACCCTCACCGCTGAATTGCCCGGCCTGGCGGCGGAGGATGTGGAGGTTGCGCTGGATGGCCGGACCCTGGTGATCAAAGGCGAGAAACAGCAGGAAAGCACCACGGAGGAAAAGAATTATCACCTCACCGAGCGCAGCTATGGCGCGTTCGAGCGCAGCTTCTACCTGCCGGACGGGGTGAACGCGGAGGCGATTGCGGCCTCGGTGGCGAAGGGCGTGCTGACCGTGACCCTGCCGAAGCTGCCGGCGGCCACCGAAAAGGCGAAGAAGATCGAGGTGAAGACCGCCTGAGCCTATTGCATGAGGCGGCGCATGGCCTGGTCCAGCCCTTCCAGGGTGAGGCCATACATGCGCCGCTCCATCAGCTCGGCGATCAGCCGCGTGGTTTGCGTGTGCTGCCAAAGATTCTCGGGCACCGGGTTGATCCAGGCGGCCTTGGGATAAGTGTGCAGGATGCGCGTCAGCCAGGTTTTGCCGCTCTCCTGACTCCACGAGGAGATGGCGCCGCCGGGAGAGATCAGCTCGTAGGGGCTCATCGCCGCATCGCCGACGAAGACCAGTTTCCAGGTGTGATCATAGGTGTGCAGCACGTCGAGCGTGGGGATGGCATCCGCCGCATGCATGCGGGCGTCCTTCCACAGCATCTCGTAAGGGCAGTTGTGGAAGTAGAGGTGCTTCAGATGCTTGAACTCGGAGCTGGCGGCGGTGAAGAGCTGCTCGCAGAGATGCACATGCTCATCCATCGAGCCGCCGATATCGAGCAGCAGCAGCAGCTTTACCGCATTGTGTCGTTCCGGCACCATTTGCAGGTCGAGATACCCGGCATTGCGGGCGGTGGAACGGATAGTGCCGGCGAGGTCCAGCTCCTCTGCCGCGCCCTCGCGGGCGAAGCGGCGCAGGCGGCGGAGCGCGATCTTCATGTTGCGGGTGCCCAGCTCGGCATCGCCGGCGAGGTTGCGGAACTCCCGCTTGTCCCACACTTTCACCGCTGATTTATGGCGGCTGCCCTGCTGGCCGATGCGCACGCCCTCGGGGTTGTAGCCATGGGCGCCGAAGGGCGAGGTGCCGGCGGTACCGATCCATTTATTGCCGCCCTGGTGGCGGCCTTGTTGCTCCGCCAGACGCTGGCGCAGCGTCTCCATCAGTTTCTCGAAGCCGCCCAGCGCCTCGATCTGCGCCTTTTCCTCGTCGCTCAGCAGCCGCTCGGCCAGTTTCTCCAGCCATTCGCGCGGCAGCTCCTGCGGCGCGACCTCGTCCGGCGCCTCGGGCCGGGGTTGCAGCACGCCCTTGAAATGCTCGGCGAACACGGCGTCGAACTTGTCGAGGAAGCGTTCATCCTTCACCAGCGTGGCGCGGGCGAGGTAGTAGAAATGCTCGGCATCGAACCCCGCAAGACCTTGCCGCATGGCCTCCTGCAAGGTGAGGAATTCGCGCAAGCTGGCCTTCACCCCCGCCGCGCGCAAGGCCAGGAAGAAGGCGAGAAACATGGCTCAGCCGCGCCGGGCCATGAAGGCGATGCGCTCGAACAGATGCACATCCTGCTCGTTCTTCAGCAGCGCGCCATGCAGCGGCGGGATCAGCTTGGCGGCGTTGCGCTCGCGCAGCAATTCGGGGCCGATCTCCTCGGCCAGGAGCAGCTTCAGCCAGTCCAGGAATTCCGAGGTGCTGGGGCGTTTCTTCAGCCCCGGCAATTCGCGCAGCTCGAAGAAGCTGGTCAGCGCCTCGTTCAGCAACAGGCGCGAGATGCCGGGGTAATGCACATCGACGATGCGCTGCATCGTCTCGCGGTCGGGGAATTTGATGTAGTGAAAGAAGCAGCGGCGCAGAAAGGCGTCCGGCAGCTCCTTCTCATTGTTCGAGGTGATGACGATGATCGGGCGCTGCTTCGCCCTTACCGTCTGCCGGGTTTCGTAAACAAAGAACTCCATGCGGTCGAGTTCGAGCAGCAGATCGTTGGGGAATTCGATGTCGGCCTTGTCGATCTCGTCGATCAGCAGCACCGGGGCGGCCTCAGCCGCGAAGGCGTCCCACAGCTTGCCGCGGATGATATAGTTGGCGATGTCATGCACCCGCGCATCGCCGAGCTGGGAGTCCCGCAGGCGGGAGACGGCGTCGTATTCATACAACCCCTGCTGCGCCTTGGTGGTGGATTTCACATGCCAGGAGATCAGGGGCTTGTGCAGCGCCTTGGCGATCTCCTGCGCCAGCACGGTCTTGCCGGTGCCCGGCTCACCCTTGATCAGCAGCGGCCGCTCCAGCGCCACCGCGGCGTTGACCGCGACTTTCAGATCCTCGGTCGCGACGAAACTATCGGTTCCCTCAAAGCGCATCGGCTGTCCCCTTCATCGCGTGAAAGGTAGCCGGGCGGGCTGATCCGTCAACCCGACGCCTAGTTGGGCAGCTCGACCAGGCGGAACAGGCCGAGCGGGCGGAGGTCGCGGATCTTCGCGGTGGCGAGATCGGCGGGGGTGAAGATGTGGCCGAGGCGGAAATCCGGGTGCCAGCCGAGCAGGGAGGAGGCGGGGGCCAAAGCACGCTCGGCCCACCAGATGGGGCCGTGCTCACGCGCGAAATGGTTGACGAACAGGATGGTTCCGCCGGGCTTCACCACCCGGCGCAACTCGCGCACCAGCAGATGCGGGTCCGGCACCACGGAGGCGACGAACATCGCCACCGCCGCGTCGAAGCTGGCGGCGGGGAAGCTGGTGGCCTGGGCGTCCATCTCCAGCAGCGCCTCGACATGGTGCAGCCCCAGCGCGGCGACACGCTCGCGCGCCTGCTCCAGCATATGGTGCGAGAGGTCGATGCCGGTGATGCGCTTTTCCGGGTTGTAATGCGGCAGAGCGAGGCCGGTGCCGACGCCAACCTCCAGCACCGTCTCCGCCGGGAGCCGGTTGACGGCCGCGATCGCCTCCTGCCGGGCCTGCCGCGAGACGAGGCCGAACAGGCTGTCATAAGTGCGCGCCTGGCGCTGATAGGCGGCACGGACATCGTCCGCATCCATGGGTGAATGCCGCCCCCGTATCGCCGCACCGAATCCCTGTGCCATATACGTCCTCGCGCATATCATATCATAAAAGCTTCATCGAACTTGGCGCAGAATGCCGCGCCGGCGCAATGGGCCGAATAGTGTTACTGCCCCAGCGCCGCGATGACCAGCCCGGGCGAGAGTATCTGCGGCAAACGCCGCGCCGCCGCCGCGCCGGGCGGATAATAAAGGTAAAGCGGCACGCCGGCGCGGTGATTGGCCGCCAGCAGGGCGGTGAGGGCGGGGGTGCGGTCCGTCCAATCGCCGACCAGCAGCGCGACATGGCGGGCAGCAAAGGCGCGTTGCACTGTGGGGGTGGCGAGGGTGGTCGTCTCATTGACCAGGCAGGTGACGCACCAGGCGGCGGTGAGGTCGATGAAGACCGGGCGGTCGGCGGCGCGCAGGCTGGCGAGCGCGGCGGCGGAATAAGGCTGTGCGCCGGGTAAGGTCAGCGCCGGGGCGGCGGGGGAGGCGTGCAAAAACGGCAGCAGCACCGCCACCGCCAGAATCAGAACCGGGCGCCAGCGCAGAAAGACCGCCAAAGCCAAGCCGCCGAGCAACAGCAGCGCCAGCCCCGCCGCGCCGGATTGGCGGAACAGCACCCAGGCGAGCCAGCCGAAGGTGGCGAACATCGGCAGCGCCAGGAGGCGTTGCAGCCAGAGCATCCAGGCGCCGGGGCGCGGCAACCGGGCCGCGAGTTGCGGCGCCGTGGCCAGCACCAGGATAGGCAGCGCCAGCCCCAGCCCAAGCGCGGCGAAAATCCCCAGCGCTGGAGCCACCGGCAGGGCCAGGGCGGCGGCGATGGCCGTGCCCATGAACGGCGCCGTGCAGGGCGTGGCAACCAGCACCGCCAGCAGCCCGGTGAGGAAGCTATGCTGCGCCGGGACATGGCGGATGAAGCCGGGCGTGACGAGATGGAACCAGCCCGCGAGGCTGAGCCCGACGGCCAGAATGATCCAGGCCGCCACCGCCACGAAAACCGGGGACTGGAACTGGAACCCCCAAAACGCCGCCGCCCCCGCCGCGCGCAGGGCAAGCAGCAGCCCGGCCAGGGCAAGCATCGAGACCAGCACGCCCGCCGCGTAGCCCAGCGCCTCGCGCCGTATATGCCCATGCGCCGCGCCGCCGAGGCGGGTGAAGGCGAAGGCCTTCATCGCCAGCACGGGAAACACGCAGGGCATCAAGTTGAGCACCAACCCGCCGAGCAGCGCCAGCAGCCAATAAGGCGGGTGCGCGACGGGCAGCCCGGGCGGAGCGCTGATCGCCAGGGCCTGCATCGCGCCGGAATGGTCGGTGAGTTCCAGCACGCCGGTGAGTGGCGATGGCGGCGGGGCCGCGAGTTTGAGGCGCAGCGTCAGCCCATCGGCGGTGAAGCCCAGAATCTGCGGGGCGGCGTTGTCGAGCAGGCCCGGCGTATCGGGGAAAAACCGGGCGGCGGCGATCTGCGCGGCGCTGGGGCCGGTGAGGGCGAGCGTGCCATCGGGCGACAGGCTGGCGGGGAAGGGTGAGGCGACGATGCCCGAGGGCGGCAGCGCCGCGCCGCCCGCGAGGCTGAGTGTGAAGGCCGCATGCTCGGGCACGCAGATATCGGCGCAGACCAGCCAGGAGGCGGAGATGGCAGCGCCCAGCGGCGCGCCGGTCACGGTGAAAGGCAGCACCACATGGCCCGAGAGCACATAGGCCGCGACGCCGTTTTGCAGCAGGTATTCGGGCGGCGGGAAGGCGAGCGGAGAGACCTGCGCCGGTGGCGGCGCCGAGACACGCGGGGGGAACCCGGCATCACCGGGATTGCGCCAATAAATATGCCAGCCCGGCTGCAACGAGAACTCCAGCGCCAGCCGCCCCGCCCCGCCCTCGCTCGCCCCCTGCACCAGCCGCACCGTGTCGCGCGGCGAGGTGAACACATCACCCGGCGTGGCCAGGGCCAGACCGGGGAGCAACAACAGCAGAAACAGCAAGACGGTGCGCATGGCGGCAATATCGCATGGCGCGGCGCTCTCTGGTATCCGGGCGGCGATGATCGACCTGCCCGTAAAAGACATTCTGCCCGAGTTGCTGCGCACCCTGACCACCGAGGCGCGCAACGCCGTGCTGGTCGCCCCGCCCGGCGCGGGCAAAACCACGCTGGTGCCGCTGGCCGCGATGCGGGCGAGCATGGGCAAGATCCTGCTGCTGGAGCCGCGGCGGCTGGCGGCGCGGGCGGCGGCGATGCGCATGGCGGAATTGCTGGGCGAGAGCGTGGGGCGGCGGGTTGGCTTCCGCACCCGGTTGGAAAGCGCGGTGGGGCCGGAGACAATGGTGGAGGTGATCACCGAAGGGCTGCTGACCTCCCGCCTGCTGACCGACCCTGGGCTGACCGGGGTGAATCTGGTGATCTTCGACGAGGTGCATGAACGCAGCCTGGACGCGGATCTGGCCCTGGCCCTGGTGCTGGATTTGCAGCGCAATCTGCGGCCGGAGCTGCGTATCCTGGCGATGTCGGCCACCGCCGAGGCGGAGAAAATCTCCCGCCTGCTCGACGCGCCGGTGATCGAGAGCGCGGGCAAGATGTTTCCAGTCGAGGTGCAGCACGCGAAGCGGGATATCATGTCGGCGCGGGATCTGCCGGAGGCGGCGGCCAAGGCGGTGCGCGAGGCGCTGGTGGCGCATCCGGGCGATATCCTGGTGTTTCTGCCCGGCATGGCGGAAATCCGCCGCACCCAGGCGGCGCTGGAGAAATGCCCGGCCCTGGTGCTGCCGCTGCATGGCGATCTCTCGCGCGAGGCGCAGGACACAGCCCTGCGCGAGCATGAGGGGCGGCGCGTGGTGCTCTCCACCTCCATTGCCGAAACCTCGCTCACGGTTCCGGGGGTGCGCATCGTCATCGATGGCGGTTACCGCCGCGCGCCGGTGCTCGATGGCGCCACCGGGCTGACCCGGCTCACCACCCTGCGCATCAGCCGGGCGGCGGCGGCGCAGCGCGCGGGGCGTGCCGGGCGCCTGGGGCCGGGGGTTGCGATCCGTTTATGGTCCGAGGCGCTGCACCGGGGGCTGGCGCTGTTCGAGACACCGGAGATTTTGGCCGCTGAACTTTCCGGGCTGGTGCTGGCCTGCGCCGCTTGGGGCGAATTGCCCGCCACCCTGCCCTTCATCGACCCGCCCCCCGAAGGCGCGGTGAAGGCCGCGCGTGCGCTGCTGGAGGAGCTGGGCGCGGTGGATGAGCGCGGGCGGATCACCGCGCTGGGCCGGGAGATGGCCCGGCTGCGCGCCGAGCCGCGGCTGGCGGCGATGATGCTGGCGGGTGAGGCCAAGCCTGAGCGCGCGCTGGCGGCGGAAATCGCGGCGGTGCTGGAGGAGAGGGATTTCCTGGGGCGCGAGGCCTCGGCGGATTTGCGGCTGCGGCTCGAGGCATTGGCCGGACGGGGCGAGGGCGACCGCGCCATCCTCGCCCGTGTGCGCCAGGCGGCGAAGATCTACCGCAACCGGCTGGGCGTGGGCACAATACCGGCGGGCGGCGAACCGGGCGCGCTGCTGGCGGCGGCCTTCCCCGACCGGATTGGTCAGGCGCGGGGCGAGGCGGGCTCCTACCGCCTCTCGGGCGGCGGCTCGGGCAATCTCTCCCCGGCCGACCCGCTGGCGCGCGCGCGGCTGCTGGTGGTGGGGGCGCTGGAGGCGAAAGGCGGCCGCATCCGCCTAGCCGCGCCGCTGGACCTGGAGGCTCTGCCCGCCAGCTTGCGCGCACGCTGCAAGACCACGCGGGAAACCGGGTTCGATCCGGCATCGGGCAGCGTGTCGGTGCGCGAGCGGGTGCGCCTGGGCGCGCTGGTGCTGGCCGACCGCAACGCCCCGGCCACGCCGGACGAGGTGCAGGCGGCCCTGGCCAACGCCCTGGCGACCCGGCTGGATCAGCTGGACTGGACCGAGGCAGCGGAGAATTTCTGTGCCCGCGCCGCGGTGATGCGCGGCATCGACCCGGATTACCCGGACCTCTCGCGCCAGGCCCTGGCAGCGGCGGTGCAGGATTGGCTGGCGCCCTATCTGGCCGGGATGACCAGCCTGCGCGGCGCCCGCAGCGTGGATGTGCTGGCGGCGCTGCGCAACTGGGTGGGGTATGAGCGCGCGGCGCGGCTGGACAGGGACTTGCCCGCCGAGATCAAGCTGAAGCGCGGCACGGTGCGGATCGATTATAGCGGCCCGGTGCCGGTGGCCTCGGCCCGCGCGCATGTGTTTTATGGCACCGACACCACGCCGCAACTGGCCGGTGGCAAGGTGAAGCTGCAACTCGCCCTGCTCTCCCCGGCGGGGCGGCCGATCGCCATCACCGCCGATCTCGCCGGGTTTTGGCGCGGCGGCTGGGCGGATGCGCGGCGCGACATGCGCGGGCGCTACCCCAAGCACGATTGGCCGGAGACGCCCTGGTTATGATAAACAGGCCAACCTCCGGCACCCATCAAAACTGGAGCGTGTATTTCCGCCCTTTATTATCCTCGCCTTCGCCAAACCCAACCGGAGGGTTGCCCGCTTTAATCTGCATCTTGATCACGATGACCGTGCCCTTGTTGCCCACGAGGGTGGCGGAAGCGGGCACCGTGTCGCTCACCTGCTGGGTGGAAACAGTGGTCTCATTGCCAAACAATGTCGGATGCGATGCCTGGGTGTAGGTGGTCGCCGGGAAAGCCGTGTAATTTCCGTCCAGAACCTCTCCCGAGACCGGATCAGTGGCGACCATCTTGCCAGTCGGATTGTCGAAAGTGCTCAGCTGGATCTGCACGGGCATAATCTTGCCGTCGGCCACCGACACAATTCGGCCGGGGATGTATTCAGACGTCGGGGATTGCGGCACAGCGCACCCTGCAAGGAAAAAAGCGGCAAACAGCGCGCCCAGAATTTTCATCACCCGCTCTCCCTTTAGTTCAGCCCGCATGATCGCGCTTGATAAAAGCGTACCAAGCTCCATCCGCGGCATTATTCTGAACTCGCAAAAATAATGTCAATCCGGGGTGGATCGGGCTCCGGAGATTGGGCGTGGCGGAGCATTTATCCACAGGCCTCTTGATAACCCTGTGGATATGTTTGTGGACAGTGCCGCAAGAGCCGGGACAACCGGATTATGCTCGTTAACAGACCGCACGCCCCCGCTGAGACCATGGAAACCAAAATTCTACGTAAAAACCAACGATTTTATCAAAACACCTGCTGCCGGCCGCACGCTCAGCCACCATTAAACTCGTTGATTTTTAACGAAGCATGGATGGTGGAAAACTATTTTTGCGGCGCATCATACCGGCCGCATGAGGTGCCAATGGCAACCCAGCCTGCCTGACCGGCACCGCCGGTTCGATAGGGGGTGGAGCGCATGGATCGGAGTTCTATCGTAAGTCTTCCCCCGGCGTGATTGCGCTTTGCGCAGGCATCGCCAGATGGGAAATTGGAGCGGGTAGCGGGAATCGAACCCGCGCATTCAGCTTGGGAAGCTGACAGGCTACCATTACATCATACCCGCCTGTGCGCGCGTACATATCCCGCCAGCATTGACCGCGCAAGCGGGGAGGCGTAGGCGATGCGAACCTCGTGATTTGTCCGGCCGGATTGCGGCGAGGCTGGCTGCCGCCAGGAGCAAAATAAGCGCGCTAAAGAGGCTGAGGCGTGTGCGCGCGCCGCAATCTCCCGTGGCCGGACGTTTTTTTGGATGGGCCACCACGATGTCCGACACGCCGAAAACCCGCCTTGCCACCGATCTGATCCATGCCGGGCGGATCCGCACCAATATCGAGGAAAACGCCGAGGCGTTGTTCCTGACCTCTGGCTTCACCTATGAGAGCGCGGAGATGGCGGAGGCGGTGTTCGACAACCGCGTCGAACATTTCCAGTATTCGCGCTTCGCCAACCCGACGGTGACGATGCTGGAGCGCAAGCTCGCCAAGATCGAGGGCGCGGAGGCCTGCCGCGCCACCGCCACGGGCATGGCGGCGGTGTCGTCGGCGCTGCTCTGCGGCATCAAGGCCGGGCAGCGCGTGGTGGCGGCGCGGGCGCTGTTTGGCTCCTGCCACTGGATCGTCAGCACCCTGCTGCCGCAATACGGGGTGGAGACGGTGTTCGTGGAAGGCACCGACATGGCGGAATGGAAGGCGGCGTTGAGCCAGCCGACCGCGCTGGTGCTGCTGGAAACGCCCTCCAACCCGATGCTGGATATTGTCGATCTGCGCGCGGTGTCGGATCTGGCGCATGCGGCGGGGGCGATCGTGGTGGTGGATAACGTGTTCGCCACGCCGCTGCTGCAAAAGCCGCTGGAGCTGGGCGCGGATGTGGTGGTGTATTCGGCGACCAAGCATATGGACGGCCAGGGCCGCGTGCTCGGCGGCGCGGTGCTGGGCAGCAAGCAATGGATGGAGACGGTGTTCCAGCCCTTCTTCCGCAACACCGGCCCAGCGATGTCGCCGTTCAATGCCTGGGTGATCCTGAAGGGGCTGGAGACGATGCATCTTCGCGTCGCGGCTCAGTCCAAATCCGCCGAGGCGATCGCGCAATTCCTGGAAGCCTCGCCGAAGATCGCGCGCGCGCTCTACCCCACCCTCGCCTCGCACCCGCAGCGCGAACTGGCGATGGCGCAAATGTCGGACGGGGGTACGCTGGTGACCTTCGAGGTGAAGGGCGGCAAGGAGGCGGCCTTCCGGATGATGAACGCGTTCCGGATCATCACCATCTCCAACAATCTGGGTGACACGAAATCGCTCGCCACGCATCCGGCGACCACCACGCATCTGCGCATCGGGGCGGAGGAGCGCGCCAGGCTCGGCATTACCGATGGCTGCATCCGCCTCTCCGTGGGGCTGGAGGATACCCAGGACCTGATCGAGGATCTGGCCCGAGGGCTGGCGCAGGCGTGATCGATGCGAAAAGATAATCGACTTTAAGTTGTATATATAGCAAAAATGGCGATATTTTCGCTTATATTCATCTTTAGGTTGTAGGTATGCGGCGCTTGGCGCGACTGGATGGGCTGCGGGGCGTGCTGGCGGTTTACGTCATGCTCGGCCACGCCTTGCCGCTCACGGCGGTGCCCGGCTGGGCGGCGTCGCCCTTCCGCCATGGCGAGGCGGCGGTGGACCTGTTCTTCGCGCTCAGCGGGCTGGTGATCGCGCCCTCGCTGGAGCGCTTCGGCTGGCGGTTCGCGCCCTTCATGCGGGCGCGGGCGCGGCGGCTGCTGCCGGTATATGGCTTGGTTCTGGCGGGCAGCATCGGGCTGACGGCGCTGGGCGACCCGCTGCGCGGCCTGGCCTGGGTGGGGGCCGAGGGGCGCGACATCATGGCGGGTGCGCTGCCGCCCAACCTGCTCGCGCATGTGCTGGCGCATCTCGCGCTGGTGCAGGGCGTCATCCCGCAGCCGGTGCTGCCTTACGCTTATGTCACCCTGCTCGGCCCGGCCTGGAGCCTCTCCACCGAATGGCAATTCTATGTGCTGATCGGGCTGGCGGCGCCGCAGCGGCTGGGGCGGCTCGCTCTGCTGCTACTCGGGCTGGGCGCGGTGTATCGGGTCTTGCCGTTCGGCTTCGCCTTCAGCCGCGCCTTTCTGCCCGATGCGGCGCCGTTTTTCGCGCTCGGCCTGGCCAGCGCGGCGCGGCTGCGCGGCGAGGGCGGGCGCAGCTTCTGGGTCTGCCTGTTCGGCGCCTGCGCCCTGGCGCTGCCCGATGGCGCCGGGAAAGCCCTCACCCCGCTGGCCTGGGGCTTGGTGATGCTGGCGCAGCGCCAAGCCTGGGGGGCGGTGCTGGAAAGCCGGGTTTTGCAATATCTGGGGGCGATCTCCTACCCGCTCTACCTGGTAAACGAACCGGCGCAGCGGGCGGTGGCGCTGGTGCTGGGGCGGGTGGCGCAGGGGCATCCCGGCTGGTTCAGCGCAGTGTTTCTGCCGGCCAGCACCGGCCTCGCGCTGCTGCTCGCGGCCTGGCTGCACCGCGCGGTGGAGCGCCCCTGGATGCGCCCGGCGCGGCCTTGGTCATCCGCCGTCATTGCCGCGGACGCGCCGGAGTGAGACAAAGGCGGCTTCAGGGCTGAACGCCACAACGCGGGAGAGGCTGACATGCGGTTGCAGGGTAAACGGATCTTCATCACCGGGGCCGGAGGCGGCATCGGCCGCGCCGCGGCGGAGAAATGCGCGGCGGAGGGCGCGGCGGTGATCTGCGCCGATCTGCACGCCGCATCGGCCGAGGCCACGGTGGCGGCGATCCGCGACGCGGGCGGGAAGGCCGTGGCGGTGATCGGCAACCTCACGCACGAGGCCGCCTGCGCGGCGATGTTCGCCGAGGGCGCGGCGGCGTTTGGCGGCATCGATGCGCTGTTTAACAATGCCGGCATCTGCGCCGCGGACGATGCCGGGCCGGTGGAAACGCCGCTCGCCACCTGGGACAAGACCATCGCGGCCAATCTCACCTCGGTGTTCCTGTGCTGCAAGGCGGGGATTCCGTATCTGCTGGAAGCGGGCGGCGGCGTCATCATCAACAACGCCTCGATCGTCGCCCTGGTCGGCTCGGCCTTTCCGCAGATCGCCTACACAGCGGCAAAGGGGGGCGTGCTGTCGATGACGCGGGAGCTGGCGGTGATGTATGCGCGCAAGAAACTCCGCGCCGTGGCGATCTGCCCAGGGCCGACCGCGACGCCGCTGGTGCAGGCCTTCATGGCCGATGAGGAGGCGTGGAAGCTGCGCCGCCGCTATTTGCCGATGGGGCGGCTGGGGCAACCCGCCGAGATCGCCAATCTCGTCGCGTTCCTGGCCTCCGACGAGGCGAGCTTCATCACCGGCTCGGCCTACACCATCGATGGCGGGGTGACGGCGGCTTATGTGATCGACGACTCCCAGACCTGAGCCGCGATGCCGGCGATCTGCCGCGACTGCGATGCCGAGGTGGAGACGGGCAATCTCTGCCCGCGCTGCGGCTCGGTGCGCGTGGCGCGGCATCCGGAGCTGTTCAGCCTCGCCATCGGGCATGTGGATTGCGACGCTTTCTTCGCCACGGTGGAGAAGCGGGACCGGCCGGAGCTGCAGGATGTGCCGGTGATTGTGGGCGGCGGCACGCGCGGCGTGGTCAGCACCTGTTGTTACATTGCGCGGCTCTCGGGCGTGCGCTCGGCCATGCCGATGTTCAAGGCCCGGCAGCTTTGCCCGCAAGCGGTGGTGCTGAAGCCCGACATGGCGAAATACGCGGCTGTCTCCCGCCAGGTGCGGGCGATGCTCGAGACGCTGACGCCGCTAGTGCAGATGCAGTCGATCGACGAGGCAGTGCTCGACCTCACCGGCACTGAAGCGCTGCACGGCGCACCGCCGGCGGTGGTGCTCAACCGCTTCGCTAGGCAGGTGGAACGCGAGCTGGGCATCACTGTCTCCATCGGGCTGGCCCCCAACCGGCTGCTGGCCAAGCTGGCGGCGGAGCGGGGCAAGCCGCGCGGGTTCTTTGTGTTCGGGGCCGAGGCGGCGGGGGAGCTGGCGCTGGAGCCGGTGGGGATTCTGCCCGGCGTGGGGCCGGTGCAGGCCAGGCGGCTGGCGGGTATGGGCATCACACGCGTCGGGCAGCTGGCGGCGCTGGATGAGCGCCAGGCGCGCGCCCTGGGCGAGGATGGCCCGGCCCTGGTGGCGCGGGCGCAAGGGCGCGATGACCGGCCCGTGCGGCGCGAGCGGGAGACCAAATCGATC
>NZ_JAJDJU010000001.1 GCF_020567705.1 Acidocella sp. KAb 2-4 | reverse complement strand
GGCGGGGCTGTTCATCGAGACGCATCCCGATCCGGATCATGCGCCTTCCGACGGCCCGAACATGATCGCGTTGAAGGATTTCGAGGCGCTGGTGCGCGGGCTGATGGCGTTCGACGCGCTGGCCAAAGCCCCGCGCTGAGCGCCGCCGCGCGCGCCTTTACCTCAGTGGCAGAACTCCGGCTCGCGCGCCTGGGCGTGGCGCGGGTGAGGCGGGGGCTCCGGGGTTAGGCTGGCGAATTGGTAGAGCAGCCCAGCCCCCTGGCTCGGCCTGGAATCTTGGGTCTGTGCCTCAGAGCAAATGGCTTCCGACCGGCGAAAGCGCGGCACGGCCCAAAGCATGAGCCCGTGAAATGTTTTCGAGGTCATTCTCCAACCCTCTAAAGTTGTGGGCGCGTGTTTAGCCCGAAATGCCGCTGCGTCCTAGAGCCAAGGCGGTTTCGAAATGATTAAAAATCAGTCGTGTCGGTGAAATTTTTGCGTGCAGCGCAGCAAAGTGACATGTTGATGAAAATTGTTTCCGTATATTGCGATGCGGCGTGAAATCTTTTTGCAATGCAGCGAAGGCCGGCGGCGCACAACGCGACGGTGAAATTCAGCCCAGATAGCCAAACCGTCGCATGAAACCGCCGAGTTGCCGCTCGACCTTGGACACCGCCTCAGGTTGCAGCATCCGGCGCCAGCGCCCACTTTCGCCGGTGCGCCCCGCGTGGTGCAGATGCCATTGCGTATCAAGATCCATCAGGTCGGCGGGGGTTTTGGGGCTGCGCGTGGCGGTGGGGGATGCCGCGAGTTTCGAGATCTTGGCCTCGATCGCCTCGCGGCGCGATTGCGCAAACAGGTCGTCTCGCGCGGCGATGGGCAGGGCGCCGCCCAGCCGCTCGGCCAGCCGGTCGATGGTCTCGGGCGTATCGATGAAGCCATCCTCATAGCGCAGCACCAGGCTGCGCGGATCGGCGGCATAGCGTGCGCAGAACTGGGCTGAGGCCTCGGCCTCGCGCAGGGCGCGGGAGAAGTCGCGCCCCATATGCTGCATCAGTGAGGTCACGGCGTCGCGCGGGTCGCGCAGGGTGAGCAGGATCAGCCCCGCCCGTGCCCCCAGCAGCGCCGCGGCGGGCCGGGGCAGGTGGTGCGTTTTTACCATGGTCATGCCGGCAGGCAGGCGCAGCACTTGCCATAGCGATTCGGCGAAAACACCCTCGGCCTGCTCGCCTGGGTGCAGTTGCCGCGCCACCTCGCGGGCCATGTTGAAGGTCCAGGTGGAACCGCTGGCATACATGCCCAGGCACCAGACCACGCGCGGGGGCCGATTCAACATATGGGCAGTCTAGCAGCCTGCTGCTATGAGGCCAGCCCATGACCGAGATTTCAAAAATCGCCTCGATGACCGGGTTTGCCCGCGCCCAGGGAGAGCTGGCCGGCACCGCCTGGGTGTGGGAGCTGCGCAGCGTGAACGGGCGCGGCCTGGATGTGAAGCTGCGCCTGCCCGCGGGGCTGGAGGCACTGGAATTCCCGCTGCGCGAACTGGCCGCCAAGCGCCTCAAGCGCGGCAATGTCGCGGGCACGTTGAGCCTCAAGCGCGAGCAGGCCGCCGCGATCATGCCCGACATGGCGGCGCTGGAGCGGATCAAGACTCTGGCCATCGAGCTGGCCGATGACATCCCCGGCGCGCTGCCACCAAGGGCCGAATTGCTGTTGGCTCTGCCGGGCGTGATGCGCAGCGCCGCGGCGCAGGAGGAGAGCGAGGAGGAGCGCGCCGCGTTGCAGGACGCCGTGCGTGCCGGATTTGTGGCGGCGCTGGACGGGCTGGCCGAGGCGCGCGCCGCCGAGGGCCGCAAGCTGGCCGAGATTGTGTTGGCCAATCTGCGCGAGATCGCCGCGCTGCACGAGGCCGCCGGGCTGGAAGCCGCCAAGCAGCCCGAGCTGCACCGCGCCCGCCTGGCCGCGCAGCTGGCCGAGATCATCGGTGGCACGCCGAACCTGCCCGAGGAGCGCATCGCCCAGGAAATCGCCCTGCTGGCCACGAAATCCGACGTGCGCGAAGAGCTCGACCGCCTCTCCGCGCATATCGAGGCCGCGCGCGCCCTGTTGCGCGAAGGCGCGGGTGTGGGCCGCAAGCTGGATTTCCTGATGCAGGAATTCAACCGTGAGGCGAATACGCTGTGCAGCAAATCCGCCTCCGTGCCGCTCACCAATATCGGCCTCGCGCTCAAAGCCGCCATCGAGCAGCTGCGTGAGCAGGTGCAGAACATTGAGTAGGCGCGGCGTCTGTCTGGTGCTGGCCGCCCCCTCCGGCGCGGGCAAGACCACCCTTTCGCGCCTGCTGCTGGAGCAGGATGACGAGCTCTCGCTCTCGGTGAGTGTGACCACGCGCGACCGCCGTCCCGGCGAGAAGGAGGGCAAGCACTACCACTTCATCACCCAGGAACGCTTCGACGAAATGGTCGAGCAGCATGAGCTGCTGGAATATGCGCGCGTCTTCGGCCGCTCTTACGGCACCCCGCGCGCCCCGGTGGAGGCCGCGCTCGCCGCCGGGCAGGATGTGATGTTCGATATCGACTGGCAGGGCTTTCACCAGCTCCGCGGCTCGATGGGCGGTGACGTGGTCGGCGTGTTCATCAAGCCGCCCTCGTTGGCGGTGCTGCGCCAGCGCCTGACCAAGCGCGGCGACACACCCGAGCAGGTCGAGGCCCGCATGGCCCATGCCGAGGCCGAGATCTCCCATGCCGGAGAATTCGACTACATCGTGGAGAACCACGACCTCGACGTGGCCCTGGCCGATCTGCGCGCTATTCTCCGCGCCTGCCGACTGGAGACGAAGCGGCAGGTTTAGGCCGCTTCCCCGCGGGGCGCGAATTTGTAAAACGCCCCGCGCCGTGCTAGGAATAGCAGACTATGCGGGATATTTTTTCTCATCTTTTCAATGCCTTAAAAGGCGCCTCGACCGGCCCGATGGTGCGGCGCGGCGAATCTCTGATCTGATATGACCGATACCACCGAAGACCCCGGCGCGGAGCCGATGCTGCCGCGCGGGCAGGAGCCTGTCGCCATCGAATTGGAGATGCGGAAATCCTACCTGGATTACGCCATGTCCGTCATCGTCAGCCGCGCCCTGCCCGATGCGCGGGACGGGTTGAAGCCGGTGCACCGGCGCATTCTCTATGCCATGCACGAGGCCGGCAACACGCCAGACAAGCCCTACCGCAAATCCGCGCGCATGACCGGTGACGTGATGGGTGCCTACCACCCGCATGGCGACAGCGCGATTTACCTCGCCGCCGTGCGCATGGCGCAGGATTTCTCGATGCGCCTGCCGCTCATCGACGGGCAGGGGAATTTCGGCTCTATCGACGGCGATATGCCCGCCGCGATGCGTTACACCGAGATGCGCCTCGCCCCCTCGGCGATGCTGCTGCTGGCCGATATCGACAAGGACACGGTTGATTTCCAGCCCAACTACGACGAAAGCCAGAACGAGCCGCGGGTGCTGCCCGCTGCCTTCCCGAATCTGCTGATCAACGGCTCCAACGGCATTGCCGTCGGCATGGCCACCAACATCCCGCCGCATAATCCGGGCGAGATCATGGACGCGGTGCTGGCGATGATCGCGCAGCCGGATATCAGCTTGGAAGAGCTGATGAAGATCGTGCCGGGTCCGGATTTTCCGACCTCGGGCATCATCCTCGGGCGCTCCGGCATCCGTTCCGCGTTCGAGACGGGGCGCGGCTCCATCATCCTGCGCGCCCGCGCCACCATCGAGGAAATCCGCAAGGATCGCGATGCGATCATCGTCACCGAGATTCCGTATCAGGTGAATAAGGCGACGCTGCTGGAGCGCATCGCCGAGCTGGTGCGGGCCAAGGAGATCGAGGGTATCGCCGATCTGCGCGACGAGTCCGACCGCGAGGGCATGCGCATCGTCATCGAGCTGAAGCGCGATGCCACCGGCGAGGTGGTGCTGAACCAGCTTTACCGGATGACCAATCTGCAAAGCAGCTTCGGCATCAACATGCTGGCGCTGGACCGGGGCAAACCCCGGCAGATGGGGCTGAAAGAGTTGCTCAGCCTGTTCATCGAGTTCCGCGAGGAAGTGATTCTCCGCCGCGCCCGGTTCGATCTTTCCAAGGCGCGTGACCGCGCGCATCTGTTGATCGGCCTTGGCATCGCGGTGGCGAATATCGACGAGGTGATCAAGATCATCCGCAACAGCCCGGACGCCAACACCGCGCGGCAGATGCTGATGGCGCGCGAATGGCCCGCCGAAAATGTGCTGCCGCTGCTGGCGCTGGTCGACGATGCGGGCAATGTGGTGTCGGAGACGCACACCATTCATCTCACCGATGCGCAGGCGCGTGGGATCCTGGAGCTGCGCCTCGCCCGCCTCACCGGGCTGGAGCGTGAGAAGATCCACAGTGAACTTTCGGAAGTTGCTGAGAAGATCAAGGAATATCTTGAAATCATTGGTTCGCGCATCCGCCGCCTAGAGGTGATGCGCGACGAAATCACCACCGCGCGCGAGAAGATCGCCAGCCCGCGCAAATCCTCGATCGAGGATGTGGACGCCGATCTCGACGATGAGAGCCTGATCGAGCCGGGGCAGATGGTCATCACCATCACGCGCGACGGCTTCATCAAGCGCACGCCGCTCGACGTGTTCCGCGCGCAAAACCGTGGCGGGCGTGGGCGCTCCGCCGCCGGCACGCGCGGCGACGACATCGTCACCCGCAGCTTCAATGCGCATACGCATCAATTCGTTCTGTTCTTCTCCTCGGGCGGCAAGGTTTACCGTGAGAAGATCTGGCGCCTGCCGGAGGGCGGCGCCACGGGCAAGGGCAGGGCGCTGGTCAATTTGCTGCCCGAATTAGGGGGTGATCAGATCACCACCGTGCTGCCGCTGCCGCAGGATGAAACCCTGTGGGAGAACCTGCATCTCGTCTTCGGCACGTCCAGCGGCAATGTGCGCCGCAACCGGCTGTCGGATTTCAAGAATGTCCGCGCCTCCGGCCTCATTGCCATGAAGCTGGACGAGAACGACCACCTGATCGGCGTCGCCACCTGCCGCGATGGCGATGATGTGTTCCTGGCCACCAAGCTCGGCCGCTGCATCCGCTTCCAGATCACCGATGAGACGTTGCGCGTGTTCTCGGGGCGCGATTCCACCGGCGTGCGCGGCATCAAGCTCGGCGCGGGCGACGAGGTGATGAGCCTCTCGGTGCTGCGCCATGTCGAGGCCGGCGTCGAGGAGCGTGCAGCCTTCCTCAAGCAGCGCCGCAGCGCCGAGGAGGAGGGCGAAGCCCCGGCCGAGGCGGAGGAGGCGGTGGCTGATGTCACCCTCTCCGAGGAGCGGCTGCGCGAACTGGCGGATGGCGAGGAGGTCATTCTCACCGTCACCGATTCGGGCTTTGGCAAGCGCTCATCGGCTTATGAATACCGTGCCACCGGGCGTGGCGGCCAGGGCATCGCCAACATCACCCTCAACGCCCGCCGCAACGGCACCGCCGTGGCCGCCAGCTTTGCGGTGCGCCCTGGCGACGACATCATGCTCGTCACCGATGGCGGGCGGTTGATCCGCGTGCCGGTGGACCAGATCCGCATCACCGGCCGCGCCGCCATGGGCGTCACGCTGTTCCGGCTGGATGAGGATGAGCGCGTGACCAGCGTATTCCCCGTGCTCGAGCAGGAGGCTGAAGATGGCTGAACGAATCGCGCTGTATCCGGGCACGTTCGACCCCATTACCAACGGGCATATCGACATCATCACCCGCGCCGCCAAGCTGGTGGACAAGCTGGTGGTCGGCGTCGCGGTGAATATCGGCAAGGGGCCGATCTTCAGTCTGGATGAGCGCGTGGCGCTGGTCGAAGCCGAAATCCGCCCGATCGCCGAGCGTGCCGGGATCGCGATGGAGGTGCGGCCGTTCTCCTCGCTGCTCATCACCTTCGCGCGCGAGGTAGGGGCGCAAATGATCGTGCGCGGCCTGCGCGCCGTTTCCGATTTCGACTATGAATTCCAGATGACCGGGATGAACTACCGCCTCGATCCCGGCATCGAGACCGTGTTCCTGATGGCGAGCGAGAAACATCAATTCATCTCCTCGCGATTTGTGAAGGATGTCGCCTCCTTTGGCGGCGACATTTCGAGCTTCGTGCCGAAGCTCACGGCCGAAAGAACCATCGCCAAGCTGAAAGGTGAAGCATGATCGACCGCCGCAAACTTCTTACCGCCGCCGCCGCAATCCCTCTCTCAACCGGAGTTTCCATGAGCGAAGCGCAAGCCGACACCCCCGTCTCCAACACGCTGAAGATGACGCTGAAATATGGCGACGTCACGATTCAGCTTCGCCCCGATCTGGCGCCGCACGCCGCCGAGCGCCTGCGCACCCTCAGCGCCCAGGGCTTTTATGACGGCTGCAAGTTCTTCCGCGTCATCGCCGGGTTCATGGCGCAGACCGGCGACCCGACCAATACCGGCATGGGCGGCTCGCCGCTGCCCAACCTGCCGGCCGAGTTCACCAACGATGCCAGCTTCCTCACCGGCACCGTCGGCATGGCCCGCACCGCGGACCCGAATTCCGCCAACTCGCAATTCTTCATCTGCTTCGCCCCGGCCACCTTCCTTGACGGCCAGTACACCATCGTCGGCCAGGTGACGGCGGGCATGGACGCGGTGCAGCAGATCAAAAAGGGCACCGGCTCCAACGGCCAGGTGCAGGACCCGGATTCCATCATCAAGATGGTCGTGGCCTGATCCTCCGCACTTGACTTGGGGGGCGGAAAAATGGTTCTTGCCCCCATCAAGGGCGTCCGCGCGGCGCCCTTTTTAAATACTTAAGAGCCTGTAGCTCAGTGGTAGAGCATCCGACTTTTAATCGGACGGCCGTGGGTTCGACCCCCACCGGGCTCACCAAGTTTTCCCTCCCGCCCTCGGCTTCGCTGTTCGCAGCGCCTGCGTCATCTGCTAAGGTTTCGTTATGGAGCGGGGCAAGATCGGCATCATTACCGGGTTGACCGCGGAGGCCAGCTGGCTGCGGCAGGCGGGCTTTCTCGTGCAAGTCGGCGGCGGCACGCCGCTGGGCGCCGAGCGCTCGGCGCAGGCGCTGGTGCAGGCGGGCGCGCGGGGGTTGATCAGCTTCGGCCTCGCGGGCGGCCTCAAGCCCGGCCTGGCGCCAGGCAGCGTGCTGGTCCCGCCGGCGGTGATCGAGGGCAACCGCACCTATGTCTGCGATCTCAGGCTGATGGAATTCCTTGGCGGCTCCACGGGCCTGCCGATTCTCGCCGGGCAGAAGATCGCCGCCTCGGTGCATGATAAATCGCTGCTCTATCGGCGCATCCACCCCGCCGCCATCGATCTCGAATCAGGCGCGGTGGCCCGTGTGGCGCAGGCGCGGGACTTGCCCTTCGCCGTACTGCGCTCTGTGGCCGACCCGGCGGAGTTGGATTTGCCACCGGCGGCGCTGGTGGCGCTGCGTGATGATGGCAGTGTCGATCTGCTGCGCGTGCTCGGCTCCGTGCTGCGCCACCCGCGCCAACTGCCGGACCTCTTGGCGCTTGGCCGCGCGGCCAAGGCGGCGCGTGCGGCCCTTCTGCGGCGGGTGCAAACCCTGCCGCCCAGCACGTATTAAAAATTTATAAGAATTTCCGGGCCGTCTTGTCGCAGTAAAGACGACCCGGAAAAATCTATTACTCCGCCGCCTCCGCCGCGTGCCGGGCTTCCTTGGCGGCGTGGATCTCGGCCATCTTGCCCTCCACATGGCGGGAGAACACATATTCCGCCGGGCGGGCCTTATCGAGCGGGATATCCTTCGCCATCGGCCCCTCGGTGCGGATGCCCGCCAGCGCCACCTTGGCGATCTTCCACGGGCGCTTCACCGAATCCAGCACCGCGGTTGCCTCGAAGCCCGAATGCACCATGCAATCCGAGCATTTCGCGTAATTGCCGACGCCGTATTTATCCCATTCGGTGGTGTCCATCAGCTCCTGGAAGCTCTTGGCGTACCCTTCGCCCAGCAGGTAGCAGGGGCGCTGCCAGCCGAACACGTTGCGCGTCGGGTTACCCCAGGGCGTGCAGGCATAGGTCTGGTTCCCGGCCAGGAAGTCGAGGAACAGCGGCGATTGCGTGAACTTCCACACCTTGCCGCGCTTCTTGCTCTCCTTGCCGCGGCGGAAGATGGCGCGGAACAGCTCCTTGGTGCGGGTGCGGTTGAGGAAGTGCTGCTGGTCCGGCGCGCGCTCATAGGCATAGCCGGGCGAGGTCATCACGCCCTCGATGCCGAGATCGGCCACGGTGTCGAGGAAGCCGGCCACCCGGTCCGGGTCCGCGCCATCGAACAGCGTGCAGTTGATGGAGGTACGGAAGCCCTTGGAGAGGGACAGCTTGATGCCCGCCACCGCGCGCTCATACACGCCCTCCTGGTCCACGGCGCGGTCATGCATGTCCTTGTCGCCGTCCAGGTGGATATCCCAGCAGAAATTCTTGTGCGGCTTGTACTGGTCGATCTTCTTTTCCAGCAGCAGCGCATTGGTGCACAGGATCACGAACTTGCCCATCTTCAGATAGGCTTCCACGATCTGCGGCATCTCCTTGTGCAGCAGCGGCTCGCCGCCGGCGATGGCGACGATCGGCGCCGGGCATTCCTCGGCGGCCTTGATGCAATCCTCCAACGACAGGCGCTGGTTCAGGATCTCGTTGGGATAGTCGATCTTGCCGCAGCCCGAGCAGGCGAGGTTGCAGCGGAACAGTGGCTCCAGCATCAGCACCAGCGGATAGCGCTTATTGCCCTTGAGATGCTGCTTGAGCACGTAAGCGCCGACCTTCAGCGCCTGATTTAGCGGAACACCCATTCTCTACGTCCTTACAGGCTGGCCACTTCGGCCGGCAGTTTGAATTTCACGTCTTCCGGCGTGCCGTCGAGCAGTTCCACCTCGACCTTGCCGAAGCGCTTCAGCCCCTCGATCACGCCTTGCACCAGCACTTCCGGCGCGCTGGCCCCGGCCGTCAGCCCCACCGTGCTTGCGCCGATAAACCATTCGGGCTGCAGGGCGGCGGCGTCGTCGATCAGATAAGCCGGGTGCCCCAGCTCGGCGCCGATCTCGCGCAGCCGGTTGGAGTTGGAGGAGTTCTTGCTCCCCACCACCAGGATCACATCCACCAGCTTAGCCAGATGATGCACCGCCTCCTGGCGGTTCTGGGTGGCGTAGCAGATATCCTTCACATCCGGGCCGGTAATCTCGGGGAAGCGCGCCTTCAGCGCCGCGATGATGCTGCGCGTGTCATCCACCGAGAGCGTGGTCTGGGTGATATAGGCGAGCTTCTCGGGGTCGTTCACCCGCAGCGTCTCCGCGTCCTCCACGGTCTGCACCAGATACACCGTGCCGTCGATCTGCCCGATCGTGCCCTCCACCTCGGCATGGCCGGCATGCCCGATCAGCACGATCTCACGGCCCTGGCTGGCATAGCGCCGCCCCTCGGCATGCACCTTGGCAACCAGCGGGCAGGTGGCGTCGATCACCGGCAAAGACCGGTCCTCGGCCGCCTGCACCACCTTGCGGGCCACGCCATGGGCCGAAAACACGGTCCACGCGCCTTCCGGCACTTCGTCCAGCTCGTCCACAAACACGGCGCCGCGCGCGCGCAAATCCTCGACCACATGGCGGTTATGCACAATTTCATGGCGCACATAGATCGGCGGGCCAAACTTGGTCAGGGCGCGCTCCACGATGTCGATCGCCCGCTCCACCCCGGCGCAGAAGCCGCGGGGCTGGGCGAGGATCACCCGCATCGTCTTTGTCGTATGGGCACCATCCATGTCGTCAATCCTGTTGCCTGTGGGTCACGCCGTGTGGGTTTATCGCCCATGCAATAGGTCATTGCCTCGCCAATCCGCAAGCTTCGTATTAAGAAGAACTTTCATACCGGCTGCCCGCTCCCGTGGGGTGGCTGGCTTTTCGGTCCACAGCCCCTTATGTGTGGAAGAATTTCAGAGTACCAGACACCCCGCCCGGCGGGCCGGCTGGGGTTGGACTAAAGGTTAGAGCGAAGGACGACATTATTATGCGGAATCAATTGGCGCGGCGTAACGGGGGAACTCACTGATGCCGCCGCAGACCCCGCTCCTCGACAGGGTTAAGTATCCCGCCGACCTACGTAATTTCTCCACCGACCAGCTCAAGCAGCTTGCCGACGAGCTGCGCGCCGAGACCATCGACACTGTCTCCACCACGGGCGGGCATCTGGGCTCGTCGCTGGGCGTGGTCGAGCTGACCGTCGCCATCCACGCGGTGTTCGAGACCCCGCGCGACCGCCTGATCTGGGATGTCGGCCACCAATGCTACCCGCACAAGATCCTCACCGGCCGGCGCGACCGCATTCGCACCCTGCGCCAGCCGGGCGGGCTGTCGGGCTTCACCCGCCGCTCGGAGAGTGAATACGACCCGTTCGGCGCCGCGCATTCCTCCACCTCCATCTCCGCTGGGCTGGGCATGGCCGTGGCGCGGGACCTCAAGCATGAACCCGACCCGCGCAACGTGATCGCCGTGATCGGCGACGGCTCGATGAGCGCCGGCATGGCCTATGAGGCGATGAACAATGCCGGGGCGATGAAGTCCCGCCTGATCGTCATCCTCAACGACAATGACATGTCGATCGCCCCGCCCGTGGGGGCGATGAGCGCTTATCTCTCCAAGCTGATCTCGTCGCGCAGCTTCATGTCGCTGCGCGATTTCGCGGCCAAGATGGCCAAGCGCTTCCCGCGCACGCTGGAGCGCACCGCCCGCCGCGCCGAGGAATATGCCCGCGGCATCCTCACCGGCGGCACGCTGTTCGAGGAGTTGGGCTTTTATTATGTCGGCCCGATCGATGGCCACAACCTGGAGCATCTGCTGCCCGTGCTGCGCAACCTGCGCGACTCGGAGGCCGCCGAGCCAGTGCTGCTGCATGTCGTCACCCAGAAGGGCAAGGGCTACGCCCCGGCCGAGGCGGCGGCGGATAAGTACCACGGCGTGCAAAAATTCAATGTCGTCACCGGCGAGCAGAAGAAAGCCCCGCCCGGCCCGCCGACTTATACGAATGTGTTCGCAAAGGCGCTGATCGCCGAGGCCGAGGCCAACCCGAACATCGTCGCCATCACCGCCGCCATGTCGCCGGGCACGGGGCTGGACAAGTTTGCCGCCAAATTCCCGACCCGGATGTTCGATGTCGGCATCGCCGAGCAGCATGCCGTGACCTTTGCCGCCGGCATGGCGACCGAGGGACTGGCCCCGTTCTGCGCCATCTACTCCACCTTCCTGCAGCGCGGTTACGACCAGCTGGTGCATGACGTGGTGCTGCAAAACCTGCCGGTGCGCTTCGCCATGGACCGCGCCGGGCTGGTCGGCGCCGATGGCGCCACCCATGCCGGGGCTTATGACCTCTGCTTCCTCGGCCCGATGCCGAACATGGTGATCATGGCGCCGTCGGACGAAGCCGAGCTGATGCACGCCGTGGCCACCGCCGCCGCCATCAACGACCGCCCCTCAGCCTTCCGCTATCCGCGTGGCGAGGGTGTGGGCATCGAGCTGCCGGCCCGCGGCACGGTGTGGGAGATCGGCAAGGGCCGCATCCTGCGCGAAGGCGGCAAGATCGCCATCCTCGCGCTCGGCCCGCGCCTCGCGGATGCCAACACCGCCGCCGACGAGCTGGCCGCGCGCGGCTTCCCCTGCACGGTGGCCGATGCCCGCTTCATGAAGCCGCTCGACACCGCGCTGATCGACCAACTGGCCCGCCACCACGAGGTGCTGATCACCATCGAGGAAGCCGCGGCGGGTGGCTTCGGCGCCGCCGTGGCGCATCATTTGGCCTGGACCGGCGCCTTCGATAAGGGGCTGAAATTCCGGCCAATGACGCTGCCCGACCGGCTGATCGACCACAATACCCCGGCGGCCCAGTTGATCGATGCCGGGCTGACGGCGAGCCACATCGTGACCCACGCGATTTCGGCATTAGGGATCGAATCCCTGCATGGCGCCGTCGCAATTCCGGCACAGTGATCCTCTAGGAGGACCGCATGAAAGCACTCCTCACCACTCCCTTGCTGGCGCTCGGCCTCGCCCTGGCGCCGCTGGCCCAGGCCGCCACGCCCGAGGCCACGCCCGTTGACACGCTGGATGCCGGGCTGATCGCCGGAATGAAGGCCGGGTCGGCCGGGCAGGGGTTCCAGGCGCGGTATGACGCGCTGGTTCCCATCGTCCGCAAAGCCTATGATTTGCAGGAGGTCACCAAGAATTCGGTCGGCTTCCTGTGGTCCACCCTGCCGGCCGCGCAGCAGGAGGAGCTGAACAAGCTCTTCGAGCAGTTCACGGTTGCCAGCTATGTCTCCCAGTTCAACGCCTTTAACGGCCAGAGCTTCAAGCTGCTGCCCGATGAAAAGGCGCTGGGCGCGAAGAAGATCATCGAGACCCAGCTCCTGCCCGGCGATGGCGGCGACCCGGTGGAGCTCGACTATGTGGTGGCCAATAGCGGCGCGGGCTGGCAGATCAACGACGTGCTGCTCGGCGGCACCATCAGCCAGGTTGCGGTGCATGCCTCTGATTTCGCCTCGCTCGTCAAATCGGGCGACGCCTCGGCCCTGATCCAGGCGCTCAAGAGCAAGATCGCCGCGCTGCAGAGCGGTTCGGCGGGCCAGTGATGCGCTCGCAGCCCGGCCGCGCCTGACCATGCATATCCTGGCAGTGATCGCCGCGCTCTGCGCGCTGGTCGGCGTGGCGCAATTATTGGTCGGCACGCGTCTGGCCGTACGCTTCGCGCATGCATTGGCGCCGGCGCCGGCCTCACGCCCGCCCGTCTCGGTGCTCAAGCCGCTTTGCGGGGTCGAGCCGCTGACCGAGCTGGCGCTGGAATCCTTCTTCTTGCTCGACTACCCGGATTACCAGCTCGTCTTCGGCGTGCAGAATCCGGCGGACCCGGTGCTCGGCGTGCTGGAAACGCTGCGCGCCCGCCATCCGCAACGCGACGTGGCGGTGGTGGTGGACCCCACCCAGCATGGGAGTAACCGCAAGGTTTCCAACCTCATCAACATGCTGCAAGCGGCCAAGCATGAAACACTGGTGATGTCGGATGCCGATATCCATGTGCCGGTGCATTTTCTCGACCGCGTGCTCGCCGCGCTGCAGGAGCCCGGCGTCGGACTGGTGACGACGCTGTATACCGGGCTGCCCGGCACCCCCGCGCTCGCCTCGCTGCTCGGCGCCTGCCAGATCAACTACACCTTCCTGCCCGGCGCGCTGCTGGCCAGACAGCTCGGCCGGCAGGACTGCCTGGGCGTGACCATGGCGCTGAGCAAGACCATGCTGGCCGAGATCGGCGGGCTGGCGGCGGTGGCGAACAACCTCGCCGATGATCAGGTGCTCGGGCGGCTGGTGCTGGCGCACGGGTACAAGCTGGCCCTGGCCCATGTCATCCCCGCCACCACCGTGCCTGAGGCCGATTTCCCCGCCTTGTTCCGGCACGAGCTGCGCTGGGCGCGCACCATCCGCGCCCTGGTGCCGCTGCCTTATGCCGCCTCGGTGCTGCAATATTCCCTGTTCTGGGCGGTGCTGGCCCTGGTCTTCGCGGGCGGCGCCGTGTGGTCCTGGCTGCTCCTCGCCCTGGTGTTTACCGCCCGCTATCTGGCCGCGCGCGATATCGACACCGCCCTGCGCCTGCCAAAATCTGGCGCGCTTTGGCTTTTATTGTTGCGCGATCTGGTGTCCGCCATCATTTATGTCACAAGTTTCATTGGCCGCCATGTGGACTGGCGCGGCCAGGTCATGCATGCCGATTCCGGCAAGGTCGCGCCCCGCTGAGAGAGAAGAGATGACGAAGCTGAAAACCCTGTTCCTGCAACCGCCTTCCTTCGATGGCTTCGATGGCGGCGCCGGCTCACGCTACCAGGCGCGCCGCGAGATCAAATCCTTCTGGTTCCCGACCTGGCTGGCCCAGCCCGCGGCCCTGCTGCCGGATTCCACGCTGATCGACGCCCCGCCCGCCAAGCTGACGATGGCGGATGTGCTACCCCATGCCAAGACGCATGACCTGCTGATCATCCATACCTCCGTCCCCTCCTTCGCCAACGACGTGAAGGTGGCCGAGGAGTTCAAGGCGCTGAACCCGAAGATGCTGGTCGGCTTCATCGGCGCCAAGGTGGCCGTGCAGCCGGTGGAATCGATGGAGCGCGCCAAGGTGCTCGATTTCGTCTGCGGTAATGAGTTCGACTTCACGATCAAGGAGATCGCTGAAGGCGCCGCGCTGCGGGACGTGAAGGGCATCTGGTGGCGCAACGAGGCCGGGGAGATCGTGAAGAACGACGACCGCCCGCTGCTGATGAACATGGACGAGCTGCCCTTCGTCGTCGATGTCTACAAGAAGCATCTGCGCATCGAGGATTACTTCATCGGCTACCTCAAGCACCCCTATATCTCCATCTATACGGGCCGCGGCTGCAAGTCGCACTGCACCTTCTGCCTGTGGCCGCAGACGGTGGGCGGGCATAAATACCGTACCCGCTCGGTGGAGAACGTGATTGCCGAGATCAAGCGCGCCAAGGAACTCTTCCCGCAGGTGAAGGAGTTCATGTTCGACGATGATACCTTCACCGACGATCTGCCCCGCGCCGAGGCCATCGCGCGCGAGCTGGGCAAGCTGGGCGTCACGTGGTCGTGCAACGCCAAGGCCAACGTGCCGTACAACACTCTCAAGGTGCTCAAGGAAAACGGCCTGCGCCTGCTGCTCGTGGGCTATGAGTCCGGCAACCAGCAGATCCTGCACAACATCAAGAAGGGCATGCGCATCGATGTGGCCAAGCGCTTCACCGCCGATTGCCACAAGCTCGGGATCAAGATCCACGGCACCTTCATCGTCGGCCTGCCTGGCGAGACGCGCGAGACCCTGAAGGAGACGATCGCCTTCGCCAAGGAGATCAACCCGCACACCATCCAGGTGTCGCTGGCCGCGCCCTATCCCGGCACCTTCCTCTATAACCAGGCGGTGAAGGAGGGCTGGCTCGACGTTGAGCACGCCGAGCTGATCGACGAGCATGGCGTGCAGATCGCTCCGCTGCACTACCCGCATCTGTCGCATCAGGAGATTTTCGACGCGGTCGAGGAGATCTACCGCCAGTTCTATTTCCGCCCCTCGAAGATCCTCTCCATCCTCAAGGAGATGGCGACCTCGCCGCAGATGCTGGTGCGCCGCCTGCGTGAGGGCGTGGAGTTCTTCGCCTTCCTCAAGGAGCGGCAGACCAACAAGGCCGCCGCCTGAGCCAAGAAAAAGCCCCGGTGAAAACCGGGGCTTTTTTTGTTTAATAATTCGTCCAGAGCCCCGGCGTCGCCAATTCCACCGAATGGCCGTCAGGGTCGCGCGCATACAGGCTGACACCGCCCAGCTTCCAACTCACGCGGCTCTCGATCTCGACGCCGCAGGCCGCGAGATGCGTCTCCCATTCCGCCAGCGAAGCCTTGGGGATGGCGAAGCACAGATGTAGCTGCCCGCCGCCGCCATGCGGGGGGATATGCCCGCCCGGCGTGTCACTGCCCGCCTCGGTGGCGCCGCGCCGGAACAGCAGCAGCACGCTCTGCGCCGCCACGCGCAGCGCCACCATGCGGTGGTCGCGGTGGATCGGCTCGAAGCCGAACACATGCCGGTAAAACCCCTCCGCCCGCTCCAGCTCCGTCACATAGAGCGACGTTTCCAGGATATGGGTGAGGAGGGGGGCGACCACTTCGGGCCTAGGCTTTCAGCGAGGCCATGTCGATGCAGAACCGGTACTTCACGTCGCTCTTGAGCATCCGCTCATAAGCTTCGTTGATCGCCTGGATCGGGATCATCTCGACATCGGCGGTGATGTTGTGCTGGCCGCAGAAATCCAGCATCTCCTGCGTCTCCTTAATGCCGCCGATCAGCGAGCCGGCGAAGTTGCGGCGCTTCATCAGCAGCGGAAACACGTTGAAGGGCAGGGGCTTGTCGGGCGCGCCTACCTGCACCAGCGTCGCCTCGCGCTTCAATGTTCCAAAATACGGCGCCAGATCATGGCTGGCCGAGACGGTGTCGATGATCAGGTCGAAGCTCTCGGCGTGCTGCGCCATATGCTCGGGGTCTTTGGAGATGATCACATCATCCGCGCCGAGCCGGCGCGCATCCGCCACCTTGCCGGGGCTGGTGGTGAACACCACCGTATGCGCGCCCATCGCGCGCGCCAGCTTCACGCCCATATGGCCCAGCCCGCCCAGGCCGATGATCCCCACTTTCCTGCCCGGTCCCGCGCCCCAATGGCGCAGCGGCGAATACAGGGTGATTCCCGCGCAGAGCAGCGGCGCCGCCGCGGCGGGGTTCAGGTTTTCGGGGATGCGCAGCACGAAGCTCTCATCCACCACGATGCGCTCGGCATAGCCGCCCTTGCTGGGCTCGCCGGTCTGCTTCTCGACACCGCCATAGGTCTGGCCCGCGAGGCCGCCATCGCAATACTGCTCCAACCCTTCCTGGCAGGAGGGGCAGGTGCGGCAGCTATCCACCATGCAGCCCACGCCGACGAGATCGCCGACCTTGTGCTTGCTCACCCCGGCGCCCACACTCTTCACCCGGCCCACGATTTCATGCCCCGGCACGGCGGGGTAGGCGGTGAAGCCCCATTCATTGCGGGCGAAATGCAGGTCGGAATGGCAGACGCCGCAATAGAGGATCTCGATCTCGACATCCTGCTGTCCGGGAGCGCGGCGGGTGAAGCTGTAGGGGGCGAGCGGGGCGCTGGGGGATTCGGCGGCGTAACCAGTGCAAACGAGCATGAATATCTCCTTGTTGAACGCGCCGGATATCGGAGCCGCATACCACGTTTTCAACCCAACGCGTGCGGCAATAAAAAACCCCCTGGTTTTGCCAGGGGGTTTTCGGTTTTACGCGGCCAGCAGGTTGGCTTCGGCGTATTCGTAATTCGCCAACTTGTCGAGGAAGTTGGAGATGTAATCCGGGCGGCGGTTGCGGAAATCCACGTAGTAAGCGTGCTCCCACACGTCATAGGTCAGCAGCACCTTGCCTTCGCCGGTGACGAACGGGGTGGAGGCGTTGGCCGACTTGGTCACCTTCAGCTTGCCCTCGGGCGATAGCACGAGCCACGCCCAGCCGGAGCCGAACTGCGTGACGCCAGCCTGCTTGAAGGCTTCCTTATACGCCTCGACGGAGCCGAAATCCTCGATGATCTTGGCTTCCAGCTTGCCCGGCAGCTTGCCGCCCTTGGGGCTCAGGCTCAGCCAGAACTGGCTGTGGTTCAGGTGCTGGCCGGCATTGTTGAACACCGGGGTCAGCTCGGCATTGCCATGCGCGAGCTTCACCAGCTCCTCCAGGCTCTTGCCTTGCAGGGCGGTGTTCTTCTCCACCAGCCCGTTCAGCGCCGTCACATAGGCGTTGTGGTGCTTGCCGTGGTGCAGCTCCAGGGTCTCCTGGCACATGCCGGCCTCGGCCAGCGCATTGATCGAGAAGGGCAGGGTCGGCAGTTCAAACGCCATGGGGCACTCTCCAGTGGTTTGTGTCTTGGTGCGGATTAGCTATGGAGAGTTGATGCCCCCGTCAAGCGACAGTTTCCTCCTCCGCCTGCGCCGCGCCGACCCGGACCGCTACTTCTGCACGCTGTTCGCCCCGGCGGCGCAGCGCGACTCCCTGGCGCTGCTCTATTTATTCAACCACGAGCTGGCCCGCGCGCACGAGGTCGCCTCGGAGCCGCTGCTGGCGCTGATCCGTCTGCAATGGTGGCGCGAGGTGGTGGAAGGCGCGGAGCGCCAGCACGAACTGGCCACCCCGCTCGCGGCGGCGTTGCGCGCCGGGGTGTTCGCGCGCGACGACCTGCTGGCGCTGATCGAGGCGCGCGAGCAGGAAACCGCGCTGCTCGATGCCGACTCCTTCCTCGCCTATGCGCGCGGCACAGGCGGCAGGCTGGCGCGCATCGCGGGCAAGTGGCTCGGCGCCGACTCCGCCGTGGTGGAGGATTTGGGCACCGCCTATGCGGTCTCCGGCCTGCTCCGCGCCACCAGGCTGCGCCCCGAGGATGCCACGCCGGACGAAACCCTGGCCGCCCAGGCCCGCGCCCTGCTCGCCGCGCAGCCGCCGCGCCCGGCGCTGGCGGCGGCGCTGCCCGCCGTGTTCGCGCGGCGCGATCTCAGCCGTCCCTACCGCGCGCGCGGCCTGGCCGACCGCCTCGCCGTGCTGCGCGCCGCGCTCACCGGGCGGGTGTAAACACCGCTCCGGTCATCGCTTCAGCCGCCTGCCACAGCCGCGCCCCGGCCTGCGGGTCCAGGGCCTTGGGCTCGGCCTTGGCCAGCCCCGGCGTGCCGCGATACTCGCCCCAGCCGCGCGGGCCATAATAGCCGCCGGGCCGGGCGGCGGGGTCGGTGGCGGCCAGGATCAGCGGCCACGCCCCGGCCTCACCGGACTGCACCACGCAGAGCTTGCCGAGCAGAAAGCCCAGCCCTGTCAGGCTGCGCCGCCCCGGCCCGTTGGCCACCAGCGCGGTGCTGGCGATGCCCGGATGCGCCGCCAGCGAGCAAAGCCCCCATCCGGCTGCATCCGACCGGCGTTGCAGCTCCTGCGCGAAGATCAGAATCGCCAGCTTGGATTGCTGATACGCGCCCCAGGACTCATAGCGCCGCTCATAATGAAGGTCGTCGAAATTCATCCGCCCGCGCCGGTGGGCGATGGACGACACCTGCACCACGCGCGGCGACGGTGCCTGCCGCAGCGCCGGCAGCAGCAGCGCGGTGAGCAGAAAATGCCCGAGAAAATTCACCCCGAATTGCAGCTCGAAGCCCTGCGCGGTGAGCCGCCGGCGCGGCGGCTTCATCACCCCGGCATTATTGATGAGCAGGTCCAGCCGCCCGCCAAACCCCGCGGCGAACCGGCGCACCGAGGCGAGATCCGCCAGGTCCAGCGCCATGAACCGCGCCCGGCCCGGCGTCTCGGCATTGATCCGCGCCGCCGCCGCCTCGCCCTTCTCGGCGTTGCGGCAGGCCAGCACCGTATCTGCCCCGGCCCGCGCCAGTTCCAGCGCCGTGTAATAGCCGATGCCGCTATTCGCCCCGGTCACCACCGCGACCAAGCCGGAGAGGTCCGGCAGAAGCGCCCCTGGCCACAGCGCCATGCCTAGCCCCGCAGCAGCCGCGCCGCATGCACGGCGAAATAGCTCAGCACCCCGGCGCAGCCCGCGCGCTTGAAGGCGAGCAGGCTCTCCAGCACGGCCTTGTCATGGTCGAGCCAGCCATTGCGCACGGCGGCCATGATCATCGAATACTCGCCGGAGACCTGATAGGCGAACACCGGCATCCCGAATTTCTCATGCACGCGGCGGATCACGTCGAGATACGGCATCCCCGGCTTCACCATCACCATGTCCGCGCCCTCGGCGATGTCCATCGCCACCTCGCGCAGGGCTTCCTCGGTGTTGGCCGGGTTCATCTGGTAGGTTTTCTTGTCGCCCTTCAGCGCGCCCGAGGAGCCGATGGCGTCGCGGAACGGGCCGTAAAAGGCCGAGGCGTATTTGGCGGCGTAGCTCATGATTCGGGTGTTGATCAGCCCGGCCTCGTCCAGCGCGGCGCGGATCTCCCCGATGCGCCCATCCATCATGTCGGAGGGCGCGATAATGTCGATACCGGCCTCGGCCTGGTTCACCGCCTGGCGCACCAGCATCTCCACGCTGGCATCGTTGGTCACGTAGCCCTCGTCGAGCAACCCGTCATGGCCGTGGTCGGTATAGGGGTCGAGCGCGACGTCGCCCACCAGCGCGATCTGCGGGTATTCGCGCTTGAGCAGCCGCGTCGCCTGGCAGATCAGGTTTTCCGGGTTCACCGCCTCCTCGCCGCCGGGCGTCTTCTTCTCGGCAGGGGTGGCGGGGAACAGCGCGATCGCCGGAATCCCCAGCTTCGCCGCTTCCTCCACATGCTTGGCCAAGCCATCCAGCCCAACGCGGAACACGCCCGGCATGGCATTCACCTCCTGCACCGGGCCAGAGCCCTCGCGCACGAAAATCGGCCAGATCAGGTCATCGACGGTGAGGCGGTGTTCAGCCACCAGGCGGCGTGTGGCGTCATCAAAACGGTTGCGGCGCAGGCGGGTGGCGGGGAATCGTTGCATAATCATGCGGCCATCCTAAACCGGTTCGGGCTGGCAGAGAAATGCGCGCGGCTTGATCCAGATCAATGATTGACAAGGGGACGTAATTGAAACTAATTCGCAGAATTAGAAGTGAGAATGATTTGCAATTACAACGCCCCGGAGAGGATCCCGCGCTCATGCCCACCGCTACCCAAGCTCCGGCCGCCTCACGCCGCGGGCTTCCCTCCTGGGCCATGCTCATGGCCGTCTTCGGCCCCGGCCTCGTCGTCATGCTGGCCGATACCGATGTCGGCTCCATCATCACCGCCGGGCAGAGCGGGGTGCAATGGGGCTACAAGCTGCTGCTGCCGCAATTCTTGCTCATGCCGGTGCTCTATGTGGTGCAGGAGCTCACCGTCCGCCTCGGCATCTTCACCGGCAAGGGTCATGGCGAGCTGATCCGCGAGGCGTTCGGCCCTGGCTGGGCGTGGTTCTCAGCTTCCGGCTTGGCGGTGGCCACCATCGGCGCGCTGCTCACCGAGTTTTCGGGCGTGGCCGGGGTGGGCGATCTGTTCGGCATCCCGCATTACGTCTCGCTGCCGATGGCGGCGGCGGTGCTGCTCGCCATCGTTGTCACCGGCTCCTACCGCCGGGTGGAGCGTGTGGCCATCGCCGTGGGGCTGTTCGAGCTGGCGTTTTTCTTTGTCGCCTGGATCGCGCATCCCAATCTCGCCCAACTTCGCACCGAGGCCCTGCACCCGCCCGTGTTCAACGCCAGCTATGAATATCTCGTCGCCGCCAATATCGGCGCGGTGATCATGCCCTGGATGGTGTTCTACCAGCAATCGGCGGTGGCTGATAAACGCCTCAAGGCTGAGCATTTCAGCGCCGCGCGCTGGGATACGGGGATCGGCGCGGTGGTCACTCAGCTGGTGATGGCGGCGGTGCTGGTGGCGGCGGCCGCGGCTATCCGCCCGCACGCCCCGCAGGCCACCCTCTCCACCGTCGGCCAGATGAGCGAGGCGCTGACCCCTTACCTCGGCAAGGAATTTGGCGAGGTGGTGTTCTCCCTCGGCGTGCTGGGCGCGGGGCTGGTGGCGGCCATCGTCGCCTCGCTCGCGCTTGCCTGGGGGCTGGGCGAGGTCTCCGGCTATCGCCGCTCGCTCGAATACCACCCGCTCAAGGCCAAATGGTTCTATGGCGTTTATGCGCTCTGCGTCATCGGGGGCGCGCTGGCGGTGGGGTTTGCCCCCAATCTGGTGAGCCTGAACGTGGGCGTGCAGGTGATGAACGCGCTGCTGTTGCCGGTGGTGCTGGGCTTCCTCGTGCGCCTCGCCATGGTCACGCTGCCCGCCGCGCAGCGCCTCAAGGGCTGGTATCTCTGGGTGGTATGGGCGGTCTGCGCCGTCACCTGCGGCTTCGGCGTGCTGGGTGGCATAGGCGGGCTGTTCTTCGGCTAGTTTCCCATGCCGTCCCAGCGTGTTAAGGGGTCCGCATGACTCGTTCTTTGATCCTGGCCCTGGGGGCCGACCATGGCGGCGTGGCGCTCAAGCAGCGCCTCGCCGTGTTGCTGGCCGAGGCCGGCCACCAGCTCCTCGATTACGGCACCAACGGCCCGGAAAGCGTGGATTACCCCGATTTCGCCCATGCAGTGTGCGACGCCGTGGCCGAGAGGCGCGCCGATTTCGGCCTGCTCGTCTGCGGCACCGGCATTGGCATGAGCATCGCCGCCAACCGCAACCCGGCCATACGCTGCGCCCTGGTGCATGATGTCACCACCGCGCGCCTCACCCGCCAGCATAACGACGCCAACGTGCTCGCCCTCGGCGCGCGCATCACCGGCGAGGAAGTGGCGGTGGATATTGTGAAAACTTTCCTCGCCACCAAGTTCGAGGGCGGCCGCCATGAGCGCCGCCTCGCCAAGATCAACAAGACCACGGAACCCACGCCATGACGCAGACCCTCGCGCGCTTCTTCTCCGCTCCGCTCACCCAGACCGACCCTGAAATCGCGGCCATCATCGGCCGCGAGCTGGCCCGCGAGCAGGACGGCATCGAGCTGATCGCCTCCGAGAACATCGTCTCCGCCGCCGTGCTGGCCGCGCAGGGCTCGGTGTTCACCAATAAATACGCCGAGGGCTACCCCGGCAAGCGCTATTACGGCGGCTGCGGCCCCTCGGACGAGGTGGAAAACCTCGCCATCGAGCGCGCCAAGAAGATGTTCGGCGCCGGTTTCGCCAATGTGCAGGCAAATTCCGGCTCCCAGGCCAATCAGTCGGTGTTCCTGGCGCTGATCCAGCCGGGCGACACCATCCTCGGTATGTCGCTGGCGGCGGGCGGGCATCTCACCCATGGCGCCGCGCCCAACATGTCCGGCAAATGGTTCAACGCCGTGCAATACGGCGTGCGGCGCGAAGACGGCCTGCTCGATTACGAGGAGCTGGAGCGCCTGGCCCGCGAGCATAAGCCGAAACTGATCATCGCCGGCGGCTCCGCCTATCCGCGCTTCATCGACTTCGCACGCATCCGCGCCGTGGCCGATGAGGTTGGGGCCTATTTCATGGTGGACATGGCGCATTTCGCCGGCCTAGTCGCGGCGGGCATTTATCCCAACCCGCTGCCGCACGCGCATGTCGTCACCACCACCACGCACAAGACCCTGCGCGGCCCGCGCGGCGGCATGGTGCTCACCAATCACGAGGACATCGCCAAGAAGATCAACTCCGCGACCTTCCCCGGCCTGCAGGGCGGCCCGCTGATGCATGTCATCGCTGCCAAGGCGGTGGCGTTCGGCGAGGCGCTGACACCGGAATTCGTGGCGTATCAGAAGCAGGTGGCGGCCAATGCCAAGGTGCTGGCGGCGACGCTGGTGGAGCAGGGGCTGGCGATCGTCACCGGTGGCACCGACAGCCATCTGATGCTGGTCGATCTGCGCCCCAAGAACACCACCGGCAAGGCCGCCGAAGCCTCGCTGGAGCGCGCGCATATCACCGCCAACAAAAACGCCATCCCGTTCGACCCGGCGAAGCCGGCCGTCACCTCCGGCATCCGCCTCGGCACCCCGGCCGCCACCACGCGCGGCTTCGGCGAGGCCGAGTTCCGCGAGATCGGCCTGATGATCGGCGAGGTGCTGGACGGGCTGGCGAAGTCCAATGACGGCACCAACGACGCGGCGGAAGCGGCGGTCGGGGCGCGGGTGAAGGCGCTCTGTGCCCGTTTCCCCATCTACCGGTAAGTCTGGCATGCGCTGCCCGTTCTGCGGTGAGTCCGATACCCAGGTGAAGGACAGCCGTCCTACCGAGGACGGCAGCGCCATCCGCCGCCGCCGCTTCTGCGCGGCGTGCGGCCAGCGTTTCACCACCGTGGAGCGGGTGCAGCTGCGCGAGCTGGTGGTGCTCAAGGCCGATGGCCGGCGCGTCGCCTTCGACCGCGACAAGCTGGCCCGCTCGATCCGCGTGGCGCTGAACAAGCGCCCGGTGGATGAGGAGCGCCAGGAGCGCATCGTCAACGGCATCGTGCGCAAGCTCGAAGCCAGCGGCGAGACCGAGATCAAGAGCGACGAAATCGGCGAGGCGGTGATGGACGCGCTAAAGGGCATCGACGCCGTCGCCTATGTCCGCTTCGCCTCTGTCTACCGCGATTTCCGCGAGGCCAAGGATTTCGAGCAGTTCCTCGGCAGCATGGACGGCGCCCCGCTGGCCACGGAGGATGACGCCCGGCATGAGTGACGAATCCCATATGCGCGCGGCCCTGGCCCTGGCCCGCCGCGGCCTGGGGCAGACCGCGCCCAATCCTTCGGTCGGCTGCGTCATCGTCAAGGATGGCCGCGTGCTTGGCCGCGGCACTACCGCGCCGGGAGGGCGCCCGCATGCCGAGCGCGTGGCGCTGGCCGCCGCGGGCGAGGCCGCGCGCGGGGCGACTGTGTATGTGACGCTGGAACCCTGCGCCTTCCCCGGCAAATCCGGCGCCTGCACCGAGGCGCTGATCGCCGCCGGGGTGGCGCGCGTGGTGGTCGGCGCCATCGACCCGCATCCGAAGGTGAACGGCGCCGGTCTGGCCCGGCTGCGCGAGGCGGGGATCGAGGTGACCGAGGGCGTGCTGCGCCCCGAATGTGAGGCAGTGAGCGAGGGCTTCGCCCTGGTGCAGCGCGCGGGGCGGCCGCTGGTGCGGCTCAAGCTCGCCTCCACGCTGGATGGCCGCATCGCCACCGCCAAGGGCGAATCGCAATGGATCAGCGGCCCCGAGGCCCGGCGCGCCGTACACGCCATGCGCGGGCGGCACGATGCGGTGATGGTCGGCGTCGGCACCGTGCTGGCCGACGATCCCGAGCTCACCTGCCGGCTGGACGGCTTCCGCGCCGCGCCGCTGGTGCGGGTGGTGGTGGATAGCCATCTGCGCACGCCGCTGCTCTCCAAGCTGGTGCGCGCCGCCACCGAGCATCCGCTCTGGATTCTGCACCGCGACGGCGCCGACAAGCTGCGCGCCAAGGCGCTGGAAAGCGCCGGGGTCAAGCTGATCGAGCTGCCCGCCAGCACCATCGGCGTGGATCTCGCCGCCGGCATGCAGGCTCTGGCCAAACATGGCTTAACCCGCGTGATGGTCGAGGGCGGCGCCTCGATCGCCTCCAGCCTGCTGCGCGCGCGGCTGGTGGACCGGCTCTCCTGGTTCCACGCCCCCGCCGTGCTCGGCGGCGATGGCTGGCCCGCCGCCCAGGCCTTCGGCGTCACCCGGCTCGATGAGATGCCGCGGTTCCGCGCCGTCTCCCGCCAGCAATGGGGGCAGGACGTGCTCACCAATTTCAGGAAGATCACCTAATGTTCACCGGTTTGATCACCGGCATCGGCACCGTGCGCGCGGTCACTCCGCTCGGCACCGGCCAGGATGCCCGCTTCGTCATCGCCACGCCCGATAACGCGGCCTGGCAGCACGCCGAGAAGGCGCTCGGCGCCTCCATCGCCTGTTCGGGCGTCTGCCTCACGGTCGTCGAGGCCGGGGCGGATTGGTTCGCGGTCGAGGTCTCGGCCGAGACCATCTCCAAGACCACGCTGGGCGATTGGCAGCCGGGCACCGAGATCAATCTGGAAGGCTCGCTGCGCCTGGGCGACGAGATCGGCGGCCATCTCGTCTCCGGCCATGTCGACGGCTTGGCCAAGGTGGTCTCCGCCACGCCCGAGCATGGCTCCATCCGCTGGGCGTTTGAGCTGCCCGACGCGCTCGCCCCCTATGTCGCCGCCAAGGGCAGCATCGCCATCAACGGCGTCTCGCTCACGGTCAACGAGGTCGAGGGAAACCGCTTCGGCGTCAACATCATTCCCCACACCGCCGCGCACACCAATTTCCGCAGCCTGCGCCCCGGCGAGATGGTGAACGTGGAAATCGACATGCTGGCGCGCTATGTCGCCCGTCAGCTCAGCTTCAAGACCGCCTAAATCGCACCGCCGCCGCCCCCGCGCGCCGGCCTAAAGGAATACCGCCCATGGAAGGCCTGAAATCTTCGCATCTGCACGACTACATCTCCCCCGCTTCCGAGATCATCGAGGAAGCCCGGGCCGGGCGCATCTTCATCCTGGTGGATGATGAAGACCGCGAGAACGAGGGCGATCTCGTCATCCCCGCGCAATTCGCCACGCCGGACGCCATCAATTTCATGATCAAGCACGCGCGCGGGCTGGTCTGCCTGGCGATGACCAAATCGCGCTGCGAGGCGCTGGGCCTGCCGCTGATGACCCAGGCCAACGGCACGCGGCATGAGACCGCCTTCACCGTCTCCATCGAGGCCAAGGAGGGCGTCTCCACCGGCATCTCCGCCGCTGACCGCGCCCGCACCGTGGCGGTGGCGATCAACCCCGAGATGGGCCGTAACGACATCGTCTCGCCGGGTCATATCTTCCCGCTGATGGCGCGCGATGGCGGCACGCTGGTGCGCGCCGGGCATACCGAGGCCTCGGTGGACATCGCCCGTCTCGCCGGGCTGATCCCGGCCGGGGTGATCTGCGAGATCATCAACGATGACGGCACCATGGCCCGCCTGCCGGACCTCGTGGCCTTCGCCCAGCGCCACAACCTTAAGCTCGGCACCATCGCCGACCTCATCGCCTATCGCCGCATGAATGAGCGGCTGGTGAAGCGGGTGGAGCAGGGCAATGTCCAGGCCCCCAATGGCGGCGCGTGGAAGCTGATCGCCTTTGAGAGCAAGGTGGATGGGCTGGAGCATCTGGCCCTGGTCAAGGGCGATGTCTCCGGCGAGGCCCCGGTTTTGGTGCGCATGCACGGCATGGACCTGATCTCCGACGTTTTGGGCGGCGAGCATTTCGTCGCGCTGCGCGGGGCGATGGCGGCGATCGAGAAAGAGGGGCGCGGCGTGGTGGTGGTGCTGCGCGAGCAGCGCAAGGCGGCGATGTCGGCCGGTATCCGCACCCTGGTCGAGGGGACGCATCCGCCGCCGGGCCTGCGTGATTACGGCATCGGGGCGCAGATCCTGCTCGATCTTGGCATCAAGAACATGATCCTGCTTTCCAACACCAAGCGCCACATCGTCGGGCTGGAGGGCTACGGGCTGAACGTCGTCGAGCAGCGCGAGATCGGAGGCGCCGCATGAGCACCGCCGACGCCCCGCTGCCCGCCGCGCCCAGCCTGCCCGGCCCGGCGCCGCGCATCCTGGTGATCAGCGCCCCCTATTACCGCCAGGTGGTCGATGGCATGCTCGCCGCCGCGCAAGCGATCTTCGCCGAGGTCGCGGCCGAGCTCACCGTGGTCGAGGTCGGCGGCGCCTATGAGCTGCCCCAGGCCTTAGCCATCGCCGCCGCCTCGGTGCAGGATTTCGACGGCTATGTCGCGCTTGGCTGCGTGGTGCGCGGCGAGACCGATCATTACGAGTTCATCTGCGCCGCCGCCATGGACGGGCTGATGCGCGTCGCCACCCGCGAGGCGCTGTGCCTGGGCACCGCGCTGCTCACGGTGGACACCCTTGCCCAGGCCCTTGCGCGCAGCCATGAGACGGGCTCGAACAAGGGTGCCGAGGCCGCCGTGGCCTGCCTCAAACAAATCGCCCTGAAACGGAGCCTGGCATGAGCGCCCGCCCGCGGACCCTCTCGCGCGTCGCCGCCGTGCAGGCGCTGTATCAGGCCGAGCAGGCCGGGCAGACCGGCGAGACGGTGATCGACCAGTTCGTGCGCCACCGCATCGGCGACCCGCCGGGCACGGGCGGGGTGGAGGAGGGGCGTCTGCCCGCGGCCGATGTACCGCTCTTCGCGCGCATCGTCCGCACCGCCACCCAGCAGCAGGACACGATCGACGGCATGATCGCCAACGCCCTGCCCGAGAACTGGCCGATCAACCGGCTCGACCCGGTGCTGCGCGCCGCCCTGCGCGCCGGCGGGGCCGAGCTGTGGCTGAGCGACGGCCCGCCCAGCCGCGTCGTCATCAACGAGTATCTCGACGTGGCGCATGGCTTCTTCTCAGGCGATGAGCCGCGCATGCTCAACGGCGTGCTGGACCGGCTGGCGCATCTGCTGCGCCCGGCGGAATTTCCGGCAGCGAGTTAATGCCCGACGAATTCTCCCGCATCGCGCGCTATTTCGCGCCGCTGGCGGGAGAGGCGGCGCTGGGTCTGCGCGATGACGCCGCGGTGCTCGCCCCGCCGCCAGAGCGGGAGCTGGTGCTCACCGTGGACCAGATGCTGGAGGGCGTGCATTTCCTGCCCGGCGACGATCCGGCGCTGATCGCGCGTAAGCTGCTGCGCCGTAACCTTTCCGACCTCGCGGCAATGGGTGCGGCCCCGCTCGGCTATCTGCTGACCACGGCGCTGCCCGCCGCTTTGCCCGAAGACTGGTTGGCGGCCTTCGCCGCCGGGCTGGGGCAGGATCAGGCCGAATTCGGGCTGGAATTGCTGGGCGGGGATTCGTCCTCCTCCCGCCACGGCATCGCCCTCACCGCGACTCTGCTCGGCACGGTGGCGCCGGGGGCGGCGTTGCGCCGCGATGGCGCCAGGGCGGGGGATGAGATCTGGGTGACGGGCACCATTGGCGATGCCGTGCTGGGCCTGCAAGCCCGGCGGGGCGAGCGCGGAGACCCCACGGGCGTCTTCACGCGCCGCTCGCTGCTGCCGCAGCCCAGACTCGGGCTGGCGCTGGCCGGGATCGCGCATGCCGCCATCGATGTCTCCGACGGGCTGGTGCAGGACCTCTCGCATATCGCGCACTGCTCCGGGCTGCGCGCGGTGATCGAGGCGGCGCTTGTGCCAGCCTCGCCCGAGGCCGCCGCGTTGGGCGAGGCGGTGCTGGAAGCCCGCCTCACCGGTGGCGATGATTACGAGCTGATCCTGGCGGTGCCGCCAGGGGGCGAGGCGGCGCTGCGGGCGGCTTGCGGCGCGTTGCCGGTGGCGCGAATCGGTTGGTTCGAGCCTGGAGCCGGGGTGCGCGTGCTGGCGGCCAACGGCGACGAAATCAGCCTTAAGACCCTGGGTTGGAAGCATTTTTAGAGAATTAACCAGAATCTGGTTAATTTAGCCGCTCAGACACGCAAAAACCCCCGCAGCCAGGGGCTTCGGGGGCTTGTTGCCAGAGAAAGGAGACGCGCTGCCCGAAGGCGGCGCTTACTTGATCTTCGCTTCCTTGAACTTGACGTGCTTGCGCACGACAGGATCGTACTTGTTCAGCTCCAGTTTCTGGGTCTGGGCGCGCGCGTTCTTCTTGGTCACGTAGAAGTAACCAGTGTCCGCGGTGGAAACGAGCTTGATTTGAACGACGTTAGACTTTGCCATGATTAAGAATCTCCAGAGCGCGCCGTATGGCGCAGGTGCGGCGGTTTCGTCAAGTCCGGTTTAGGGGGCGCCTCAGTGCAGCAGCGCGGCCTGATAGGCGCGGGGGTTGGTGAGGATATGCGCGGCGGCGGTGAAATCGAGATCAGTGCCGATATCGGCCGGGCATTGGTTGCGGATGCGCAGAATGGCATCCATGTCGGCCGGGGCGCGCATGGCGCGGGCGGCGGCCACGGCGGCGGCCTGCGGGTTTCGTCCTCGGTCGAGCGCCGCCAGCTCGTTCTCCAGCACCGCCGGGCCGAGGCTGGTACATACCTGCGGCATCACCCCCAGGCTTTGCAGCGGCCAGCCGCGCGGGGCGATCACACGGCTCCAGGTGACATAGAGTTCGCCGCCATCGGGCAAGCTGTCCAGCGTCTGCACCAGCCCCTTACCCAGCGTCTCCGAGCCGATGGCCACGGCGCGGCCATTATCGGCCAGGGCGGCGGTCAGGATCTCGGCGGCGCTGGCGGTTTGGCCATCGACCAGCACGGTGATCGGCAGGCCGTTGGTGAGGTCAGCCCCCTCGGCCTTGAAGCTCTGGTCGGCATCGGGGTCGCGCCCGATGGTCTGCACGATCATGCCCGAGGAGAGCAGCGAATCAGCCACCAGCACAGCCTGGCGCAGTACGCCGCCACGGTTGCCGCGCAGATCCAGCACCAGTCCGATGGGGGCGGGATTCTGCGCCATCAGCGCCGCGAGCATGGAGCCGAACTGTGTCGAGGTGCCCTTGTTGAAGCCGGTGATCTTCAGCGCCGCGAGCCCCGGGCCGGGGGCGGGCTCGGCGAACACCGTGGGCGGCGGGATGAAGCCGAAATTCAGCGTGACTTGCTGCGTGGCGGGCGGGCTGTCGGCGTCGTCGCGCAGGGCGATGGTGGCGGTGCTGCCCGCAATGCCGCTCATTTCGGCGTTCAGCGTGTCGAGCGCGCCGGTATAGGCGGGGCGGCCATTCACCGAGAGCACCACCATGCCCGGGGTGAGGCCGGCATTCTCGGCCGGGCTGTCAGCGGCGATGGCGCCGATCACCACATGCCCCGAATCGGCGGCGAAGGTGATGCCGGTGCCGGCCAGGCCCATGATCATAAGCTGGTTCTGTGCTGTAATCTGGGGCGATTCGTAGCGCGAATACGGATCGAAATGGTTGAACAGCTCATCGAAAAAGCTGCTGATGACCTCCGGCGTACCCGCCTGTTGCAGTGCCGGCGAGGCGGCATAGGCGGCCGCCGCGATCTGCGCGGCGAGCTGCCCCCAGGCATTGGCGTCGTTACCCGCCGGGGTCGGCACGGCCAGCAGCAGCGCATTGGGGCCGTAGAGGCGCACCTGGCCGTCCTGCAACGTGGTGTTGAGGTCGGGGTCGAGGGCGGCGAGTCCGTTCAGGCCCCAGAGCGTCATCTGCGGCACGGTGAGCGGCTCCAGCGCGCGGGGGGCGATATAGGTGAGGGCGGCGGACCACACGGCGCCAGCCGTGGCGGCGTCGAATCCAATAGCGGCGGCATTGGCGGCCCGCGTCCACAGGCCGCCGCACAGGCAGATAACGAAGAGGAACGCCGCGCGCTTCACCTTGCCCGCTTCTGCTTGGGTTTGCTGGGCTTCGCCTTGCCCGGTGCCGCCTTGCCTGGCTTGGCCTTGGCGGGCTTGCCCCGGCGCGGGGCTGAGAGCCCGGGCAGCGCCTCGGCCATCCCGAACAGCAGCCCGCCGGTCACGGGCCGGGCCTCGTTCAGTCGCACCTCGATGGGCTGGGCCAGGGAGAACACATGGCGGCTGCGCCGGCCTGACAGAGTCTGGGCGCCTTCATCGAAGATCCAATGATCATCAGGCAAAGATCCCATACTCAGAAAACCGCTCGCACCACTTTCCGTTAAAGTGACGAATAATCCGAATTTCGTCACCCCCGATACCCGTCCCGAGAACAACTCTCCAATGCGGTGTTGCAAATACAGCGCAAGATAGCGGTCGGCGGAGTCGCGCTCGGCCAGGGCGGCGCGGCGCTCAGTGCCGGAAATCTGCTCGGCGGTGGCGGCGAATCCGGCGAGGTCGTCGGGCGAGAGGCCGTCCTTGCCCAGCTTCAGCCCGGTGATGAGCGCGCGGTGCACAAGCAGGTCGGCATAGCGGCGGATCGGCGAGGTGAAATGCGCGTAGCGGCTCAGGGCGAGGCCGAAATGGCCGATATTCTCCGGCGCGTATTCGGCCTGGGATTGCGCGCGCAGCATCGTTTCGTTGACCAGCGGGGCGGTGGGGGTGTCGGCCACCAGCTTCAGGATGTGGTCGAGATCGCGCGGGTGCAGCTCGTCGCCAGGCTTGAGCGAGATGTCCAGCGTGTGCAGAAAGTTACGCAACCGGTCGAGCTTCTCCGGCGAGGGCGGGGCATGCACGCGGTACATGCAGGGCTGGTGCAGGCGCTCCAGCTCCTCGGCGGCGCAGACATTGGCGAGGATCATGAACTCCTCGATCAACTTGTGGCTGTCGAGGCGCGGGCGCGGGGCCACGCTCTGCACTTGGCCGTCCTCGCCCAGAACCACCTTGCGCTCGGGCAGGTCGAGATCGAGCGTGCCGCGCGCATGCCTGGCTTGCAGCAGCGCGAAATAGGCGGCGAACAGATCGGCATGGATGGCGGGATTCTGCTCGAATTCGGCCTGGATCTGCTCATAGGTCTTGCGCGCCGATGAGCGCATCAGCCCGCGCCCGAATTTATGGCTCTGCTTATGGCCATGCACATTGATGAACATTTCCACGAACAGGCAGCCGCGGTCCTCATCCGGCTTCAGCGAGCACAGCCCGTTGGAGAGCGCCTCGGGTAGCATCGGCACCACGCGGTCGGGGAAGTAGCAGGAATTGCCGCGCTCGCGGGCGCATTTGTCGAGTGCCGAGCCGGGCTTCACGTAATGCGCGACATCGGCGATGGCGACGATCAGCCGGTAGCCGTGCTCCACTTTCTCGGCATACACCGCGTCGTCGTAATCGCGCGCGTCATGGCCGTCGATGGTGATCAGCGGCAGCTCACGCAGATCGGTGCGCTTGCCGAGCGGCACGGGCTTGGCGCGCTCGGCCTCCTTCACCGCCGCGTCGGTGAAATCCAGGGGGATGCCGTGCTGGGCGATGGCGATCAGGCTGACGGAGCGGGCATCGTCGATGGTGCCGAGCTTCTCGGTCACGCGCGCGGGTTTGGGGCCGAAGACGCGGCCGGGCAGGGGCTCGGCGCGCACGATCTCGCCTTCGCGCGCCTCCATCGTCTCGCCCGCGGGCACGATCCATTCGGTCTTCTGGCGGCGGTCAGTGGGCTCGATGCGCCCGCCATGCGCGGTGGGGTGAAACACGCCGACGATGCTGCCCGCCTGCTCGGCGATGCGCTTGAGCGTGCGGCCCTCGTATTTATCCGGCCCGACGCGCTTGAGCCGGGCATAGACGCGCGCGCCGGGGGCGAGCGCCGCCTGCCCCTTGGCCTCGGGATGCATGAAGATGATCGGGGGGCGGCCGGGGCCGTCCCACACCACCGGGCGGGCCAGGGCCTCGCCGTCGCGGTCGATGCCGGTGACCTCGACCAGCGCGCTCTCGGGCAAGCGGCCTGGCTCGGCGAATAGCTTGCGCCCGGCGCGCTCGACATCGCCGGCATGCTCCAGCGATTTCATCAGCCCGCGCAGGGCCTTGCGGTCTTCGGTGCGCACCGAGAAGGCGCGCGCCACGTCGCGCAGATGCACCTTTTGCCCGGCCTCGGCGAGGAACTGCTTCAGGGCGTCGCGGCCCGGCAGGGCGGGTGCTGCGGCGGCTGTGGCGGCCTTGCTGGTCTTGGCGCGGGGCGTTTTGTGCTTTGTTTTCATGCGGAACAGTATGGGGGTGGAAACGACGCAGGACCATGCCTTTTCGGCGTTAATTTTAGCATCGCCTATACATCCATTGGTTGAACATTAACATTGATTAATTCCGGAGATTGTATAGGGTCCGGACGTGACCAGCCGGCTGAACATCTCCGCGCCCGCGACACTGACGGTGCTGGCGGGCAACGCCACCTTGTCCTCGCTGGAGGCGCTGGCGCCCGCGATCATGGTGAGCGACCCGGTGGCGGGCGGCACGCTGACGGTGCAAGTTTCGGCCGCCAATAGCGGCGCGGTGCTGGCGGTTGGCGCGGCCTCCGGCGCCGTGGTGTCCGGCGCGGGCAATCTGATTACGCTGACCGGCAGCGCGGCGCAGGTGAACGCGGCGTTGGCCAGCCTGGAGGTGACAGAGCCCGCCGGGACCAGCGCCGATGTGCTGCGCCTGAGCGCGACCGACCCGGCGGCGCTGAGCGCGCAGACCGATATCGCGGTGAGCGTGGCGCCCGCCACCGGCCCCGCTTTTGTCAATCCGGCGAAGATCGTCACCCTGCATCCTGGCACGCCGACGACGCTGCCCGATCTGCTGCTGGCCGACCCATCGGCGGCGGGGCTGGCGGCGATGGGGCTAGGCAAGCAGGAGGCGCTGGCCGTGACCCTGGCGGTGGCCGAGGGCGTGCTGCTGCTGCCGGGGCTCACCGGGATGAGCGGGGTCAGCGCTGCGGGTGTGGGCACGGGCACCATCGTGCTGAGCTGCACCGCCGACGAGTTGGGCGCGCTGAACACGCTGCTCCCCGGGCTGGAATTCGCCGGGCCAACGGTGAGCGGCGGGCAGCATCTCGATTACACCGCCTGGAACCTGAACGGCGTGCTGCCGCGCATGGCGACTTATGGCAATATCTACCTCAACACCGTGGGCACGCCGGGGGCCAGCGGCACTTACGCAACGGGCGCGGACACGCTGGTCACGGGCGACACCACGCTCGCTTCGGTGCTGAGTGTGAGTGGCACCACCGCCATGCTCGGTAATCTCAGCGCCGGGGCGGGAGTGTTCGTGGCGCCCGATGGCGCGCTGCAAGTGGCGCAGAACGCGCTCACTCTGGGTGGCACCAGCCTGGATTTCGGCACGCTCAGCGCCGCCAGCCTCACCGGGACCGGCACGTTGCTGAGCGCGGGCGGTGTCATCGCCGGGCCGGTTTCGCTCGGCGCGGGCGCGCTGCTCGACTTCGCCGGGTCGCTCACCGTGGATGGCAATGCGGGCAATGATTATGAGCTAGGGGTGTCGCTGGCCGCCGGGGCGGTGCTGGAGGGCGGCGGCACGCTCACCGTGGGCAATTTCTCCGCCGCGCCCGAGATCACCGGGCCGGGCACGCTGCTCGCCTTGGGCGGGGAGACGCTGGGGGTGAATGCCGGGCTGATCACGGGTGGGGTGGCGCTGGATGTGGCGCCGGGCGGCGTGATGGTGCTGGGCGAGGATGCCTCGCTCTACGGCATTTTCAACATCACGCCGCTGACCATCGCCAGCGATGTGACGCTCAACTTTTTGCCCGGCGCCGGGGCGGTGCCGGTGAGCGGCGGCTATGCGGGCACGCTGGGCGGGGCGGGGGGCGCGTTCGTCATCACCGGGCCGCAGCTTTTCTCGGGCACCATCACCGGCTTCGCGCCGGGCGATGAGCTGATCTTCCCCGGCCTCACCGGGTTCAGCGTCTATAATGTAAGCGCGTCCTCCTTCGCGGTGTCGGGCGTGGATGCGGGGGGCACCACGCAGTCCTACACCATCCATGCTGCGCTGCCCTCGGGCTATGTGCCCGCCGCCGGGCTCGATGCCGGGGGTGACGCGGTGATTTATCTGCGCCCCTCGGCGCCCAGCATCAGCAGTGGCGCGGCGCTGGGGGCGAGCGCCGGCGTGGCGCAGGCGCTGCCGGGGCTGGATCTCGAACTCGCGGGCACGGCGGCGCAGACGCTCTCGCTCACCGTGTCCGTGGCGCATGGCACGCTGAGCCTGGGCACGCTGGCTCCGGCCGCGACGCTCACGCTGAGCGCGGCCAATGCGCAGGCGATGAACGCCGAATTGGCGGGGCTGAGCTATACCGGCACTGGCGTGAATGACGCGCTGAGCTTCACCGGCAGCACCGGGCTGCTGGCCGGGCTCAACGAGAAAATTGCCATCGCCGGGCTGAGCGCCGGCACGGTGAACGGCTACACCGCCACCGCCTTCAGCGCCGCCGAGCTGGCCGGGTTCGGCCCCGGCACCGGCCTGCCCGAGATCACGGCCGCCGCCGCGCTGGGCGGGGTGTCGGTCTCCGGCACGGTGGAGTTCAATAGTCTGCTGGAGGCCAGCGGCTATTCGGGCACGGCGCTGCTGGTGAACGGCGGCGGCGAGGCGATTTTTGGCGCCGCGGCCGAGGTGGCGCTGGGCGCCGACGCCATGCTGAGCGGCGGGTCGCTGGCGGTGCTGGGCACGGCGTTTTCCTCCACGGGTAATATCACCCTGGCCAATGCCAGCCAGGCGGTCATCAGCGGCGAGTTCAGCGCGGCGGGTTCGCTGGCGCTGGCCTCGGGCATGTTCGAGATCGGCGGCGCGGCAACACTGGGCGCGGCTTCCATCGGCGCGGCGGGCACGCTGCTGGCCTATGGCGGCGGGGCGGGGGTGCTGGGCGCGGTGAGCAATGCCGGCGGCATGACCCTGGCCGATGCCGCGACGTTGACAGCGTCATCCTACGACGGCGCGGGCGCGCTGACGCTGGGCGGCACCGGCAGCATGGCGGTGAGCGGCGCGCTGACCGAGGAGGCGGGCGGAACGATTGGAATCGGCCTCGGCGCCGGGTTGCGCGCGGGTATGCTGGTGCAAAATGGCGGCGTGATGAGCGTGGCTGGGCAGGTGAGTGTGGCGGGCAGCCTGAGCGCGGAGACGCTGACGCTGCAAGGTGGCGAGATCAGCGCCGCCAGCGCCGCCGAGGGCGGCGGGCTGCTCAGCGGCTATGGCGTTCTGGCGGCGGGCAGCATCGGCAACACCGGCAGTATCGAGGCGCTGGGCGGGCGGTTGGTGCTGGCCGGGGTGGTGAACAATGCCGGGAAGCTGGCGGTAGGCGCGGGCGCGGTGCTGGAGCTGAGCGGCGCGGTGAGCGGCGCGGCGGTGAGTTTCGCGGGCACAGGCGCCGAGTTGGTGGTGGATGATGTGGCGGCGGGGCTCTCGGGCATCGCCAACATGGAGGGCGGCGACGCGGTGGATCTGGTGGGCGTGGCGCCCAGCCTCGTCACCTACAGCGCCGGGACGATTGGGGTGTTCGACACGCTGGGCGCCGAGATTACCGCCTTCGCGGTGCAGACGGTGGCGGGCCAGCCTGCGATGTCCGTTGTCGCGGACGGGGCGGGCGGCTCACTGCTCACGCTGGGTGGCGAGATGCCCTGCTTCGCGCGCGGCACGCGGCTGCTCAGCCCCGATGGCTACCGCCCGGTGGAGAGTTTGCGCCCCGGCGACCCGCTGATCACCGCGGCAGGCGAGCGCCGCCCGGTGCGCTGGATCGGCTGGCGCACGCTGGATTTCGGCCCCAACCCGGCGCGCGCGGCACTGCCGGTGTTGATCATGCCTGGCGCCTTCGGGCCGGGGCTGCCGCGCCGGATGCTGCGCCTCTCGCCGCTGCATGGCGTGTATGTGGACGGGGTGCTGATCCCGGTCACGCATCTGGTGAACGGTGCGACGATCCGCCGCGAGCGCGGCGCGGCTGCGGCGACATATTTTCATGTCGAGCTGGACCGGCACGACATCTTGCTGGCCGAGGGGCTGGGCTGCGAATCTTATTTTTGCGCGGGCAATCGCGGCGCGCTGTATCATGAGCTGGGGCGGCGCAGCCCGGCGGCGCGGCCTTATGCGCCGAGCATCACCAAGGGCGCGCGGCTGGCGGCGGCGCGGCAGCGTCTGCACGGTGTCGCGCTCGCGGCCGGGTTCCGCCCGGCCTATCTGCCCCGGCTGCGGGCCGTGGCCGAGGGGCAGACGCTGCTGCCCGAGATCACCCGCGCCGGCGCGGCGCGGCTGGCGCGGCTGGAATTCGCCCGGCCGGTGGAGCGCCTCACCCTGTTGGCGGGCGCCGCCGCCCCGGCCGAGACCGACCCGGACTCGGAGGATTGGCGCGAGCTCAGCCTGTGCCTGGGTGAAATGCCCGGCGCGGCGCTGGGCGAGGGCTGGCTGGCGCGTGGCGCGCAGGATGCGGGCGCCTGGATGGGCGCGCGGGCGGAGTTGCGCTTTGGCCGGGCGCGGCGGTGCATTACGCTGCCCTTGGCCGCGATTGCGCCCAGTTGGCTGAGGCCGCCGGTTGACGGGCGGGCCGCCGGGGGTTAAGGCGGCGGCGTTGTTGCCGGGAACGTGGACGGGCGGTGGTCGCCCGCGCCCGCTCTTTTCTGCATTTGCAGGGGAGGGACTACTGGCGGAATTTTAACAAGAAAGGTTTCAGCGCCGTGACCAAGCGCACCGAGAGTAAGTATAAGATCAACCGCCGTCTGGGCGTTAACCTGTGGGGCCGCGCCAAGTCCCCGGTGAACAAGCGTGAATATGGCCCCGGCCAGCATGGCCAGCGCCGCAAGAAGCCGTCGGATTTCGGCGTGCAGCTGATGGCGAAGCAGAAGCTGAAGGGCTATTACGGCAACATCTCCGAAAAGGCGTTCCACAAATATTACGAGGAAGCCGTGCGCCGTAAGGGCGACACCTCGGAGAACCTGATCGAGCTGCTCGAGCGCCGTCTGGACGCGGTGGTGTACCGCCTGAAATTCGCGATCACCCCGTTCGCCGCCCGCCAGTTGGTCAGCCATGGCCACGTGATGGTGAACGGCAAGAAGGTGAACATCCCCTCCTTCCAGGTGAAGGACGAGGATGTGGTCGAGGTGCGCGAGAAGTCGAAGCAGCTGGCCGTGGTGCTCGATGCCGCGCAGTCCGCCGAGCGCGACGTGCCGGAATATGTCGAGGTCGATCACCGCGCGATGAAGGGCAAGTTCCTGCGCGCGCCGAAGCTGGCCGATGTGCCCTACCCGGTGCAGATGGAGCCGCATCTGGTGGTGGAATTCTACTCCCGCTAAGCGGAACCAGACGGATTACGGAAAACGGCGCCTCAGGGCGCCGTTTTTTGTTTGTCACAGAGCGGAGACACCTTGGTTACAATCAGGGCGCATCAGGGTGGCGTTTGTTCACGACAAGGAGACCACCCCATGCGCCGTATTCTGCTTGCCTCCTGCATCGCGCTGCTGCCGGGCCTCGCCCTGGCGCAAAGCGCGGCGCCCGCCGCCCCGCAGAGCGCCCAAGCGACCCCGCCCGATTTCGGTGGGCCTGATGGCATGATCGGAGGCTGGGGGCCGGGGGGTGGTAAATGGCACCATCGCGGCCTTGGCCCCGATGAGATGCTGATGAAATTCTATGCCGCCAACACCACGCATGACGGGCATCTGACCTTGGCCCAGGCCAAGGCCGGCGGGCTCACGCCGATCGCGGATCATTTCAGCGAGATCGACGTGAAGAAGCGCGGCTATGTCACGTTCTACGATATCGAGGCCTGGCGGCTGGACGATGTCGCCAAACACATGGAGCAGCGCGCCGACGAATTGCGCGCGCTGGATTGAGCCGGTGCCGGCGGGTGTTACTGCCCGCCGGTCTTGCCCTTGGAGAGTCGGGCGCTGCTGGGCACGCTCGGGTCGCCGGTGACGAACATTTCATGCAGCAGGGAGCCGTTATCCGGCGCGGCGCTGGCGCCGTTTTCCGGGGTGCTGGCGGTGGCGCCGCCATTGCCGCCATCGCCGCCGGGGATGACGTTGTTCAGCACCGAGTTCGGCCCGAACAGATGCACGGTGATGCCCGAGGACGGCGGGGTCATCGATTCTCTGGCCAGGGCGGTTCCGGCGGGCAGCAGCAGAGCGGCGAACAGGGCGGCGGAAAGACGTGTCACGAGCGGGTCTCCAGAGATTTCGCCCCGCCATATCGCGCCGCGCCGCCGCCGGGGCAAGGCCGGCGGGTTAATTCTCTCGCCGCCGGGCGGCATATCGGCTAGACTGCGCTGTCATGAATATCCTCGCCCCCCTTCCGGCGCGGCTGGTTGTCGAGGTCGTGTACGATTTCGTCTGCCCCTGGTGTTATCTGGGGGTGAAGCGGCTGTCCTTCCTGCTCGCACGGCGGCAGGATCTCGATGTCGAACTCAGCTGGCGCCCGTTTTTGCTCAACCCGGACATGCCGCGCACCGGCATGCCGCGCGCTGACTACATGATCCGCAAATTCGGCGCCGAGGACCGCGCGCGCCGGCTTTATGCCTCGATCGCCGAGCTGGGCGCGGCGGAGGGAATTGCTTTCAACTTCGCCGCCATCCGCCGCACGCCAAGCTCGGTGGATGCGCACCGGCTCGTGCGCTGGGCCGGGCGGCACGGAGTCGCGGACCGGCTGGTGGAGCGGATTTTCGCCGCGCATTTCGTCGAGGGGCTGGATATTGGCAGCCATGCTGTCCTTGCAGGACTGGCGGCGCAGCTTGGCGCCGACCCCGGCGCGGCGATGGCGTTTCTCGCCACCGAAGAGGGCGCGGATGCCGTGCATGCCGAGAATCTCCACGCGCACAGGCTGGGAATTAATGGCGTGCCCTGTCTGCTGATCGACGGCGAACACGCCATCGCCGGGGCGCAGGAGGCGGAGGTTTTGGAGCGTCTGCTCGATCTTGCGCTGTGCACGAGCCGAGAACGGTAGTTCCATTCTCGCGGCTATGGGTTACAACTTGGTCACACCTCCACCATGCACTGGTGCCTGACCTAATGAAAACTTTTTTGCGTTCATCGCTCATTGCCCTTAGCCCGCTGGTTTTGCTGGCGCCCGCCGCCCGCGCCGCGACGCCGCCGCCTGACCCGGCTGGCATCCTGACCATACAACTCGAGAATGATGCGCTCTCCATTCCCAGCACCGACAGGCTTTACACCTCCGGCGAGCGGTTGGGCTATGTCACCCCCACGGGTGATGTGCCGGGCTTTGTCTCCGGGCTGGGGCGGCGGCTTTTTGGCGAAGGCACGCAGCGCATGGAGATCGACCTGCAGCAGGTGATTTTCACCCCCACCAACACGCAGCTCTATAACCCCAACCCCAAGGACCGGCCCTATGCCGGTGAGCTCAGCCTGCGTGTCGGGCTGATTCAGGACACCACGGAGACGCGCAGTCTGGCGGGCGTGGCGCTGGGCGTGGTCGGGCCGGATTCGCTGGGGCAGTCGGTGCAGAACGGCTTCCATGAGATCATCGGCCAGACCCCGAACCGCGGCTGGCACTATCAGCTGCGCAACGAGCCGACCCTCAATGTCTATGGCGGACGGATCTGGCGCGAGGATGTCGGCCAGATCGGCGGGGTGGATGTGCAGGTGCTGCCGCAGATGACCGGGCAGGTGGGCAATACCGAGATTTATGCCCAGGCGGGCGGCATCCTGCGCTTTGGGCAGGGGCTGGACGCCGATTTCGGCCCGGCGGTGATCCAGCCGCAACTCTCAGGCACCGATGCCTATACGCCGACGCAGGCGTTAAGCTGGTATGTGTTTGGCGGTGTGCTGGGCCGCGTGGTGGCGCATGACATGCTGATCCAGGGCAATGATTTCACGAGCAGCCGCGGCACCTCGCTCATTCCGCTGCAGGGGGATTTGGAATTCGGTGCGGCGGTCATCCTTGGGGGTATGCGCATTTCCGCCGTGGAGACGATTGAAACGCCGGAATTTCGGCACTCGGCTCCGGCCTTCCAATATGGCTCGGTGGCCATCTCCACCCGGTTCTAGCCGGTCTGCGCGCACGTGGTTGCCGCGGCGCACAATTTCGATATAATCGCGGACACCGGCGGCGCGCGCCACGCAGCCGCCGGAAACTTCAGGCTTTTAGACTAGATCAACCAGACATCGCCGGAACAGGCGACAAAAATAAGGATTCCGCCGTGGCCACCGAAAAATCACAAAATGTACAGGATGTATTCCTGAATCACGTTCGTAAGAGCAAGACGCCGGTGACGGTGTTTCTTGTCAACGGCGTGAAACTGCAGGGCGTCATCACCTGGTTCGACAATTTCTCGGTGCTGCTGCGCCGCGACGGGCATACCCAGCTCGTATATAAGCACGCCATCAGCACCGTGATGCCGGGCGCGCCGATCATGCTGTTCGACGCCAGCCGCGCCGAGGGCGCCGCGCCCGCGCCGGCCGAGGGCGGCAGCACGCTGAAGCTGCACCGTGCTCCTGAACCGCAATACGACCCGGATTCCGAAGGCTGATCGAGACCGCGCCGCCGCCCAGCCGGGCGGCCATCCTCCTGCCCTGGGATAAGGACGCCGCGCGCACGGGGAATCCGTTGCGCTCGGCCGAAGCCCGGCTGGCTGAAGCCGTGGGGCTCGCCGCCTCCATCGGGCTGGTGATCGTGCATGAACAGATCTTCATGCTGCGCGCCCTCACCCCGGCCACGCTGCTGGGCAAGGGGCAGGTGGAGATCGCCGCCACCGCGCTGCGCGCCGCCGCCGTGGATGTGGTGGTGGTGGACGCGGCCCTGACCCCGGTGCAGCAGCGCAACCTGGAGAAAGCCTGGGGCGCCAAGGTGATCGACCGCACCGGGCTGATCCTGGATATCTTCGGCGCCCGCGCCCGCACGCGCGAGGGCGCGTTGCAGGTGGAGCTGGCGCATCTCGAATATCAGCGCTCGCGGCTGGTGCGCTCCTGGACCCATCTGGAGCGCCAGCGCGGCGGTTTCGGCTTCCTGGGCGGGCCGGGCGAGACGCAGATCGAGGCGGATCGCCGCCTGATCGGCGACCGCATCGTGCGGCTGAAAGCCGAGCTGGAGGAGGTGCGCCGCACGCGCGGGCTGCATCGCGGCGCGCGCAAGAAGGTGCCGTATCCGATCGTGGCGCTGGTGGGCTACACCAATGCCGGCAAATCCACGCTGTTCAACGCCCTTACCGGGGCGGCGGTGATGGCCGAGAACCAGCTCTTCGCCACGCTCGACCCGACCATGCGCGGGCTCACCCTACCCTCGGGGCGCAATATCATCCTTTCCGACACGGTGGGGTTCATCTCCGAACTGCCGACCGAGCTGGTCGCGGCCTTCCGCGCCACGCTGGAAGAGGTGGCGGAGGCCGATCTGCTGCTGCATGTGCGCGATATTTCCAACCCCGACACCGAGGCCCAGGCCGAGGATGTGCGCGCCGTGCTGGGGCGCATGGTGAAGGATGGCGCGCTGGACGAGGATTGGCCTTCACGTACGCTGGAGGTGCTGAACAAGGCCGATGCCGTGGGCGGGGTGGCGCATGTGGTGCAGGGCGAGGGCATCGCCGTCTCGGCCCTGACCGGCGAGGGGCTGCCCCGGCTGCTGGCGCAGATCGACACCCGCCTCGCCGCGCGGCTGGAGGTCGTGGAACTGCGCATCCCGGTTGCCGATGGCGCGAAGCTGGCCTGGCTCTACCGCCATGGCGAGGTGCTGGAGCGCGAGGATGGCGAGGAATTCGTGCGGCTGCGCCTGCGGCTGCGCCTGCGGCTTTCCGCCGCCGACAAAGCGCGGTTCGAGGCACAGTGACCCCGGCCGAGCAGCGCGCAGTGATCGCGTTGCTGCGTGAGGTGTCGCGCACCGAGATCATGCCCTATTTCAAGCATCTCGGCGGCGGCGACGTACGCAGCAAATCCGGCCCGCTGGACCCGGTGACGGTGGCCGACGAGGCCGCCGAGCGGGCGCTGTATGCGGGGCTGCGCGCGCTGTTCCCCGGCGATGACGTGATCGGCGAGGAGGCGGTGGCGCAAGGCACGGCGCGGATCGAGCGCCTGGCCGAGCCGGGGCGCGTCTGGGTGGTGGACCCGATCGACGGCACCGCGAATTTCGCCGCCGAGCTGCCGTTGTTCGGGGTGATGGCGGCGCTGGTCGAGGAAGATGAGGTCAAGGCCGGGTTCATCTTCGACCCGGTGAGCGATGATTGCGCCGTGGCGCTGGCCGGGCAGGGCGCTTGGCTGGAGGCCGCGAATGGCACGCGCCGCCCGCTGCGCGTGGCTGAGCCGCTGCCAGTGGGGCAGATGTTCGGTTCGATGTCCTGGCGCTACATGGAGGAGCCGCTGCGCAGCCATGTGCTGCACCGGCTGGACCGGCTGGCGGCGGTGACGGATTACCGCTGCGCCGCGCATCAATACCGCATGCTGGCGGGCGGGCATTGCCATGTGCAGATGTTCCGCAAGCTGCTGCCCTGGGACCATGCGGCGGGCTGGCTGCTGCACCGTGAGGCGGGCGGTTATTCGCGGCATTTCGACGGCACGGAATATCGCCCTTCGCATATCACCGGGGGCTTGTTGCTGGCACCCGACGCCACCAGTTGGGAGGCTCTGGCTAACGCGCTGCTGCGCTAAACACTCAAGGGAGGACCAATGAAAGCCATCAGGATCAAGCACCCCGCCGGGCTCGACAATCTCGCCATCGTGGAGATGCCCGAACCGCCGCCGCCAGGGGCGGGGGAGATCCAGGTCCGCCTGCAAGCCAGCTCGCTCAATTATCACGATTTCGCGGTGGCGATGGGCTACATCCCCACGCCCGAGGGGCGCATCCCGATGGCCGATGGCGCCGGGGTGGTCGAGGCCGTGGGCGCTGGGGTGGCCGAGTTCAAGCCGGGCGATCATGTCGTCACCACCTTCTTTCCACATTGGCTGGATGGCGCGCCGCTGGTCGGCAATTTCGCCACCGTGCCGGGTGACGGCGTGGACGGCTATGCCCGCGAGCGCGTGACCCTGCCCGCGGCGTTTTTCACCTATGCCCCACGCGGCTGGAGCCATGCCGAGGCGGCGACGCTAACCACGGCGGGGCTGACCGCTTGGCGCGCGCTGGTGGTGGAAGGCGGGCTGAAGGCGGGCGATACGGTGCTGGTGCTGGGCACCGGCGGGGTTTCGATCTTCGCCCTGCAACTCGCCCGCGCCATGGGTGCGGAGGTGATCGCCACCTCGTCCTCCGACGCCAAGCTGGAGCGGCTGCGCGGCATGGGCGCGGCGCATACCATCAACTACAAGACGACGCCGGAATGGGGGCGCGCCGTGCGTGAGATCACCAGCGGACGCGGGGTGGATCATGTGGTGGAGGTTGGCGGGCCGGGCACGCTGCCGCAATCGGTGGCGGCAGTCCGGATCGGCGGGCATATCTCGCTGATCGGTGTGTTGACCGGGCGCAGCGGCGAGATCCCGACGGCGTCGCTGATGGCCAAGCAGGCGAAGTTGCAGGGCATCATCGTCGGCAGCCGCCGCCAGCAGATGGAGATGGTGCGCGGGCTGGAGGCCACCGGCATCCGCCCGGTGATCGACAGCGTCTTCCCGCTCGACGACATCGCCGGGGCCTTCCGGCATGAGATGTCGGGCAAGCATTTCGGCAAGATCTGCCTGGAGTTTTAATGACGTTTCGAAAATAAAAGGTTTTTGGGCGCCGCTTGTTTACAAAACGGGCGGCGCCTTCACCCGCGCCAGGCGCACGGCCGTATGCCCGTGCGAGACCTTCAGGCTGGGCAGCACCAGCATCAGCTCATCCTCGGGCGTGGCGATGGGCGTGTCGCCGTCATGCGCGATCACGGTGCCGGCGCGCGCGATGATCTCGCCGCCGCGCCAGGCGCGGGTGAACCGGAAGCGATTGGTGCGCGCGGTGATGGTGCGCACCACCTCGGCCAAGCGCGGATGCGCCGCCGACGCGCCGCCCGCCAGCATCCCCGCATGGCGCAGCATGGCGCGGATGGTGGCGCGGCTCTGGGCTACGGCGCTTTGCGTCCAATGCTCGCCGGTTTCGGCCAGCACGCAGGCGGCTTTTTGCTCGGCGCCCTCGGTGAAGCGGCCGTAATCGATCAGCCTCTTGCCGCCAGCATGCCCGGCATCGGCCACCACCAGGTCTGGGGTGCCCACGGCCAGGGCCAGCGCCCGCCCGCGCGCGCCCGCGCCGCAGAGCAGCAGCGGCTCGGAGGGCCAGAGCATGGTATGCAGGTCGAGCAGCAGATCGGCGCTGTCGATCACCGGGCGCATCTCGCGCGCGCGGGCCAGCTCCACCGAGCGGCGCACGCCGAAGAGCTGGTAATCGTCCCACACGCGGTTGAGGTCTTCCTCGACATAGCGCGAGGTGAGCGGGTTGGCGGGGTCGAACCGGGCGAAGGCGGCGAGATTGGCGAAGCCGATGGTCAGTCGCCCGCGCAGCGGCGTGAAGCCATCGCGCAGCAACTCGGCCAGGGCGATCGCCCCGGCGAATTCATTGCCGTGAATCAGCGAGACCATCACCACATGCGGGCCGGGCGCTCCTGAATCGCGCAAGGTGAAGCCGGGGATGCCGGTATTGCCGGCGATGAACGGGGCAAGGTCGGGCGGCGCGATCTCCATGGGGAAATCCGGCAGCCCGGCGGGGGTCGTGTTTGTCGGCAGCGGCTCGCGCGAGGGACCGGCATTCATGTCCGCCAGTGTAGCTTGGTTGGCGGGCGGCGCAATCCACGCGGGTTGACGCCGTGCCGTGGCGCCGCCAAAGCCGGAGCATGGAGATTGTGAGATTGTTCTGCACCGACATCGCCGGGCTGCGGAACCAGGCGCTGGGCCTGGCCGAGGCCGCCGGGCTGACGCCAGATCTGCGCACGCTGCGCTTCCGCAAACCGTGGGACAGGATTCCCACCAGCCTGTGGTTCAACCCGCGCCTGGCGGTGGAGGCGGATGCCTTCGCCACGCCGCTGCCGCCGGTGGTGATGGGCGCGGGCGGGGCCGGGGCGCGGGTGGCCGCAGCGCTGCGGCGCAAGGATGTGCGGGCGGTGGCGATCCAGCATCCGCGCATGGCGCTGGAAAAATTCGACGCCGTGCTGGCCGCGCGGCATGACGGCATCTCGGGGCCGAATGTGATCGTCACCCGCACGGCGCTGCACCGGGTTACCCAGGCGCGGCTCGCGGCGGAGCGGGAGCATTGGGCGGCGCGCTTCGCGGACTATCGCCGCCCGCTGGTGGCGGTGCTGTTGGGCGGCTCCAACGGGCGCTACCGGTTTGAGGCCGCACAGGCCCATGCCTTGGCTGCGCAACTCGCCCAGGTGGCGCGCGAGGCCGGACTGCTCATCACCCCCTCGCGCCGCACCGCGCCGGAGGTGATCGCCATCTTGCGCGCGGCGCTGGAGCCGTTGGGGGCGTGGATCTGGGATTTTTCCGGCGAGAACCCGTATTTCGGCATGCTCGCCTGCGCCGACGCGGTGGTCGTCACCGCCGATTCGGTGTCGATGGTCTCGGAGGCGGTGGCGACGCATGTGCCGGTGTATCTGGTGCGCCTGCCCGGCAAATCGGCGCGCATCGGTGCATTCATGGACGCGCTGGCGCGCGATGGCCGCGTGCGCGACTTCGCCGGGCGGCTGGAGCTATGGAACACCGCGCCGCTGGATGATACGGCAGAAGCCGGGGCGGAGCTGCGCCGCCGTCTAGGGCTGTGAGGCAAGAAATGCTGGATATTGAGACCTTCGATAACGTCCGTGGCGGCAACACCGTTTACAAGGCGCTGGCGCATCCGCTGGCGGCGCGGGCTCTGGCGGGGCTGGCGCGGCATATCGGCAGGGTGGCGGTGGTGGATACCGAGGGTTTCGCCGCCCCGCTGCTGGCGCTCTGCCCTGATTTCAACGTCGAGGGCGTGTATGTGCAGGACGTGCTGGCCCTGGGCCGGAGGCGCGGCGGGCACGAGGCGAGGCCACTGACGGCGCTGCCCGGCGCGCAGGTGCAGACCGTGCTGATCGCGGCGTTTGACGCGCCGCGCGTGGCCGAGCGGCTGGGGCGGTTCATTCCGGCTGGGGCGCGGGTGATCACGCTGGACGAGGTGAAGCTGCCCGCCGAATGGCTGAGCGCGCCCGAGCGCTATCTGGACGCGCGCAATTTCGCGACCAATTTCGTGTTCTTCCGCGATGACGGGCATTTCGCCACCCGCTTGACCACGGCCAATTACTGGGCCGGGTATGGGGCGCATCAGGTGCGCTTCAGGCACATTCTGTTCGGCCAGGGCGGCGAGGTGCTGGCGGAATGGACCGATGACGCGCCGATCGGCCCGGGCGGGCATGTCATCGACAGCCAGACCGTGCGCGCGCGTTTCGGGCTGGGGCCGTTTACCGGGCAGTTATTCATCCACGCCACCGGCATCGCCGGACATGACGTGGTGAAATACGCGCTGGACACTTATGCCACCGATGGCGGGCCTTCGCTCTCCTGCACGCATGACGCCAATGCCTGGCCCTCGGAGCGCTTCGCCGGGCTGCCCGCGCCGGGCGCGGATGAGCGGGTGATCCTGTGGCTGCAAAACAGCCATGCCGTCGCCATTCCGGCGGGCGGGGTGGCGCTCGACCGCATGGGCGAGGGCAAGCCGGTGGCGCTGGATACCGAGATCCCGCCCTTCGCCACGCTGGCGCTAGATGTGGCGGCGCTGTTCCCCGACCTGAAATGGCCGGCGCAGCTTGAGGTTTTGGCCGGGCGGCATGTGGTGCGTCCACGCTATGAGGTGGCGCGCGGCGGGCGCACGCGCATCGCGCATGTGAATGTCGAGCGCGCCGACCTCAAGTCCGATGCCGGGCTGAAGGCGCTGTCCCCCGAGATGGGGCGCGGCTATCTGCTGCCCTTCCCGGTGCTGCCGCGCGGGCGGTTCCGCACCATCGTGCTGCCCACGCCGATGGCGGTTGCGGAGGAGAACACGCCGCTGAGGCTGGATGTGTTCGCCCCCGATGGCAGCAAGCTGGGCGAGCATTATTTCGGCGTGCTGCCGCGCAAGCATGATTGCGCCTTCGACCTCGACGACATGCTGCCCGAAGGCGCGCTGCCCGAGGGCGGCCATGCCGAGCTGGTCTATGATTTCCGCTTTGGCGGCGAGGCCAATGGCTGGCTGCACGCGCTGTTCCGCTTCGAGGACCGGCAAAGCGGCCACGCGGCGGAGAGCAGCTTCGGCGGGCATATCTTCAACACGCTGATGGTCTATAAAAACGAGCCGCAGAGCTACACCGGTAAGCCGCCGGGGCTGTCCACGCGGCTATTCCTCAAGCTCGGCTTCGGCGGGCGGGAGAGTTTCTGCGTGCTGATCTACCCGGCCTCGGGGCCGTGGCTGGAACACTCCACCACCGTGCTGGAGCTATATGACGGCGCCGGGCGGCAGATTTGCCGCAAGAATCTCGCCATTGCCTGCTCCGGCTCGGCGCTGGTGCGGCCCTCGGCGCATTTCTCCCCCGCTGAGCTGAGTGCGGCGGGCGAGAGCGGCTATGTGCTGATCCGCGACACCACCTGCCGGCTGTTCGGCTTCCACGGCGTGGATGACGGCGAGGGCGGGTTCTCGTTCGATCACATGTTCGGGTTTTAGCGGCGGGGGCTACGCCTCGGCCAGCGCCTTGGCCGGGGTGATCCGCGGCGGCTCGGCCAACGGCATCCAATGGCCACCGCGCAGCACTTCGCTGGGGCGGAATTTGGCCTTGTAGGCCATCTTGCGGCTCTCCGCGACCCAGTAGCCGAGATACACATAGGGCAGTCCCAGCTCCACCGCGCGGCTGACCAGCCAGAGCACCGCGTAGGTGCCGAGCGAGCGGGCGTCGAGCGCGGTGTCGAAGAACGAATACACGGCGGAGAGCCCATCGCCGACGCGGTCGATGAGGCAGCCGCCGGCGAGCCGCCCGTCCGGCAGGCGGAATTCGAGGACCGAGGTCTCGATCGGCGTGTCCTCGATCATGGCGCGGTAGTCGTAAAAGCTCATCGCCGCCATGTCGCCCTCGCCATGCCGGGCGTGCTGATAGGCCTGGAAGAGCTGATATTGCTCGGCGGTGGCGCGGGGCGGCATTTCCTGCACCTGCAAATCGGCATTGAGCCGCGCGATGCGGCGCTGGGTGCGGTTGGGGGTAAAATCCGCCGCGCGGATGCGGATGGGCAGGCAGGCCGAGCAGGCGGGGCAGACCGGGGCATAGGCGATGTTATGGCTGCGCCGGAAGCCGCCGCGCGAAAGCCGGTCATGCAGGGTTTCGGCGGAGACGCCAGCCAGCTCCGTCACCACCTTGCGCTCGATGCGCCCAGGCACATAGGGGCATGGCAGTGGCGCCGTGGTGTAGAAGAAATGCGGGCGGCGGGGCGGCTTGAAGCTCATTGCATGACTATGTTTGGCTTTCCCCCCGCCGCGTCAACAGGGAATTTGCACGCGGCGCCGCGGCGATGGCGCCAAACAACACGGCGAGCAGCGGGGCGTAGAGAAACCAGCCATCCGCCGGGGTGAGCAGCAGCAGTGGCGACAGATAGACCGCCGCCGCCAGGGCGAGTTGCCAGGGCGCCGGGCGGGGCGGGGCACAGAGCGCGAGCGCGGCGGGGAGGGTGACGGCATCATAGGCATAGGCATGCGGCTGGGCGAGGAAAGTGCCGGCCAGCAGCGCCGCCACGGCGAGGCTGTATTCGGCCCGGCGGGCGATGAGCGCCATCACAGTGATCACGGCCAGGGTGCATACCCCCTGGGTCGCGCCGAGCAAGCGCACGGGCACGCCAAGATGCGCGAGATTCGCCGCCGGGGTGATCATGACGTTGAGGTTGACGCCGCCCGCGAAGTAATCGCGCTGGATCTGCGGCAGGGAGTGCAGCCAGAGCCGCCAGAGCTCGGGCGGCAGCAGCGCGCAGGAGAGCGCCGCCAGCGCCAGCGCGGTGAGGCTGGCGGCGGCGATCGCCCGCCACGCGCCCCGCGCCAGCAGCAGCACGGCGAGCAGCAACCCCATTTGCGGCTTGAGCGTAAGCAGGCCGAAGGCGATGCCCGCCAGCACTGGGCTGCTGGGCAGCCATGCAAGCCCGCCCAGCAGCAGCGCCCCGGCGAAGAAGCCGGTCTGCCCCGCCACCAGCGAGAGCAGCGCCGCGGGGCTAGCCAGCAGCGCCACCACCGGCAGCGGCCGGCCCCGGAACAGCGCGAGCCCCGCTGCGAGGAAGGCGGCGAGGCCGGTGACCGTCCAGATATCGCGCGCCGCGCCGAGGCTGAAATCGCGCATCCAGCCGGTGACGAGGAGGAAATCCGGCGGGTAGGTGAACGGGTAGAAGCTCTTGAAGCCGGGATAGAGCGCCTGCTGGAAGCGCGCCATCGCCTGCGGGTCGTAGATTTGCGCCAGTGGGGCGAAGCGCGGATAGGACCAGAAACCCAGGAAATCGGCGTTGAAATGCGGCTGGCGCAGCAGCAGCCAGAGCAGGGTGACGCCATTAAGCGCCCCGCACAGCGCCAGCACGGCGATGAGCGCCAGACGCGCCGGGCTGGTTGTGGAGGCGGGTGGCATATTCTAAGCCTTAAGCCAGGATTTAGGTTCGGTCGATGGAGGGTCTATGCCGCGGTCTGGTTCGGTGGAGTATCTGTTCGGTACCCGGTTCTTCAGGATGGCCTATACCGAGTTCGGCAACCCCGCCGCGCCCGCCGTGGTGTGCGTGCATGGGCTGACCCGCACGGGGCGCGATTTCGACCCGCTGGCCGAGGCGCTGGCCGAGCGCTTCCACGTGATCTGCCCGGATCTGCCGGGGCGCGGGAAGTCGGAATGGCTGAGCGAGTCGATGGCCTATCAGCCGCCGAGCTATGTGGTGGCGCTCGGGCATCTGCTGGCGCAGCTCAACAAGCCGGTGGCGTGGGTGGGCACTTCGCTCGGCGGCATTTGCGGCATGATGCTCGGCGGCACGCAAAACACGCCGCTCACCCGGCTGGTGCTCAACGATGTCGGTCCGCATATTCCGGCGGTGTCGCTCAAGCGCATCCGCGATTATCTGAGCGCCGCGCCGGAGCGGTTTGTCTCGATGGCGGCGGTGGAGGCGCATCTCCGGCTCGTGCATGCCCCCTTCGGCCCGCTTACCGATGCGCAATGGGCGCATCTGGCCCGGTTCTCCGCCCGCCAGGTGCTGGACCAGACGGGCGAAGGCGCCTTCGCCATGCATTACGACCCGAAGATCGTCGAGCCGCTGCTCGCCTCGGTGCCGATCGACGTGGATATGTGGCCGCTCTGGGAGATGATCCGTCTGCCCCGGCTGGTGATCCGCGGCGGGGAGAGCGATTTGCTGACCGAGCCGACCTATGCGCGCATGCTGGAAACCGGCGCGCAAGGCTATGTGGTGGAGGATGCCGGCCACGCCCCGGCGCTGATGGATGCCGACTCGATCGCGCGCATCAAGGCATTTCTGCTCGAAGGCTGAGGCGGTTTATGTCCGCCGCGTGACGGGTTTGCCAGGCGCGGCGAAGCGCGTAGATTCGGGGCGCGATGACCGAGCGTTTCATCTCCCTTGCGCATTGGCCGCTGCTGCGGCGCGCGCTGCTCTCGGCGGGGCGGGCGACGGCCTCGCAGCGCGTGTCGCTGGTGGCGGCGGGCTGCGCGTTTTACGCCACGCTGGCGCTGTTCCCCACCATCACCATGCTGATCTCGCTCTACGGGCTGGTGTATAACCCGCAAACCGTGCAGCCGCAGTTGCATTACCTGCAAAGTTTCATGCCGCCCGCCGCGTTTTCGCTTATCTCGGACCGTATCCAGAGCGTGGTGGCGCAGCCGGCCAAGGGGCTGGGGCTGAGCCTGCTGGTCTCACTGGGGATTTCCCTGTGGTCGTCCTCAACCGGCACCAAATCGGTGCTCAACGCGCTGTCGCTGGCTTACCATGAGCGCGAGACGCGCGGGCTGATCCGCTTCCAGCTGGTGGCGCTGGGGATGACGCTGATCGCCATCATCGGCACCGCCCTGGCGATCGCGTTTCTTGTCTTCCTGCCGGTGGCGCTGGCGTTTCTGGGGCTCTCGGGCGCGGCGACGGCGCTGGTCGGGCTGATCGGCGCGGTGGTGATGGTCGCGTTCCTGGCGCTGGCGCTGGGGCTACTCTACCGCTACGGCCCGGCCGGGGCGGGGCGGGTGTTTCAGGCGCCGGGGGCGGCGATCGCCACTGTGCTGTGGCTGCTCGCCTCTTGGGCGTTTGGGCTGTATGTCGGGCATTTCGCCGCCTACAGCGTGGTTTATGGGCCGCTGGGGGCGCTGATCGGCCTGATGATGTGGTTCTACATCTCGGCCTATGTGGTGCTGTTCGGGGCCGAGGTGAATGCCGCGCTCGACCGCGAATGGCGGCATTACCGCTTGCACCGCGCCGGGCAGATGGCGCGGAGCTAACGCCGGTAAAGCGCTTTCGGCCAACGCCGGTGCAGCCAGAGCCACGCGCCCGGCGCCTCCCTGATCCAGCGTTCGAGCGTTTGGTTCATCTGCGTGGTCAGGGCCAGGGTGTCGGCCTTCTTGTCGCCGGTATCGGGCAGGGGCATTGGCGGCTCGCAGATGATGTGCAGCCGCGCCGGGGCCACGCGCACCACATGCACCGGAAAGACCGGGCAGCGGAATTTCAGGGCGAAGGCGGCCATCGCGTCCATGGTCATGGCCTCGTGCCCAAAGAACGGCGCGGCGATGCCGGTATCCAGCTTCTGGTCCACCAGCAGGCCGAGATGCCCGCCTTTGAACAGATGCGCATAAGCCGCCCGGGCCCCGGCCCCACCCTTGGGGAACATTGTCACCTTGCGCCCGGAATTGGCCTCGCGCAGGCGCAGGATCATCTCATTCACCAGCGGGTTGGAGGCGGCGCGGTACATGAAGCCGACATCGAGGCCACGGGTGAAGGCGGCGGGCGGGGTGATCTCCCAGTTGGCGATATGGCCGGTGATGAAGATGGAGGGGCCGCCCGTGCCGTTTTTCAGCGCCGGGGCGATGTTCTCCTCCCAGCCGATGAATTTATAGCCGGGGCCGGTTTCGGTCTCGCGGATGCGGTCCATACAGACCAGCTCCGCCGCCGTCTGGCCCAGGTTGCGCCAGCAATCGCGCACGATCCGCTGGCGCGCGGCGGCGTCCAGCTCGGGCATGGCGAGGCGGAGGTTCTGGTCGGCGATGCGTGAGGTGGGGATCAGCGGGCCGATCGCCGCCGCCACGCCGCCGCCGATGCGTGAGGCCGTCTCGGGCCGCAGCGGGCGCAGGGCGCGGATCAGCAGCCAGACGATGGCGGCCTCCAGGCGGTGCCCGAGTTTCACTTTGCTCTGGCTCATTGCAGCAAGGCGTCCAGCGCGTCCGGGTCGTCCCAGCGCAGCCTGGCGCGCACCACCACGCAGGCGCCGCGCAGCATGGCGGGCAGTTTTACGAAATCCTTCTCGGTCGTCACCAGCGCGGCGGCCTTGTCGAGCGCCTCGGCGCGCAGGGCGTTGATGTCGCCGGGCGCATAGACGTGATGGTCGGGGAAGGCGTGGCGGCTGACGATTTCGGCGCCGAGCGCCAGCACGGAGCGGAAGAATTTATCGGGCCGCCCAATGCCCGCGAAGGCGATCACGCGCCGCCGCGCGAGACTCTCGGCGCAATCGGGTTCAAGCGTGGCGCGCAGCACGGGCAGGCCGGGCGGCAGGGCGGCGAGTGCGCCGGTCTCGTCATCGCCGATCAGCACGGCGGCGTGGCAGCGCGCGGCGGCCTCGGCCACCGGCTCGCGCAGCGGCCCGGCGGGCAGCAGCAACCCATTGCCGAAGCCATAGCCGCCATCGATGACCAGCAGCGCGAGATCCTTGCGCAGGGTGGGGTTTTGCAGCCCGTCATCCATGACGATGGCGCTGGCTTCCTCGGCCAAGGCGAGGCGGGCCCCGGCGGCGCGATCACGCGACACCACGGTGGGGGCGGCCTGGGCCAGCAGCAGCGCCTCGTCGCCCACCTGCGCGGCGGTGTGGATGCTCCGGTTGACCAGCACCGGTCCGGCCAGCGTGCCGCCATAGCCGCGCGTGAGGGCGAAGGCGCCGGGCAGGCGGGCCAGCAGGTCGAGCGCCACGATGGTCTTGCCCGCGCCGCCCACCCCGGCATTGCCGACGCAGATCACCTTGATGCCAGGGGCGAAGCCGGGCCGGCGCATCCGCCGCGCGGTGACGAGGCGGGTGATGACGCTGAAGGGGCGCAAAAGCTGGGCAAGGAGGCCGCGATGGCGCCAGAAGCCGGGAGCCTTCATGCCGCGCCCTCCAGCGCCAGGGCGGCGAGGCGCGCGGGCAGATGCGTGGCCTCGGCGAAGCAGGCGGCGGCGCGGGCGCCGGCCTCGAGCGCGGCCTCGGGCGCGGTGAGCCAGGTTTGCGCGGCGGCGGCGAGGCTCGCGGCATCCGTCACCCGCACCAGGGCGCGGGCGTCGCTGAGGCGCTGCGCGGCCTCGGTGAAATTCTCCAGATGCGGCCCAGCGATGACCGGGCGGGCCAGCAAGGCGGGTTCGATGATGTTATGGCCGCCGAACCCGGCCAGGGAATTGCCGATGAAGGCGAAGGGGGCAAGACGGAAGAACAGCCCCAGCTCGCCCAGCGTGTCGGCGATGTAGATCTGGCCCGGCACCGGCGCCTCGCCTTGGCTGCGCCGTGGCGCGTTGCCGCAGAGCGCCGCGATTTCGGCCCCGCGCTCGGGGTGGCGGGGCACGATGAGGGTGACGAGGCCGGGATGGGCGGCGATCAGCGCTTGATGCGCGGCGGCGACCAGCGCCTCCTCGCCGGGATGGGTGCTGGCGGCCAGCCAGACCGGGCCGGGGAGCCGGGCCTGCAACGCGGCCAGCGCGGTGTCGTCCACCGGCAGCGGGGCGGCGAAGAATTTGAGATTGCCCCATTCTAGCACGCGCGGCGCGCCGAGGGCGCGGAAATTCGCGGCATCAGCGGTGGATTGCGCGTGGATGGCGCTGAAACCGCCGAGCAGCGCGTGCGCCAGCCCCGGCACGCGCCGCCAATGGGCGGTGGAGCGGGCCGAGATGCGGCCATTCAGCAGCACGCGGCGGATGCCCCGCTGATCGCAGCCGCGCAGCAGGTTGGGCCAAAGCTCACTCTCCACGAACACCGCCGCATCGGGGCGCCAATGGTCGAGGAAGCGGTTGACCCAGGCGGGCACGTCGAGCGGCACGAATTGGTGGAGCGCGCCCGACGGCAGGCGCTCGGCGGCGAGCTTGGCCGAGGTGACGGTGCCGGTGGTGAGCAGCACCGAGCCGCGCGCCGCGAGTTCGCGCAGCACCGGGAGGACGGACATCGTCTCCCCCACGCTGGCGGCATGCACCCAGACGAGCCGGCCCGCGGGGCGCGGCAGGGCGGTGAGGCCCTCGCGCTCGGGCAGGCGCGAAGCGATCTCCTTGCCGCCCGCGGCGCGGCGGCGGAGCATCCGGCGCAGGGCCGGGACGGCGAGGGTGGCGGCGGCGGCGTAGAGGCGCAGCATCATCCCTTGGCGGCCTTATCCTGCACGGCGCTGATCGCCGCCGCGATGGCGGGCAGCGATTCCTCCCAGTTGCCCTGCACGGGCACGGGCGCACCGATGGCGACCACGCCACGGCCGAAGGGCAGGGCGAGTCGCATCTTGTCCCAGGAATTCAGGCCGATGGCGCGGGAGGTCCAGACGCCGAAGGGCAGCACCGGCTTGCCGCTGGTGGCGGCGAGGCGGGCCACGCCGGGGGCGGCGATCCGGCGCGGGCCGCGAGGGCCGTCGGGCGTCAGCACCACATGCTTGCCTTCAGCCAGGGCTTGGTTCAGGGCCTCGCGCGCCTCCGCCCCGCCGCGCGAGGAGGAGCCGGACACCAGACTCATCCCAAGATGGCGGAAGGCGTTGCCGATGAGCTGGCCGTCGCGGTGCAGGCTGGCGAGCGCCACAACCTCGCGCCGCATACCGCGCCGGCGCAGCACGCGGAACAGAATGGCGGAGGCCGGCAGGGCCTCGTGCCACAGCGCGGCGATGACCGGGCCGTCGAGCGCCGCACGCAGATTCTCCTCGCCCTCGATGCGCCAGCGCTGGGTGCGGATGACAAGGCTGACATACCCCACCGTGAGCCAAGCCAGCGCGGCCTGGGCGGGGGCGGATTTCAGGATACGTTTCACAACGGGCGGGTAGCACCTGCGGCGCCGCGCGCCAACCTCGTCAGCCGCGCCGTTCTATGCCGATGGACTCGCGGAGGGCGAAACGTGGCGGATGGCGCCCTCATCGGCGTCGCGGCGTCCAGCGTTAGAGATCCTCGATGCGGCGCGCGGTCTGGTCGAGCAGATCGGCGATCTGGCGCACGGTTTCGGGCGGCACGGTCTCGCTGCCCAGTTTCAGGCGCAGCGCGGTCTTCAGGTTTTCCATCGCGCGCATCACCGGCAGGGCGGCGGCGCGGGGCGTGGCGGCTTGCAGCCGGGCCATGATGGCGGCCAGCCCGGCCCCGTTCTGCGCCAGCGCCTCGCGCCCGGCGGCGGTGATGCTGTAGAGCTTCTTCGCCCCCTCGGCGGCGGCTTCGGCTTGGCCGAGTTCCTCCAGCATGGTCAGGGTGGGGTAGATCACGCCGGGGCTGGGGGCGTAGGCGCCGCCGGTCAGGCCCTCGATCTCCTTGATCAGGTCGTAGCCATGGCGGGGCTGCTGGTTGAGCAGGTGCAGCACCAGCACGCGCAGGTCGCCGTGCTCCAGAAACCGCCCGAGCCGCCCGCCGCGCCCGAAGCCGCGGCCGTGAGGCCCCTCGCCACGGACGAAGCGACGGCATTCGCCGCCGTGGCGGTGTTGATGAAAATGACGCATGAGATTGGCTCCAACTGTATTCAGAATACAGTTTAGATATATCGTAATACAGTCGGAGTCAAGCGCGGCGTCAGACGTAGATCATCTTCCGCGTCATCCCGCCATCGGCGATAAATTCCGCCCCGGTGATGAAGCCCGACTTGCCGCTGAGCAGAAAGGCGGCGAGTTCGGCGACATCCTCGACCGTGCCGACCCGCCCGGCCGGGTGCTGGGTATGGTCAGCCGGGCTCAGGGTTTCGCCCGAGGTGTTGATCCAGCCTGGCGAAATGCAGTTCACGCGAATCTCGGGACCGAGCGACACGGCCAGCGCATGGGTAAGCGCCAGCAGCCCGCCCTTGGAGGCGCTGTAAGCCTCGGTATGGGGCTCTGACATATGCGCGCGGGTGGAGGTGATGGTGACCACCGCGCCCCTGGCCGCGCGCAGCAGCGGGGCCGCCGCCTTCACCAGCAGGAAGGTGCTGGTGAGATTGGTGGCGAGCACGCTGTTCCACTCCTCCAGCGTCAGATCTTCCACCGGCTTGCGGATCATGACGCCCGCGTTGCAGACTAGGCCGTCGAGTTTGCCCTCCACCGCCTCGATGCCGGTGAGCAGGCTAGCGACCTGGGCTTCGTCCGCCACATCGCAGATCACGCTGCGCGCGCCGTCCACATGGGCCTTTTCCCGGTCGGCGATGATGACGGTGCCACCCGCCGCCGCCAGCCGCCGGGCGATGCCGGATCCGATCCCGCGCGCGCCGCCGGTGATGAGATAAACCGCCATGTTTCCGCTCCTTCGCTGTTGTCAGCCTTGGCCGGTGAGGGCCCACCCCTCGGTTATGCTTGGCCGGTTGTGGCACAAATCTGGCTTTTCCAGGTCCATATTGGGATGATATGGCGCAGTGATGCGAAATATCTATCTTTGCGGCCTGGGCGCGCTGGGCACGATTTATGTGCGGCATCTGGCGCCGCTGGGGCTGCGCGTGGTGGCTGATGCGGTGCGAATCGCCCGCTACCGCGCCGAGGGCGTGCGCGTGAATGGCGAGGCGCTGGCGCTGAACTACCTCGCTCCTGGCGAGACGGCGCCACCGGCTGACCTCATCATCGTGGCGGTGAAGGGGCAGCAACTGCCCGAGGCGGTGGAATTACTGCGCCCTTATGTGGGGCCGGAGACGGTGATCCTCTCGGTGATGAACGGGATTTCATCGGAGGAGATCCTGGGCGCCGCATTTGGGCCGGAGAAGCTGCTCTACGCCTTCGCCGTGCAGGTGGACGCGGTGCGAACGGGCCATGAGGTGCGCTTCTCGCTGCCCGGTACCACGGTGTTTGGCGAGGCGCGCAACGCCGCGATCTCGCCGCGCGTGGCGGCGGTGCAGGCGCTGTTCGCCAAGGCCGGGCTGAAAACGCGCGTGCCCGAGGACATGCTGCGCGAGCTGTGGTGGAAATTCATGCTGAATGTCGGCATCAACCAGCTCTCGGCGGTGCTGCGCGCGCCCTATGGCATATTCCATGGCTCCGACGAGCTGCGCGAACTGGTGCGCCTGGCCTGCCGCGAAGTGGTGGCGGTGGCGCAGCGCAAGGGCATCGATCTGCGCGAGGATGACATCGAGAAGATCTTCCCGATCATCGGCACGCTCGGGCCCGAGCAGAAGACCTCGATGTTGCAGGATGTGGAGGCGGGCCGGCCGACCGAGGTGGAGCTGTTCGGCGGCACCGTGATGGCGCTGGGCCGTGAGTTGGACGTGGCGACCCCGGTGAACGAGGTGCTGACGCGGATGATCCGGGTGATTGACGAAAGGTTATAAAGGTTTTTGGGCTACCCTTTTTTTGCGGAAAAGGGGCGAAAGCCTTGGGGGGCTTTTTTCAAAAGCCCCCCAAACCCCACAAAAACTTTTAATTCCAGTTGGTTTTATGCCGCCGCGCCGTTTTCCACGGCGCTCTTGAGCTGCCCGCAGGCAGCCAGGATGTCACGTCCGCGCGGGGTGCGGATGGGGGAGGCATAGCCCGCGTTCATCACGATCGCGGCGAATTTCTTCAGGGCCTCGGGCGTGCTGGGCTGATAGGCGCTGCCCGGCCAGGGGTTGAAGGGGATCAGGTTCACCTTGGCGGGCAGGCCCGCGATCAGCTTCACCAGCGCCCGTGCATCGGCCTCGGAATCGTTGATCCCGCGCAGCATGATGTATTCAAACGTGATGCGCCGGGCATTCGAGGCGCCGGGATAGCGGCGGCAGGCCTCGATGACCTCCTTGATCGGGTATTTTCGGTTCAGCGGCACGATCTCGTCGCGCAGCTCATCGGTGACGGCGTGTAGAGACACGGCGAGGTTCACGCCCAGCTCGGCCCCGGCGCGGTCCATCATCGGCACCACGCCCGAGGTGGAGAGCGTGATGCGCCTACGCGAGAGGGCGATACCCTCATTGTCCATGATGATCTTCATGGCTTTCGCCACGTTTTCGTAATTATACAGCGGCTCGCCCATGCCCATCAGCACGATGGTGGAGAGCAGGCGCGGGGTTTCACCCTTGGGGCTGGGCCATTCGCCATAGGCATCGCGTGCGGCCATGAACTGGCCGACGATCTCGGCCGCCGAGAGGTTGCGCGCCAGGCGCTGCGTGCCCGTGTGGCAGAATTTGCACGACAGCGTGCAGCCCACCTGCGAGGACAGGCAGACCGCGCCGCGATCCTCCTGGCGGTCGGGGATGTAGACCGTTTCCACCGCCTCGTGATCGCGGAAGCGGAACAGGAATTTGCGGGTTTCGTCCTTGGAGAGCTGGTCGGTGGCAACCTCGGGCCGACCGATGACGAAACGCTCCGCCAGCTTTTGCTGCAAGGGGCGCGCGATGCTGGACATGGCGGCGAAATCGCGCACGCCCTGGTGATAGATCCAGTGCCAAAGCTGCTTGGCGCGGAAGGGCTTCTCACCGAACGCCGCCATCTCGGCCACCAGCTCCTCGCGCGAGAGGCCGACGAGATCGCGCCGCCCGTCGGGCAGGGTGTATTCGGGCGGGGAGAAATGCGCCGCCTTGGCGAGGATGCGCTCGCGCTCGGCGGCGGTGAGATCGGTTACGGACATGCGGCGTTGATGGCCTTATAGGCGGCGGAGAAGCCGGTGAGGGAAAAACTGTCCACCACAGGGTGGCCGTGCGGGCCGGTGCCGGTGGCCTCAACCGCGTCGCCCGCCTTGAAGGCGGTGACGACGGCGCCACCCGAGGTGGTGAAGGCGTTGGCGCCCTGGGTGTAGAAGGCGAAGGGCGTGGTGCCGATTTTCAGGCTGACGGTGGCGGCCTTGAGATAGGTGTAGCCGGGGGTCAGCGTCACCTCGTCGCGCGAGCCCTGGCGCTCGGTCACGGTCAGCATCACCTTGCCGCGGCTCTTCCAGTCGGGCTTCGAGCTCTGCGCGGTGGTGAAGGCGTAGCAAATCTTGGCGGCGCCGGTGCCGTAGGTGGCGGCTGTCCAGTCGCCATATTTGCCGCCATTGGCCCCGAGCGGAGCGGGCGAATCGGCAAGGGCGAGGGCGGGCAGCAAGGCGAGCACGGCGGCGAGGGGGAGATGCTTCATGCCGCCCAGATAGCCCAACTGGCTGGCCGATCCAAGTAAAACCGGGACCGGGCAGGTCTCCTATGTGCTCACCCCAGATGCAGGGCCGCCAAGGCGAGGTTGATGGCCGCGCCGAGGAAGAAGCCGACCAGCGTGCCGTTGACGCGGATATATTGCAGGTCTTTGCCGACCCGCAGTTCCAGCTTCTCGGTGATGGTCGCGGTGTCCCACGCGCCGATGACGCGGCCGATGAATTTCGCCCCCTCGGCTTGGGCGCCGGGCAGCATGCGCAGCACCAGCGCCTGCGCCGCGGCGTTGACGCGCTGCTGGGCGGCTTCGTCTTTTTCCAGCACATCGCTGAGATGCACCAGCGCCGCCTCGATCACCGCGACCGAGCGGCCATGCGGGTTGGCGGCGTCCACCTCCAGGGCGTGGCGCATGCGGGCCCAGACATCCCAGGCCCAGGCCTTCACCGTGTCGTGCGACAGCACGGCGCGCAGGGCGCGGCCCAGTTCCGCGGCGCGCTCGGGGTCGGTCTCCAGCCGGGCGATCTCGCGATGCGCCCATTCATCGAAGGCCTCGCGGATCTCTGAGCTATCGGGGCCGATGCGGTCGAGTTCGGCATTCACCGCAGTCAGCACCCGGTTGGCCACGGTGGCGCCCAGCGCCCAGCCGACCAGCTTGCCGCCCTGCTCGCGCACGCGCTCCTTGATGGCGTCGCGCAGGATTTCCTCACGCGTCGCAAGAGTGTCCTTCAATTGGCTGAGAATGAATGAAAATACTTCCTGATGGCGTCCTCCCTCGACCAGCCCGGCGAGGGCGCGGGCCACGACCACCCCGGCGGCACGGCCCCCGGCCAGCTTGGGCAGCAGCCGCGCCAGCAGGCGCCGCGCGCGGCCATCCTCGATGCTGGCGAGCAGCTTGGGAAGCATCCCGGCCAGGGCCTCCGCCAGCGGGCGGGTGGCGGTGCTGTCGGTGAGGAAGCGGCGCAGGATCGCCGGAGCGTCAAGATTGGCCAGCACCTTCCGGATATCCGCCTCGGTGAACACGTGGTTGGCGACGAAGCGCCCCAGTGCGTTGCCCAGCCGCTCCTTCTGCGCCGGAAGGATGGCGGTGTGCGGGATCGGCAGGCCGAGCGGATGACGGAACAGCGCGGTGACGGCGAACCAATCCGCCACCCCGCCGATGAAGCCGGCCTTGGCGGCATCGCGCAGCAGCGCCGACCAGGGGGAGAGCGGCAGCCAATAGCCGAGCAAGGTAAGGGCGGCCATCAGCCCCAGCAGCGAACTGGCGAACAGCCTGTGGCGGGTGAGCGAGGCGCGCAAGCTGGCATCCGAGTCTTGAGTCATGCCGCTGACAGTAACGGCCAGCCCCGGTGGCGCAAAGCCCGCCGCGCTTGTTTTTATTGCATTGTAAAGACCTTCGGGCGCATAATTTGGTCCGGGAAACAATCCAGGCAACCCGGCGGACGCGACCGGGAGCGCTTCGAGGTTTCGAGGTATAAGGCAATGACTGTAAAAGATTTTCCTACGATTTCCACGAGCGAGACGCGAGACCCGCCACACCGGGCGATGAGCCGCGAGCCGGCGCATCACAACGTGATGGTGACGGTGCTGGGGGTGGTTTGCGTGGTGGCGGTGTTCGGCGTGCTGTGGGCGCTCTACGCGTTCGGCTGAGCCAATTGCCTTCGTCATGACCGCTGTGCATGATGCGGCTATGGCATTTCTCGAAGAACCGGAGCCGCCACGCGGTGTTCCGCTAAATGTGTTGCCGGGCATCCGCCGCGTGGTGGCGGAGAACCCTGGCGTGATGACCTATCATGGCACCAATACCTATCTGATCGACGAGCCGGATGGGGTCACGGTGATCGACCCCGGCCCCGACAGCGATAAGCATGTGCAGGATTTGCTGGCGGCGGTGGCGGGGCGGCCGATCAAGCGGCAAGTGCTCACGCACACCCATGGTGACCATTGCGGCGCCGTGCCGGCGCTCTCCGAGGCCACGGGCGCGCCGGTTTATGGCTATCGCTATAGCGCGCATCCCGGGCTGCGGCCCGATTTTCCGCTCGATGACGGGAGCCGCGTGGGCGGGCTGACGGCGCTGCATACCCCCGGCCATGCGGCGGACCATCTGTGTTACGAATATTACGCTGAGAACGGGCAGAAGGTGCTGTTCAGCGGCGATCATGTGATGCCGTGGTCATCCTCGATCGTCAGCCCGCCGGATGGCGACATGCTCGAATATTACCGCTCGCTGGAGCGGTTGCTGGCGCGCGATGACGATGTGTATCTGAGCGCGCACGGGCCGCTATTGGCCGAGCCGCGCAAGCTGGTGGCTGATCTGCTGGCGCACCGGCAATATCGTGAGCGCACGATTATGGCGGAGCTGGCGCGGCAGGATTGGAGCGTGGCGGCGCTGGCGGCCAGGCTGTACCACAAGGCTGATCCCTTCCTGCAAGGCGCGGCGCAGCGCAATGTGTTGGCGCATCTGCTGAAGCTGAAGGCCGAAGGCGTGGCGGAGGAGCATGCGCCCGAGGCCGAACCCCCCGCCGAAACCCTGGCTCTGCTAAAGTCGCTGAGCGGGGTGGACATGGAGAGCGGCGGCGAGATTCCCAGCTTTTATAGCGATTCCATGCGCCGCTTCGGGCTGCGACCCGCGGCTTAAGCCGGGTTGAGGTAGGCGTGCAGCGCCCCCGCCGGCAGCGGGCGCGCGTACAGATAACCTTGGGCATGGGTCATGCGGCTGGCGCGCATGCGGGCATCCACATGCGCGGTTTCAATGCCCTCGGCGATGCTGTGCTGGCCGCGCCGGGCGGCATAGGCGGCGAGGTCGCGCAGGAAATCCTGCGCCATCCGCCCCGGCGAAGTGACCACGCTGCGGTCAAATTTGATGGTGGTGAAGGGCATGTCGAGCAGCGCGGCGAGATAGGGCATGCCGGGGGTGATGTCGTCGAGCGCCAGGGCGTAGCCGGCGAGGCGCATGCGGGTGACGACGGCTTCAGCCGCGGCGAGGTCGTGAACGGGCTGGTCTTCCGTGAGTTCAAAACGGATCAGCTCTCGCCTTAGTCCGGCCGCCATGCGCAGGCGCTCGATCAGTTCGGTAAGATCTGGATGCAGGAGCGCGTCCAGGCTGAGGTTGAAGGCCACTGGCAAACCATGCGCGGCGAAGCTGAAGCGCTCATATTCGGCCAGGGTGCGGGTGATGATCGCCTCGGTCACGCGCATCGCGCCGGTGCCGCTGCGCATCGCCTTGAGCAGCCGCTCCGGCCCGCGCAACGTGCCGTCATCATCGGCGCTGCGGGCCAGAACCTCGACATGATCCAGCCCCCCATCGGCCAGGCGGACGATGGGCTGGTAGGAAATACGCACCGCGCTCAGCAGCTCCGTATCCGGCAAAGCGAGGTGCATTCGTCTAAAATTGCGAGAAAAAAGTCATTTCAGCGCGGGTTTAGCAGGTTTCCGCGTTGGTGGCGACTTAAATTATGATAATTGTCTAAAAACTCAACTTGTGGCGGTTTTAGGCATGGCGGCGCTGCGGCGCAGCCGGTGCTCGCCCAGGAACAGCAGGATGGGGGCGGCGATGAAGATGGAGGAGGAGGTGCCGACAACGATGCCGAACAGCATGATCCAAGCGAAGCCCGAGAGCGCGTTGCCGCCGAACAGCGCCAGCGGCAGCGCCGCCAGGAACACCGTGCCGGAGGTGCCGAGCGTACGGTTCAGCGTCTCGTTGATGGACAAATCGATCAGCTCGCGCAGGGGCATGCTTTTATATTTGCGCAAATTCTCGCGCACGCGGTCATACACCACCACCTTGTCGTTGGTGGAATAGCCGATGATGGTGAGGATCGCGGCGATCGTCACCAGGTCGAACGGGATGCGCGTGAGGACCATGAAGCCGATGGTCTTGGTGGTGTCGAGCACCAGCGTGGCGACGGCGCCGACGGCGAATTGCCACTCGAACCGGAACCAGATGTAAGCCAGGATCATCACGAAGCTCAGGCCGAGCGCCTCAAGCCCCTGGGCGAAAAGCTGCTGGCTCACGGCCGCGCCAATCGCCTGGGTGGAGAGGATCTTGCTGCCCGGTGCCACCTGGTTCAGGGCGGTCTCGGCTTCCTGGATCGAGGTCTGGGTGGCGGCGGCGGAGTCGCGGCTTTCCAGGCTGATGAGCACGCCGTTGCCGCCGCTGCCGAAGGTTTGCAAAGCGGCGTCCTTCAGCCCGGCCTCGGCCAGGGCGGCGCGCAGGGCGGGGAAGTTGGCGGTTTGCGGGGTTTGCACCTGCAGCACCACGCCGCCGCGGAAATCCAGCCCCAGATTGAGGCCGGGCGCGAAGAACAGGATGATGGACGCCGTGGACAGCACCGCGGAGACGATGAGCCCCGCGAAGCGGCCATTCATGAAGCGGATCTTGGTGCCGTCCGGGACGAAGCGGAACATGGGCCGGTAGAACATGCGGGCTCCTTAGACGGGCAGGGCGGCCGGGCGGCGCGAGATATACCAGCGCCCGGTGATGAGCCGCACCAGCACGGTGGCGGTGAACATGGTGGTGATGATGCCGGCGCAGATGGTGACGGCGAAGCCACGCACCGGGGGCGAGCCGAAGATGAACAGCGTGACATGGGCGAGCAGCGTGGTCACGTTACTGTCGATGATGGTGCCGTAGGCGCGCTTATACCCGGCCTCCAGCGCCGCGAGCGGCTTGCGGCCGTTCTTCACCTCCTCGCGCACGCGCTCGTTGATGAGCACGTTGGCGTCCACCGCCATGCCGAGGGTGAGCAGGATACCGGCCATGCCGGGCAGGGTGAGGGTGGCGCCCATCACCGAGAGGATGGCGAGCATCAGCACGAGGTTCATGACCAGCGCGACATTCGCGAACCAGCCGAACAGCCCGTAGAACGTGCCCATGAAGGCGAGCACGAGCACAAAGCCGAGCCCCAGCGCCATGGCGCCGGCACGGATGGCGTCGGCGCCCAGCTCGGGGCCGACACTCTGCTCCTCGACGATGTTGAGCGGCGCGGGCAGGGCGCCGGCGCGCAGCAGCAAGGCGAGGTCGGTGGCGGATTGCGCGGTGAAATTGCCGGAAATCTGGCCAGAACCGCCGGTGATCGGCTCGCGGATGACCGGGGCTTCGATGATCTTGCCGTCCAGCACGATGGCGAACAGCTTGCCGACATTGGCGGTGGTGATATCGGCGAATTGCCGCGCGCCCAGCGCGTTGAGGGTGAAATTGACCACCCATTCGCCCGATTGCGGGTCGGTGCTGGCCTGGGCGTTTTCCAGGCTGGCGCCGTCCACCGCCACGGTGGAATAGACATCCATGCTCTGGCTGGGGTTGCTGGCCATGGGCAGCACCTCGTCGCCCAGCGGGGCGATGGGGCCCGGGGCGGCGTTGGCGTCCACCATCTGGAAGGTGAGATGCGCGGTGGTGCCGATCAGGGTCTTCACGCGCTCAGGGTCCGAGATGCCGGGGAGCTGCACCACGATCTGGTTTTGCCCCTGGCGCTGGATGGTGGCGTTGAGCACGCCCGAGCCGTCGATGCGGCGCTGGATGATGGTGATGGCCTGCTGCACCGCCTGCGCATTGCGCGCGGCCTGCGTGGCCTGGGGGATGCTGATGGCGATCGAGCCGTCGGGCTGCTGGGCGATGGCGACGCTGGGGCTAGTGGCGCCGGGGGCGTAGGAGATCAGCTTTTGCAGCGCCGTCAGATCCTGCTGGGTCTGGCCGTCGAGCGGGTGCAGCACCACCGCATCCTTCGCCGGATCTGCATGCAGACCGGTATAGCCGAGCTGCGCATGCACCAGCGTCTGCCGCGTTTCATCGACCAGACTGTTGAGGTCCTGCTTGACGATGGCGCTGGTGTCGATCTGCAGCAGCAGATACGAGCCGCCGCGCAAATCCAGCCCCAGATGCACCTGGTTCCAGGGCAAAAACCCTGGCCAGAAGCCCGGGCGGGCCGACAGATTGGGCAGGCTGAGCAGAATGCCCAACCCGCAAAGCAGCAAGATGCCGATAGTCTTGGCGCGGCTGAAGTAAAGCACGGTGGCTCCAAAAATTCCCCTGAACCGGTAGCGGTATGGCCGGGCAAGGCGTTGCGCGCAACCCCGGAGCGGAATACCACGGAGCCATGAGCGAGCGATTGCAAGTGGGCTTGATCGGGGCGGGGCATTTTGGCCGCTACCACGCGTTGAAACTGGCCGGGGCGAAGCGGGCGAAACTGATCGGGCTGGCCGACGCCAACCCCGAGCGGGCCAAGATCGTGGCCTGGGAAGCCGGGTGCCCGGTGAAGCCGGTGGAGGAGATTCTGGCCCAGGCGCAGGCCGTGGTGATCGCCGCCCCCGCCGAGTTTCATTACGATCTTGCCGCCCGGGCGCTGCGGGCGGGCAAGCATGTGCTGGTGGAAAAGCCGATCGCGGCGACGCTGGATCAGGCGACGGAACTGGCGGCGCTGGCCCGGCAGGCGGGCGTGGTGCTGCAAGTGGGGCATCTGGAGCGCTTCTCGGCCGCGCATGGCGCGGTGAGCGCACGCATGGGCAAGCCGCTTTATATCGAGGCCGTACGCATCGCGCCCTTCAAGCCGCGCGGCACCGATGTGTCGGTGATCCTGGACCTGATGATCCATGATCTCGACCTGATTTTGGCGTTGACCGATTCGGAGGTGGTGAGCGTGGACGCCGTGGGCGCGCCCGTGGCCAGCCTGCATGACGACATCGCCAATGCGCGCATCCGCTTCGCCAATGGCGCGGTGGCGACGATCACGGCCAGCCGCATCTCGCTGAAGACCGAGCGCAAGATGCGCATCTTTTCACAGACCGGCTATCTGACCGTGGATTTCTCGGCCCGCAAGCTCACCCTGGTGGGCCGCGGGATCGGCATGAAGTTGCCCGGTTTCGAGGAATTTGGCGTGGAGCAGGCGGGCTGGCAGGACCATGACGCCCTGCAGGCCGAGCATGAGGCGTTTTTCGCCTCCTGCCTCGATGGCGCGCCGGTGGCGGTGGACGCCGAGGCAGGCAAGCGCGCCCTGGCGGCGGCGCTGATGGTGAGCGAATCGATCGCCGCCAGCCGGGCGGTCGCCGAGGCGAGCGGGCTGATCCCGAAGCTGGGCTAACGCATTTTTGATTTAATGTGGATCATCTCGCCATCCACGGCGAAATCGCCGTAGCCGTGGTGATGGATGGTCCTGGCGTCTTTGAGTTTCGGATTCTGCCAAGCCTGCACGCATTCCACCACGAATAAGTTATAGGCGTTCACCATCCGCGTATCGCGCACCTTGCATTCCAGGTTGACGATCGCCTCGCCGATCAGCGGCGCGGCGACATGCTTGGCGGGAAGCGGGGTGAGTTCGTACACGCCGAATTTATCGGTGTCCGCGCCGGTGCAGTTGCCGATGCCGGTGACGGTTTCGGCCAGTTCGGCGGGGGGAATGGCGATCACGCATTCGCGGTATTTGCGGAGCGCCTTGAAGCTGTGATTATCGGCACTGACCACGCAGGCGATCAGCGGCGGCTCGAATTCCAGCATCATGTGCCATGACATCGCCATGACATCCGGCTTTTCCTTGGCCGCCTGGGTGGTGAGCAGCACCACTGGGCCGGGTTCGATGAACTGGTAGACTTTGGCGAGGGGCAGGTCTTTCAACATGCCCCGGAAATTACGCCCGGCCTGACGCAGGCGGCTTGATTGAGATCAAACCCCGCCTGCCGCCAGAGCGGGGCAGCTAGGCCGGAAGCTCATCGCTGAGCCTCCGGCCTTGTATTCAGCCGAGCTGCTTCTTCACGGCCTCGTTCACCAGGGCCGGGTTGCCCTTGCCCTGCATGGCCTTCATCACCTGACCGACGAAGAAGCCGAACAGCTTGTCCTTGCCCGATTTATACTCGGCCACCTTGTCGGCGTTCTCGGCCAGCACCTTGGTCACCGCGGCGTCGATGGCGCCGGTGTCGGTGACTTGGCGCAGACCCTTCTTCTCCACGATGTCGGCCGGCATGGCGCCGGTTTCCACCATCTCCTCGAACACATCCTTGGCGATGCGGCCATTGATGGTCTTGTCCGCGATGAGGTCGAGCAACTGACCCAGCGCGGCGGCGGAGACGGGGGAGGTCTCGATGGTGGTGCCGGTGCGGTTCAGCGCGGCAAAGAAATCGCCGGTGATCCAGTTGGCGGCAAGCTTGCCGTCTCGGGTCTTGGCCACGGTCTCGTAGAAATCGGCGGTTGCCTGCTCGGCCACCAGCACGCCCGCATCGTAGAACGGGATGCCGTATTGATCGCAGAAGCGGGCGCGCTTTTCATCGGGCAGTTCGGGCAGCTTGGCGGCCAGCTCGTCCACCCAGCTCTGCTCCAGCACCAGCGGCAGCAGGTCGGGCTCGGGGAAGTAGCGGTAGTCATGCGCGTCTTCCTTGGAGCGCATCGAGCGCGTCTCGCCCTTGGACGGATCGTAAAGCCGCGTCTCCTGCACCACCTCGCCGCCGGATTCCCAGATTTCGATCTGGCGTAGCGCCTCGGCCTCCACCGCGTGCATCACGAAGCGGATGGAGTTGACGTTCTTGATCTCGCAGCGCGTGCGGAAGGCTTCGCCCGCCTTGCGCACCGACACGTTCACGTCGGCGCGCATGGAGCCTTCCTCCATGTTGCCGTCGCAGGTGCCGAGATAGCGCAGGATCTGGCGCAGCTTGCGCAAATAGGCGCCGGCTTCCTCGGGCGAGCGGATATCCGGCTCGGAGACGATCTCCATCAGCGCCACGCCCGCGCGGTTGAGGTCGATGACCGATTTGCTGGCATGCTGATCGTGCATCGATTTACCGGCATCCTGCTCCAGATGCAGGCGCGTGATGCCGATCTGCTTGATGGTGCCGTCCTGCAGCTCGATCTCGACCGTGCCGGTGCCGACGACGGGATGCGCGAACTGGCTGATCTGGTAGCCGTTCGGCAGGTCGGCGTAGAAATAATTCTTGCGGTCGAAGCGCGAGAACAGGTTGATCTGCGCCTTCAGCCCCAGCCCGGTGCGCACGGCCTGGGCCACGCATTCCTTGTTGATGACCGGCAGCATGCCGGGGAAACCGGCATCGACGAAGGAGACATGCGCGTTGGGCGCGCCGCCGTAAGTGGCCGAGGCGCCGGAGAAAAGTTTCGATTCGGAGATGACCTGGGCGTGAACTTCCAGGCCCACGACCACTTCCCAGGTGCCGGTGCGGCCTTCCAGAGAATATGCCATTATTTCGCTCGCACTTCAGGCAGGGCCGCGAAGCCCGCCGCTTGCTCGATCGCGGCGGAGACCGCGAAAACCGTTTCTTCATCAAAATGCTTGCCGATGACCTGCAGGCCTAGCGGCAGCCCCTCGGCGTTCAGCCCGGCGGGGACGCTCATCGCCGGAACACCGGCGAGCGAGGCGGGGACGGTGAACACGTCGTTGAGATACATCGTCACCGGGTCGTCCATCTTCTCGCCCAGGCCGAACGCGGCCGAGGGGGCGGTGGGCGTGAGGATCGCATCGACTTTTCCAAAGGCGTTGGAAAAATCGCGGAGGATCAGATTTCGCACCTTCTGCGCCTTGAGGTAATAGGCGTCGTAATAGCCATGGCTCAGCACATAGGTGCCGATCATGATGCGGCGCTTGACCTCGGCGCCGAACCCGGCGGCGCGGGTGCGCTCATACATGTCGATCAGGTCCACGCCATCGACGCGCGCGCCGAAGCGCACGCCATCGTAGCGCGCGAGGTTCGACGACGCCTCGGCCGGGGCGACGATGTAGTACACCGCGAGGCCGTATTTGGTGTGGGGCAGCGAGATATCGACGATTTCGGCCCCCTGTTCGCGCAGCCAGGCGATGCCCTTGTCCCACAGCGCCAGGATTTCCGGGTTGGTGCCCTCCAGCCGGTATTCGGCGGGGATGCCGATGCGCAGCCCCTTCACGCCACGGGTGAGCGCCTGGGTGAAATCGGGCACGGGCTGCGGGGCGGAGGTGGAGTCCTTCTCGTCGAACCCAGCCATGGCGTTGAGCAGGATGGCGCAATCCTCGGCATTGCGGGCCATCGGGCCGGCCTGGTCGAGCGAGGAGGCGAAGGCGACAATGCCCCAGCGCGAGCAGCGGCCATAGGTCGGTTTGATGCCGGCGAGGCCGGTGAAGGCGGCGGGTTGGCGGATGGAGCCGCCCGTGTCGGTGCCCGTGGCTGCGAGCGCGATGCGCGCCGCCACCGCCGCCGCCGAGCCGCCCGAGGAGCCGCCGGGGACCAGCTTGGCGTCCGCGTCCTCGCGGCGCTTCCAGGGGTTTTCCACCGGGCCATAGGCCGAGGTGATATTGGCCGAGCCCATGGCGAATTCGTCGAGATTGGCCTTGCCCAGCATCACCGCGCCCGCCGCTTTGAGCTTGGCGGAGACGGTGCTCTCATAAGGCGGCACGAAGGGGCTGAGGATCTTGCTCGCCGCCGTGGTGCGCACGCCCTCGGTGCAGAACAAATCCTTCATGGCGATGGGGATGCCGGTGAGCGCGGTGGCGTCACCCGCCTTCAGGCGCGCATCGGCGGCCTTGGCCTGTTCCAGCGCCAGCTCCGGCGTGGTGGTGATATAGGCGTTCAGGCGCGGGTTCAACGCCGCCACGGCGCCGTTATAGGCGGTGGTCAGCTCCACGGCCGAGATGTCTTTCGCCCGCAGCGCCTTGGCGGCCTGGGCGATGGTCAGGTCAAACGGGCTCATTCCACCACCTTCGGCACGGCAAAGAAGTTTCCGATGCGGTCCGGCGCGTTGGCCAGCACCTGCTCGGCGATTTCGCCATCGGAGAGCTGGTCCTCGCGCTGGCGCAGGCCGAGCTGCACCACGCTGGCGAGCGGCGCGATACCATCCACATCCACCTCGTCCAGCTGCTCGACATAGCCGAGAATGGCGTTCAACTCGCTCTTGAGGGTTTCGACTTCTGCATCTTCCACCCGTATGCGGGCGAGTCTCGCAATCCGGCGTACCGTTGCGGCGTCCAGTGACATCTTGGCTCCAAACACTTGGCTAAAAATACCGGGCGGACCATACAGGCGGGCATGGCGCTCTACAACCTCGCGGATTTCAAGACTCACCTCGCCCCCGGCGCACGGCTGCTGGGGCTGGACCCGGGCAGCAAGCGCATCGGCGTGGCGCTGTCGGACGTGAACCGGCAGATCGCCAGCCCCTATGCCACGCTGGCCCGCGCCAAGATGAAGCAGAACGCCGCCGAGATCGCCGCCATCGTGGCGCGCGAGGGGGTGGGCGGGCTGGTCGTGGGCCTGCCGCTGGATGCCGAGCAAAAGCTGGGGCCGCGCGCCCAGGCGGCGCGGGACTGGGCGCATGGCATGAGCGCCGCCACCGGGCTGCCGGTGGCGATGGTGGATGAGAGCTATACCACCGCCGAGACGCATGAGCGGCTGATCGAGGCCGGGATGAGCCGGGCGCGGCGCGACGAGATCATCGACAAGCTCGCCGCCCAGGCGATTTTGCAAAAGGCGCTGGACGCCTTACGCGGCTAACCCGAACGCCTCGCCCAGCAGCTTGAAGGAGTGGCGGCGCACCTCGTGATCGGTGACGCCGGTGGTGATCACCAGCTCATCCGCCTGAAGCTCGGCGCAGAGGGCGCGCAGGCGGTTGGCGGTTTCCTGCCCCGGCCCGACAAAGGCGCGCGCCTTGATTTGCGCCAGGCGCAGCTTTTCCATCTCGCTCAGCTCCACCTGTTCAGCTTCCTCGGGCATGGGCAGCGGCAGGAAGCGGCCGCGCGCGCGCAGGGTCTGGATGATGGCGCGCGAGCGGAACCAGTAATCCGCCTGCTCCTGCGTGTCCGCCGCGAAGGCCCAAACGACGATGCCGCAATGCGGTTTGTCCAGCAGCGGCGAGGGGCGGAATTGGGCGCGGTAGGTTTCCAGCGCCTCGGCGGCGCCTTCGCCGTCGGAGAAGAAATAGGCGAAGCAATAGGGCAGGCCGAACCAGGCGGCGAGCTGGGCGCCGTAATTCGAGGAGCCGAGAATCCACATCTGCGGCGCAAAAGGCCCGCGCGGTTCGGCGCGCAGGGTGCGGAACGGGTGGTCCACCGGCAGCTCGGCGCCCGCGGTCCAGGCTTGCAGGTCGCGCACCTGGGCCGGGAAGTTCTCCGCCGCGTGCGAGGCGCCGGGGTTGAGGGCCATGGCGGTGCGGCCATCGGAGCCCGGGGCGCGGCCCACCCCGAGATCGATTCGCCCGGGCGCGATCGCCTCCAGCACCCGGAACTGCTCGGCCACCTTGAAGGCGGAATAATGCGGCAGCATGATCCCGGCCGAGCCGATGCGGATGCGGCTGGTGGTGGCGGCGATGGCGGCCATCAGCACCTCGGGCGCGGAGCCGGCCAGGGCCTCGGAATTATGGTGCTCGGAGAGCCAATAGCGGTGATAGCCATAAGCCTCGCAGGAACGGGCGAGGTCCAGCGTCTCGCGGATGCAGGCATCGGGGGAGATTCCCGTTTTCATCGGCGACTGGTCGAGCACGGAAATTTTCATGGCAGGGTGTATAACCTAAAAACTGCGCGAGCGTAGGGTCATGAGCTTCTGGTCTGGTATCCAGGCCACGCGGGTCGCGGCATCGCCGATGAACACGCGGGCCCGGTGCGGGCCAGACTGCGCCAGCAGCCGCACATGCGCCACGCGGTAGCGCACCGACTCGTAATTGCGCAGCCGGACCAGCATGTCGGCGTTCACGCGCAGCATCACCCCGGCCACGTGCTGGCCGGGGGCGCGGCGCAGCGTGGGGTAGCGCGCGCCACGCAGATAGACGCGCGTATAGCCGTGCAGCACCGCGGGTTCGGGGTGGATGTTCACCGGCTTGCCCGCGCAGCGGCCGAGCGCGGTTTTGTCGATGAGCGTGCCGTAAACGAAAATCTTCATCCGAAGATCTTGCGCCAGTTCCGCTTCAGCGCCGCATCCACCTCTGCCATGCTGGCCTTCACCCCCAGCGCGTGCAGGCTGGTGACGCCATGTTCGCGGATGCCGCAGGGGATGATGCCGGTGAAATGCCCGAGATCGGGGTTCACGTTCAGTGCCAAGCCGTGCCAGCTCACCCAGCGGCTGACGCGCACGCCGATGGCGCCGATCTTGTCCTCGCCATGCGGGGTGACGACCCAGATGCCGACGCGGCCCTCGCGGATCTCGCCCTTGATGCCGAATTCCTTCAAGGTCTCGATCACCCAGCGCTCCAGCCCCGCGACGTAACAGCGCACATCGCGCGCGGGCACGGTGCCGTGCGGGCGGGTGAGGTCCAGCATCACATAGGCCACGCGCTGGCCGGGGCCGTGATATGTCCATTGCCCGCCGCGACCGGCGCTATAGGTGGGGAACCGGGCGGCATCCTGCAGATCCTCGGGCTTGGCGGAGGTGCCGGCGGTGTAGAGCGGCGGATGCTCGACCAGCCAGACCAGCTCCGGCGCGCCGCGCTCGCGGATGTCATCCACGCGCTGGCGCATGCGCTCCAGCGCCGCGTTATAATCGGTGAAATCTTCGCTCACCTCCCATGTTGCAGGAGCGGGAATCATCGTCTATAGGCTCCCGGCGCCGTTCTTAGCACGGCGGTTTCGTCCGTGCGGTCGTGGCGGAATGGTAGACGCGCAAGCTTGAGGTGCTTGTGGGGGCAACCCCGTGGAAGTTCGAGTCTTCTCGACCGCACCAAATTTTCTCTCCTCTGTAAAAAACGAATGGCGGGACGGGTTGTCCCGCCCGCGCCGTTGGGCCATGAACCCCTTGGACTATCAGGGGAGAACGTGACCTATGGACGACGATTTACGCAAAGCCGCGCTCGAATACCACCGCTTCCCGCGGCCTGGGAAGCTGGCGATCGTCGCCACCAAGCGCATGGAAACCTCGCGCGACCTCTCGCTCGCCTATTCCCCCGGCGTGGCCGCGGCCTGCGAGGCCATCGTCGCGGATGAGGATGCCTCCTTCGACCTGACCTCGCGCGCGAATCTCGTCGGCGTCATCACCAACGGCACCGCGGTGCTGGGGCTGGGCAATATCGGCGCGCTCGCCGGCAAGCCGGTGATGGAGGGCAAATCCGTCCTGTTCAAGAAATTCGCCGGGATCGACTCGTTCGACATCGAGATCAACGAGCAGGACCCGGATAAGTTCATCGAGACGGTGGCGCGGCTGGAGCCGAGCTTCGGCGGCATCAATCTCGAAGACATCAAGGCGCCCGAATGCTTCCGCATCGAGCAGGTTCTGCGCGAGCGGATGAAGATCCCCGTGTTTCACGACGACCAGCACGGCACCGCGATCATCGTCGGCGCGGCGGTGCTCAACACCATGCTGGTGCAGGGCAAGAAGATCGAGGAGATTAAGATCGTCACCTCCGGCGCGGGGGCGGCGGCGCTCTCTTGCGTGCGGATCCTGCGCGCGCTGGGCGCGAGCCCCGAGAACATCACCATGACCGACAAGGAAGGCGTGGTATATAAGGGGCGTCCGAATCTGGACCCGACGCTGCTGGACGTGGCGCGCGAGACCGATGCGCGCACGCTGCCCGAGGTGCTGCCGGGGGCGGATATCTTCCTCGGCCTCTCGGCCCCGCGCGTGTTGAAGGAAGAGTGGCTGGAGCTGCTGGCGCCGAATCCGCTGATCCTGGCGCTGGCGAATCCGGAGCCCGAGATTATGCCGGACGTAGCGCGCCGCGCCCGGCCGGACGCCATCGTCGCCACCGGGCGCTCGGATTTTCCGAACCAGGTGAACAACGTGCTGTGCTTCCCGTTCATCTTCCGCGGCGCGCTGGATGTGCGGGCGACCGCGATCACCGAGAGCATGAAGCTGGCGGCGGTGCAGGCCATTGCCGGGCTGGCGCGGGTGGAGGCCTCGGAGACCGTGGCCGCCGCCTATGGCGGGCACGCCCCGATGTTTGGGCCGGAATACATCATCCCCAAGCCGTTTGACCCGCGCCTGATGCTGCATGTCGCCCCGGCGGTGGCCAAGGCGGCCATGGAAGCGGGCGTGGCGCGCAAGCCAATCGCGGATTTCGAGGCTTATAAGCACGAGCTGGAGCGTTTCGGCGTGCGCTCGGGCCAGTTGCTGCGCCCGGTCATCGAGGTGGCGCGCAAGGCGCGGCCGCGCATCGTCTATGCCGAGGGTGACGATGAGCGCACGCTGCGCGCCGTGCAGGGCGTGGTGGATGAGCGGCTGGCGCGGCCGATCCTGCTCGGGAGGGCCGACGCGATCGTCAACCGCATCCGCCTGCTGGGCCTGCGGCTGCAGCCGGGGCGCGATGTCGATATTCTCGACCTTGAGCGCGAGCCGGAATTGTTCAAGACCGTGCTGAACGCCTATTCGGCCAAGGTCGGCCGCCGCGGCACCCCGCCCGACACGGCCATCCGCCACATCCGCAAGCGCCCGACCGTGGCCGCGGGCATGCTGCTCTGCACCGGCCATGCCGATGCCGCGGTGTGCGGTGGCGTGGGCGATTGGTGGCGGCAATTCCAATACGCGCTGCCGATCATTCCGCGCCGCTCGGGCTCGGGGCGCGTCTATGCGATGACGGCGCTGATCCTGCAGGCGGGCGTACTGTTTTTCTGCGATACGCATGTGAACATGGACCCGACCGCCGTGGAGATCGCGGAGATGACGCTGATGGCGGCGGAAACCGTGCGCCATTTTGGTATCACGCCGAAGGTGGCGCTGCTCTCGCACTCGAATTTCGGCGCCTCCAACTCGCCGAGCGCCAAGAAGATGCGCCACGCGCTGGGGCTGATCCACAGCCACGACCCTGATTTGGAGGTGGATGGCGAGATGCACGCCGATGCCGCGCTGGTCGAGCAGATCCGCCGCCAGGCGCTGCCGGATTCGACGCTGCATGGTGTCGCCAATGTGCTGATCTTCCCGAATATCGACTCCGCCAACATCGCCTTCAACCTGGTGAAGGCGACGGGTGAGGGCGTGACCGTGGGGCCGATTCTGCTGGGGCTGGCGAAGCCGATGCACATCGCCGTGCCCAGCGCCACCGCGCGCGGGATCATCAACCTCTCCGCCGTGGCGGCGATGGAAGCGGCGCTGGCGGCGCAGCGCTGAGCTTGCGGGGGCGGGGTGGGGCGCTTATCTCTGCTGTGCCGTTTCAGCCGCAGGAGGCGCCGCATGAGCCGTGAATTTCTTCTCGCGTTCGTTCTGGCCCTGGGGCTTGCCGCCCCAGCGCTGGCGCAGGCGCCCGATGCGGCGCAACTCGCCGCGGGGCAGGCTTTGTTCGATCAGAATTGCAGCGTCTGCCATCTCAGCACTGGCGCGGGCGGGGTGCATCTGGGCAGCGCCGTCTCGGCCGATTTGCGCGCGCCGGGGTTGGAGCAGACCTACAAGCAGAGCGACGATTTGCTGCGCCGCGCTATCCTGCACGCCAGGGACCAGGACGATGAGCCATTGGACATGCCGATGCCCGCCTGGGCCGGGCGCCTCACCACCGCCCAGGTGGATGATATCATCGCCTACCTGAAGACGCTGAAATCCTGAATCAGCCGAGCACTGACAGCACCGCCTTGGCGGCGGCGTGCGAGGGCGTGCCTTCGGGCGCGTGCAAGCTGGCCAGAGCTTCGGCATAGCCCGCGCGCTGGGCGGCGGCGGCTTCATCGTCGCGCAGCAGGTGCAGCAGCGTGGCGGCCAGGATCTCGGGGTGGCATTGCTCCTGCAGCAGCTCCGGCACCAAAGCGCGCTTGGCCAGCAGGTTGATCATCGCCACATGCGGCACCTTGATCAGGCGGCGGCCGAACCAGGCGGAGACCGGGTTCACCTGGTAGGTCACGGCCATCGGCACGCCGGCCATCGCCAGTTCCAGCGTCGAGGTGCCGGATTTGGTGAGCGCGGCGCGGGCGGCGGCGAAGGCGTCGTAGCGCTCCTGCACATCGCGCACGATCACCGGCTTGTGCGGCCAGTTGGCGGTGTACGCGGCCACCGCATCGGCGATGCCGGGGGCGGCGGCCAATACCGGGGCCAGATTGGGCACGTGCGGGGCCAGCAGGGCCAAGGTCTCGCGGAACACCGGCAGCAGGCGCTTGGTTTCGGTCACGCGCGAGCCGGGCATCAGCACCACCGGCACCGCCTCCGGCCCCAGCCTGTGGCGGGCCAGGAAGCGCGCGGCATCGCCCTTGTCGGCGCCCGATTCCAGCACCGGATGCCCGGCGAAGACCGGGTGCAGCCCGTGCGGGGCGAAGAAGTCCGGCTCGAAGGGCAGCAGGCAGATCAGCTCATCCCAGAGGCCGGGGAAATGCTTCACGCGCTCCTGCCGCCACGCCCAGACCTGCGGGGCGACGTAATGCACGCGCTTCGGCCCATTCGCTCCCACGGCCTTGAGCACGCGCAGGGTGAAGCCGGGGCTGTCGATGGTGAGCACGATATCGGGCTTTTGCGCGGCGATGGCCTGCACGGTCTGGCGTAGCCGGGCCTTGAGGTGCAGCACGCGCGGCAGGATCTCGGCCAGCCCCATCAGCGCCAGTTCCTGCATGGGGAAGAGCGAGACCAGCCCGGCCTCGGCCATGCGCGCGCCGCCAATGCCGCTGAATTCGAGGCCAGGGCGCAAGGCGCGCAGCGCGGTCATCAGCCGGTAGCCAAGAACGTCGCCGCTGGCCTCGCCCGCGATGATGAAGATTTTGGTCACGCCAGCGCCACGACCGGGCAGGGGGGCACATCCGGCCAGTCGCGGTGGTTGAGCACGGTGCCCGCCGCGCGCACATTGTCGATGGCGGCGAAATCGGGCGCCGCGAAGATCAGCCCCGGCTCGTCCATTGGCCCGGCGGCGGCGACGCCATCGGGCGGAAAGCCGGTGTCGCAAGGGGTGAACAGGGCGGAATGGCCGGTATTGGTGTCGATGGAGCCTGACCAGGCGGCATTGCCGACCAGCGGCACCACGGCGACATAGCACTGATTCTCCACCGCGCGGGCGCGGGCGGAGAGGCGCACGCGGTTGAACCCGGCCAGCGAGGCGGTGCAGCACGGGGTGAGGATGAGCTTCGCCCCGGCCGCCACCTGGGCGCGCACATGCAGCGGGAATTCGGAATCATAGCAGATGGACACGCCGATGCGGCCCAGTTCGGTGTCGAACACGCGCGGCCCGGCGCCGCGGGCAATGTGCCACTCCTCATCCTCGAATCGCGTCATCGCCTGTTTGTCCTGAAACAGCACATGGCCAGAAGGGGCGATGAACGGGGCGCGGTTATAGATTTTACCCTCCGCCCCGCGCATCGGCACCGACCCGGCCAGCAGATACAGCCCGTGGCGTTTAGCCATGGCGGCGAGATCGGCCACCAGTTCCTCGGCCTCGTCCACCACGAAGGCCAGCTCGGCCATGATATCGGGCGATTTGACCGCCGCTCCGGCCAGCACCATCGAGAAATATTCCGGCAGCACGAGAAGTTGCGCGCCGCCCAGCGCGGCCTGCGCGGCCAGACGTTCGATGCGGGTAAGAAAGGCGGCGCGGCTGGGCGGCGGGGTGACGCCGAAGGCGGCGAGGGCGAGTTTCACAGGTCTTTGGTCCAGAACATCAGGGGCTTGGCGGTTTTGTCCGCCTCCCCGATATCGCGCCAGGACATGGTGCAGACAAGCTCTGGGCGCGGGCGGTAGCCGCGATGGCGCCAGAATTCGTCGAGCGGCACGTAATTGGCCGGGCGCAGCTTGTGGTTGGCCGGGCGCTGCACGGCGCAAAAGGCGGTGGTGGCGTAGCCCTGGGCGGCGGCCTCGCGGTGGCGGAAGAATTCCACGCCGATGCCCTGGCCGCGATAGGCGGCTTCCAGCACGCTCTCGCCAAAATAGAAGATGCGGGAGATGTCGAGCCCGGCATCGAGAAACGGCTTCTGCACGTTAGGCGTTTCCGCCGCCATTGGCAGGCAGGTGGCCGCACCGACCACCTGCGCGCCATCGCGCGCCACCGCCACCGCCGCGCCGGGCGTTTCGGCGTAGAGTTTCAGATAGTCGCGCTCATAGGCTTCGTCGCCATCGTAAAGATAGGGAAAGGCGCGGAACACGGTGATGCGCAGCCGCGCGAGGTCTGGCAGGAGCGGCAGCAGCGCCGCTCCGCGCAGGGTTTCGACGTTAATGTGCGGCAATCAGCGGCTCCGCCCCGGCGACGAAGTTCTTCAGTGCCGCCTGTTTATCGGCGAGGCTCATCCCGGCCTGATGCGCCACCACCGGGCAATAAGCCGCAATCAGCGTGTTGGTGAGGTCGGCGTCGCTGATCGTGGCATTATTGGCGCGCACCGCCGCGATGAGTGCGCGGGTGCGGTTGGCCAGCGTCCCAGGGGTGGCGCCGGCATAGATATCCAGCAGCCCGTTGCCGGGGTCGGCCACCGTGGTGGGCCCGCCCGCCGCGGAGATATGCGGACAGCCAAGCGCGTCCGATTGGGCGTCGGCCATCGCGGGCACCACGGCCACGCCGCGCAGGCGCATCACATCGTCCGGCGTGGCGTTGGGCACACCCTGGTTGCCCCAGGCGGTGCGCACATAATTGGTGAGATCGGCGATCTGCTGGTCCGACAAGCTGGCGGCGAAGCCCGGCATGGCCGGGCCGTTGCCCCAGGGGGCGAGCCCGCCGAGCACGGCGCCGATTACGTTATAGGGCTGCGTCGCCGTCACCGAGTCGTTGCCTGCGAGATTCGGCACGAGCTTCGGCGGCAGCCCGCCGCCGGTTTTACCATGACAGCCCGCGCAGTTGGCGGCATAGACGGTCGCACCCCGCGCCTCGGAGGCCGTGGCATCGGCCAGCGCGGCGGGCGCGGTGACCTGCTGCGGCTTTGTCGCGGTTTGCAGATAGGCGGCGATGTCGGCGTCGTCGGAGACCGGGATCAGGCTGGTGGAGTGGTTCACCATGTCGCCCATCGCGCCATAGGGCGAGCCCTTCACCATGTTGCCGCTGTCATGCAGATAGGCGACGAGATCGGCCTGCGTCCAGCCGCCCACGCCCTGGGTTTTGTCAGACGAGATGTTGGGCGCGTAGAGAGCGTCGATCGGCGCACCGGCATAGGCGCGGCTCAGTTCCATGGCGCCGAGGATGTTGCGCGGGGTGTGGCATTCGCCGCAATGGCCCAGCGCCTCGGTGAGATAGGCGCCGTTTTTCATGTGTTCATCCCAGCTCGGGTCCATGTGCATGGGGCCTGAACGGAAGAACATGATGCGCCAGCCCAGCAGCGTCGGGCGCTGGTTGAAGGGGAAGCGCATGGAGGACGGGGGCGGCGCCACGTTCACCGGCGGCAGCGTGTCGAGATACGCCTTGATCGCCATCACGTCGGCATAAGACAGCTTGGTGTAGGAGGTGTAGGGCATCGCCGGGTAGAGGTAGCGCGGGAACACCAGCCAGCTATGGCCGGGGGCGATGCCATCATGCAGCGCGGCGTAGAATTGCGCATCCGTCCAGCCGCCAATGCCGGTTTGCTTGTCGGGCGTGATGTTGGGGGTGGCCAAGCCGCCGAACGGGGTGTTCATCACCAGCCCGCCGGAGAACGGCGCATGGCCGGGGCCGGTATGGCAGGGCATGCAATCCGCCGCGTTGGTAAGATATTGGCCGCGGGCAACTAGCGCCGCCTGGTCGGTGGGGGCGGTGAGCGAGGCGGCCGGGTAATCGGCGCTGTCATCGGCGATGGCGACGCGGGTGGCGGCAACACCGCCAAACACCAGCGCGAGCGCCGCCGCGGCGATGACGAGGCTTTTAACCCGGAACTTGGGCAACGCGAGCGGCATGAACTACTCCCAAGGCTCTATAATAATTCTGGTCGGTCCCTTTTTCGCCAAATTCCGCCCCGGCTTCAAGTGCGCCGGTTCAATGGCCGTAAAGCGCCTCCGGGCTTACCTCTGGCTTGGCGATCTCCACCCACGCGCCATCGCGCGCGGCCAGGAAGAAGCAGTTGCGCCGGCCTGTGTGGCAGGCCACGCCTTTTTGGTCCACCTGCAGCAGCAGGGTATCGCCGTCGCAATCCAGGCGCATCTCCACCAGCTTCTGCTGCTGGCCCGAGCTCTCGCCCTTGCGCCACAGCTTCTGGCGCGAGCGCGACCAGTAGCAGACCTGCCCGGTGGCCAGTGTTTCCAGCACGGAGTCGGCGTTCATCCAGGCCATCATCAGCACTTCGCCGGTGTCGTGCTGCTGGGCGATGGCCGGGATCAGGCCGTCCGCGTTGAACTTGATGGCGTCGAGGAGCTTGTTCATCGGGCGAGGAACCCATTGGTCAGGCAAGATTCGTCGAACCGGCAAACCAGCTCGTCGTGAAGATCGTGCTTCACCGCGTCCTCGTAGTCGACGCGGGTGATGAGATCGGCGATGATCGCCAGCCGGGCAGCTTTTTTGTCGCCCGCGCGCACCACCATCCAGGGCGCGGCGGCGCTGTCGGTGGCGCGCAGCATCTTGTCGCGCGCCTCGGTATAGTCATCGAAATGCTTGATCGCCTTGTCGTCGATCGGGCTGATCTTCCATTGCTTCAGCGGGTCGTCGTGCCGGGCTTCGAGGCGCTTTTTCTGCTCCTTGCGGTCGATGTCGAGGTAATATTTGATCACCGTGATGCCCGACTGCACCAGCATGTTTTCAAAAACTGGCACATCGCGCAGGAATTGGTGATATTCCGGCTCGGTGCAGAAGCCCATCACCTGCTCGACCCCGGCGCGGTTATACCAGGAGCGGTTGAACAGCACGATCTCGCCGGCGGCGGGCAGATGGGCGATATAACGCTGGAAATACCATTGCGTTACCTCCACGTCGGAAGGCTTGGGCAGGGCGACGACGCGGATGTCGCGCGGGGAGAGATGCTCGATGATGCGCTTGATGGTGCCATCCTTGCCGGCGGCGTCGCGCCCTTCGAGGATGATCAGCACCTTTCGGCCCCGCGTGATGACGTGGCGCTGCAGCTTCACCAGCTCGATTTGCAGGTGGCGCAGGGTTTTGTCGTAGCTCGGATCCTTGGACATGGCCCGAGTATGGGCCGGTTTCGCGGGGGTGTAAAATCTGGCGGCTTAGTCCGCCGCGCGGGCCAGCCCGCCCAGGTGGCGGCGCATCCGCTCCAGCAGCTCCTCCAGTGCCAGGGCTTCCTCATCGCTTAGGCAGTGCAGCATTTCACGGCTGAGTTCGACCGAGAGCGGCTTGGTGCTGGCCAGGAGCGCCTGGCCCGCCGGGGTGATTGCGACCAGCTTGGCACGGCGGTCGCGCATCGTGCTGTGCCGCACAACGGCGCCGATCGCCTCCAGCCGGTCGAGCAGCCCGCCGATCGCCACCTTGCCGATGCCGAGCGCGCGCGCCAGCTCGCTCTGCATGGTGGGGGCGTTGTCGTTGCGGCACAAAATCATGAGCACCCACCATTGGGCGCGGGTGATGCCAAGCGGCTTCAGCGCGTTGTCGATAAGGGTGCGGCGCAGGCGGGAGACGTCATTCAGCAGAAAACCCAGCCGGTACTCACTTGGAATTTCTTTGTCCGCGCGCCATCCCATGAATATCCCCTAAAAAGCAACTGGATGTTGCACCTTAGGTAAGATTCGAAACCGGGACAATCCGCCATCGCATCGCTTTGTTAGCGAAACTAACAGGTTGTGTTTGTCAAGCCGTTAGCAGTAGCTCACGGAGCTTTTTTAGCTCGGCCGCGCCAACACCGAGCGCGTCGTGCAGATAATTGTCGATGCTGCCGTGCTTTTCCTCGATCGCACGGAAGGCGATGGAGAGATATTCCGGGTTGGCGTCGAGCAGCGGCAGGTATTCCTCGCGCCCCAGCGCCGCGACTCCAGCGAAGTGGACATCGCGCAGCATGGTGGCTTCCAGCTCCGCGATCGCCTGGTTGGTCAGGATATAGTCGTGCTCGATGGTCTCGCGCGGCACGTCGAGCGTGTAAAGGATCAGGGCGGCGGCGAGGCCGGTGCGGTCCTTGCCGGCGGCGCAGTTGAACAGCAGCGGCACCTGGCCCTGGGCCAGCAAATGGAAAATCCGCCGGTAGCTGGCGGCCTGTTCGAAGGGCAGGTTGCGGTAGATGCCATGCATGGCCGCGCGCATCGCCCCGGCGCGGCCGCCCGTGGGCGAGACGAAGTTCTGCAGATTGCCGATGCTGAGTTCGAGATCGGAGGCGTGGTAGGGAATGGCGCTACCTTCATGCCAATCCATTGGCACGCGGGCGCGCTCGCCGGGGGTGCGCAAATCGCAGATCGCGGCGATGCCGAGGCGGTGCAGCGCGGCACGGCTCGACTCGGTGAGGCTGGTGATCGCGCCCGAGCGGTAAAGTATGCCCCATTTCACCCGCTGGCCGGTGCGCGTGCGGTAGCCGCCCATGTCGCGCAGATTATGCCCGCCCTCGATCGCAAGCGCGCGGGGCGTGGTCAGCGGATCATCGGCGGTGTCGGTTTCGGCCATGCGGACCTGCGTGCAGGAAGGAATGGAATTTTGGAGCGGGCGAAGGGATTCGAACCCTCGACCCCAACCTTGGCAAGGTTGTGCTCTACCCCTGAGCTACGCCCGCTCATGGCGCTATGTTACCACGCGGCGCCCGGACCGGACCAACCGGCTGGAAGGCGCTGAACTTAAAGAAAATTGGAGCGGGCGAAGGGATTCGAACCCTCGACCCCAACCTTGGCAAGGTTGTGCTCTACCCCTGAGCTACGCCCGCTCACGGCGCGGTGGAGGCTCTTTAGCCACCAGCGCGGCGGAATGCAAGCGGACCTGCGAACTAAAATGCTTTGGGGTGTGAGAGTTGAGCCCGATCCCCTATATAGGGACGAAACGTATATGGACGGGACCAGAATGACTAGCCTTCTCAATACCGCGCAGGACGATGCGCGCCCCGCCGCGCCGGCGATGATCATCGATTGCGACCAGGCCAATTTCATGACCGAGGTGGTGGATGCCTCGCAGAAACTGCCGGTGCTGGTCGATTTCTGGGCGACCTGGTGCGGGCCTTGCAAAACCCTCACCCCGGCGCTGGAAAAGGTGATCCGCGCCCAGGGCGGGCGGGTGAAGCTGGTGAAGATCGACGTGGATAAAAACCGCGAGCTGGTGACGCAGCTGGCGCGCATGGGGCTGCCGATGCAGTCCGTGCCGACGGTGGTGGCGTTCTGGCAGGGGCAGATCGCCGACACCTTCTCCGGCGCGCTGCCCGAGAGCGAGCTGAAGCGATTCGTCGAGGCGCTGCTGAAGCTGGCGGGCAGCGCCGCCCCGGCGGCGGATTACATCGCCGAGGCCAAGGAGCTGCTGGAGCAGGGCGCGGCCGAGCAGGCGGCGCAGCTCTTCGCCGCGGCCTTGCAGGAAGATAAGGAGAAGCCCGAAGCCTGGGGTGGGCTGGCGCGCGCGCTGCTGGCGATGGGCGATGAGCACCAGGCTGGCGATGTGCTGGCGCAGGTTCCGGCCAAGCTGGCCGAGCATGCCGAAGTTGCGGGGGCGCGCGCGGCGCTGGCCCTGGCCCAGGAAGGCCGCAAGGCGCAGGCGGCGATGGCGGGGCTGTCGCAGCGTGTGAGCCAAAATCCGGATGATCACGAGGCGCGTTATGAGCTGGCGACGGCGCTCAACGCCTCCGGCATGCGGGCCGAGGCGGCGGCGGAGCTGCTGGAGATCATGCGCCGCGACCGCGCCTGGAACGATGACGGCGCGCGGCTGCAATTGCTGAAATTCTTCGAGGCCTGGGGCATGGACGACCCCGCCACCATGGCGGCGCGCCGCAAGCTTTCCGCCTTGCTGTTCCGCTGAGCGATGGCCGCGTTCAGGCCACAGCTTGAGCAACTGCCCGAGGAGTTCGCGGTGTTTCCGCTGGGCGGGGCGCTGCTGCTGCCGGGCGGGCGGCTGCCGCTCAACATCTTCGAGCCGCGTTATCTCGCCATGGTCGAGGACGCGCTGGGGCAGGGGCGCTATTTCGGCATGGTGCAGCCCGATAAGCGCCTCGGCCAGGGCGAAAACGGCCCGGGGCTGTATCGCATCGGTTGTCTGGGGCGGCTCTCCTCGTTCGACGAGACCGCTGATGGGCGCTATCTGATCACCCTCACCGGGGTGATCCGCTTCACCGTCGTCGAGGAGATTGAGATGCAGCGGGGCTACCGGCGCGTGCGCGCGGGGCTGGCGGGGTTTGCCGCCGATCTGCGCCCGCCGCCCGAGCTGGGCCTGCCCTTCGCCCGGACCACGCTGCTCGATGCGCTGCGCCGCTATTTCACCAGCATCGGCATGCAGGTGAACTGGGACGGGCTGGAGCAGATGCCCGATGACATGCTGGTGACCTCGCTCAGCATGGCATGCCCCTTTACCAACGAGGAAAAACAAGCCCTGCTGGAAGCCCGCGACCCCGCCGAGCGCGCCCGCGCGCTGCTCACGCTGCTGGAGATTGGCGCGCTGGATGGCGGGGGCAATGGCGATTCGGAACCAAGAGCGAGCTGAAACATGGATAACGAGAACACCTCCCCGCCGCTCGACCCGCGGCTGCTGGAAATCCTGGTCTGCCCGCTCACCCGCGGGCCGCTGACCTATGACCGCGAACATAACGAGCTGATCAGCGCCAAGGCGGGGCTGGCTTACCCGATTCGCAATGGCATCCCCATCATGCTGGTGGAGGAAGCCCGCCCGCTGGCGCCGTGACCGAGGCGGCGGCGCGGCGCGGGCTGCCACCCGCCGGGCCGGGGCGCGGATGAGCGCGGACGCCGAGGCCGAGCCCGAGGTGGCCCCCGGACGGATGCGGCTGATGGCGGTGATCATCGCCACCGCGCTGTTCATGCAAAACCTCGATTCCACCGTCATCGCCACGGCGCTGCCGGCGATGGCGCGCAGCTTCCATGCCGTGCCGCTGCATATGAGCGTGGCGCTCACCTCTTATCTCATCAGCCTGTCAGTGTTCATCCCGGCCTCGGGCTGGGTGGCCGACCATTTCGGCGCCCGCCAGGTGTTCCGCGCCGCCATTGTCATCTTCACCATCGGCTCGGTGCTATGCGGCGTGGCCCCCAATCTGCTGGTGCTGGTGGCGGCGCGCATCGTGCAGGGGTTGGGCGGGGCGATGATGCTGCCGGTGGGGCGGCTGCTGCTGCTGCGCTCGGTCTCGCGCGCGCAGATGGTGGCGGCGATGTCCTGGCTGACCATGCCGGCGCTGATCGGCCCGATTCTCGGCCCGCCGCTCGGGGGCTTCATCGTTTCTTACGCCTCCTGGCGCTGGGTGTTCGACATCAACGTGCCGATCGGCATCATCGGCGCGGTGGCGGTGAGCCTGTTCATCCCCGATGTGCGCGAGGAGGGACGGGGTGGCAGGCTCGACCTTGCTGGGCTGGTGTTCTCGGGTCTGGCCATGGCGTTTCTGATGATCGGGCTGGAGACGGCGGGGCGGCATCTGGTGCCCGCGCTCTGGACCGCCGGCGCCTTTGCCGCTGGGGCGCTCAGCTGCCTGGGCTATGCGCTGCACGCGCGCCGGGTGGAGCATCCGGTGCTGGATTTCTCGCTGCTTGCCATTCCCACCTTCGCCAGCTCGGTGCTGGCGGGCAGCCTGTTCCGCGTCGCCGTGGGGGCGTTGCCCTTCTTGCTGCCGCTGCTGCTGCAGCTCAGCTTTGGCTACACGCCGCTGCAGAGCGGCCTGGTCACCTTTGCCTCAGCCGCCGGGGCGCTGCTGATGAAGCCCGCCGCGCAGCCGGTGCTGGAGCGCTTCGGCTTCCGCACCGTGCTGATCTGGAATGGCGTACTCGCCTCGGCGCTGATGGGCGTGGCGGCGGCCTTCAGGCCGGGCTGGCCGTCGCTGGTGATGGATGCGATTCTGTTCACCAGCGGCTTTTTCCGCTCGCTGCAATTCACCGCCTTCAACACCATCGCTTATGGCGATGTGCCGCGCCCGCGCATGTCAGCCGCGACCACGCTGTATTCCACCATCCAGCAGCTCACCCTGACCATGGGCATTGTGGTTGGCGCGTTCACGCTGGAGATTTCGGCGGCGCTGCATGGCCATGCGACGGCGCTGCGCGGCGATTATGACATCGCGTTTCTCATCGTCAGCGCCGTGGCGATGCTGGCCGCGCCGCTCTGCGCCGGGTTGCCGCGCGATGCGGGGGCGGCGCTGAGCGGGCACCGTGCTTCCCCGGCCCGGGCCGGGGTTACACCTCGAAGCTGAGTTCCTCGGGCCAGTCCGGCTTGGTCATGGCGCGCGGCATGTGGATGCCGCATTCGGTCTTGGCCTTGCCCGCCCAGCGGCCGGAGCGCTTATCCTGCCCCGGTAGCGGCTTATGCGTGCACACGGCGCAGCCGATCGAGGTGTAGCCCTCGGCCTGCAATGGATGGCGCGGCAGGTGATGCGTCTCGAAATAGGCGTCGAGATCCTCGTCGGTCCAGAAGGCGAGGGGGTTGACCGTGATTCGCCCATCCGCCCCGGTTTCGATCAGTTGCAGATTGGCGCGCGTGCCCGATTGGCTGCGCTTGCGCCCGGTGATCCAGGCCTCGAAGCCGGTCAGCGCCTCGTCCAGCGGATTGGTCTTGCGGATGGCGCAGCAGAGATCAGGGTCCTTCTCCCAGAGCCGCCCGTCCGGATCATAGGCGGCGAGTTGGGCGCCGCTGGGGCGGATGCCCCGCACATCGGTGAGGCCGAGCCTCGCGACCAACTCGTCACGATAGGCCAGTGTCTCGGGGAACAGCTTGCCGGTTTCGAGGAAGATCACCGGCAGCGCCTTGTCGATCTCGGCCACCATATGCAGCAGGATGGCCGATTCGGTGCCGAAGGAGGAGACCAGCGCGATCTTGCCGGGGAAACGGTGGGTGATCGCGTCGCGCAGCACGGTCAAGGCGTCGGTGGTGGAAAGCGTGTCGAGCATGGGCGGTGAGTCCTGGCCGGCGAGGTCCGGCGCGATGTCGTGGGCGAGGGGCAAGGGTTAATCCGGTTTCGGGCAGGTGAACCAACAGGCGTCATCGGCCAGGCGCGCGATGCGCCGGGCGGTTTCGGGCATTGAGGCGCCCTCCGCCCGGCAGGTTTGGCGCAGCGCGGCGGCCTCGCGCACATGCCCGGCCCAGGCGGCGGGGAAGCAGCCCTCCAGATGGCGGCGGATGGTGCCCGCGAGGCCTGGCGCGGCGCCGCCGGTGGAGATTGTGAGCAGCAGGTCGCCACGGCGGATCTCGGCGACGGCGTGGAAATCGCAATGCTGCGGCTCATCCTCGACATTGACCAGCACACGCAGGCGCCGCGCCGCGGCGGCCAGCGGGGCGAACACCTCGGATGGCAGGCCGGCGATCCAGAGCAGGTGCAATTCCCCCAGCGCCGCTTCGTCCGGCAGGGCGACGCGCAGGCTGGCCCCGGCCTCGGCGGTCAGCGCGGCATCTGGGGCGGGCGAAAACACCAGCGGCGCCGCCCCAGCCTCACGCAGGGCGCGCAGCCGGCGCAACGCGGCCGGGCCGGTTCCGGCGAGGCCGAGACGCAAACGGTCGGGTGAGAGAGCCACGGGGATCATGGCACTCTAGAAGAGTATTTTTTTTCAGCTTGCAATGGGAGCGGAAAAATAAGGTTGTTGTTCGCCTTTTAGCGGTTATGACGAAATATTTTCATCATTTTGCGCCGTTGGCGGCAAAGCCGCACCATGCCCGGAGCGCCGCTCAGACGGGCGTGTCGCTCACCGGCAGATCCATGCCGAACACCGTGCCGCGCGGGCCGGTTTCCTCCAGCACCAGATCGCCGCCATGGGCGCGGATCAGGTCGCGCGCGATGGCCAGCCCCAGCCCGGTGCCGCCATAGCGCCCGGAGCTGGTGAAGGGCTTGAACAGCCGGTCCTGCACGCGTAGGGGCAGGCCGGGGCCATTATCGGCCACGCGCATGCGGGTGAGCCCGCCCTTGGTCTCGGTGGTCACATCGATGGTCCTGGCCCCGGCCTCGGCGGCATTGCGCATCAGGTTGACCAGCACACGATAGATCTGCGCGCGGTCGAGCGGCAGCACCAGCGCCTCGGGCACCTCGTTGCGGATGGCGATGGCGGCATCCACGGGGCGGACGACCAGCGCCGCTTCCTCCACCACCTCGAAAAGCGGCACCGCCGAACGAACGACCGGAGGCGGACCTTCGCGCGCGAAATCGACCGTGCGCGTGACCAGCTGGGCCGCGCGCTCCACCGCGCTCACCAGCGTATGGGCGGCGCGCTGGATGGCAGGGTCGCTCGCGCCTTCCAGCCGGTCGGAGACGAGCAGGGCGGAGCTGAGGATGTTACGCAGATCATGGCTGATCTTGGCGACCGCGGTGCCCACGGCGGCGAGGCGGGCATTGCGCCACAGCGCCGCGCGCATCTCGTCCTGCATCGATTTCAGTTCCCGCGCCGCGCCCGAGATTTCATCCTCGGGCCGCGCCGCGAGCCAGGCAAGGTCGCTCTCGCTCTCCTGCTCCGGGTCTTCGCGGAAATTGATGATGCTGGTGGTGATGATCCGCATCGGGCGGACCAGCATACGGTCGAGCAGCGCGAACACCAGGAGGCCGGTGATCAGCGCGACGATAACGGTGAGGGTGAAGGTGCGCCGGGCATAGCCGCGCAGATCGGCGTCGAGCGGCGATTCGTTGAATGTGATTTGCAGCTGCGCGGCGTCACCGGTGGGCGAGGAGGCGCTGAGCTGCATTTCGGTGCCGCCAAAGCCGAGTAGATGAAGGCAGGCCCGCCAAGTGCTGAGCCAGAGCGTTTCCTGCCCCAGGCTGACCAGAGAGTTGAGCGGAGGCGGCTCTTGGCTGGTGCGAAGCACCAGCGGCGGTTGGCCGGGGAGTTGCAGAACCAGTTGGTCGATGCCCGAGAGGCTCAGCATCTGCTCCACCACGCCGGGCGGCAGCGGCACGCCGGCGCGTTCCAGCGGCGAAAACATCAGATCCGCATGCGTCGCGCGGTCCCACAGCCAAAGCTGGCGCTCGCGCCCCAGGCCCGGGAGCATGACCACCAGCTCGATCGCCAGGATGATGGCCACGGTGAGCCACAGCACCCGGCCCGACAGCGTGTCGCCAAACAGCTCGAAGCGCGGACGGGTGGCGCGGCTCAGCGGGTTCATGCTTCGTGAAGGGCGGTCTCCGCCGCCTTGCGTCCGGCCGCGAACAGGTTGTCGAGGAAGCCCTTCTCGGTGTTCATCTTCGAGGTGAGCGGGTGTTTGGCCAGTGCCTCGTCGGCCGAGATGTCGAGCAGCTGGACGCCGCGCGGGAGCAGGGCCAGCTCGGCGTCCAGCGGCGCCTGGAATGCAATTTCGTGCAGGCGGTGCACGATATCGGCGGTGGAGTTGGGCACGCCCTTGCGGCTGCGCGGCTGCGCGCGCACCAGGATCAGACGCTCGGGCCGCGGGCTGAGCACCGGGGCGAGCGGCGGGTTGCAGGAATAGCCGCCATCCCAATAATGCCGCCCCTTGATCTCGATGGCGGGGAAGATCATCGGCAGGCAGGCCGAGGCGAGCAGGTGGCGCACGCCGATTTCGGCGTTGCTGAACACGGCCCCGGTGCCGGATTCGACATCGGTGGCGCCGACATAAAGCCGCGGGGCGCCGGGAGAGCGGATGGCATCCTTGTCCAGCAGCTCCTTCATCAGCGGCGCCAGAGGGTTTTGCCCGAGCGGGTTGAGTTGGCCGGGGTTGAGCAGGCGCAGCACGCTGGTCAGCCCGGTCCAGGCCAGCTCGTTACCGAGTTCCAGCCCCTTGTCCCAGCCCCAGAGCCAATCCATTGGCGTGGCGGCGATGGTGCTGAAGATGTTGGCCTCGCCCACGCGGGTCCAGAGCTGGCGCAGGGCGGCGCGCGCGCCCTCGGGCCCGCCCTTCACGTAGCCCTGCACGGCCATGGCCGCGTTCATCGCGCCCGAGGAGACGCCGGTGATGGCCGAGATCTCCATCCCGTCCTCAAACAGGCGGTCGAGCACGCCCCAAGTGAAGGCGCCATGCGCGCCGCCGCCCTGCAGGGCCAGACAGTTCCGGGGACGTGTGGGAGAAAATTTCAGCATGATTTTTGTTTTCCTTGTGGCGTGTTCCGCCAGCGCGCGCAACTGCGCCACATTGACGGCAACGGGCGAGGATGCCTATACCGCGCCATCACGCTTGGCCGGGGACGGTCTGGCGCTTACCTTATTTATGTCTTTCGCCGGAGTAGAATACCGTGAAACGGACCTATCAACCTTCCAAACTCGTCCGCAAGCGCCGGCATGGGTTCCGCGCCCGCATGGCGACCGTTGGCGGCCGCAAGGTTCTCGCCAACCGCCGCGCCAAGGGCCGCGCCAAGCTTTCCGCCTGATCCGGCGCGGCCGCGCCAGGAGCCCGGCATGGCTCGGCTGTCACCACCGAAACGCTTGAAAAAACGGGCTGATTTTCTTCGCCTCGCCTCGCGCGGGCGGAAGATCGCCAAGCCCGGCTTTGTCATGCAGGCGTTGCGTGAGACCGAAGCCCCGGAACTGCGCCTCGGCTTCACCGCGACCAAGAAAATCGGCAACGCCGTCGCCCGCAACCGCGCCAAGCGCAGGTTGCGGGAGGCGGCGCGCTTGACTCTGGCCGGGCGCGACCTGCCCGGCGTGGAGCTGGTGCTGATCGCCCGGCGCGAGACCGGTGGCGTTCCCTTCGCCACGCTGCGTCGCAATCTGGCCAAGGCCGTGGACGAGGCGCTGGCATGAGCCCCGCGGCGTATATGCTCTCGGGCGCGATCCGCGTTTATGAGCTGACCCTGCGGCCCGTGATTGGCGCGAATTGCCGGTTCTTTCCCTCCTGCAGCGCCTATGCGCGTGAGGCCATCCGCGTGCATGGCGCGGGCAAGGGCGGCGCGCTCGCGGCGCGGCGGATCCTGCGCTGCCATCCCTGGAATCCCGGTGGTTACGACCCGGTTCCTCCCTCCCACAAGGACTCCTGAAAGCCCCATGGATCAGAAGCGTCTGCTGCTCGCCCTTTCCGTGTCGCTGGTCATCGTGCTGGTGTTCACCTTCATTCAGGACAAGTTCCTGCCCCACCCGCCGCCGGCGCAAACCCAGGCGCAAACCCAGGTGCAGGCGCCGGGCGGCTCGCCCGCCGCCGCCGCGCAGCCCCAGGCCGCGCCCGCGCCAGGGCCGCGCTTGAGCGTGGAGACGCCGCTGATGCAAGGCAGCATCGGGCTGACCGGGGCAGTGTTCGACGATGTGGTGCTGAAGCAATATCACGAGACCACCGCGCCGGATTCGCCGCTGGTGCAGATCATGGGCCGGCGCGGTACCGCCACGCCGAACTATGTGCAGTTCGGCTGGACCGCCCCCGCCGGGGTGAAGGTGCCTGATGACACCACTGTGTGGTCGGCCAGCGCGGGCGCGCTGACGCCGCAAAGCCCGGTCACGCTGTCATGGGATAACGGCCAGGGCCTGACCTTCCAGCTCCAGCTCGCCGTTGACGACAAATACATGTTCACGGTCACGCAGAATGTGCTCAACCACGGGGCCGCGCCGGTGCAGCTCTATCCGTGGTCGCGCGTGGTGCGTGACTATAAGCCCAAGGAGCAGAGCAGCTGGGTGCTGTTCGACGGGCCGCTCGGCGTGTTCAACGGCACGTTGAAGCAGGAATCCTACGCCACTCTGAAATCCGATGGCGCCAAGGCGCCCGGCGGCGTTGCTTATACCGAAACCGCCCCCGGCGGCTGGGTCGGTATTACCGACAAATACTGGCTGGCCGCCGTGGCTCCCGACCAATCCGCCAAGATGACCGGCAGCATGAGCTACGGCACGGTGACGGATGGCGACGGCAGCGCCTATGAGACCTCGTTCATCACCGCCACGCCGGTCACGGCCGCGCCGGGCGGGGCAGCCAGCTTCACCAGCCATGTCTTCACCGGCGCCAAGGTGGTGAAGATCCTGGACGCCTATCAGAGTCAGTATCACATCCCGAATTTCTACAAGGCTGTGGATTTCGGCATGCTGTACTTCCTGACCAAGCCGATCTTCTTCGCGCTCGACTGGTTGAACTCGCTGCTCGGCAATTTCGGTCTCGCGATCATCGTGTTCACGGTCGGCATCAAGCTGCTGTTCTTCCCGCTGGCCAGCTACTCCTATCGCTCGATGGGCAAGATGCGGCTGATTCAGCCGAAGGTGCAGGCGCTGCGCGAGCAGTTCAAGGATGACGCGGCCAAGCTCCAGCAGGCGACGATGGAGCTGTATAAGACCGAGAAGATCAACCCGGCCTCGGGCTGCTTGCCGATGCTGCTGCAGATCCCGGTGTTCTTCTCGCTGTATAAGGTGATCTTCATCACCATCGAGATGCGCCAGGCGCCGTTCTATGGCTGGATCCACGACCTCTCGGCGCCGGACCCGACCAATCTGTTCAACCTGTTTGGCCTGCTGCCTTTCGACCCGACGGCGATCTACGCGCCGCTGCATCTCGGCGCGCTGCCGCTGATCATGGGCCTGACCATGTTCCTGCAGCAGAAGCTGAACCCAGCCCCGGCCGATCCGACCCAGGCGCGGATGTTCCAGCTGATGCCGGTTATCTTCACTTTCATGCTGGCGGGCTCGCCGTCCGGGCTGGTCCTCTACTGGGCATGGAACAACCTTCTTTCCGTGGGGCAACAATGGCTGATCATGCGCCAGACGGCGGCGCAGCCGCGGGCGGTTTCGGCGAAGAGCTGACCCCCGCGCAGATCGAGGCGGGGCGCAAGCTCTTCGCCTCGGGCTGCGAGTTTTTTTACGCCGCGCAGACGCTGCAAACCCTGCCGCCGCCGGTGGGGGTGGAGGTCGCCTTCGCTGGCCGTTCGAATGTGGGTAAATCCTCGCTGCTGAACGCGCTCACCGGGCGCAAGGCGCTGGCGCGCGTGTCGCACCAGCCCGGGCGCACGCGCCAGCTCAACTTCTTCCGCTGCGCCGCCGGGCCCATCGTGCTCGTGGACATGCCGGGCTACGGCTATGCCGAGGCGCCGAAGGAGATCAAGCGCGACTGGCAGGGGCTGATGCTCGACTATCTGCGCGGGCGGCCGAATCTGCGCCGCGTGCTGCTGCTGCTCGATTCGCGTGTGGAGGTGAAAGTCTCCGACGAGACGGTGATGGAGCTGCTCGACCAGTCGGCGGTGGCGTTCCAGGTCGTGCTGACCAAGGCCGACGCGGTGAAGCCCGGGGCGCTGAAGCGCAAGCAGGACGAGGTAATGGCGCTGGTGAAGAAGCATCCGGCGGCATTGAACAGCATTTTCACCACGTCTAGTGAGACGAGCGCGGGGATCGAGGAGCTGCGCGCCACCATCGCCGGGTTTTTGCAGCAGGGGAGCGAGACATGACTGAAGACGCCATGACCACCGCCGCGCAGGAGGCGCATATCGTCGCGCGCGCGCTGCCCTATCTGCGCCGCTATGCCGGGGCGACCATCGTGGTGAAATATGGCGGGCACGCGATGGAAGGCAGCCTGGCCAATGAGTTTGGGCGCGACATCGCGCTGCTCAAGCAGGTCGGTATCAACCCGGTGGTGGTGCATGGCGGCGGGCCGCAAATCAACGCCATGCTCAAGCGCCTGAATATCCAGAGCAATTTTGTCCACGGCCTGCGCGTTACCGATGAGGCGATGGTCGAAGTTGTCGAGATGGTGCTGGCCGGGCAGGTGAATAAGCAGGTCGCCGGGCTCATCAACCGCGCCGGTGCGCTGGCCGTTGGCATCTCGGGCAAGGATGGCGGGCTGATCCGCGCGCGCAAGCTGCACCGGACCTACAAGGACCCGGATTCCAACATTGAGCGCGTGCTTGATCTCGGCCATGTCGGCGAGCCGGCCTTTGTCGATACGCGGGTGATCCATGCCCTGACCGGCGCCGGGCTGATCCCCGTGATCGCGCCGGTCGGCATGGGCGAAAATGGCGAGACCTATAACATTAACGCCGACACCGCGGCCGGGGCGATCGCCGGGGCGCTGAACGCGCAGCGCCTGCTGATGCTCACCGACGTGCCTGGCGTGCTCGACAAGAGCAAGAACCTGCTCTCCGACCTCACCATCGCGCAGGTGCATGAGCTGATCGCCGATGGCACCATTTCAGGCGGCATGATCCCCAAGGTCGAGACCTGCATGGAGGCCGTGACCCAGGGGGTGAAGGGCGCGACCATTCTGGATGGCACCGTGCCGCATGCGCTGCTGCTGGAGCTGTTCACCGAGGGCGGCATCGGCACCATGATCCATAAGTGATCGCGGCTGAGGAATGTAGTACAAGTGTCTGATTATAAGATTTATTATAACCCGAATTGCGGCACGGCACGGAGCACGCTGGCGCTGTTGCGCGAAGCCGGGATCGAGCCGGAGATCGTGGAATATCTGAAAACCCCGCCGAGCCGGGCTGAACTGGCGGCGCTGGCCAGGCAGATGGGCGGGGCGCGCGGGCTGCTGCGCGAAAAGGAGAAGCTGGCTGAGGAACTCGGGCTGAAACAGGCCGGTGACGAGGCGATTCTCGACGCCATCGCGGCGCATCCGGTGTTGCTCAACCGCCCGGTGGTGGTTTCGCCCAAGGGGGTGAAGGCATGCCGCCCGGCGGAGATGGTGAAGGAATTGCTATAACGAGGCGGCCTCGCTTGCGCGAGGGTGGGCGCTTCGGCATCTTGCTTTCATAACGAGCGAGAGTGAGGCGTCCTCATGTCCGAAGCTGAAACGGGGCGCCCGGAAGCCGAAGGCGCCGGCGTGCCCACTTGGCCGCGCTTGCGGCAGATCCTGGGGCCGGGGCTGGTGACCGGGGCGGCGGATGACGACCCCAGCGGCATCGCCACCTATTCCCAGGCCGGGGCGCAATTCAGCTATGGCATCGGCTGGACGATGCTGATCGGCTATCCGCTGATGTGCGCGATCCAGCAGATCAGCGCCGAGATCGGGCGGGTGACCGGGCTGGGCTTGGCGGGCAATCTGCGCCGTTTCATGCCGCGCGGCACGCTGGGCGTGATCGTGGCGCTGCTGTTGCTCGCCAACACCATCAATATTGGCGCCGATCTCGGGGCGATGGCCGCCTCGCTCCGGCTGCTGGTGCCGGTGCCGATGCCGGTGGGCATCGCGGGTTTCGCCATCGTCTCGGTGCTGCTCGAAATCTATGTGCGCTATGTGCGCTATGTGGCCGTGCTGAAATGGCTGACCTTGTCGCTGTTCGCCTATGTCGCCACCGTGTTTGTCGTGCATGTGCCGTGGGGGCGCGTGGCGGGGCAGGTGCTGCTGCCGCATATCCAGTTCAACAGCGGTTATTTCACGGTCGTCGTCGCCGTGTTCGGCACCACCATCAGCCCGTATCTGTTCTTCTGGCAGGCTGCCGAGGAGGTGGAGGATGAGCGCGAGGACCCTGACGCCAAGCCGCTCTTGGAGGCGCCAGAGCAAGCGCGGCGCGAATTGCGGCGCATCCGGCTCGACACGTATATCGGCATGGCGTTTTCCAATTTGATCTCGCTTGCCATCATCTTCACCACCGCCGCCACTCTCAATGTGCACGGCATCACCAACATCCAGACCTCCGCCCAGGCCGCCGACGCGCTGCGGCCGCTGGCGGGCGAATTCGCCTTTACCCTGTTCGCGCTTGGCATCATCGGCACCGGACTACTGGCGCTGCCGGTGCTGGCGGGCTCGGCGGCCTATGCGCTGGGCGAGGCCTTTGGCTGGCCGGTCGGCTTGGCGTATCGTGCCGAGCGCGCCAAGGCGTTTTATGGCACCATTACAGTGGCGGTGCTGGTGGGGGCGCTGCTGAACTTTTTTGGCCTGCCGCCGGTCAAGGCGTTATTTTGGAGCGCGGTGATCAATGGTCTCGTCGCGGTGCCGCTGATGGCGGTGATGGTGCTGCTGGCGGGCAGCCCGCGCATCATGGGGCAATTTTGCATCGGGCCCTGGCAAAAGCTGTTCGGCTGGGCCGGCACGGCGGTGATGCTATTTGCGGGCATCGGCATGTTCGCCACGCTGTGAGGGCCTCAGGCCGGGCGCCAGCCTTCGCGCGCCAGATGCCGGGTGGGCGCGATCTCCCAGACGGGGACCGGCGCTTTGGCGGGGCGCAGCGTTTGCAGCATTTCGGCCACTTGCAGAGCGCAGAAACAGAGCATGCACAGGCAGCCAAACAGCGACAAAAGACCGATCAGCATATGCGCGTCGATGAGCATTTTTCGTTCCTCCTGTTTCAGAAAAGGCTGAGCTGGGCCACCGCCGAGGCGACGCGGGGTGCGGCGAACTGGGTGCAGTCCAGCGGGGTGTCGCCATCCTCCAGGCCCAATTGCCGAATCGCGCGGGCGACGCGCTGGCGCAGCATCTCGGCATAAGGGCCGGAGCCAGTCTGGCGGGTGTGAAACCTCGGATCGTTCAGCGGCCCGGCGCGGCTTTGGCGGATTAGGCTCAGCACATGACTGGCGCGGCCGGGCAGGTGTTTCTCCAGCCAATCGGTGAAAAGCGGCGCCAGCTCATGCGGCAGGCGCACGATGCCGCTATGCGCGGTACGGGCGCCGGCGGCCGCAGCCGCTTGCAGAATGCTCTCCAATTCCGCGTCGTTCACGCCGGGGATCATCGGCGCCGCCATCACCCCGGCCGGAATTCCCTGCGCGTCTAGCTCGCTGATCGCCGCCAGCCGCCGGGCGGGCGAGGCGGCGCGTGGCTCCATGGCGCGGGCGAGGGCGGGGTCGAGCGTGGTGATGGAGACATACACCTTGGCCAGATGGCGGCGGGCCATGCGCGCCAGGATGTCGGCATCGCGCAGCACGCCCGCCGATTTGGTGACGATGGCCACCGGGTTGCCGAAGCGCTCCAGCACCTCCAACACCGCGCGGGTCAACGCCAGGGTCCGCTCCACAGGCTGATACGGGTCGGTATTCGAGCCGAGCACGATCACGCCGGGTTTGTAGCCGGGGCGGGAGAGCTCCTTTTCCAACAGGTGCGGCGCCTCGGGCTTGAAGACGATCTGGGTCTCGAAATCCAGCCCGGCGGAGAAGCCGAGATAGGCATGGCTGGGACGGGCGAAACAATAGATACAGCCATGCTCACAGCCGCGATAAGGGTTCACGCTCTGGCTGAAGGCGAGATCGGGGCTGTCATTGCGGGCGATGATGCTGCGGCTGGCGTCGCGCAGCAGCGTGGTGCGGGGGCGGGGGGTGTCTTCCTCGCGCTCCCAACCATCGTCGAAGGCCTCCCGGCTGGCGCTTTCGAAGCGGTTGGGCGGGTTCACGGCGGTGCCGCGCCCCTTGATGACGCCGTGCCTGACCTCGCTGTTGATCTGCAACCGGGATGCGACCATGATGTTCATGCTCCGTTCCCTGTGGATAAAATCATTTCAGGGTGTGGTCGTCAAGAACAAAACAAGAACATTTACCGGAAAACCTTACTCCGCCGTTAACTTTCAGCAGGTGCGGGGCCGCAACGGTCTAGAAATGTTCTTTCAGGCGGGGGAGCAGCTCAACGAGATTGCAGGGGCGGTGCCTACTGTCGAGCTGGAAGCGCAGGATCTCGTCCCATCCATCCATCACCGCGCCGGTGGAGCCCGGCAGGGCGAACAGATACGTGCCCGCGGCGACGCCGCCCAGCGCGCGGGATTGCATGGTGGAGGTGCCGATCTTGCCGTAGGAGAGCCAGCGGAATAGCTCGCCGAAGCCCTCGATCTCCTTGTCCAGCACCCGCCGATAGGCCTCGGGCGTGACATCGCGGCCCGTGACGCCGGTGCCGCCCGTCGTGATCACCACGTCGATGGCGGGATCTTCGATCCAAGCCGCGAGCTGGGCGGCGATGGCGTTCGCGTCGTCCTTAATGATTGTGCGCGCGGCCAAAATATGCCCGGCACCGGTGACGCGCGCAGCCAGCGCGTCGCCGGATTTATCGGTCTCCGGCGTGCGCGTGTCAGAGATGGTCGCCAGCGCGATGCGCACGGGCAAAAATGGCGCGGTCTCGTCGATACGGCTCAATTGGCGTCTGCGGTGTAAACGTTGAGATTGAGTTGAGGATAATTGCCTTCGGCGAGCGCGTCGAGACTGGCGGGCTTGGCGCCGATCTCCTCCGCGTAGAGCCAGCTATCGGCCAGCACCTGACGGACGAAACGGCGCGTTTCGTTGTTCGGGATGGTCTCGATAAACAGCAGCGGGTCGGATGTGTCCTGCAGCTGCGAATACCAGCTGGCGGCGGCGTTTGGCCCGGCATTGTAGCCTGCCAGCACGGCGAGAAGGTTGTTGTTCACCCCCGGCTGCTCGCCGAGATAGCGCAGATAGGCCTGGCCCATGGCGAGATTGGCCGAGGGGTCGGAGAGCGAGCCATCCACCCCCTCGGTCCGGCGCACGGCGGCGGCGGTGGTCGGCATCAGCTGCATCAGCCCGCGCGCACCGCAGCGCGACACGGCACGCGGGTCGAAGCCGGATTCGGTGCGGGTGAGCGCATAGACCAGCGACGGATCGACCGTGAATCCGCCGGTTGGGTGCAGGGCGGGCAGGGGTAGACGGGCACCGGCGATCTCATCCACCGGGCTCGGCATGGTGCTGGCGATGGCGATGGTAACATCGGCCAGCCCGGCGCGGGCGGCGACGGCCATCACCGAGCGGGAGAGGGCAGGGTTGGCTTGCATCTGCGGCCATAGCGCGCGCAGCGCCTGGGCAGCCTGGGCGGGCTCGCCGATCTGCAGCAGCGCGAAGGCGCGGTGGCCCTCGGGCAGCGAGTCGACGGCGATTACATCGGCTTCCGTCAGCGTCGCCGAAATGCCGGTGGGGCCGAAGCCCTGGCCGAGTAGCTTGCCGGCCAGCATGCCGTAGAAGGTGCTGCTGGCCCAGGCGGCTTGGTGCAGCCAGTCGAGATATTGCTCGGGCTGCTGCTGGCGCAGCGCGGCGCGCGCGGCCCAGAACTGGCTGGCGGCGCGGTCATCGTCGGAAATGCCCGGCAATTGCGCGGTAGCGGCGAAGATTTTGCCGGCGGAGACGAGGTCGCCGCGCTCCCAGGCTTCAAGCCCGGTCATGAAGCGCGCATGCCAGAGCGCGCTATCTGGCGCATAAACTGGCATCGCGGCGGCGCCGGCGGTGATGGTGGTTTCGGGCAGCAGCGCCGTCTGCGGCGCGGGCGGCAGGCTGGCGCGGCTCAGCTTGTGCTGCATGAGCTGATAGATCTCGGCCGCCTCCGGCTCATCGGCATATTTCGCCCACCAGGCGGTGAGTTCTGCCGGGGAGGTGACATAATCCGGGCTCAGATACCGCGCCGCCAGCACGCTGCCGACGAGCGAATTGTCGTCGAGCCGCGCGATCAGCTTGTCGGCCTCGGCATAGGCGCCGCTATCCTGCAATTGCAGGATGCGCTTGTAGAGCGCCACGTCGCTGGGCGCGAGCGGTTGGGGTAGGGTGACTTCCACTTCGCCCGAGGGGGCATTGCGCGGTATGGCATAGGCCACGCTCTCGCCATTCATGGCGCTAAGCGGCGCTGTGGGGGGCTGAATCGTTCCCTGGCCTTGTCCCATATCAGGGGACTTCGCCGACGCGCTCGTGGGGGCCACGAGACCGAGGGCAAAAATGGACACGGTGGCAAGCGCCAGTCGCGTCGCATTCAGGCGGGGAAGCGGTTTATGTGCTCCTCGCATGGCCAAGGCACCTACACGGCATGGCTAAGTGACGCAACCCCCGCCGGCGAGACGAGTCTCTTGTTTTGAGACGGGTTTAGGGGTTTCAGCGGCTTGCAAGGGGGATTTGAGATAAAATTATCGTGAGATTTAATGTGCAGGCAAGGTTTCCAGCCAGGCTTTTACGCTCAGCAGATCCCGCCAGGCCTCGGCCTTGGCGGCTGGCGTGCGCAGCAAATAGGCGGGGTGATACGTCGCCAGGCAGGGCAGGGCGGCTGGCAGCCCGGCGATTTGCGCCTCGCGCCACGTGCCGCGCAGGCGGCGGATGCCGAGCCCGCCCTCGGCCGGGAGCAGCGCCTTGGCCGCCACGGCGCCCAGCGCCAGCAGCCCGCGCGGGGCGACGAGCGCGATCTGCCGGTGCAGAAAGGGGAGGCACAGCGCGATCTCGGCCTCGCTGGGCGTGCGGTTGCCGGGCGGGCGCCAGGGCACGGTGTTGATGATACGGACCTGGGTGCGGTCTAGCCCGATGCTAGCGAGCATGCGGTCGAGCAACTGCCCGGCGGGACCGACGAATGGCTTGCCGGCGCGGTCTTCCTCCGCCCCCGGCGCCTCGCCCACGATGATCAGCCGCGCATCATCCGCGCCATCGGCAAAGACCAGCTGGGTGGCGGTGTCGCGCAGGGCGCAGCCGGTGAAGCCGCGCATCGCCGCTTCCAGCGCCGCCAGCGTATGGCACGATTCCGCGAGCTGGCGCGCCTCGGCCGGGCCCGCCGGCAGGGCCGAGACGAGCTTGGCAACCGCCGCCGGGCGCGGGCGCGGCGGCTCCGGCACGGCCTCGGGCGGCGGCGCGGCGTGCCGGCGGTCTTGCGGCGCGTCCAGCAGCGCCTCATCCGCCCCCCATTCCCATTGCAGGCGTAACGCCTCGAGCAGTTCCATAATTCTTATTTACCGGGTCTTACGTGAATTAAAATTGCCTGCACATGATCTTTACAGGGGGCAGGGATCATCTACACCGTCCCCATACGTCAGGAAGGGAGTATATAATGTCGGACGAAACCCTGCCCCGCGAGGCGATGGAATTCGATGTTCTGGTCGTCGGCGCTGGCCCGGCTGGCTTGAGCGCCGCGATCAGGCTGAAGCAGCTCAACCCCGAACTCTCGGTCTGTGTGGTGGAAAAGGGCTCCGAGGTCGGCGCGCATATCCTCTCTGGCGCGGTGCTGGAGCCGCGGGCGCTGAAGGAATTGTTCCCCGATTGCGACCCGGGGCTGATCCCGCTCGCCACCCCGGTTACGGCCGATAAATTCCTGTTCCTGCTCGACGACAAGAAATCGGTCTCGATGCCCACCCCGCCGCAGATGCATAACGAGGGGAATTACATCGTCTCGCTCGGCAATGTGGTGCGCTGGCTGGGCCAGCAGGCCGAGGAGCTGGGCGTCGAGATCTACCCCGGCTTCGCCGCCGCCGAGCTGCTGGTCGAGGATGGTCGCGTGGTCGGCGTCGCCACCGGCGATATGGGCATCGGCAAGGATGGCCAGCCCACCGAGAATTTCCAGCGCGGCATGGAGTTGCGCGCCACCTACACCGTGTTCGGCGAGGGCTGCCGCGGCTCGCTCTCCAAGCAGCTGATGAGCCAGTTCAAGCTGCGCGAGCAGTGCGACCCGCAGACTTACGGCATCGGCATCAAGGAGCTGTGGGAGATCAAGCCCGAGAAGTTCCAGAAGGGCCTGACCCTGCACAGCGTCGGCTGGCCGCTGCAATCCGACACCTATGGCGGCGCCGCGATTTACCATTTCGGCGAGAACCTGATGGCGTATTGCTTCGTCGTCGGGCTGGATTACAGCAACCCGTATCTCTCGCCGTTCCAGGAGATGCAGCGCTACAAAACTCACCCGGCCATCGCCCCGATGTTCGAGGGGGCCAAGCGCATCTCCTACGGCGCGCGCGCGCTCAACGAGGGCGGCTTCCAGTCGCTGCCGAAGCTGACCTTCCCCGGCGGCGTGCTGATCGGCTGCGCCGCGGGCACGCTGAACGTGCCCAAGATCAAGGGCTCGCATACGGCGATGAAATCGGCCATGGTCGCGGCCGAGGCGATCGCCGCCGCCTTCGCTGGCGGCAAGCCGGACGAGGTGAGCGCCTATACCGACATGCTGAAAGAGAGCTGGGTGTGGGCGGAACTGCATCAGGTGCGTAACATCCGCCCGGGCTTCGCCAAGTTCGGCCTGTATGGCGGGATGCTGAACGCGGCGCTGGAAACCTATGTGTTCCGCGGCAAGGCGCCCTGGACGCTGCATCATCCGCACCCGGATAATGAGAGCCTCAAGAAGGCCTCGATCTGCAAGCCGATCGACTACCCCAAACCGGATGGCAAGCTGACCTTCGACCGCCTGTCCTCGGTGTTCCTCTCCAACACCAACCACGAGGAAAACCAGCCGGCGCATCTGCAGCTGCTCGACCCGGCCAAGGCGATCGACATCAACTACAAGCTCTATGCCAGCCCGGAGACGCGCTATTGCCCGGCCGGGGTGTATGAGATCGTGGACGAGGACAAGGGCGCGCCGAAATTGCAGATCAACGCGCAGAACTGCGTGCACTGTAAGACCTGCGACATCAAGGACCCGACTCAGAACATCAACTGGGTGGTGCCCGAGGGGGCTGGCGGCCCGAACTATCCGGGCGGCATGTAAGCGCTTAGTCGGGCGCGGCGCTGGAGAGTCGCTCCGGCGCCGCCGCTTGCGGTTGCGCCACCAGGGCGGCGAAGGCGCCGATCTCCTGGTTCACCTTGTCGGGCGGCAGGTCGGCGCTCAACACCTGCCGCGCGTCGTCCGTCCGCCCGGCGGCGTAGAGCGCCACGGCGTAATCGGCGCGGATCTTCGGGGTCGCCTGGTCGCTGGTGGCGAGCGGGCCGAGATATTGCAGCGCATCCGCCGCCCGGCCGGAGAGCGCCAGCGACAGGCCGAGATTGACCTCGGTCGCCGCGATGCCTGGCGAAACCTGTAGCGATTGCTGATAGGCGTCGCTGGCGGCGGCGTAATGTCCTTGCAGATCGCGCGCGATGCCGAGATCGTTGAACGCCTCCGCATTCCCCGGATCGTCCTGCACCGCGGCGCTGAAGGCCTGTTCGGCCTCGATCGCGTTGCGCCGGAGCAGGCAGCGGCCAATGCCGGTTTCCGCCTCGGATGATTTCGGGTCCACCTTCAGCGCCACGCGATAGGCCGCCATCGCGTCTTCGCAACGGTCCAGCGCGTAATAGGCCGCGCCCTCGTGATAGAGCGCCTGCAGATTATTGGGGTCGTGCGCCAGCACCGATTGGCTGATGCTAAGCGCCATATCCGGATTGTCACTGGCGACGGCGGCGTCGGCGACGTTCAACATGTTGGCGTCGGCGGTGTTGGGGCCGGGGCTGGCCCCGGTGCAGCCCGCCAGCGTGAGAGCCAGCAGACAAAGCGCGGTTTCAGCTTTCAGCATGTTTTGTTTCATGATTGGCTTTGTCCCTGAAGCGCGTTGATTTTTCGTGCAGGAAAGCGTCGCCCAAGATTACGACGCAGTTAACACCCCGTTGCGCTGGGTTTGCAAGTTGCGCCTCCGGTATGAGCAACACTTTTTTGTGCGCGCGGCGAATCCGGGTAATCTGCGGGCATGACAATTCGCATCGGTATCGCCGGGATCTCCGGCCGCATGGGTATTTATCTGGCCGAGGAGGCCGCCGCCGCCGCCTCGCTCGCGGGTGGCACCAGCCGTTCGGGGCGTGGACCGGCGGGCGCGCCGCATTTCTCCGACATCACCGCGCTGGCGCGGGAGTCGGATGTGGTGATCGACTTCACCCATGCCAGCACGGTGGCCGCGCATGCCGTGGCCCTGGCCGCCACCGAGACGCCATGGGTGCTGGGCACCACTGGATATGGCGCGATGGAGCAATCGGCCATCGACGAGGCGGCGAAAACCATCCCCATCATCGCCTCGCCCAATTTCTGCACCGGGGTAAACCTGCTGCTGCTGCTGGCGGAGAAGCTCGGCCACGCCCTGCCGCCGCACCAATACGACGCCGAGATTTTGGAAATGCACCACCGGCAGAAGGTGGACGCCCCCTCGGGCACCGCGCTGGCGTTGGGCCGCGCCGTGGCGCAGGGGCGGGGGGTGAGGCTGGAGGAGGTCATGGTCTCGGGCCGCGATGGCCATACCGGCCCGCGCAAGGATGGCGAGATCGGCTTCGCCACGCTGCGCGGCGGGCAGATCGTGGGCAGCCATTCGGTACTGTTCACCGCCGGAGACGAGCAGATCGCCCTGACCCACCACGCCTTCGACCGCCGGGTCTTCGCCTCGGGCGCGGTGCGCGCGGCGCTATGGCTGCACGCCCAGCCGGCGGGGCTGTATTCGATGCGCGATTTCCTGCGCCTCTGATTTCTTTATTCTGCAAAAGTGCCGTGCCCGCCGGGGTATTGACCCCGGGGGCCGGATGGGTCATCGGGTCCGCCTGGAATTTTGGGGGTATTGCACATTATGCGCGATCGCGGCGAGTTTCTGTTCACGTCTGAATCCGTCTCGGAAGGTCATCCGGATAAGGTTGCCGACCGCATCTCCGACGCCGTGGTCGACGCCTATCTGGCCGCCGACCCGTATTCGCGCGTCGCCTGTGAGACGCTGGTGACCACCAACCGCATCGTGCTCGCGGGCGAGGTGCGTGGGCCGGAGCACATCACCAAGGAATACCTCGCTCATCTCGCCCGCATGGCGGTGCGCGATATCGGCTACGACCAGGAGGGCTTCTCCTGGAAGAACGCCGAGGTGGCGGTGCATCTGCACGCGCAATCGGCGCATATCGCCGTGGGCGTGGACGCCGCCGGTAACAAGGACGAAGGCGCTGGCGACCAGGGCATCATGTTCGGTTATGCCTGCACCGAGACCGAGGCGCTGATGCCCGCTCCGATCTATTATTCGCACCTGATCCTGCGCCGCATCTCCGAGCTGCGCCACGCCGCCGACTCCCAGGTGAAGGGCCTGCTGCCCGATGCCAAGAGCCAGGTGACGCTGAAATATGTGGATGGCAAGCCGGTGGGCGCGACCTCGGTGGTCGTCTCCATTCAGCACGAGCCCGGCTATACCCCGGACCGGGTGAAGGAAATCCTGCGCCCGATCGTGAAGGCGGCGCTGCCCGAGGGCTGGATGCCCGAGGACAAGGAGTTCTACGTCAACCCGACCGGCATCTTCGAGATCGGCGGTCCGGATGGCGATTGTGGCCTCACCGGGCGCAAGATCATCGTCGACACCTATGGCGGCGCGGCGCCGCATGGCGGTGGCGCGTTCTCGGGCAAGGACCCGACCAAGGTGGACCGCTCGGCCGCCTATGTTTGCCGCTATCTGGCCAAAAACGTGGTCGCGGCTGGCTTGTCCGAGCGCTGCACGCTGCAGCTCTCTTATGCCATCGGCGTGTCGCAGCCGCTCTCGCTCTATGTGGACCTGCACGGCACCGGCAAGGATATCGACGAGGCGAAGGTGGCCAAGGTGCTGCGCGATCTGGTCAACCTGACGCCGCGCGGCATCCGTGAGCATCTGCAGCTCAACCGCCCGATCTATGTGCCGACCTCGTCCTTCGGCCATTTCGGCCGCACACCGGACCCGGAGCTGGGCACCTTCACCTGGGAGAAGACCGACCTGGTGCCGGCGCTGAAGAGCGCGTTCGGGCGCTGAGCCTGAGAGTTGCGCCGCCAGCCTGCGGTGGCGGCGCGACAAGCTTAAGTTTTTCGGGCCTGGGGGTGGCAAAGCCGCGCTCCAGGCCGAGTTGTTTGTGATGCCCCCCACGCCGATCTGGCTGCGCCTGGCCGTGGTCGGCTTCTGCATCCAGACAATGTATTTCGGCGGGTGCCACGCTGCCTTTGCTTCGGGCATATCCTCGGCATCGTATCGCTGCAGCCGCTGCTGGGGGCGGTGCTGGCCCGCTGGCATAGGAAGGCAACATGAAGATCAAACCCATCCCCGACCGGCTTTATGGCCGCATCAAAGGCAAAAAACTCCGCCCGCGCCAGGAATGGCTGCTGGAGGCGTTCCTGCCCCGCACCGCCTGGCCGGAGGCGCCCTTCGGCATCACCCCGCGCGAGATCTGGCTGGAAGTCGGCTTCGGCGGCGGCGAGCACGCCTATGAGCTGGCCACGCGCAACCCCGATATCGGCTACATCGCCGCCGAGGTGTTCGAGACCGGTATTTGCTCGCTGCTGGCCAAGATCGCGCCGGATGGCGTGGACGCGCCCGAGCCGCTGCCCAATCTGCGCTTGTTCACCGGCGATGCCCGCCCATTGCTGCGCAGCTTCGAGGCGGGCGCGCTCTCCAAGCTGTTCTTGATGTTCCCCGACCCCTGGCCGAAAGCGCGCCACGCCAAGCGCCGCTTCGTGCACCCCGACATGGTGACGGAAGTCGCCCGCGCCCTGCGCGAGGGTGGGGAGTGGCGCATCGCCTCAGACGACCCAACCTACCAGGAATGGACCGACGAGGTGATGGGCGCGCAGGATCTGTTCACGGTCACGCGCATGACCGACCACCCCGAGGGCTGGCCGCATACGCGCTATGAGGCCAAGGCCATCGCCGCCGGGCGCCGGCCGGTTTACTGGTCGGCCATCCGGCGCTGACCGACAGTGTTCTGAATTGGGGTGCGCCTGTCCTGTTATGGATCGCCCCATCTCCCCCATCTCGGAAAGTTTCCTGAGATTGCCGACGGTTGTGTAACTGGCATGTGATTTGCTCAAGCCCCAAGGCGGGCGGCCTGCGCCGCCGTCGCTAACATTACAAAAGCTTGAGGAAATGACATGGGTTATCATAACATCGCCGACCGCACAGACAGCTTCTTCATTCCCTGCGTCACGCTGATCGGGCCGGGCTGCGCCCGCGAGACCGGGCCGCGCGCCAAGGCGCTGGGCGCCAAAAAGGCGCTCATCGTGACCGATGCCGGGCTGCACAAGATGGGCGTGTCCGAGCTGATCGCCTCCTATCTGCGCGAGGCGGGGCTCGAGGCCGTGATCTTCGCCGGTGCCGAGCCGAACCCCACCGACATCAACGTGCATGATGGCGTCAAGGCTTATCAGGACGCTGGCTGCGATTTCATCGTCTCGCTGGGCGGCGGCTCATCGCATGACTGCGCCAAGGGCATTGGCCTGGTCACGGCGGGCGGCGGGCATATCCGCGATTACGAGGGCGTCGATAAATCCAGCGTGCCGATGACGCCGTTGATCTCGATCAACACCACGGCTGGCACGGCCTCGGAGATGACGCGCTTCTGCATCATCACCAATTCCAGCAATCATGTGAAAATGGCGATCGTGGATTGGCGCTGCACGCCGCTCATCGCCATCGATGATCCGCGCCTGATGGTGGCGATGCCGCCCGCGCTCACCGCCGCCACCGGCATGGATGCGCTGACCCATGCCGTGGAGGCTTACGTCTCCACCGCCGCCACGCCGATTACCGATGCCTGCGCCGAGAAGGCGATCGCGCTGATCGGTGAATGGCTGCCCAAGGCCGTGGCGAATGGCGAGAACATGGAGGCGCGCGCGGCCATGTGCTACGCGCAATATCTGGCGGGCATGGCGTTCAACAACGCCTCGCTGGGTTATGTGCATGCCATGGCGCATCAGCTTGGCGGATTTTACAATTTGCCGCATGGCGTGTGCAACGCCATCCTGCTGCCGCATGTGTCGGCGTTTAACCTGATCGCCGCCGCCGAGCGTTACGCCACCATTGCCGAATTGCTGGGCGTGAACACCGAGAGCCTCAGCACCCCCGATGCCGCGCAGGCGGCGATCGACGCGATCAAGGCACTCTCAGGCTCGATCGGGATTCCCGCCGGGTTGGCGCAGCTTGGCGTGAAGGCCGAGGATCATGCGGTAATGGCTGGAAACGCGCAGAAGGATGCCTGCATGCTCACCAACCCGCGCAAGGCCACGCTGGCGCAGGTGATCGGCATTTTCGAAGCGGCGATGTAACCGCGGCCGGGAAGGGGAGGCTCAGGCCTCCTCTTCCTCATCCTCTTCTTCCAGGCTGAATTGCTGCGCCTCTTCGTCATATTCGAAGATTTCGGCGTAGCGGCCCCAGGAGATCACGGCGCGCAGGGTCTCCTCGGCATAATCGGGGGACATATGATCCTCCAGCTCGTCGCGGAACCGCACCGCCGAGGCGCGATGGTTGGAGCGCTGGTCGATGACGGCGCGGATGGCGTTGACGAGCGGCACATGCGCGCGCAGCGCGGCGCCGAAGATCTCCTTGCGGTCCTCGGTCTCGGCATCGGCGAATTTGCGGCCGGTTTCGGTGAGGAACAAATCGCCTTCCTCCAGCCGCGCGAAGCCGAGAAGTTGCAGCGTTTCGCCCAGCGGCAGCAGATCGTCCACCTCGTATTGCAGGGCGGCGGCCAGGGCTGGCAGGTCGGCGCGGCCTTCATAGGGCGCGGCATGCAGCGTTTCGATAAGACCCGCGATGAGGTTGGTGGAGACCGGATGCAGCGTGGTGGCGAAGCCGGTGGGCGCGGCGGTGGCGGGCTGAACCTCCTTGGGCGCGCGGCGCGTCATGATGCCGTAAATATCGTCCACGGTCTGCCGGAAGGCCGGGTCGAAGCGGTTGCGCGGGTGCTTGAAGGGCACTTTCAGCTCATGCGCCACACGGCCAGGGTTGGAGGAGAAGACCAGGATGCGATCCGCCAGCAGCACGGCTTCCTCGATGTTGTGCGTGACCAGCAGGATGGATTTCACCGGCAGCTTCTTTTCCATCCAGAGGTCGATGAGGTCGGTGCGCAGCGTTTCGGCGGTCAGCACGTCGAGCGCCGAAAACGGCTCGTCCATGAGCAGCAGATCGGGGTGCACCACCAGCGCGCGCGCCAGCCCCACGCGCTGGCGCATGCCGCCTGAGAGCTCCTTGGGGTAGGCGGTGTCGTAACCGCCAAGACCGATCAGGTCGATCGCTTCTTCCGAGCGTTCCTCGCGCTCGTCGTTTCTCATGCCCAGCGCCTCCAGCCCCAGCTCCACATTTTCCTGCACGGTGAGCCAGGGGAATAGCGCGAAACTCTGGAACACCATGGCGACGCCGGGCACCGGGCCGCGCAAGGGCTGGCCGCGCCAGCGCACATCGCCCGCCGTTGGCTTGAGCAGCCCGGCGACGATGCGCAGCAGGGTGGATTTGCCCGAGCCTGAGCGCCCGAGCAGCGCGACGATCTCCCCCTCGTGCAGCGTCAGGTTGACATCATCGAGTACCACCAGCTCGGCCGTGGTGTCCTTGTGGTAGGATTGGCGGCAGTTGCTGACGGTGACCAGCGGCGCGCCGAGATTCTGATCCATAGGCTTACCCCAGAGTGCTGCGGCGGGTCGCGTAATCAAATAGCGGCCGCCAGAGGATACGATTGACCACGATGACGAAGCCCGACATCACCACCACGCCGAGCACGACGCGCGCGGTGTCGCCATTGGCGGTGGCCTGGGCGATATAGGCGCCCAGGCCGTGCGCGGCGAGGTTGGTTTTACCCCAGCTCGCCACCTCGGCGACGATCGAGGCGTTCCATGCGCCGCCCGATGCGGTGAGCGCGCCGTTGATGAAGAAGGGCATGATCGCCGGGATCATTACCTTGCGCCACCACAGCCAACCCCTGATCTGGAAATTCGACACCGCCTCCTTGAGGTCGCCGGGAAATGCGGCGGCCCCGGCGATGACGTTGAACAGCATGTACCATTGCGTGCCGATCAGCATCAGCGGCGATAGCCAGATGTCGGGGCTGACGTGGAAATACACGATGGCCAGCACCACGGGCGGGAACAACAAATTGGCCGGGAAGGCGGCGAGAAACTGCGCGATCGGCTGCGCGATGCGCGTGACCTTGGGGCGCAGCCCGATCCACACGCCAATCGGCACCCAGATCAGCGCCGCCACGGTCATCAGCACCATCACGCGCAGCAGGGTGTAGAAGCCCATCAGCACGGCGGTGCCGAGATCTGACCAATGCAGCGTGGCCGAGACGAAGATGAAGATGCGGTAGCTCGCATAGGCGGCCACCAGCGCGATGCAGACGAACCAGACCCCGTCGAACCAGCGGGAGGGTTCGCGACTTTCGTCGATCTGCGCGCGCACGGGCGGGGTCAGGCGCAGGCGGGTGATGGTGCGCAAGGCTCCGCCGAGGACATCGCCGATCTCCTGAAACAGCGCGGTGCGGCGCAGGATCTTCAGCATCCACGGTTCCGGTCCGGCGCTCACCGCCGTGGTCTCGAAGCGGAACTTGGCCGACCAAGCCACCAGAGGGCGGAACAGGAGCTGGTCGTAAAGCAGGATCACCACGAGCATGGCGCTGATCGCGTAGAGAATGGCCGGCAGATCCTCCCGCGCCAGGGCGGTGGCCACGTAAGAGCCGATGCCGGGAAGCTGGAAGGTGGTGTTGCCAACCGTCACCGCCTCCGACGCGACGACGAAGAACCAGCCGCCGGACATTGAGAGCATGGTGTTCCACACCAGCCCCGGCATGGCGAAGGGCACGTCCAGCCGCCAGAAGCGCTGCCACGGGCTAAGGCGGAAACTGCGCGCGGCTTCCTGTAAATCTTTGGGCAGGGTGACCAGCGACTGGTAGAAGGAAAAGGCCATGTTCCAGGCCTGGGAGGTGAAGATCACGAACACCGAGGCCAGCTCGGCGCCCATCACCTTGCCCGGAAACAGCCCGAGGAAGAACACGGTGGTGAAGGTGAGGAAGCCCAGGATGGGGACGGATTGCAGGATGTCGAGGATCGGGATCAGCACCATGCCCGCCCGGCGCGATTTCGCCGCCAGCGTGGCATAGGTGAAGGTGAACAGCAGCGAGAAGAACAGCGCCGCGAACATGCGCGCGGTGGAGCGCAGCGCGTAATAGGGCAGATAGGCCGGGTCCAGGTGGATCGGCGAGTTCTGGATGGTGGCGATTGAGGTGGAGATGGTGCCGCGGCCCACATCCACCAGGGCGATCAGCAGGCCCATGACCAGCAGCAGCGCCACCCCATCCCAGCGGTTCGGCAATCGGCGCCCGGCCAGGGCCGTGGGAGTATAATTCGTCATCGTACCGCCTGGCGTTCGGTGAGGTTGCTTTTGCTCCCTTAACCAGCATGCGGGGGTTTGTCACCCAGGCATCGCATGGCGATTGCGTTACAGCGCCCAGGCCCGTGAATCGAGCCTAGTCATTGACGAAAACTCGCCAAATGCCTCTATTCAGCCATGGGAGGGGCCGGGCCTGGCGCTGGTCACGCGCGCGCCCAAGCCTCCGCCGGGTTAAACCTAATGTCCCGTGCTGCCGAACCCGCCCGCGCCGCGCTCCGTCTCGTCGAGATCCTCAACCACCTGCCACAGCGCGCGCACCACCGGCGCCACCACCGCCTGGGCGATGCGCATGCCGCGCGTCACCTCAAATGGCGCGGCCCCGGTGTTGAGCACGATCACGCCGACCTCGCCGCGGTAATCCTCGTCGATCGTGCCGGGGGAGTTGGGCAGGGTAATGCCGTGCTTGAGCGCCAGCCCCGAGCGCGGGCGCACCTGCAACTCATAGCCCGGCGGCAGGGCGATGCAGAACCCGGTGGGGATCAGCGCCCGCCCGCCCGGCGCGATGGTCACGGTCTCACCCACGGCCGCCAGCAGATCCATCCCCGCCGCGCCGGCGGTGGTGTAATGCGGCAGTTCGAGCCCTTCGCCATGCGGCAGGCGGCGGATCTTCACAGTCACGTTCATACAAAAAATTCTCCGATGCGCGCGGCGAGTTTTTGCGCCAGCGCGGTTTTGTCCATGCGCTCCCAGGCCTCGGCCCCGGCTTCGGTGAGCAGCAGAATCTCGTTCTCATCGCCGCCCATGATGCCGGTGCCGCCGACATCATTGGCCACCAACCAGTCGCAGCCCTTGCGCGCGCGCTTGGCGGCGGCGTGCTCGGCCAGTTTCTCGGTCTCGGCGGCAAAGCCGATCACCAGCCGGGGGCGTTGCGGGCCGGGCTGGGAGAGTTCGGCCAGGATGTCCGGGTTCTCGGCCAGATGCAGCGCGGGCGGCTGGCCCGAGCCATCCTTCTTGATCTTCTGTCCCGCTTCCTCGACGCGCCAATCCGCCACGGCGGCGGCGCAGATCGCGATATCGGCGGGCAGGGCGGCGCGCACGGCCTCGCGCATCTGCCGCGCCGTCTCCACCCGCACCACCCGCACCCCCGCGGGGTCCGGCACGCTCACCGGGCCGCTGACCAGCGTGACCCGCGCCCCCAGCGCGGCGAGCGCGGCGGCGATGGCGTGGCCCTGCTTGCCCGAGGAGCGGTTCGCCAGGTAGCGCACCGGGTCGATCGGCTCATGCGTCGGCCCGCTGGTGACGATCGCGTGGCGGCCGCGCAGCGGTCCATCGGCGAGGGCGGCGCTGATGGCGGCGAGGATCGCTGGTGGCTCGGCCAGACGGCCGGGGCCAAACTCGCCGCAGGCCATCGGGCCTTGCTCGGGTGGCACCACCAGCACGCCGCGCTTGGCCAGCAGCGCCATATTGGCCTGGGTGGCGGGGTGCTCCCACATCCGTACATTCATCGCCGGAGCCACCAGCACGCGCTTATCGGTGGCCAGCAGCAGGGTGGAGGCCAGATCATCGGCCAGCCCCGCCGCCATCTTGGCCAGCATGTCGGCGCTGGCCGGCGCCACCACCACCAGGTCGGCGGCGCGGGAGAGCTCGATATGCCCCATCTCGCTCTCATCGGTGAGCGAAAACAGATCCTGGTACACCTTGTTGCCGGTGAGCGCCTGCAAGGAGAGCGGGGTGACGAATTGCGCCCCGGCTTTGGTCAGCACGGCGGTCACGCCGTAGCCCGCCTTGGTGGCGAGGCGCACCAGCTCCAGCACCTTATAGGCCGCGATGCCGCCGGTGACGATGAGCAGCAGCTTCCTCACAGGCGCCAGCCGGAATGGATGGCCGCGATGCCGCCAGAGAGGTTGCGGTAGGTCACGCGCGACAGCCCGGCATCCTCGAACATGCGCTTCAGCGTCTCCTGGTCGGGGAACATGCGGATGCTCTCGGCCAGATATTGGTAGCTCGCGGCGTCCTTGGCCACGATCTGGCCGATGCGCGGCAGCGCCTCGAACGACCACGCGTCATAAAGCCCGCTCAGCCCGGCGATCTGCAGACGCGAGAATTCCAGCACCATGAACCGCCCGCCCGGCTTCAGCAGGCGCCGCGCCTCGGCGATCACCTTGTCCTTATTGGTGCAGTTGCGCAGGCCGAAGGCCATGGAGATGCGGTCGAAGCTGGCATCGGGCAGGGGCAGCTTCTCGGCATCGGCCACCAGGAACTCGATATCGCCCAGATAGCCGTTGGCGGCCGCGCGGTCGCGCCCGACGCTGAGCATGGCGGCGTTGATGTCCGACATCACCACCTTGCCGCCGCCACGCTTGAGCCAGCCGAAGGTGATGTCCCCCGTTCCCGCGGCGAGATCGAGCAGCGTGTAATTGGGGCGCGGGTCGAGCGCGGTGAGGAATTCGCGCTTCCATAACCGGTGGACGCCGAGCGACATCAGGTCGTTCATCACATCGTATTTGCCGGCCACGGAGTCGAAGACCTCCCGCACCAGGGCGGCTTTCTGCCCGCGGGGGACGGTCTTGAAACCGAAATCGGCGGTCTCGTTGGAATTGTTCTGGCTCATGCGCGGCAGTATAGCCGGATCATCATGCCGGAACTACCCGAGGTCGAGACCGTAATGCGCGGGCTTGATGCCCGCCTCACCGGGCGGCGTATCAAGCGCGCCACGCTGCACAGGGCGGACATACGCTGGCCGGTGCCGCCAGAGCTGCCGCGCGTGCTCACCGGGGCGCGCGTGCTGGGCTTTCGCCGCCGTGGCAAGTTCATGCTGATGCGCCTCGATAACGGGCAGTCTGTGCTGATCCATCTCGGCATGTCCGGGCGGATGCTGCTCGACGCGCCGCCCGCCGCGCATGAGCACCTGACCATCGAGACCGAGGAGGGCGGCCGGGTCGGGTTTGTCGATCCGCGCCGGTTCGGGGTGCTCGATCTGGTGCCCACCGCCGAGGAGGACAGCCACAAACTGCTCGCTGGCATGGGCCCGGAGCCGCTGGGCAACGAATTCTCCGCCCCGGTGCTCGCGGCGGCGCTCAAGGGTCGAACCAGCGCGATCAAGGCGGCGCTGCTCGACCAGCGCATCGTCGCTGGTATCGGCAATATCTACGCCAGCGAGGCGCTGTTCCGCGCCGGCATCGACCCGCGCCGCGCTGCCGGGAAGATCTCGCGTCCACGCATCGAGGCGCTGGTGCAGGCGATCCGCGACACGCTGCGCGAGGCGATCGCGGCGGGCGGGTCGAGCCTGCGCGATTACGTGCAGCCCAATGGCGAGCTGGGCTATTTTCAGCATGCCTGGAAGGTTTATGGCCGTGCCGGAGAGGCTTGCGAGCGCTGCCCCGGCCCGCCCGCCTGCCATGGCATCAAATGCATCACGCAATCTGGCCGCAGCACCTATTACTGCCCAAAGACGCAGAAATAATCAGGGTGTTGCCGAGCCCACCGGGGAGTGGTCGTTGAGCTTGCCGATCACCACCTTGTTCCGCCCCGCCGCCTTGGCCCGGTAGAGCCCGATATCGGCGGCCTGCACCAGCGCGCGCGGCCCGGCTTCGGTATCGAGCCGCGACACACCGATGGAAACCGTGAATTTGCGGTGCGGAAATTCCGAGGCCGCGACCAGCCCGCGCACTCGCTCGGCCACCAGAAAGGCGTCGGCAAGATCGGTCGCGGGCAGGATGATGGCGAATTCCTCGCCGCCATAGCGCGCCAGGAAATCGTAAGGCCGCAGACTGGAGAGCAGCACGCGGGCGACCGATTGTAGCGCGGTATCGCCCGCCGGGTGGCCGTAACTGTCGTTATATTGCTTGAAATTATCGATATCGAGCAGCAGCAGCGAAAGCGGCGCGCCAGTGCGCTGGGCGCGGGCGGCTTCCTCGCTCAGCTTCTGATCATAGGCGCGCCGGTTGGGAATGCCGGTGAGCGCGTCGGTCACGTTTTGCTGGCCGAGTTTCGCGTTGGCCGCGGACAGGCCGATCAGCGTGCGCCGCATCTCCAGCAATTGCATCACCTGCCGGGCCAGGGTTTCCAGCGCGTGGCATTGCTCGGGGCTGAGCGTGCGCACGCGCCGGTCCATTACGGCGAGGCTGCCCAGAATATCGCCCGTCGGCGAGCAGAGCGGCGCGGCGGCGTAGAGGCGCAACCGCCCGGATCGCGCGGCCACGCGGGCAAAGCGCGCATCCGCCTGGATATCCGCCACATGCAGCAATTTCCCCGGCTCGTGCAGCGCGGCCTCCCGCACCGTGCCGCGCGGCAGCTCGAAGGGCTTGTCGGCAAAGGCGGGGGTGCAACTGCGGGCCTTCACCCAATGGCGGCCATGGTCGAAGAAAGAGATCGCCGCCACCGGCGCGGCGCAGACAAAGGCCGCGAGTTTGGCGATGTCGTCATAGGATTTTTCCGGCTCGCTATCGAGAATCTCATAGGCGTCCAAAGCCTGCGGGCTGCTATCCTCATCCTGCGTTTTTGGCAGAGCGGCGGCCAAACGCGATTCGGGTGGCGACGGCCGAATATCCAGGACTTCGTTCACGGCACAGCATCCTCTTTCCTAACGTGGATTCATGATGCCGCGATAATCGTTAACTTGCCGTAAAATTCAGTTCGCCACCCGCACGATGTTAAGCTTCCCCCCGGCGCGGGCTCAGCCCAGCGCCTGCACCGCCGCCAACACCTCCTCGGCATGACCGGCAACCTTCACCTTCGGCCACAGTTTCGCGACCTTGCCCTTGGCGTCGACGAGCACGGTTGAGCGCTCGATGCCCATGTATTTCTTGCCGTACATCGATTTCTCTTGCCACGCGCCATAGGCGTTGATCACCTCGGCCTCAGGGTCGGAGGCAAGCGGAAACTGCAACGAATATTTCTCGGCGAATTTCTCCAGCGCCTTCATCGAGTCCTTGGAGACACCGATGACAGTGACATCGAGTTTGGAGAATTCCGGCAATCCGTCCTGGAAGGCGCAGGCCTCCTTGGTGCAGCCCGGCGTGTCGGCGCGCGGATAGAAATAGAGCACGAAGGGTTTGCCCTTCAGCGATGCCAGCGAGACGGTGCGGCCACCCGTGGCGGGCAGCGAGAAATCGGGGGCCTTGTCGCCTTCGGCCAAACTCATGTGATGTCTCCTCGTCTGATGATGCGGTTGAAACAGGCTTGTACCTGGGCGGCGGTCTGCGCCATGACAAGGCGCAGCTCGGCGAAATCGGCCGTGCCGGTGGCGCGCAGCAGCGGCGCCGCCAGCGCGGTGGGAGGGTCGCTGGCGCGCTCCGAGAGGCCCGTGATGCGGTTGACGCCCTGAATCGTCCGCCACAAATGGTCGGCGCGCAGCAGCAGCCCCGCATCCGGCTCATCCAGCAGCTCCGCCCGTTCCAGCGCGCGCAGCGCGGCGGCGGTGTTGGGCTGGAACACCTCCGGCCGGCGCGGCCCATGCACGAGTTGCAGCGCCTGCGCCACGAATACCACCTCCATCATGCCGCCGGGCAGGGCTTTCACGTCGAACATCCCGCGGGGCGGCAGTTCGGCGGCCAGGCGGTCGCGCATATCGGCGGTGTCTTTCAGGATCGATTCGGCGCTCTGCTCGCGCTCCAGCGCGGCGCGAATGGCCGCTTCCACCACCTTGGCGAAGCCCGGCGTCGCCGCCAGCACCCGCGCGCGGGTCAGGGCCAAGCGCTCCCAGGTCCAGGATTCCTGCGCGTGGTAGCGGCGGAACGCCTCCAGCGCCACCGCCACCGGGCCATGATTGCCCGAGGGGCGCAGCCGCATATCGATGTGATAAAGCTGCCCCTCCTTGCCCTGGGCGGTGAGCGCGGCGGTGAAGGCGTGGCTGAGACGCACGAAATACGGCGTCGGCGCGATATCCGCCGGGGCGTAGTCATAGATCAGCATCAGGTCGAGGTCGGACCCCGCCAGCATCTCGCCGGCCCCGGCCTTGCCCATCGCCACCACGGCGAAGCGCGCGCCCGGCACGCGGCCATAGCGCGTCTTATGCGCCGCCAGCACGCGCGGCAGCAGCAGCGAGAGCGCCGATTCCGCAAGCGCCGTGCGCAACCGCCCGGCGGCGTCGGCGTCGATACGCCCCTCCAGCGTGGCTACGGAAAGATGAAACTCCTCCTGCCGCACGAAGCGCCGTGTGATCTCCGTCGCCTGCTCCAAATCCTCGGCCTCCGCCAGCTGGCGGCGCAGCACCGGCTTGGGCGCGGCGAAGCGGGCGCTGGGGCTGAGCAGGCCTTCGAGCGCCTGCGGGTCTTCCGCCAGTTGCTCGGCCAGGGCCGGGGCCGCGCCGAGTACCGCCGCCACGCGCTGCAACAGCGCCGGATGGCGGGTGAACAGCGAGAGCAACTGCACCCCGGCGCGCTGGCGCGAGAGCAGCGTGTCGAACAGCGCGAAGGCCTTGTCCGGCTCCGGCAGCGCGCCGAGCGCGCCGAACAGATGCGGCAATAGCTGCTCCAGCAACTCGCGCGCCCGCTCGGCCCGGAGCGCTGGCAGCCGCCCGCTCGTCCATTCGCGCAGCCGCGCCGCGATGTGCTGGGGGTCGGCAAAGCCCAGCTCCTGCAGCTTGGCGGTGAAGGCGGCGGGGGGCGGGCCGTCGGTTCCGGGGTCGAGGGCCGGCGGCGGCTCCTCGGCCCCCGCATCGAAGAAGGAGCGAAAATGCCCATGCACCCGCGCCAGCAGGGCGGGGAAGTCACGCAGGAATCCGGGTTCGCCGAGGAAGATGGTGAACGCCTCCAGCGCCGCCTGGGTGGTGGGCAGGGCGTGGGTCTGGCGGTCGCCCACCATTTGCAGCCGGTGCTCCACCTGGCGCAGCTTGCGGTAATCCGCCGCCAGTTCGCGCGCCGTGCGCTCGGGCAGATGCCCGGCCCTGGCCATGGCGGGCAGCGCGTCCAGTGTCGGCGGTATGCGCAGCGCCGGTTCCTGCCCGCCCCAGACGAGGCCCAGCGTCTGCACGATGAATTCGATCTCGCGAATGCCGCCGCGCCCGCGCTTCACGTCCAGCCCCAGCAGCCCGGCGCCGCCGGTTTGCGCGTCGATCTGGCGTTTCATCTCGTGGATTTCGGAGATCGCCGCGAAATCGAGATATTTGCGCCAGATGAAGGAGCGGATCGCGGCCAGGAATTGCTCGCCGAGCGCGATATCGCCCGCGATCGGCCGCGCCTTGGAAAAGGCGGCGCGCTCCCAGGTCCGGCCCTGCGACTCGTAATAGGCCAGCGCCGTGGGCAGGGCCACGACCGGCGGCGTGGCCGAGGGGTCGGGCCGCAGCCGCAGATCGACGCGGAACACGTAGCCATCCTCGTCGCGCGCGGCGAGCAGGGTGGTGATGTCGCGCGCCAGCCGCGCCATCATGCTTTGCGCGTCCTCGGGATAGACCGCGCAATCCGGGTCGTAGAGCAGCACGAGGTCGATATCGGAGGAGTAATTCAGCTCATGCGCGCCGAGCTTGCCCAGCCCCAGCGCCACGAAGCCGCAGCCGCGCTCCGGCTCGCCGGGGAAGGGCAGGGTGATCTTCTCCGCCTCGTGCAGGTCCAGCAGCAAATGCCGCAGCGCGGCGCGCAGCGTGGTCCCCGCGAGATCAGAGAGCGCAAGCGTGATCTTCTCCAGCGGCCACAGCCCGCCAATATCGGCAATGGCGATGGCCAAAGCCGCCTGCCGCTTGGCCCGGCGCACGGCCGCGCTCACCTCGCGGCGCGAGAGGTCGAGCGGCAATTCCCGCACTGTTTGCAACAGCGCGGCAACATGCGCGTCTACCCCGGACGTCATGCAGGCGAGCAGCGCCTCCGAGTCGCGGCAGGCGAGTTCCGCGAGATATGGCGCGTTGCCGCCCAGCGCGTCGAGCAGGGCCGCCCCCTCGGCGCTGGCGGCGAAGCGCGCCTGGGCTTCGCCAAGCTCGGAAAAATCGACGCGCAGCCGCTTGGCGGCCTCGGCATCGGCGGGTTTGGGAAACACCGGCTTGTGGGAAGTGCTGGGCATCTGGCAAGCAGAACAGGATGAAGCTGCGTTCAGGTCAAGCATGGAAGGTTTTGGGCGAGGCGGCGCACCAGCTTGGGCGCATCGTGATGCTGCTGCTCATACTGGGCTTTGGCGCGGTCTGCCTGCTCGCCTTTCGCCTCTCCTTCGGCCCGCTGGAATTGCCGGAACTCGCCTCGCGCTTGGCCACGCTCGCCTCCGGCCAGGGCATTTCGGTGCGCATGGACGGCGCGGAGCTGACCTGGGCCGGATATCACCAGGGCGGGGGCATGCCCTTCGTGGTGCGGCTGCGCGGCATCTCGGTGCGCAACGCCGTGGGCGTCGAATTCGCCAATATCCCGGCGGCGGATATGATCGTGCCGCCGGCCGATCTGTTCGGCGCCCGGCAGCCGCTGCGCGTTGACGGCACCGGCGCGCGGTTCACCGGCACCACCGCGCCGGTTTCGCTGCGTGCCGATATCTGGCCCGGCTCTGGGTACACCCTGGCGCGCGGCGCGTTTGATGTCAGCCTCGGCCCCGGCGTGCTGGGCCGGCCCGGCCTGAGCGAGGTGATCACCGGCGGGCATTTCATCATGCAAATCGCGCCGGGAGCGGTGGATGTGAGCAGCGGGCAGCTCACCCTCGCCCCTGTCGGCGCCAGCGCGCCGCATATCGGCTTCACCTTCACCGCCCGCAGGCAGACCGATTGGCGCGGCACATTGCTGCTCACCGCCGATGCCGTGCGCGCCCAGGACCTCCCTGCGTATTGGCCGGCCGATGCAGCGCCCCATACCCGTGCCTGGGTGAGCAAGAACATCACGGCTGGTTTGGCCACCAATGCCGCGTTCACCTTCAGCCTTAGCGCCCCGGGCGATCTCTCCGCCCTGCATCTGGACGACGTGACCGGCGGCTTCACCGGCCAGGACCTCACGCTGATTTGGTTGAAAGACGTTACCCCCATCACGGGGCTGAATGGCAGCTTCACCATGCCCGACAAAGACACCGCCATCGTCACCGCCGAGAGCGCGCATGTCGGCGGCATCGCGCTCACCAGCGGCGAGATGACGATCACCGGGCTTGCGGAGAAGGACCAGTTCGGTGATCTCTCGGTGGCGCTCGCGAGCAGCCTGCCCGATGCCGTGGCCGTGCTCGGCACCCCGCCGCTTGACCTGCTGCGCGACGCCCCGCCCGGTCTGGCCAAGGCGACGGGCAGCGTCACCGCCACCGTCACCGCGCGCATCCCGTTTACGCTTCGCGTCGCGCTGGCTGAGACCGCGCTGCATGTGCGCGCCGCGCTGCGCGGGGTGGATATGGTCTCCCCGCTGCCGCCGCTGGCCTTTGCCGGCACCGATGCCGATCTCGACGTGACGGTGCAGACGTTGCGCGTGCAGGCCAAGGGAAATTTTGCCGGCGAACCGGCGACGCTGACGCTGCGGCAGGACCTGACCCGCCCCGATGGCGCGCAGGATGTGCAGTTCAGCGGCAGCGCGGGGACGCAGATTTGGGATTATCTGGGCGTGGGGCAGGCCAGCACCGCCTCTGGACCAGCCAGCGGGGTGGCGCCGTTCACCGTTCACCTCACCGGCCCCGCCGGAGGCGCGCAGAGCGCCACGGTCAGCGCCGATCTCACCGCGGCGGGGATCGCCTTGCCCGCCTTCGGCTGGGAGAAGGCGCCAGGAACCCCAGGACAGGCGCAGCTCAGCGCCACCGTGCGGAATGGCCAGCTCATCGGTTTGACCAACCTGAGCGCCCAGGCGCCGGGGTTGAGCCTGAGCGGCGCGGCGCAGGGGGGCGGCTTCGTGTTGTCCCGCGCGGCGATCGGGCGCACCGAGGCCACGGGCAGCATCACCCCGCCCGGCGGCACGGGCGCGCCATGGCAGATCAGCCTCTCCGGCCCGGTGCTGGATGTGCGCCGCCAGCGCCAGGCATCCGCCGCCAGCCCTGCGCCAGCTAAAACCACCGCGCCCAGCGGCCCGCTCTGGTCGGCAAACCTGAATTTCGGCACGCTCTACCTCGCGGCGGACCCCGCGCCCGGCCTCAGCGGCTTCAGCTTCTCCGGCGCGGGGCAGGGCGGCACCGTGCTGCGGGGCGCGGCCAAGGCGGACGGCTTCAGCCTGACCATCACACCGCAAACCGCCGAGCGCCGCGCCTTGGCGGTGCGCGCGGACGATGCGGGGGCGCTACTGCGCACGCTCGACGCCTATGACAGCGCCAGCGGCGGCACGCTGGCGCTCGACGCGCAATACGGCGCCGGACAACCGGCCGCGGGCACAGCCACGCTCACGGATGTGCGGCTGGTGAAGGCGCCGGAGGTGACGAAGCTGCTGCAGGCGCTCACGCTTTACGGCGTGGCCGAGGCTGTCTCCGGCCCCGGCCTGCTCATCGACCACGCGGTGATCCCGTTTGTGCTGCAAGACGGCGTGCTGCACCTGAACCAGGCGCGGGCCTTCTCGGCCTCGCTCGGCTTCACCGCCGCGGGCAGCATTCGCCTCGCCGATGACGAATGCGCCATCGATACCACGGTGATCCCCGCCTACTGGCTCAATTCCTTGCCCGGCAAGCTGCCACTGCTCGGCCGGTTGTTTTCGGCGGAAAAGGGGGGCGGGTTGATCGCCATGCGCGCCCATGTCAGCGGCAAGCTCTCCAACCCCGATGTCAGCGTCAACCCGTTCTCTGCGCTCACCCCGGGCTTCCTGCGCGGGTTATTCGGCCTGGGCGGCGGCCAATCCGCCGCCCCGCCCTGAGTGCGCGGCTTACGCCGTCACGTCCACCTTTGGCTGCTCGTTGGGCGGGGCCTTGGCCACCACCACCATGGCCGGGCGCAGCAGCCGGCCATTGAGCTGCCAGGTTTGGCTCCAGGCCTGCACCACCGTGCCCGGCGGATGCTCGGCGCTCTCCTGCTCGGCCATCGCCTGGTGCAGATTGGCGTCGAACGCGGCGCCGGTGGGGTCGGTGCGGGTGATGCCGTTGCGCTCCAGCAGCGCGATGAACGAGCGCTCGATGCCCTCGAAGCCCTCGCGCATCTTGGTCACGATCTCGGGCTCGCCCTCGACCGGCTTGGGCAGGCTGTCGATGCCGCGCTTGAGGTTCTCGGCGGCCTCGGCCACGTCGCGGGCGAATTTCTGCACCGCGAAGGCGCGGGCATCGTCCACCTCGCGCTTGGTGCGGGCGCGCAGATTGGCCATCTCGGCCTCGGCGCGCAGCCATTTATCGCGCATCTCCTGCAGCTCCTGCTCCAGCGCGGCGATGCGCTGGTCGGGCGCCTCGATCAGGGACTCGTCCTGGGGGATGGTTTCGTTCGGTTCGCTGTTTTCGGTCATGCCGCCGAATTAGGCGATGTTGGGCGCTGAAACAAGATTCGCGCCCCTGGCGGAACCGTAAGTTTTGCGCTCTAGTAACGATGCCGCGCACGTGCGGCGCAACCGTAAGAAGGATAATTCCTCATGATCAAAAACGTCGGCGGGCTGGACCGGATTCTGCGTGCGATCGTGGGCCTCGTGCTGCTCAGCCTCGTGTTTGTCGGCCCCAAGACCTATTGGGGCCTGCTCGGGCTAATCCCGCTCGGCACCTCGGTCATCGGCATTTGCCCGGCCTATCTGCCGTTCGGCATCAAGACCTGCAAGCGCGGCTAATCGCGCTGCCATACCCGCCAGGCGCCGCCGGCGTCGTCGCCTGCCTGGGCGCAGGCGGCGTCGGCGCTGCGCAGGGCCAAGCTGGCATGGTCCATCACGGCGCCGGTCTCCTCGCAGATGCCCGGCCAGCGTGGGCCGACGCCCACGGTGATCACCGCGCGCTGCGGCAGTAGAGCGGGCAAGGTGGCGCAGAATTTCGCCGCGCGCTCGGCCGCGGTCAGATGGTCCATGCCATCGCACCATAGCCCGATCGTGGTCTCGTCCACCCGCCCGAGCAGATCGGTGGGGCGCACGGTGTCGCGCAGTTCCTCGGCCAGGCGCAGCGCGATCGCCGGGCGCAGCGCCGCGGCGGCGCGGGAGAAGCCGAGATAAATCAGCGAACCGGGCTGGCCCTCCACCTCCAGCCGGTCAAACCGGCGGGCCAGTTCCTCGGTGAAGGTGCGGGCGGCCCAGAGGCCGGTCTCGGCGTCGAGCATGGTGCCGTGGTGCAAAGCGGGGTCGCCAGCGTGGCCGGCATGGCTGTCCGGCAGGGTTAGTTCCGGCGCTTCCAAATCCATGAGGATACCGTAGATCCCGGCCACGCGCGCCCCGGCGAGGCGCGGCGCCAGGGCGAGACGGAAGCTACCGGTGTCGCCATCGGCCAGCGAGAGGCGGATCTTGCCGTGCCAAGCCACGCATTCGGTGCAGATGGTGTCGATGATCGAGCGGAATTGCGCGGTGGTCAGCGCGTCATCCTCCGGGCAGCCCGTGGCGAGCAGGCTGGCGATCTCCACGCCGATCAGCGCCGAAGGCTGGCGTCCCAGCACCTTGCCGGGGCCGAACGCGGTGAACCGCCCTTTCGGATCGGTCTCGAAGGCGAGGTCTGTGAGCATCGCGGCAACGGCGAGCCAATGCGTGCCGGGGGCGGGGCTGAGCGCGCCCAGGGCGGAGGATGAGGGCAGAAGCGGAATCATGCCCCGATTCTAGCCGCCCGGTGCTGAACAGGAGCTTAACCAGCTCCCGCGCCCGCGCCGGGCGCGTTGACATTGCGCGCCGCTGGCCCTCATGGTCCGCCCCGACATTCGCAGTACGGGAAAGACATGACCACCAACCTCAAGACCATCATCGAAGCCGCCTGGGACAAGCGCGCCGACATCTCCCCCGCCACCACCGGCGAGATCCGCGACGCGGTGGACGCCGCGCTGGAGCTGCTCGACTCGGGCAAGGCGCGCGTGGCCGAGCCGGGCGAGGGCGGCTGGGTGGTGAACCAGTGGCTGAAGCAGGCCGTGCTGCTCTCCTTCCGCCTCAACCCCAACGCGCTGATGGACGGCCCCGGCGGCGCCCCGGTGTTTGACAAGGTGCCGGTGAAGTTCACGGGCTGGGGCGCAGAGCGCTTCGCCGCCGCGGGCATCCGCGCCGTGCCGGGCGCGGTGGTGCGCCGCTCCGCCTTCATCGCCCCCAATGTGGTGCTGATGCCGAGCTTCGTGAATGTCGGCGCCTATGTCGGCGAGGGCACGATGATCGACACCTGGTCCACCGTTGGTTCCTGCGCTCAGGTGGGCAAAAACTGCCATATCTCCGGCGGCGTCGGCATTGGCGGCGTGCTGGAGCCGTTGCAGGCCAACCCGGTCGTCATCGAGGATGATTGCTTCATCGGCGCCCGCTCCGAGGTCGCCGAGGGCGTGATCGTCGGCCGCGGCGCGGTGCTCTCCATGGGCGTGTTCCTCGGCGCCTCCACCAAGATCGTTGACCGCGAGACCGGCGAGGTGTTCTACGGCAAGGTGCCGCCCTATGCGGTGGTGGTGCCCGGCACGCTGCCCGGCAAGACGCCCGAGGCCCCGAGCCTCGCCTGTGCCGTGATCGTGAAGCGGGTGGACGCGCAGACGCGCTCCAAGACCTCGATCAACGAGCTGCTGCGCGCGTGATCGACCCCGCCGCCCTGACCCGCGAGCTGCTGCGCTGCAATTCCGTCACTCCGGCGGATGGCGGCGCGCAGGCGGTGCTGATCAGTGCCCTGGAGGGGCTGGGGTTCACCGTCACCCGGCTGCGCTTCGGCGAGATCGAGAATTTTTTCGCAGAGCGGCCGGGGCCGGGGCGGCATTTGTGCTTCGCCGGGCATACTGATGTGGTGCCGCCCGGCGAGGGCTGGTCGCACGACCCGTTCGCGGCCGATGAGGCCGAGGGCGTGATCTTCGGGCGCGGCGCGGTGGACATGAAGGGCGGCATCGCCGCCTTTGTCGCCGCCGCCTCGCAGATGCCGGGCCATGTCTCGCTGCTGATCACCGGCGATGAGGAGGGCGAGGCCAAGGATGGCACCGTGAGGGTGCTGGACTGGATGGCCGCGCATGGCAAGATCCCCGATTTTTGTGTGGTGGGCGAGCCGACCAGCCGGGCGCGGCTGGGCGATGTGGTGAAAGTGGGGCGCCGCGGCAGCATGAATGCGCGCATCGCGGTGCCAGGGCGGCAGGGCCATGCCGCCTATCCGCATTTGGCCGATAATGCCGTGCATAAGCTGATCCCGGCGCTTAACGAGCTGATCGCCACGCGGCTCGACGAGGGCACGCCGTTCTTCGAGCCCTCCTCGCTGCAGATCACCTCGGTCGATGTCGGCAATCCGGCGACCAATGTGATCCCCGCCCTGGCCACGGCCAAGCTGAATATCCGCTTCAACGACCTGCACACCGGCGCCTCGCTCACCGCCAGGCTGCGCGAGGTGTTGGACCGCCAAGCGCCGGACGCCAAGCTGGAGGTGAGTATTTCCGGTGAAGCCTTCCTGACCCAGCCGGGGGCCGAGATCGCGGCGCTGACCGGGGCGATCGCGCGGGTTACGGGCGTGACGCCCGAGCAGAACACGGGCGGCGGCACCTCCGATGCCCGGTTCATCGCCCGCTATTGCCCGGTGGCCGAGTTCGGGCTGGTCGGCGCGACCATGCATAAGGTGGACGAGGCCGTGCCGCTGGCCGATCTGCGCCAGCTGGCTGAGGTTTATAAGGCGCTGATCGGGGCGTTCTGCGGATGATTTTGCGTGGTTTGTGGCGGCTGGCCAAGGGCGATGCCGGGGGCATCGGTGAGTTTGGCGGCGGCGTGGAGAATTTTTATGCCTCGCTGGCGCCGCTGATCGCGTTTCCGCTCGTCGGCGCGGCCGCGACCGCGCTGCAGGGGAATTGGCGGGTGGCGCTGGTGGGCTTCATCGCGCGGCTATGCGGGGTGCTGGTGTTGCCGGTGATGGTCTACGAGTTTGCCCGCATCTACCAGCGCGAGCCGCTCTGGCTGCGTACCGCCACGGCGCTCAACTGGTCGTTCTGGGTGCTGCTGCCGGTGATGGTGGTGGGCGCTTTCATTGGCGGGATTCTGGCTCAGGCTGGACTGAGCATGGTTCAGGCCGAATACGTTACACTGGGCATCGCGGGGCTGTATCTGCTCTGGTATCGCTGGTTCACGCTGCGCGCCGGGCTGGCCGTGAGCGGCTGGCGGGCGGCGCTGATCGTGGCGGTGAGCGGCGTGCTGGTGGGCATGTTCACCGCCCTGCCGATCCTGCTTGGGCTGGGCCCAGACCCGGCCCAGCTCTCACATTTATAACCTGGGTTTTTTCAAAAAAGCTGCGAAAACAGATCTTTTTTTGCCTAACCTAACCCGATCTGCCCGCGATGGCGGAGCAGATGGTCGGCCAGCACGCAGGCTAGCATGGCCTCGCCCACCGGCACGGCGCGGATGCCCACGCAGGGGTCGTGCCGGCCCTTGGTCATCACCTCCACATCCTCGCCCTCGGCGCTCACGCTCTGCTTGGGGGTGAGGATAGAACTCGTTGGTTTTACGGCAAACCTGGTCACGATCGGCTGGCCGGTGGCAATGCCGCCCAGGATGCCGCCGGCATGGTTGGAGAGGAATTTGATCTTCCCGTTCTCCATCCGCATCTCATCGGCATTGTCTTCGCCGCGCAGGGCGGCGGCGGCGAACCCATCACCGATCTCCACCGCCTTCACCGCGTTGATGCTCATCAGCGCGGCGGCGATGTCGGCATCGAGCTTGCCGTAGAGCGGCGCGCCCAGTCCTGGCGTGACGCCTTCGGCCACCACCTCCAGCACCGCGCCGATCGAGGAACCGGCCTTGCGGATGGCGTCGAGTTCGCCCTCCCAGGCGGCGGCGGCAGCAGCGTCGGGGCAGAAGAACGGGTTGCGCTCCACCTCCGCCCAGTCCCAATTCGCGCGGTCAATGCCATGCGCGCCCAGCGCGGTCATGGCGCCGCGGATCACCACTTGCGGCCCTAGCACTTTGCGCGCAATGGCTCCGGCGGCCACGCGCATCGCCGTCTCGCGCGCGCTGGAGCGCCCGCCGCCGCGCGGGTCGCGGTGGCCGTATTTCATGTCATAGGCGACATCGGCATGGCCGGGCCGGTAGCGCGCGGCGATGTTGGCGTAATCCTTCGAGCGCTGGTCGGTGTTCTCGATCAGCAGCGAAATCGGCGTGCCGGTGGTGCGCCCCTCATACACGCCGGAGAGGATCTTCACCTGATCCGGCTCCTGGCGCTGGGTTGTGAAGCGCGAGGTGCCGGGGCGGCGCTTGTCGAGATAAGGCTGGATATCGGCTTCGGACAGCGCGATGCCGGGCGGGCAGCCATCGACCACGCAGCCAATGGCCGGCCCATGGCTCTCGCCCCAGGTGGTGACCCGGAACAACTGCCCGAAGGTGTTGAACGACATGGGTTAATCGCTCGCGATCGCGAGATCCGGCGCGTCCGGGTTCTTCATGCCGACGATATGGTAGCCGCAATCCACGTGGTGGATCTCGCCGGAGACGCCGCGCGAGAGGTCGGAGAGCATATACAGCCCGGCGCCGCCCACTTCCTCCAGCTCCACATTGCGCTGCATGGGCGAGTTATACTTGTTCCATTTCAGGATGTAGCTGAAATCGCCAATGCCACTAGCGGCCAGGGTCTTGATCGGCCCGGCCGAGATGCCGTTGACGCGGATATTATCCTTGCCGAAATCGGCGGCCAGATAGCGCACGGAGGCTTCCAGCGCCGCCTTGGCCACGCCCATCACGTTGTAATGCGGCATCCAGCGCTCGGCCCCCAGATAGGTGAGGGTGAGCAGCGAGCCGCCATCGGGCATCATCGCCGCGGCGCGGCGCGCGACGGCGCTGAAGGAGTAGCAGGAGATATCCAGCGCCTGCAGGAACGCATCGCGCGGGGTGTCGGCATAGCGCCCGCGCAGGAAATTTTTATCGGCGAAGCCGATGGCATGCACCAGGAAGTCGATCTTGCCCCATTTCTGGGCTAGCGCGTCGAAGGCGGCGTCGATCGCGGCATCGTCCGACACGTCGCACGGCACCAGGAAATCCGACCCGATGGATTGCGCGAGCGGGCGCACGCGCTTCTCCAGCGCCTCGCCCTGATAGGTGAAGGCGACCTCGCCGCCCTGGGCGGCCACGGCCTGGGCAATGGCCCAGGCGATCGAGCGGTTATTCGCCACGCCCATGATCAGCCCGCGCTTGCCGGCCATGAGCGTGCCACGCGGCGGGGCGAGTTCGGCTTGGGTGTCCGGCATGGGGGTGTTCTCCGTGATGCTATCGTCTCTCAGGGCCGGTGGTGGCATAGAGTATATCATCCGATCAAGTGTCGATGAACTCCGGAGGCTGTTGCGTATGAGTGAGACCCCCTTCAAGAAATTCGGCGAGTGGTTCGCCGCGGCCGAGGGCAGCGAGCCAAATGACCCCAACGCCATGACAGTGGCGACGGTGGGCGCGAACGGCCGCCCGGCCGCGCGCATCCTGTTGATGAAGTCCTGGGATGAGACGGGCTTTTCGTTTTACGGCAATCTCGGCTCGCGCAAGGCGCGGGACATGCAGGCCCATCCGCAGGTGGCGCTGCTGTTCCACTGGAAGAGCCTGGCCCGGCAGGTGCGCATCGAGGGCATCGTGAGCCAGGTGAGCGACGCCCAGGCCGACGCTTATTTCGCCAGCCGCCCGCGCATGAGCCAGATCGGTGCCTGGGCGTCGGAGCAATCCCGCCCGCTGGCCTCGCGTGAGGCCTTCGAGTCGCGGGTGCGGGAGGTCGAGGCGCGCTTTCAGGGCCAGCCGGTGCCGCGCCCGGAATTCTGGTCCGGCTGGAAGCTGGCGCCGGATTATTTCGAGTTCTGGCAGGGCATCGACTTCCGCCTGCATGACCGGCTGATCTTCAGCAAGACCGCCAGCGGCTGGGAGACCGGGCGGCTCTACCCCTGAAGCGCGAGGCGGCGGTGCGGCCATGGCGCCTCGCCGCCGCGCAGCCAGGCCAGTGTGGCGGGCCAGAAATCCGCCGCGTGGCGGGCGTGGAACAGGCCGAAATGGCCGATGGCGTCATACCCCAGATCGCCCGGATGCAGGCGCACCACCTCATGCGGGGCGTTGCGGTAATAGCGCAGCGCCCGCGCCAGGGCCGAGCGCGTGGCGAATTCGTCATCGGTGAGGGTGACGGCCAGGATCGGCGCGGTGACGGCGGCGAAGCGCGCCAGGATGTCCGCGCGCTCATGCGGCGCATGCGCCAGTTCCATGCGCGCCCGGCGGAAGCTCCAGTCGCGCACCACTCCGGCGGGCAGATCCTCCAGCCAGCCCAGCCGCTTACCGGGGAAATAGCCATACAGCGCGGTGAGCAGCGGCATGGCGAGGTTCCATTTCAGCATCATCGCCGCGCGCCGGGGGGCGGCGTAATCGCTCCAGTAGCCGTATTGCCCGCCAACGCTGAGGATGCGCGCGATGCGCCCGGCCTCGGGCGAGAAGCCTGGCAGAAACCCGCCGATGCTGTGCCCCACCACCAGCAATTCCGCCCCTGGGGCGCGGGCGGCGGCGGTGCGCAGCGCGGCGTCGAAATCCTGCGTGCCCCAATCGTGCCAGCGATAGCCGCAGCCGCGCAGGCTGGCCGGGCGCGAGGCCCCGATCCCGCGGTAATCATAGGTCAGCGCATCGAAGCCATGCGCGGCGAGATAGGCGGCATAGCGGTGATAATAGCGCGCCAGCACGCCGGTGGCGGCGTTGATGACGACCACGCCCCGCGACTCGGCCCCGGCATGGGGCCACCAATGCCCGCCCAGGCGCACGCCATCGCGGCAGGCGAACGCAATCGGCTCGCTCATTCCCCGCCTTGGCTGAGTTGCAGGGCGCGGGCATAGACCTGCTTTTTCGGCAGCCCGGTGGCGGTGGCCACGGCGGCGGCGGCGTCTTTCACCGACATGCTGGCGAGCGCAGCGCGCAAGGCGGTGTCGAGCGTGTCGGCGCTGGCGCTCTCCGCCGGGGCGGGGCCGATGACGACGCAGATCTCCCCGCGCGCGGCATGGGCGGCGTAATGCGCGGCCAGCTCGTCCAGCCCGCCGCGGCGCACCTCCTCGAAATGCTTGGTCAGCTCGCGGCATACGGCGGCGGGGCGCGGGCCGAGCACGGCGGCGGCATCTTCCAGGAATTCCGCCAGACGGTGCGGGGCTTCATAAAAGATATGTGTGGCCGAGAGCCCGGCCAGCTCCGCCCCGCGCAAAACCGTGAAGGCGGCGCGCCGGGCGGCGGATTTCGGCGGCAGGAAGCCGCTGAATAGATAGGGGTGCGGCGGCAGGCCGGAGAGGGTGAGCGCCAACAGCGCCGCGTTAGGGCCGGGAATACCGGAGATTTTCAGCCCGGCCTCGATGGCCGCGCGCACCAGCCGGTAGCCGGGGTCGGAAACCAGCGGCGTGCCCGCATCCGAGATCAGGGCGAAGCGGGTGCCGCTTTGCATCGCCGCCACCAGCGCCGGGATGCGCGCCGATTCGTTGTGTTCGTGCAGCGCCTGGGTGCGGGTGGTGACGCCGTGTGCGCGCAACAGCGCCGCGCTGGTGCGGGTATCCTCGCACAAAACCACGTCGGCCCGCGCCAAAGCGTCACGCGCGCGGGGCGAAAAATCCTGGAGGTTGCCGATCGGGGTGGAAACCAGCACAAGGGCGGGGCATGAAGCCGCATCATCCCCGCTCACGGAGGGCCGTGAAATTGTCTCGTCCTGATTCGCGCCTTGGGTTGTCTCTTCGTTCATCTCTGCTCCTGGGCGGCACGCTGGCGCTTGCCGGCTGCGCCGGTCAAGTCCCGTACCTCTCATCGGGCGCCGGGGCTCCGGCGCTGCTGGCGCCGCCGGGGGTGCCACAGGCGGCGCCCTCTGGCTATGGCCGCACCGGCGGCAATGTGCTGCTGCTGGCGCCGCTCACGGGCAGCCTCGCCCCGGTGGGGCAGGCGCTGGTGAACGCGGCGAAGCTCGCCTTCCCGGCCAGTGGCGGGCCGGGGCTGGACATCCGCGACACGGGCGGCACGCCCGAAGGCGCCGCCACCGCCGCGCAAGCCGGGCTGGCGGCGGGCGATGGCATTATCATCGGCCCACTCACCTCGGGCGAAACGCAGGCCGTCGCTCCCATCGCCAAGGCGGCGGGCGTGAATGTGCTGGCCTTCACCAATGATGGCAGCGTCGCCGCGCCGGGCGTGTGGCCGCTGGGCATCACCCCGTCGCAACAGGTGGAGCGTGTGCTGCAGGTGGCGGCGGATGCTGGGCGCACCCAACTCGCGGCGCTGCTGCCCGACACCGAATTCGGCCACCATCTCAGCGACGCGATCAGCGCGGAAACCAGCAAGCTGGGCGAGCCCGCCGCGCAGATCACCTTCTACGAGCCGGGGTTCACCGGCGTGAACCAGGCGGTAGAGCAGCTCTCCGATTTCGCCGATCGTGGCCAGGGGCTGATGAACCAGATCAAGCGGGCCGAGGATCTCGGCACCGCGGCGGGCAGGGCCAAGGCCGCCGCGCTCAAGCACCAGCAAGTGCCGCCGCCCAGCTTCAACGCCCTGTTCATCGGCGCGACCGATGCCAACACCCTGGCCGAACTGGCCAATTTCCTGCCGTATTACGACGTGTCGCCGCCGCAGGTGCAATTCCTCGGCCCGGCGCTATGGGCCAATCTGGCGCCGCAGATGGCCAATCAGAGTGTGTTTATCGGCGCCATGTATGCCGCCGCCGACCCCGCCGCTGGCACCGCCTTCGCCAATAAATACCAGTCGGCCTATGGCGCGGTGCCGCCGGCCATCGCCGAGGTCGCCTTCGACGCCGCCGCGATCGCCGAACTGGCGGCGGGGCAGGGCGGGTATACGAGCAGTGTGCTCACCGCCCCGGCCGGCTTCACCGGCGCCGATGGCGTGCTCGCCCTGCACCCAGACGGCACGGTATCGCGCGGGCTCGCGGTGTTCTCGGTCGAGCCGGGGCAGCCGGTGATGACCTCGCCCGGCCCGGCCAACCTCAACCAGCCCTGACAGCCCAAAATGGAACGAGCCTCCGGCGTCATCCGCTCCGCCGCGGCCAGCCTGTTCGTGGCGCTGGCGCTGGTGCCCAGTTTGGCTTTTCTCGCGCTGGTGCTGGCCGGGCGGCTGGCGCCAGCGCCGGCGCTGCTGGCCTGGGGGCTATGCACCGCCGTGGCGGTTGCGTTTTCTGCCCTGCTCGGGCGTGACGTTAAGGCGATGACCAGGCTGTTGCGCGCCCTTCGCCGCGCGCCGGAGAGCCTGCCCGATGAGCCGGCGCTGCTGGTGCCCGGCATGCGCGAGCTGGGGGAGGAGGCGATCCGCCTGATCCGCGCCGAGCGGCTTTCGCGCGCGCGTCAGCTGGAAAGCGCCGCCGAGGACCGCGCGCTGGTCGAGCGTCTGCCCGACCCGCTGCTGAAGCTAGACGCCGAAGCCAACATCCTGTGGCGCAACGCCAGTGCCGCCACCGCCTTCAGCGGCGAGATCGCGGCCCTGCTGCGCCACCCGGATGTGCGCGCCGCCCTGGCCGAGGCACTCCGCGACAACGCGCCGGTGCGGCGCGAGATCGTGCTCGCGGCGCCGGTCACGCGCGATCTTCATGTCACCCTGATTCCCGCCGCCGGGCCGCTTTATCTGCTGGTGAGCGACCGCACGCATGAGCGTGCGGTGGAGAAGATGCGCGCCGATTTCATCGCCAATGCCAGCCACGAGCTGCGCACGCCGCTCGCCTCGCTCTCCGGCTTCATCGAGACCCTGCGCGGCCCCGCCGCCGACGACCCGGAGGCGCAGCAGCGCTTCCTCGGCATCATGGCCGAGCAGGCGGCGCGGATGCAGCGCCTGATCGGCGATCTGCTCAGCCTCTCGCGCATCGAGATCTCGGAGCATTCGCCGCCGAAGGAGCTGGTGCATCTGCCGCCGGTGCTGGAGCGTGTCGCCGCCGGGCTGGAGCCGCTGCTGCGCGCCAGCGGCACGCGACTTGAGGTGAACGTGCCGCCGGATTTGCCGAAAATCCCGGCTGATGCCGACCAGCTCGCCCAGGTCTTCAGCAATCTGCTCGATAACGCTTTGAAATATGGCAAGCCGGGCGGGGTGGTGCGGTTATCCGCCACCGTGGCGCCGGATACACGCTTCGAGCCGGGCGGGGTGAGCGTGAGCGTGGCCGATAACGGGCCGGGCATTCCGCGCGAGCATATCCCGCGCCTGACCGAGCGTTTCTATCGGGTGGATAAGGGCCGCTCACGCGCCGTCGGCGGCACCGGGCTGGGGCTGGCCATCGTCAAGCATGTCATTAACCGCCATCGCGGGCGGCTGGCGATCGACAGTGATCCGGGCAAGGGGTCGGTGTTCACCGTCTGGTTACCCGGCCGCGCCGGTTGAGTTTTGATTCGCGCCAGACGCGATAAGCACTTGACGGCGCAGCTCAATCCCTCAATCCTGTGGTTAAAGAATGTTAACCTACGAACCGTCCCGGCCAGCGTGGCGGGCGGCGAACAGGCGAAGCCCAACAGCCCGATCGACAAGGAGGATGCCCGATGCAGATTGACGTGCAGAGACTCGAAACCGCCGTCGCCGACCTTCGTGCCACGATGAAGGATGGCCTCCTGGCCACCGATATCTGGGACCGTTCCACCGGCCTCTCGCTTGCGGGCTTCAACTCGCAGCCGACCGCCGTGGCGTTGTTTACCGAGATTACCAACTCGCTCAACGACACGCTTGCCGCCTCGGGCTTCCCCAAGCTCAGCCGCTATTTCTACATGGATCTCGAAGGCGGCAAGACGGTGATGATCATCCAGCACGGCGCCGGGATTTTACAGGGCGTTCTGATGGATGCCGCGAAGGTCAACCTCGGCGTGCTACTGGCCGTGGCGCTGCCCAAGATGCTGAGCGGCGTTGACGCGGCGCGCCTCGGCGGGTGAAACTTGGCTGCCCGTATGGCGCCGGCCAGGCGGGCGTTGAGGCCAAGGTGAGGTCCGTGGAGTTGCAGCCTGAAGACGCGCTTGAGATCGTGCTCGGGCACCCTGCCTCCCGGCAGGTGGTGTTTGCCGGGCCGTTCGGCGTCGGCAAAACCACCGCGCTGCGCGCAATCTCCGAAATTCCGGTGGTGAACACCGATGTCGCCAGCCGCGAGCTCGACACCGCCCAGCGTACCGGCGGCAAGACCACGACCACCGCCGGGTTTGATTATGGCGAGTTCCGCCTCGCGGCGGGCGAGCGCGTGGCGGTGTTCGGCCTGCCGGGGCAGGAGCGGTTTGACGCGATGTGGGACCTGCTGGTGCCCGCCAGCGCGGCCGTGGTGCTGTGGGCCTATGGCGACCAGGCGGAGGGCGTGAACCAATGCGCCACCTGGCTGCGCGCGCTCGGCCAGCGCGCTTCGCTGCTGCGGGTGGCGGTGGCCGTCTCGCGCCTGCCATTGGCGGCGCAGGAAGCGGGGCTGGCGCCGTATCGCGCGCTGGTGCAACGTTTACACCCGCTGGCGGTGGTGCAGGCGGCCGATCCGCGCGCGGCCGAGGATGTGCGCCGCATGGTGGCGGCGGCGCTGACGGCGTTGCCAGGGGCGGTGCGCGGTGACTGACCGGTTCAGGTGAGGTACGGGAGCGACATGGATTTTTCCGAGCTTGGGGTGCTGTTACGGCCCGCCTTCCGCAAAATGATCTCGCGGATCCCGCAGCTGCGCAACGCGCTCATCTGCACCCCGGACGGCTTCAATGTCTGCTCCGTCGGCGTGGCGGAAAATTTGGTTGGGCGCATGGCGGCGCTGACCAGTTCGGTGAATTCCATCGGCGATGCGCTGGCTTCCGATTTTTCGTGGGATGTGCCGGCGGGCGGGCTGCTCGATATCATCACCATGGAGGCGCAGGGCCTGCAGATCGCCAGCATCACCATCGCGGATACGCGCCAGCCGCTGATCCTGATGGTCAGCGCGCGCACCTCGCTCGGCGTCATCCTTGTCAACATCAAGGCCGCAGCGGCGGAAATCCGCGAATTGCTGGCCTGATCGCGGCCAGCGCGAAGGAGAGACGGGATGCTGGGTGTAGAGATCATCATCGTGCTGCTGGTGCTGAGCATCGCGGCGCTTTACCTGCACGATGTGCGCCAGACCAAGCACACCATCCTGCGCAATTACCCGGTCATCGGCCATTTCCGCTATTTCGCCGAGACCTGGGGCGAATATATGCGCCAATACCAATATCTGCCCGACTGGTCGGAGCGCCCGTTCAACCGGCTGGAGCGCAGCTGGGTGTACCGCTCGGCCAAGGGGCTCTCCAACCTCATCAGCTTCGGCTCCGAAAACGTGCCGAGCTTCATCTTCCGCAACGCCGCCTTCCCGACGCTGGAGGAGGAACAGAAACCCTATCCCGGCAAACAGATCGGCGTGAGCGACGGCCCCGGCGCCTGCCGCGAGCCGTATATGGCGCAAAGCTTCTTCAACATCTCGGGCATGTCTTACGGCGCGCTGAGCCATGCGGCGGTGAGCGCGCTCTCGCGCGGGGCGAAGATGGCGGGGGTGTGGATGAGCACGGGCGAGGGCGGGCTGTCGCCTTATCATCTCGAAGGCGGGGCGGATCTGATCATGCAGATCGGCACCGCGAAATACGGCGTGCGCGACGCGCTGGGCAATCTCTCCGAGGAGAAGCTGCGCGAGATCGCGGCGCATCCGCAGGTGCGGATGTTCGAGGTGAAGCTGGCCCAGGGGGCGAAGCCCGGCAAAGGCGGCATTCTACCCGCGCATAAGGTGACAGCCGAGGTCGCGAAGATCCGCGGCATCCCGGTGGGGCAGGACAGCATCTCCCCCAACCGCCACAAGGATATCGGCAACGTGCAGGAGCTGGGCGCGTTCATCGCGCGGGTGCGCGGCATTACTGGCAAGCCGGTGGGGGTGAAATTCGTGCTGGGTGATCCGCGGTTCGTCGATGAATGGTTCGACGATTGCGCCAGCAACCCGGCGCATTGCCCCGACTACGTGCAGATCGACGGCGGCGAGGGCGGCACCGGCGCCGCGCCCGAGCCGTTGGCCGATTATGTGGGTATGCCGATCACCCAGGCGCTGCCTTATGTCGCCGGGCTGCGCTACGAGCATGGCTTGCAACAGCGCATCCGCATCGTCGCCTCGGGCAAGCTCATCACGCCGGACAAGGTGGCCTGGGCGCTTTGCATGGGAGCGGATTTCGTGTCATCGGCGCGCGGCTTCATGTTCTCGCTTGGCTGCATCCAGGCGATGAAATGCGGCAGCGGCTTCTGCCCCACCGGGGTCACCGCCGCCGATGAGCGGCTGATCCGGGGGCTGAACCCGGCCGATAAGGCGGTGCGGGTGGCGCGCTACGCCAAAAAGATGCGCGAGGAGGTGGAGATCATCGCGCATTCCTGCGGCCTCACCGACGCCAGCTATTTCGCGCCGAAACACGTCACTGAGATTGAGCGCGGCGTCGCCGGATTCAGGGCCGCCGCCAACTGATGGGTCTGCTCGCGCTGTTTCTGCTTGGCGCCGGGCTGAACATCCTGCTCGGTGCCGGGCACTGGCCCGCCGTGCTCGCGGGCAATCTGCAAGACCCGGATTCCTACATGCGCCTCGTGCGCCTGGAGCAGGGCATCCGCGCCGGGCATCTGCTCACCACCGTGGCGGGCGACCAGTCCGGCGCCGGGGGGATGGTGGAATGGTCGCGCCTGCTGGATATGTTGCTCTGGCTTTTGGCCGCGCCCCTGGCGCCGTTGCTGGGCTGGCACCGCGCGCTGCTTGCCGCCGGGGTGGCTTTGGGGCCGCTCGGTGTCGGGTTTCTCGGCGCGGTCACGGCCTGGGCGGTGGAGCCCTTCGCCTTGCGCCGGTATCTGTGGAGCGCAACGCTGGCCGCCGCCGTGCTGCCGGGCGTGGTGACGATCGCGGTGCCCGGCGCGGTGCATTACCATGTGCTGCTGCTGGCGATGATCGCGCTCACCGCCGGGTATGCCGTCCGCGCCTGGCGCGATGACCGCTGGGCCGGGTTTCTTGCCGGGGTGAGCGGGGGCTTCGCCATCTGGCTGACGCCGGAGACGATGCCATTTGTGCTGATGGCCTACACCGCGCTGGCGCTGCGCTGGCTGGAGGCGAAAAACGCCGCCGTGCTGCTCGCCACCGCCGCCGGGTGTTTCGATGTGCTGGTGGTGGCGCTGTTCGTCGATCCGCCGGCGGGTGGTTATCTGGCGCCGGAAGTGGACCGGCTCTCCTGCGTGTATGTGGTGATGGCGCTGCTATTCCTGGCCGGGGCGGCGGTGCTGCTGCGGTTGCAGGAGCGCCCGTGGCCCTGGCGCGGCCCAGCCGGGTTCGCGGTGCTGGCGGTGCTGTTTGGCGTCTGGGTGGCGGCGTTTCCTGGCGTGGTGCTGGGGCCTTATGGCATTCTGCCGCCCGATCAGGCGCGGGTCTTCTTCGGCGCAATCAGCGAGTTGCGGCCGCTTCATGGGCATGATCTCGTGGTGTTTCTGTTCCCCGGCGGTTGCGCCCTGGCTTATACGCTCTGGCGCGGGCTGCGGCAGCCCGAGCCCGCCGAGGGGCTGCTCGCACCGCGCGGCAATACGCGGCTGATGTGGCTGTATCTGGCGCTGTGCGCTGCGGTAGCGCTGGCGCTGGGCGCGAAATTCCTGCTCTTCGTCGGGTTCTCGACCGTGCTTGGCGCGGCGCTGCTGCCGGTGGCGCTCAGCCAAGCCAGTGCCAGCCTCGCCGCCACGCCGCAACGGGCCAGCCTGGCGCGCCTCGCGGCGCTGGCGCTGGTGCTTGGCGTGCCGGAGCTGGCGGCCTTCGCCGCCCCTGCGCCCAAGGCGCCCGCCGCAGCATTACACGCTGCCCCGAGCTGCACGCTGCACAATATCGCGCCGCTGCTGGCCGCCGCCGCCGGACAGGTGGTGCTCGCCGGGCCGAGTGACGCGCCGGAACTGCTCTACCGGACGCAGGTGAAGACCGTCGGTTCGCTCTACCAGCACGGCGTGCCCGGCTATCTGCGCGACCGCGCCGCCTGGCGCGCCCTGCCGGGGCGGAATGTGCCGCCGGAGCTGGCGGCGGCCAAGGCGGCCTATGTGCTGTTCTGCCCCAGCCCGGCGCGCTCGCTTCTGGTGGCCGACCTGCCGCGAGACACGTTGTGGGACGCGCTTGATGCTGGCACCCCGCCGCCCTGGCTGACCCTGGCCGGGCAGAACCAGGATGGCTGGCGGCTCTACAAGGTTGGGCGCTGAAGCCGTCCGCCGGGCATCGGCTCCGGCACGCCGGTGGTGGATGGCAAGGAGAGCGGCAGCCCGCGCAGCGAGCGCACGGCGAGAAAGGCGAAGCATTGCGCCTCCAGCGCGTCGCCATCCCAGCCCGCGGCCTCGACCGGCTGCACCGGCACCGGAAATTGCGCCGCCAGCAGTTGCATCAGATGCGCGTTATGCCGCCCGCCGCCGCCCACCAGCACGCGCAAAGGCGGGGCAGGCAGGGGCGCGCGGCCAATGGCGGTGGCGCAAAAAGCGGCCAGGGTGGCGGCGGCGTCCGCCGGGGGTAACCCCTCAATGGCCTGAGCGATGAGGGCGGAGAAGGTCAGCCGGTCCAGCGATTTCGGCGCCGGGCGGGCGAAATATGGATGCCCCAGCAGCAGCCCGAGCCGCGCCTCGTCCACCTGCCCCGAGGCCGCGAAGGCGCCGTTTTCGTCATAGGGTTTGCCGAGGTGGCGCTGGGCCAGATCGTCGAGCGGGCCGTTGCCTGGCCCGGTGTCGCAGGCAATGATCTCGCCCCCCGCGCCCAGCCAGGTGATGTTGGCGACGCCGCCGATATTCACCACCAGCAGCGGTTTGGGCAGAGCGGCGGCCAGCGCGGCATGAAACAGCGGCGCGAAGGGCGCGCCCTGGCCCCCGGCGGCAACATCGGCGCTGCGGAAATCATGCACGACCGGGATCCGGGTGATATGCGCGAGCAGCACCGCATCGCCGATCTGCCAGGTGCGGTGGGCCTCGGGCGCGTGCAGGATCGTCTGGCCATGAAAGCCGATCACATCCGCCGCGCGCCCGGTCATGCTGACGGCCAGGGCATGGTCGCGGGTAAGGCGCTCCTCAACTCGTTGTAAAAAACGATCGTCAGGGCTAAGTCCAGGGGCAAGATCGAGCAGCCGGCGCAGATCGGCGCGCAGATCATCCTGATAGCGCAGCATCGCCGCCGGGCCGAAATGGAACACGTGCTCGCCATCGGTCTCGATCCAGGCGGCGTCCACGCCGTCAAGCGAGGTGCCGGACATCAGGCCGATGGCGCGAAGGGTGCGGGCGGGCATGGAGAGCGTGTTACGAGGGTGGCAAGGCAACAGCAAGGCTTGGTGCGGATGGTTGCGTCAGCCAATGCGGGCCGCCCTTGGCCGCACCGCTTTGCGCGCCCGTGCGGCTGTGCTACCGCCCCGGCCCACAGGAGCATGACAATGGCGAAAAGCGAATTTCTGGCCGAGGCGAAGGCGCGCGGCTTCATCTTCCAATGCACCGACGAGGAGGCGCTGGACGCCGCCTGTGCCGCCCGGCCGATCGCGGGTTATGCGGGCTTCGACCTCACCGCCGACTCTCTGCATGTCGGCCACATGATTCCCATCATGCTGCTGCGCCTGTTTCAGAAGCATGGGCACAAGCCGGTGGCGCTGCTTGGCGGCGGCACCACGCGCATCGGCGACCCCTCTTTCCGCGAGGAAGCCCGCCAGTTGTTGACCGAGGAGAAGATCGCCGAAAATCTTGTCGGCATCCGCAAGAACCTGGAAGCCTTCATCGATTTCTCCAAGGGGGCGGAGCTGGTCAACAACGCCGAATGGCTGGACAAGCTTTCCTATATCTCGCTGCTGCGCGATGTCGGCGTGCATTTCTCGGTCAACCGCATGCTGTCCTTCGATTCCGTGAAGCAGCGGCTGGATCGCGAGCAGGGGCTGACCTTCCTCGAATTCAACTACTCCATCCTGCAATCCTACGATTTCCGCGAGCTTCTTCGCCGCGAGAACGTTGTGCTGCAGATGGGCGGCTCCGACCAATGGGGCAATATCGTGAGCGGCATCGATCTGGTGCGCCGCACCGAGGGCAAGCAGGTGTTCGGCCTGACCACGCCGCTCATCACCACCGCCTCGGGCGCCAAGATGGGCAAATCAGCCTCGGGCGCGGTGTGGCTCTCGGCGGAGAAACTCAGCCCGTATAATTACTGGCAATTCTGGCGCAACACCGAGGATGCCGATGTCGGCCGCTTCCTGCGCCTGTTCACCGATCTGCCGCTGGACGAGATCGCCCGGCTGGAGGCTCTGGCCGGGGCCGAGATCAACGCCGCCAAGATCGTGCTGGCGACGGAGGCCACCGCGCTCGCGCATGGTCGCGCCGCCGGCGAGGAAGCCGCCGAGGCCGCGCGCAAGCTGTTCGAGCAGGGCGTGGCGGCCGAGGGGCTGCCCAGCATCACCATTCCCGCCGCCGAGTTCGGCGAGGGCATTCCCGCCTTCGCGCTGTTGGTGAGGGCTGGTCTGGCCGCCACCAATGGCGAGGCGCGGCGGTTGATCCGCGGCGGCGGCGCGAGGCTGGATGACGTGGTGATCGGCGACGAGGCGCAGGTGATCGCGCCCAAGGCGGAGCAGAAACTCTCCGCCGGTAAGAAGCACCATGTGCTCGTCAGGCTGGGCTGAGCGCCGCCTGCCAGGAGGCCGCCTCATCCGGGCTTAAATCGGCGCAGCGCGGCGCGGCCGCGGCCAGCCCGGCGGCGACATCGCGTCGCAAGCGGGGCGCCATCGCGGTGAAATTCGCCACATGGCGGCGGATCTCCGCATCCGTCACATGCCGCGCGCGCTTCGCCGCGCGCCGCGCCGCCCAGCTGCGCCACCGGCCCGGCCGCGTCAGCCCCGCCTGCATTAGCCCGAGCCAGGGTGATTCCGCCAACAGCGCGGCGAAGGCTTGCGCGTCACTCCGCCCATACAGTGCCGCCCATTCCGGGTCCCGCCAGGGTTTCAACACATTGGCGTAATGCAGGATGGCCGGGCGCATGGTCTGCTCCAGCCCCAGGGCGAAATAATGCGTCTGGAAATTCCAGCGCGGCGACAGCTCGGCGATCGCCCCGGCGCAGACGGCGTTCAGCGCGTCCTGGTCCATGAACATCAGCCGCCCCTCGCGCGCCGCGATAAACTCTTGCAGCCGCCGCCAGTATTGCGCCTCGCGCCAGCGGGCGGTGTCGATCAACAGCACGCCGGCATTGTGATAAGTGGCGGCGAGGTCCAGCCCCAGGCTGGCGCGGTAATTATCCCAGTCGTGCCGGCCGGCGTTGTCGCCCAGATAGCGCCCGCAATCCTCCGCCATGGCGATTGCGGCGCCGCGCAGATCCACCCTAAAGAGCGGCGCTAACGGCCCGGCGATGCGGGTATCAGAGTCGATGTAAAGCAGCCGCCGGTAGCCGGGCGCCCAAAGCTCCGCCACGGCGAGGCGCGCATAGGTGAATAGCGACATATGCTTCGGCCCCGGCAATCCGCGCAGGCTTTCGGGCAGCTCCACCTCGCGCATCACGCAGCCCGGCGGGGGCGGCACGCCGCGCCCCAACCCGGCGGCGACCAGCAGCAGCACGTCGAAATTCCGGCCGGGCTGGGCGGCGGCGGTTTTGGCGGCGGTCCAGGCGATGGGCAGATACGTGGCGTCGGTGGCGAAGACGACGGCGTTTTCGTGTGCGGTCATGGCTTGGCTATACATCCCGCGTGCACTACGCGATACGCCACCACCTGAGATAGAGTTTTATGCCGGAAAATTGTCTCTCGCGCTCTATTGCGTTGCAAAAAAAACATACGCGTGTTGACCTGACAGCCGGAAAGCAAGGAGCCTGCATGTCGATCCACGCCGCCATCACGCACCGCACCTCGTATACTTATGACCGTCCCGTATCGCTCGGGCCGCAGACCATCCGGCTCCGCCCCGCGCCGTATGCGCGCACCCCGGTCATCTCCTATGCGCTGCAAATCTCGCCCAAGCCGCATTTCCTCAACTGGCAGCAGGACCCGCAGGGCAATTTCCTGGCCCGGGTGGTGTTTCCCGAGCGGGTGACGAGCTTTGAGGTGGTGGTCGATCTCGTGGCTGATATGGCGACGATCAACCCGTTCGACTTCTTCCTCGAACCGCAGGCGGAAACCTGGCCCTTCGCCTATGACGAGGTGCTGGCCGATGAGCTGGCGCCGTTCCGCGTGCTCAACCCGCTCGGCCCGCGCCTCGCGGCGCTGCTGGACGAGATGCGGGGATGCTTCGAGGGTAAGGCGCCGCGCACCGTGGACATGCTGGTGGAAATCAACCGCGTGCTGCATGAGCGCATCGCCTATGTGGTGCGCATGGAGCCGGGCGTGTTCACGCCCGAGGAGACGCTGGAAAAAGCCAAGGGCTCCTGCCGCGATTCCGCCTGGCTCCAGGTGAATTTGCTGCGCCATCTCGGCTTCGCGGCGCGCTTCGTCTCGGGCTATCTGATCCAGCTCACTGCCGATGTGAAACCGATCGACGGCCCCGCTGGCCCCGCCGCCGATTTCACCGATCTGCACGCCTGGGCCGAGGTTTATCTGCCCGGCGCGGGCTGGGTGGGGCTCGACGCCACCTCCGGCCTGTTCGCGGGCGAAGGGCATATCCCGCTCGCGGCCACGCCCTCGCCGCAATCGGCGGCACCGATCTCGGGGGGCTTCACCGCCGAGGACGGCACCAAAACCGCGTTCGATTTTCACATGGAGGTGCGCCGCGTTTCCGAAACGCCGCGCGTGACCAAGCCCTACACGCCGCGCCAATGGCAGGAGATTTTGGCTCGCGGGGCCGCTGTCGACCGGGCGCTGCTACAGGGTGATGTGCGCCTGACCATGGGGGGCGAGCCGACCTTCGTCTCAGCCAATGACCATGAGGGCGCGGAATGGAACATCGACGCGCTCGGACCGACCAAGCGCGCCTATGCCGGGCGGCTGATCCGCAAGCTCACCCCGCTCTGGAGCAAGGGGGCGGCGCTCACCCATAACATGGGCAAGCATTATCCGGGCGAGCAACTGCCGCGCTGGGCGATCCACGCGCATTGGCGGGCCGATGGCGAGCCGGTGTGGAAGAACCCGGCGCTGCTGGCGAGCGATGACGACACGGGCGATGCCGGGCCGGCGGAGGCCGCCGCCTTCGCACAGGCCCTGGCGGCGCGGCTGGGCGTGGCGCCCGGCCTCGTCAACCAGGCCCATGAGGACATCCATTATTATCTCTGGCGCGAGAAGCGCCTGCCCGCCAACGTCATCGCCGAGGACGCCAAGCTGCGCGACCCGCTGGAGCGCGCGCGGCTGGCCCGGGTGTTTGGCCAGGGGCTGGCCTCGCCGGTGGGTTCGGTGCTGCCGCTGCGCCGCGTGATCATGGAGGGCCAGCGCCTCTGGCAATCCGGCAAATGGTTCTTCCGCGACGATCTTCTGTTCCTGATCCCGGGTGATTCGCCGCTGGGGCTGCGCCTGCCGCTGGAGAGCCTGCCCTGGGCAGACCCGGCGCGGATTGAGCCGGATTACGAGACCGACCCCTTCGCCCCGCGCGAGACACTGCCCCGGCGCGATACCCTGCAGATGACGCGTGCCGGGCATGGCGCGCCGGGCATCGAGGGGTTCCGCCCCGTGCCGCAGGAGGCCCCGGTGGTGGGGCGCGAGGAGCCGGGCGTGGTCCGCACCGCGCTGTGCGTGGAAGCCCGGGGCGGCCTGCTGCATGTCTTCTACCCGCCGCTTTACGACGTGGAGGACTGGCTGGACCTGACGGCGGCGGTGGAGGACACCGCCGCGGCCTGCGGCCGCAAAGTGGTGCTGGAGGGCTATCTGCCGCCCGAGGACCCGCGCGTGCTCAATTTCTCCGTCACGCCCGACCCCGGCGTGATCGAGGTCAACATCCACCCCGCCGCCAATTGGGCGGAGATGGTGGAGCGCACCGAGCAACTCTACGAGGCTGCGCGCGAAGTGGGGCTGGCGGCTGAGAAATTCATGCTCGATGGGCGGCATGTCGGCACGGGGGGCGGCAACCATGTGGTGATGGGCGGCGCCACCCCGGCGGACAGCCCGTTCCTGCGCCGGCCAGGCCTGCTGAAGTCGATGCTCGGCTTCTGGCACAACCATCCGAGCCTCTCCTTCCTGTTCTCCGGCCTGTTCATCGGCCCGTCCTCGCAGCATCCGCGCATCGACGAAGCGCGCGACGACGCGGTGAACGAGCTGGAAATCGCCTTCCAGCAAGTGGGGCAACAGGCGCAGACCCCGCCCTGGCTGGTGGATCGGCTGTTCCGCAACATTCTCTGCGACATGACCGGCAACGGCCACCGCACCGAATTCTGCATCGACAAGCTATATTCCCCCAACGGCGCCTCCGGCCGGCGCGGTCTGGTGGAGTTCCGCGCCTTCGAGATGCCGCCGCATGCGCAGATGTCGGCGGCGCAGATGCTGCTGATGCGCTCCGCCGTGGCCGCCTTCTGGGCGCGGCCCTATGAGCGCGCGCTGGTGCGCTGGGGCACGCGGCTGCACGATGAATTCCTGCTGCCGCATTATAACGAGGCGGATTTCAGGGGCGCGCTGGAGGAACTTGCGGCCTATGGCTTCGAGCTCGACGCGGACTGGTTCACGCCGCATCAGGAATTCCGCTTCCCCAAGCTGGGCGAGGTGGCGGTGCGCGGCATTCAGCTCGAACTGCGCCACGCGCTGGAGCCCTGGCATGTGCTGGGCGAGGAGCAGGGTTCGGGCGGCACCGCGCGCTATGTCGATAGTTCGGCCGAGCGCCTGCAGGTGAAGGTGAGCGGCTGGGTGGATGAGCGTTACGTGCTGGCCTGCAATGGCGCCGCGCTGCCGCTACAGCGCACCGAGACCCAGGGGCAATATGTGGCCGGGGTGCGCTTCAAGGCGTGGCAGCCCTATTCGGCGCTGCACCCGACGATCGGCGCGCAGGCGCCGCTGGTGTTCGACGTTTACGACCGCTGGAGCGGGCGCAGCCTGGGCGGCATGACGCATCACGTGGCGCATCCGGGCGGGCGGGCTTATGAGGATTTCCCGGTGAATTCCAACGCGGCCGAGGCGCGCCGGCGCGCGCGCTTCTACCCGTTCGGCCACACGCCAGGGCCTTGCGCCGAGCCGCGCGCCGTGCCCGGGCCGGAATATCCGCGCACGCTGGATCTGCGCCGTGTTTAAGCCGCTGCTACGCCGCCTGCGCCGGCTGATGCTGGCCGATGTGCTGGCCGAACTGGCCGAGCTGCGCGCCCAGCTGGCGCAGCGCGACCAGCAATTGGAGGCCGCGCTGCTGACCATTGCGCTGGCCAAGGCCGAGGATCAGGGCGCCAGCAGCTCCAACAGCGCGGCGCCGTAGCGCGCCATGCCGTGCCGGGCGCGATAGGCGGCGCGTTCCTCGCCCGTGTTGGCGCGGGCGTCGAGCTGGGCGGCCAGCGCGGCGGCGATCTCCCCGGCGTCCAACGCGTCCGCCACGCGCCGCACGTAGCCGGGCGAGTTGAGATTATCCGCGAGATCCGCATTGGCCACGGCGGGCAGCCCGGCAGTAATGGCGTCCTGCAACGCGCCGGAGATGTTGCCGCCCGGCCCCTCGCGCAGTTGCAGCGCCACATCGGCGGCGGAGAGCCAGAGCCGGTAATCCGCCTCACTCAGGTAGCCGGTGCCGAGCCCGGCGAAATCCGGCGCGGCCTCGCCCGCAAACACCAGGCGGCACCCGGCCTGCGCGGCGGCGCGGCGCGCGAGGGGCACCGCCTTGCCGTGGGTGACGAAGCCGAAACTCACCGCGAGCCTCTCCGCCGGGTCCAGCCCTAGCGCGGCGCGGGCCTGGGGCTTGGGGATCGGGGTGAAGCTGCGCTGGATGGCGAAGGGCAGGTAACGCGCCGCCACACCAAAGCGCGCGCGCACGAGCGCGACGCTTTGCCGTGCGTGAAAGATCAGCGGCCGGGCCGTGGCCGCGATCTCGCCCAGACCGCTTGCCTCGCGCCGCGTCTCATCGCGGGCCCAGGCATCGATCTCCTCCGACGTCACCACCCGGCCCAGCTCGGCGCTGGCCAGCGTGGCCGCGCGCGGGCCGAGCAGCCCCAGCAGCCGCGCGTCGTGGCACAACACCGCGCCGCCCCAGCGCCGGGCCGCCTCGTAAGTAGGTAGGTGCAGCTTGTCGTTGCCGATCACGCTGAGCACGGCATCATACCGGGCATCGGCATAGGGCAGGGGCCAGGTGGCCTCGGGGGTAAAAACCGTGACCTCGGCCAGTTCGCGCAGCGCCGCCAGCATGGCGGCGGAGTAACCGGCGATGCCGGTTTTCGCGGGCGGCAGGGGCGTGAGCAGTGCCAGGCGCGGCTTCGCCCGGCGCGCGATGGCGGGTTTCGGGAGCAAGGCGGCAAACGCCTTGCCCGCGACCGCCGCCTCGGAGAAACCCCGCCACAGCCCGCCCTGCGCCCGCGCCACAGCCTCACGCCGCGCCAGCACATCCTCCAGCAGCCGCGCCAGCGCCGCCGGATCATCGGGCGGGAACAGGAATTCGGCGGGGAGCAAGGCGCGGTGCGCGGGGATATCCGACGCGATGGACGGCACGCCGGCGGCGCAGGCCTCCAGCACCGGCAGCGAGAAGCCCTCGGCAAGCGAGGGTGTGACCACCGCATAGGCCTGGGCATAAAGCGCGCGCATCGCCGCGTCGCTCAGCCTTCCGGGCAGTTCTAGCGCCGTGATCGCACGCAGCCGCGCCGCCCGCGCCGGATGGACATGGCCGGTGATGACCAGCTTCAGCCGCCGCAGCGCCAGGCTGGCCGCATGCGCTGCCGCCAGCGCCTCGGGGTTTTTGCGCGCATCGTCGCCGCCGATCATCAGGATATGGCGCGGCGGCTCGGGGGTGATGCCCTGCACCCAGGGCGGCAGCGCCACCCCGGTCACCACGCTGCGGACATCGCCGTATAATTCGCGCAGCCGCGTTTCGGTCGGCACCGAATTGGGCAAATACACGTCGTAGCGCCGCAGCCAGGCCATGGCGGTGAAATAGTCCCGCCGCTCGGCGGCGTGGGTGAGGTAGTTCGCCTGGTCGTCATAGGGGATGAAGTCATGCACGCACACCGCCTTCAGCACCGCCGGATCGGTGAGCAGCCGGGCGAGGAAGGCTTGGTTGGGCGTGAAGGGCGAGGGGTTGAGCAGCATGCGCGCGCCGGGGATATAGGCATGCGGTGAGAGCTGCGCCGCCAGCGCCGCGATCTCGGCGGGCAGCGGCGGCAGGGCAGGGTCGATGAGCCCGATGAACGGCTCCGGCGCATGGCGCAGCAGGTTGCGCGCGTGGTTGCCGATGCCACGCTCGTAATAATTCACATCCTGCAGGCAGCGCAGATCGATGACGAGGGACATTGGCGTTGACGGCGCTCCGGTTGTAGAGCCTGCATAATGGATTTCCTGAGTCTCACCCAATGCGCCGCCTGACCGAACTCCGCCTGCCGCTCAACCACACCGAGGCCGAATTGCGGGCCGCCATCGCCGCCGGGTTCGGCGTGCCGGAGGCGGCGCTGCTCTCCTATAATGTCTATCGCCGCGCCTGGGATGCGCGGCGCAAGAGCGACATCAAGCTGGTTTATACCATCGACGCCGAGCTGTCCGTGGACGTGGCCACAGGCGAGCCAAGCCCGGATGTGAGCTATAAATTCCTGGCCCGCGCCACGCGCCGCCCGGCCAGACGCCCGGTGGTGATCGGCACCGGCCCGTGCGGCATCTTCGCCGCGCTGGTGCTGGCGGAAATGGGGTTTTGCCCGCTCATCCTGGAGCGCGGCAAGCTGGTGCGCGAGCGCACCAAGGACACTTGGGGCCTGTGGCGGCGCGGTGAACTGAATCCGGACTCCAACGTGCAGTTCGGCGAGGGCGGGGCGGGCACGTTTTCCGACGGTAAGCTGTATTCGCAGATCAAGGACCCCCGCCACCTCGGCCGCAAGGTACTCACTGAATTCGTCGCCGCCGGCGCACCGGAGGAGATTCTCTACGTCGCCAAGCCGCATATCGGCACGTTCCGGCTGGTCAGCATGGTCGAATCGATTCGCGCCAAAATCGAGTCGCTGGGCGGGGAATACCGCTTCGGCGAGCGGGTGACCGATTTCGACATCCACGACGGCCAGATGCGCGGGCTGTTCCTCGCCTCGGGCGAATATATCGAGACCAGCCATGTGGTGCTGGCGATCGGCCATTCGGCGCGCGACACCTTCGCCACCCTGCATGAGCGTGGCGTGTTCATGGAGGCCAAGCCCTTCTCCGTGGGGTTCCGCATCGAGCATCCGCAATCGATGATCGACCGCCACCGCTTCGGCCCCAGCGCGGGCCACCCGATTCTGGGCGCGGCGGATTACAAGCTGGTGCATCATGCGCGTAACGGGCGCGCGGTTTATTCGTTCTGCATGTGCCCCGGCGGCACGGTGGTGGCCGCCACCTCGGAGCCCGAGCGCGTGGTGACCAATGGCATGAGCCAATATTCGCGCGCCGAGCGCAACGCCAATGCGGGCATCGTGGTCGGCATCAGCCCGGCCGATTATCCCGGCGATGTGCTGGCTGGGGTGGAATTCCAGCGCCGTTGGGAGAGTGCCGCCTTTGTCGCTGGGGGTGGCGGCTATAAGGCGCCGGGGCAGCTGGTGGGAGATTTCCTGGCCGGGCGGGCCTCGCATGAATTCGGCGACGTGCTGCCCTCCTACAAGCCCGGCGTGCATCTCACCGACCTCGCCCCCACGCTGCCCGATTACGCCATCGCCGCCATCCGCGAGGCGCTGCCCGCCTTCGGGCGGGAAATCCCCGGCTTCGACCGGGCGGATGCGGTGCTGACCGGCGTGGAAACCCGCACCTCGTCACCCGTGCGCATCACGCGTGGCAAGGATTTCTGCTCGCTCAACGTGCGCGGCCTCTATCCAGCGGGTGAGGGGGCGGGCTATGCCGGGGGCATCCTTTCGGCCGGGGTGGATGGCGTCAAGGTCGCGGAAGCGGTGGGGCTGAGCCTCGCCGGGGAAGAATAGACGACAGATCCTAGAAAACCCATAGACAACCACCATATAGGCGGCAGGAAACCATTTCCTCCGGGGAGTGGGTGTTGTAGAAGAAAACCTATAGGTTGCTTGGATAACGGAGCAGGATCATGCTGTCGCAAAAGTGCAAATACGCGTTGCAGGCACTCATGGTGCTGGCCAAGGAAAACAGTGACAACCTGTTGCTGGTGAGCGAGATCGCCGAGCGCGAAAACCTGCCGAAGAAATTCCTCGAAGCGATCCTGCTGGAGCTCAACCGCAACGGCATCGTGCGCTCGCGGCGCGGGCGCGGGGGCGGCTATGCCCTGGCCAAGCCGGCCGACCTCATCACCTTTGGCCAGGTGGTGCGGATCATGGATGGCGCGCTGGCGCCGCTGGCCTGTGTGAGCGTGAATTATTACCGCCGCTGCGATGAGTGCAAGGATGAACAAGCCTGCGATGTCCGCCGCGTGATGCGCCGGGTGCGCGACGCCATCGCCAGTGAGCTGGACGGCACTTCGCTGGCCAAGGCAGTGGCCGATGGCCGGGCCGCGGCGACGGCGGCGCTGCTGGCCGCGGAGCAGGCCTCAGGCGGCTGAAGCGGCCGCGAAATCCCAGAAATTGGCGCGGGGCGAGGTGCGGGCGATGAAGGCCCGCAGAGTCGGGTGCTGCCAGCCTTCCGGCCCGATGAGCGCGCCGATCGGGGCGAAGAATTCATGCGCGTGCGGGATCTGGGTGGCGGCAAAATGCTCATATTGCCGTGGCCGCAGGGCATACATCACCCGGATGTCGCGCACCGGCAGCACCAGCGGGCCACGCGGCTCGTCGCGCAGCAGCCCGGTATAGCGCCAGCGCCGCATGGCGTTGGAGGGCGAAACCGGCTGGTGCAGCCATTCCAGCGGGCAGACCGCCAGCAGCGAGTGCATCGAAGGCGCGAAGCGCGAGCGCTTGTCGAGCAGATTTTGAAACCCGCCGCAGGCCTCGATGGCGAAGATATCGACATACGGGTCGCGCTCCGTGCCGCCAAAGCACAGCCACAGCCCGTCGGGAATGGTGCGCAGCCGGTTACTGCCGGGCAGCTTCAGGTAGGGATGGTCGCTATCGTCCACCGCTCCCGGACGCGCGCGCATCCAGCAGCCACGGGCCCCGAAATCGTGGTCCGCCAGCCCCGGCGGGTGCTGCGGCCAGGAGCGGAGTTTATGACGAACAAGCGCATCGAGAGACGTCGCGGCAGCCATCCATAATCCCTTAAATTTAGTTAATAATACAACCTATGCTAGCATAACCTCCAAAATCGACTCGGATGCAACCCCGAATCTGAATTACTGTTTAATTAATTTTTGTTAATTATTGGGATTTAAGCCTTGCATGAAATGGCCCATAGAACATTGATAAAAAACACAAATATACGTTTTTTCAAAATTGTTTTCAAATCGCTCCGTCCACCTGCGCGTACGTGATAGACATCTTTAAGTTGCATCATTTTGCGCCTTTTCCACACAGCCGCACGGTGGCGCGATCAACCGCATCGCCATGCTCTGCCGCAAAATCAGGGATTGCAAAAAACCATGGCAACGCACGAAACTTGAACGCGGCAGCGCCGCACCCGTGCAGATTTTGACAGCAGGCTTGACGCTTCGCGCGCAGCCGCCTTTATCTCTATAATCGCCGCCCAGGCGTTGCTATGCATGCACGCCACGTTAAAACGGCTTCATAACGGAGTTCTCGCAAGTGTCTCTCGCCTCGCGCCGCCTGCAATTGCTGGGCACTGTCTGCCTGTCATTGGCCCTGTCCGGCTGCATGGTCGGGCCGGATTTCAAGGCGCCGCACCCCGCGGTGCCGGGCAGCTACACCAATGACGCCCCAACCGGCGCGCGCCCGTATGTGTCGGGCGATGCGGTTGACCCGCAATGGTGGACGAGCTTCAACGACCCGACACTGACGCAGCTTGAAAGCGCGGCGGTGACGCAGAATCTCGATCTGCAGATCGCCACCCAGCGCCTGTTGGAGGCAGAGGCCGAGGCCAAGATGCAGGGGGCGGTGCTCTATCCCAGCCTCGGTGCCGATGCCTCATATTCGCGCAGCAAGGTGAGCCAGTACAGCCCGAACGGCATGTTCGGCCAAGCCTTTCCGGCGGTAATCCAGCCCTACGACCTCTACCAATACGGGTTGCAGCTGCAATACGACCTCGACCTCTGGGGCAAGAACCGCCGCGCCGTGGAGGCCGCCGTGGCCAAGGCGCGCAGTTCCGCCGAAGCCCGCCGCGCCGGGCTGCTCAATGTCGAGGCCGCGGTGGCGAGCAATTATATCCAGCTGCGCGGCACCGAGGCGGTGCTGGCGATCACCCAGAAAAACCTCGACTCGGCCAACCAGCTCGTCACCCTCACCACCGAACGCCAGCAGGCCGGGCTGACCACGGCGCTGGACGTGGCCGACGCCAAGGCCACCGCCGCCTCGATCGAGGCGCAGGTGCCCACGCTCACCGCCCAGCGCGATGCGCTGATCGGCCAGATCGGCCTGCTGCTGGGGCAGACGCCGTCCGGTCTGCCCGCCGATCTCGTCAACGCCGCCCCGGTGCCAGTTACCCCGCCTTCCGTGCCGGTGGGCCTGCCTTCAGACCTGCTGACCCGCCGCCCGGATGTGCGCGAGGCCACCGAGGATCTGCATGCCGCCACCGCCGAGATCGGCGTCGCGAAGGCGCAATTCTTCCCCGATATCTCGCTGAACGGCACGGCCTCGCTACAGGCCATGCAGTTCAAGGACCTCAATGAATGGAAGGCACTCACCTATGGCGCCGGGCCGCAGATCACGCTGCCGCTGTTTGAGGGCGGGCAGCTCACCGGCCAGCTGCAACTGCGCAAGGCGCAGCAGAAGGAAGCCGCGATCGGCTACGCCAAGACGGTGATCACCGCCTTCACCCAGGTGAACACGGCGCTGACCAACTACACCCAGGAGCACGCCACGCTCGATGCCCTGAACAACGACGTGCAGCAGGCGCAGATCGCCCTCAACCTGGCCGAGGATCAGTATAAGCAGGGGCTGATCGACTATCTCTCGGTGCTGAACGCGCAGCAGGCGCTGCTGAGCGCGCAACAGAACCAGGCGCAGTCTCAAGAGCGGCTGGGCACTGATCTGGTCACGCTCTATCAGGCGCTGGGCGGCGGGTGGGAGAACACCTATCCGCTGGCCGCGGACAAGGGCTGAAACGAAAACACCCGGTCCTGCGCGCAGGACCGGGTGTCATCTGGCAGATCACGGGCCGGCGGGTGATCCCCGCCGGCTTTTTCGTTACTTCATCGCCGCCTTCAGGTTGCTGTCGATCTTGTCCAGGAAGTCCTGGGTGTTCAGCCAGGGGGCGTTCTTGTCGATCAGGATCGCGAGATCCTTGGTCATGTGGCCCGACTCCACGGTCTCGACGCAGACCTTCTCCAGCGTCTCGGCGAAGGCGGACACGTCCGGCGTGCCGTCGAACTTGCCGCGATAGATCAGGCCGCGCGTCCACGCGAAGATGCTGGCGATCGGGTTGGTCGAGGTGGTGCGGCCCTTCTGGTGCTCGCGGTAATGGCGGGTCACGGTGCCGTGCGCGGCCTCCGACTCCACCACCGAGCCATCCGGGTTGAGCAGCACCGAGGTCATCAGGCCGAGCGAGCCGAAGCCCTGCGCCACGATGTCGGACTGCACGTCGCCATCATAGTTCTTGCAGGCCCACACATAGCCGCCGCTCCACTTCAGGGCGCAGGCCACCATGTCATCGATCAGGCGGTGCTCATAGGTCAGCCCCGCCGCCTCGAACTTGTCCTTGAACTCGGTCTCGTAAATCGTCTGGAACGTATCCTTGAAGGTGCCGTCATAGGCCTTCAGGATGGTGTTCTTGGTGGAGAGATACAGCGGGTAGCCGCGCGACAGGGCGTAGTTGAACGAGGCGCGGGCGAAACCGCCGATCGAGGCGGTGGTGTTGTGCATGCCCATGGTCACGCCGGGGCCCTTGAAATCGTGCACATCCATGATCTGCGGCTGGCCGCCTTCGGGCGTGTACACCAGCTGCACCTTGCCGGGGCCGGGGATCTTCGTCTCGGTGGCGCGGTAGATGTCGCCATAGGCATGGCGGCCGATCACGATCGGCTGGCTCCAATGCGGCACCAGGCGGGGCACGTTCTTGCAGATGATCGGCTCGCGGAAGATGGTGCCGTCGAGAATGTTGCGGATGGTGCCGTTCGGGCTCTTCCACATCTTCTTCAGGCCGAATTCCTGAACGCGCGCCTCATCCGGAGTGATGGTGGCGCATTTCACGGCCACGCCATACTGCTTGGTGGCGTTGGCGGCGTCGATCGTCACCTGGTCGTTGGTGGCGTCGCGGTGCTCGATGCCGAGGTCGTAATATTTCAGGTCGATGTCGAGATAGGGGAGGATCAGCTTGTCTTTGATGAAGCCCCAGATGATCCGGGTCATCTCATCGCCGTCCATCTCCACGACGGGGTTTTTTACCTTGATTTTTGCCATGTCAGGGTCTCTCTCCAATTCAATCGCGCCCCTCCAATAACACCCTGGCCACGCTACACAACCCTACCGGGGAGCGGGGTGCATGGACGCGCCGCGACGGGCGGTTTAGGAGAGGGGCCGGATTGCAAATTTCGGAGTGATGACATGAGTGGCCGGATTGCCGCGAAAATCGACTGGGCGAGCGACTGGGACCGCGACGCCGCGCTGACCACGGCGAAGCTGCTGCTGGAGATCAAGGCCGTGAACTTCCGGCCCGAGGACCCGTACACGCTCACCTCTGGCTGGAAGTCCCCGGTGTATATCGATTGCCGCAAGATCATCTATTTCCCCCGCGCCCGCGCCAAGATCTGCGATCTCGCGGTGGAGAAGATCTCCCGCCATGTCGGTTACGAGACCATCCAGGCCGTGGCGGGCGGCGAGACGGCGGGTATCCCCTTCGCCGCCTGGATCGCCGAGCGCATGTCCGCGCCGATGGCCTATATCCGCAAGCAGCCCAAAGGCTTCGGGCGCAACGCGCTGATCGAGGGCGACGTGCCGGAGGGGCTGAAGACGCTGCTGGTGGAAGACCTGACCACCGATGGCGGCTCCAAGATCCAGTTCGCCAAGGCGCTGCGCGAGGCCGGGGCGATCTGCAACCATACCTTCGTGGTGTTCTTCTACGGCGTGTTCCCCGGCAGCTTCGAGACGCTGGCGGGCATGAACATCTCGCTGCATCATCTCTGCACCTGGTGGGATGTGCTGGAAGCCGCGAAAAACCAGCCTTATTTCTCCGATGCCGCGCTCTCGGGCGTGCGCAAATTCCTGGAGAACCCGATGGCGTGGTCGGCCGCGCATGGCGGCGTGGCCACGGCGGAGGAGGCCCTGGCCCACAAGCAGGGCAAGGCGAAGGCGTAACGTGCCGGCGGCGCTGCTCGCCGCCCTAAGCGCGGTGCTGGGGCAGGGGGGGCTACTCACCGCCCCGCAAGACCGCGCCCCCTATGAGCGCGACTGGCGCGGCCTGGTGCAAAACCCGGCCGTCGCCGTCGCCCTGCCTAAGACCACCGCGCAAGTCTCTGACATTGTGAAACTCTGCGCCGCGCACGGCGTGGGTATCGTGCCCCAGGGCGGCAATACCGGGCTGGTTGCAGGCGCGGTGCCGGTGGCTGGTGCGCCCCAGCTCATCCTCTGCCTTAACCGCATGAACCGCATCCGCACGCTCGACCTCGCGGCGGATTGCATCATTGCCGAGGCCGGGCTGACGCTGGTGGAGCTGCAAAACGCCGCGACCGAGGCCGGGCGCTTCTTCCCCGTAAGCCTCGGCGCCGAGGGCACGGCGCGCCTTGGCGGGCTGATCTCGACCAATGCGGGCGGCATGCAAGTGCTCTCTTACGGCTCCATGCGCGCCCAGGTGCTGGGGCTGGAGGTGGTGCTGGCCGATGGCGCCATTTGGGACGGGCTGGCCGCGCTGCCCAAGGACAATACCGGCTACGACCTCAAGCAGCTCTTCATCGGCGCCGAGGGCACGCTCGGCATCATCACCGCCGCGTGTCTGCGCCTGTATCCGGCCATTGCCGCGCGGGCCAGTGCGCTGGCCGGGGTGGCCTCGGCCGAGGCCGCGCTGCGCTTGTTTCAATCCGCCCGCGCCGCCGCCGGGGCGGGGCTGACGCTGTGCGAATACATGGAGGATAAAGCCCTGGCGCTGGGCGCGGGGCAACTCGCGGGCGGCGCGCTGCCCTTCGCCGCGCCGGGCTATGTGCTGCTGGAGATCTCCGCCACCGACCCGGCGCACGCCCCCGCCGCCACGCTGGAGAGCGTTTTGGCCGACGCGCTGGCGCAGGGGTTGGCGAGCGACGCCGTGATCGCGCAATCCGAGCGTGAGCGGTTGCGCTTCATCGCGCTGCGCGAGGCGATCTCTGAAGGTGAGCTGGCCAGCGGCGGCGCGGTGAAGCACGATATTTCGGTGCCGCTGGGGCGGATCCCCGCGATGGCGACCGCCGTGCACGCGCTGGTGGCGCGGGACTTCCCCGGCTGCATCCCCAATATCTTCGGCCATCTCGGCGATGGCAATCTGCACATCAATATCCGCCCGCCCCAGGGGGCGGCGCTGACCACCTTGCCAAAGGCCGCGATCAGCGAGGCCGTCGAGTCACTGGCCGTCTCATTCGGGGGCAGTTTTTCCGCCGAGCACGGCATCGGCCAGCTCCGCCTGACGGGCATGGCGGCGCATAAATCGCCCGTGGCGCTGGGACTGATGCGGGCGGTCAAACAGGCGCTCGATCCGGCGGGAGTGCTGAACCCCGGCAAGACCATTCCGGGCGCTTGACGCAACGCAGCAGACTGCCTAGCACGCCCCTTGCGCCCCTGCTTCCGGGGAAGACAAACTCCAGTCACCCCGGCAAAGGGAAATAAAAATGCAGCATGTGGATCCGGGCGATACCGCCTGGGTGTTGATGTGCACGGTTCTCGTCCTGCTGATGACCGTGCCCGGCCTGGCCCTGTTTTATGCCGGCATGGTCCGCAAGAAGAACATTCTGGCGACGATGATGCAGTCCTTCATGCTCTGCGCGCTGGTTACGGTGCTGTGGGTGGTGGCCGGCTACTCGCTCGCCTTCACGCCCGGCGACGCTCTGCTCGGCGGCACCTCGCGCCTGCTGCTCAACGGCATCTGGACTGGCTGGAACCAGGCCTTCACCATCGCCGCGGGCACGCCCTTCGCGCAGCCGACCACGGTGCCCGAGACCGTGTTCCTGATGTTCCAGATGAGCTTCGCCATCATCACCCCGGCGGTGGTCACCGGCGCCTGCGCCGACCGCATGAAATTCTCGGCCATGCTGCTGTTTTTCACGCTGTGGTCGGTCTTCGTTTACGCCCCGCTGGCGCATTGGGTGTGGGAGCCGACCGGCTGGCTGGCGCAGATGGGAATCGCCGATTTCGCGGGCGGCACGGTGGTAGAGATTAATTGCGGCATCACCGGCCTGGTGTGCGCGCTTATGCTCGGGCGGCGCCTGGGCTACGGCACCGAAAACATGGCGCCGTGGAACCTGAGCTACGCGGTGATCGGCGCCTCGCTGCTCTGGATCGGCTGGATGGGCTTCAACTCCGGCGGCGCCATGGGCGCCAACGGCCGCGCCGGCATGGCCGTGCTGGTCACGCAGATCGCCGCCGCCGGGGCCACGCTCTCCTGGACGGCGGTGGAGTGGTACATGCACGGCAAGCCCTCGGTGCTCGGCGCCATCTCGGGCGCGGTGGCGGGGCTGGTCGGCATCACCCCGGCGGCGGGCTACGTGCTGCCCGGCCCAGCGCTGCTGATCGGGCTGGCGGTTGGCTTCGTCTGCTATTTCACTGCCACCTCGCTGAAGCGCAAACTGCGCTATGACGACAGCCTCGACGCCTTCGGCGTGCATGGCATCGCCGGCATCATCGGCACGCTGGCTACCGGCTGGTTCGCCTTCGGCCCGCTCTCGGGCGGGGTGGCGCAGGGCGGCTGGCACCTGCTTGGCGTGCAGGCCGTGGGCGTGGGCGCCACCATTGTTTATTGCGCGGTGGTGAGCTGGGCGCTGCTCAAATTCACCGACGCCGTGATCGGCCTGCGCGTAAGCCGCGACCAGGAGCGCGAAGGTCTGGATATCTCGCTGCACGGCGAACAAGTGTTCTAAAACCGGAAGCGGCGGAGGTTCATCCCTCCGCCGCCCGATCTTTACATTTGCTGCACGAGCCCGATCACGGTGCTCTGCGGCGGCATGTTCGGCAATAATGTCGGCCAGCGCGTGGCGGGGAAGTTGAAACTCGCCGTCGGCGTGGCGCCAGGGTGGCGGACCATGCCAAAAATGGTGTGGGTGGCGGCGTCAAACGCCGCACCGCCGATGGCCGCACCCTTGGGGGCGAGATAGGCGGCGCTCACCATCCAGGGCACCGCGCCGCCGGTCTGCATCACGAACAACCCGTCCGCCGTCTGACTCGTGTCGCCGCCCTGATCGGTACCGATCCAGAGCTGCCCTTGCGGGCCGAGGTTGAGGGTGCGCGGCTGACGCAGCCAGGCCATGCTGCCCGGACCATATTGCGTGGCCGGGGCACTGGCCGGATTCCCCGCCACCAGCACGAGCCGGCCGGCGAAGCTCCTGGCCGTTAAATCGCCGCCCGGAATGGCGAAGCGGATGATGTGGCCGTTATCGTCGCCGGTGCGCGGGTTGAGCGCGTCGGCCTGGGTGCGTGCGGGGTTGCCGCGGCAGGCGAGGTAGAGCGCATTGCCGTCGGGCGAAAGCGCGAGGCCGCCCGGAGCATCGAAGGCCGAGCCGCCCGCCTGTGCCGCCGCTCCGACCAGCCCAACCAGACTCGGCACATCGGTGCCGAGTTCAACCCAGTTGATCGCGCTGCCCTGGATCTGCGCCACCGCCAGCGTGCCCGAATCCAGCGCCGTGCCGTCCGTGGCGTTGGTGGCGGCGATGAAGCGGAACAGGAACCCGGCCGGATCATCCTGGGTGAAAAACACCACCGGGCGGCCATCGCTGGTCTGCGTGGCGGCGATGCCCGCCCGCGCGATCCGCCCCAGCGCCGTGCGCTTCACCGGAATGCTCAACGGGTGGAGCGCATCCAACTCCACCACCCAGCCGAAGCGCGGCGCCTGAGCCGGATCGGCATAGCCGTAGCCCACCCCGGCCAGACGTTGCAGCCATGGGCCGGTATGCCCCTCGGCCAGCAGCGCGTTGCCCCAGGGTGTCGCGCAGCCCGCCTGTGGAGCCAGCACGCCCTGCACCGTGGTGCCGATCGCCGCCGCCACGGGGCCGGAGATCCGGCAGAGCGTGCCATCGGCAATGCGGCGGGACTGATAGCCGCCATCCACCGTCACCCAGCGCCCGCCGAGATATTGCAGGTTGAGGATGGTCACGCCCTGTTCGCGCCCGGCGACGGCGGGATTATCAACCCCGTCGGGGAAGACCATGCGCGCGGGCACATCACCCGTGGCCACCAGCAGCACCTGCCGCGGGATGCCGTCTTGCGCCACGGGCGGCGTGATCATCCCGGCGATGACGCCGTCATATGGAAATTGCGTGTCAGCCTGCGCCCCGGTGAGCGGAAACGGGTTGAAGGGCGGCGCGCCGGGCAGCACACCGTCGCCCCAGCGGGCGATGACGATGCGCGAAAACCCGTCGCCCACGGTGTCGTCGAGCTTGGCTGCCTGCTGGTTGGGTGGCGTGGGCAGGGAAGGCTGGCTGCCGCCGAGCACCGATTGCGCCCGGGCCGAGGCCGCGCCCAGGCTGCTGAGGGAAACGCCGGAGAGAAAAGCCCGCCGGCGCATGGCTCAGAACCCCGTGCCGCTATTGCCGGTGCCGCCGATGCTTGGCCCGGCGGCGCCTGGGGTGCTGCCGCTGGTGTCGGAGGCCGTGCCGAGCGGGTTGTAGCTGCCGACACCGCCGATCAGCATCTGGAAGAAGCTGGCGCGCCCGCCCGGCGCCGGGGTGCGCTTGCGATCCATCGCCACCTGCATGGCGTCGCCGGTGTCCTTCTGCGTGATGCTCTGCAGCGTGCCGTTATTGTCGAAGCTCATCACCACCACGTGCTGCTTGCTCATGCCCTCGGTCTGGCCGATGCGCATATGCGTGACCTGCGAGACGTAATCCCAGTTATTCTGGTTGAACTCTTCAACAAAGGTCGGCGGGCCGAGCACGGCCTGCACGTCGGCCTGCTGCGAGAGCCCCGGCGTCAGCTCGTTAAGGTCGTGCTGAGACACGGCCACGCCGCGGTAATGCGGCGCGTCGGAGAACACAGCGCATCCCGACAAGGACAGCAGCGCGCAGGACAGGAGCGAAAAGGTCAGCTTGGCAGGGCGCACGCGATGATCCTCAATTCCACGACAAGGTGTTTCCCAGGCTGGGTCTCACGGCTGGGGCTTTCGTGTCAATGCGCTCATACTATATAAAGGCGCATGGACGAAGAACTCAGCCGCACGGTCAAGGCCGCTCTTATACAGGAAAACCCACAAACACACGAGCTGGTGGCCGAGCCCGCCGCGTGCGTCATGCTGGCCCGCCGCTTCGGCCTGCCCGGCATCGCCGCGCTGCGCGGGGTGTTCACCCTGCGCCATGAGCGCGGCGGCGTGATCGCCGCGACTCTGACGATGCGCGCCCGCGTCACTCAGACCTGCGTGGTCACGCTGGAGCCGTTCGAGACCGCCATCGCCGAGGAGGCCGAGCTGCGCTTCGTGCCGGAGTCGATGTTCTCGGAAGATGACGAGGAAGCGGCGTTCTCGCCCGAAACCCTCGATGACCCGGACGAATTGCCCTATGCCAACGGGATCATCGACCTCGGCGCCGCACTGGCCGAGCAGTTGGCCCTGGCGCTCGACCCGTATCCGCGCAAGCCCGGCGCCGCGCTGCCCGCAGAGGCCAGCGACGACTCCGCGCACCCGTTCGCAGAGCTGAAAAACCGCGTCGCCAAGCCCGACTAAGCCCCAGATTTTGCGCGAAAATGCGCCATTCGGGCCAGGAATGCGGGGCGAGCGGGCAGGCATGACTTGCGATGCGGCGGCGGCTCTGCTACGCCGCGCCTTCCAATCACTCAGACAGTATTTTAAGGCGTAAGCTCATGGCCGTACCTAAACGTAAAACCTCCCCGTCGCGCGCTGGCATGCGCCGCAGCCACCACGCTCTGCGCGCCGAGGCGCATGCCGAGTGCGCCAATTGCGGCGAGCTGAAGCGTCCGCACCACGTTTGCAGCCATTGCGGCCATTATGACAACCGTGAGGTTGTCGGCGCCGGCAAGGAAGCCAAGGGCGTCGTTCGCGTCTAAGCGCTGCAGCCCCGGTTTGGCGGTCATGGATAACGCCCGAGGTAGGCAATGAGCCGGAGCCAAATGCTGGCTGTCGATGCCATGGGCGGAGACCACGCCCCCGAGGCGATCATCGCCGGGCTGGATATCGCGGCCGAGCGGCATCAACTCGCGCAGTTCCTGATCTTTGGGGACGAAGCGCGGGTGGCGCCGCTCATTGCCGCGTCAAAGCGCCTGAAAGGCCGCTGCACGCTGCGGCATACGAGCGAGACGATCACCGGCGACATGAAGCCGACGGTGGCGTTGCGGCTGCGCGATTCCTCGATGCGCCGCGCGATTGATTCCGTGCTGGCGGGAGACGCCGCGGGCGTCGTCTCGGCTGGCAATACCGGCGCGCTGCTGGCGCTGTCCAAGATCGTGCTGAAGACCATGAATGGCATCGACCGCCCGGCCATGGCCGCCACCGCCCCCTCCGCCAAGGGCGATGTGGTGATGCTCGACCTCGGTCTGAACGTGGTCTGCGACTCCCGCAACCTCACCGAATTCGCGCTGATGGGTGATGTTTTCGCGCGCATCGTGCTCGGGCTCCCGGCGCCCACGATCGGGCTGCTGAATATCGGCTCCGAGGAAGGCAAGGGCGATGAAGTGCTGAACGCCGCCGCCGCCAGTTTGCGCGAAAGCCCGATCGCGAAGCAGTTTCACGGCTTTGTCGAGGGGCACGATATCACCGCCGGCACTGTCGATGTGGTGGTGACGGACGGCTTCACCGGCAATGTGGCGCTGAAGACGGGGGAGGGCGCGCTGAAGCTCGTCGCCCAACTGCTCCGCAGCGTGTTCACCGCCGGGCCGCTGGCCAAAATGGGCTATATCTTCGCCCGCGGCGCGCTCAAGCGCCTGAAAGAGACCCTGGACCCGCGCCGCTATAACGGCGCCGTGCTGCTCGGGCTCAATGGCGTTGTCGTTAAATCCCACGGCGGTACGGATGCGCTGGGCTTCGCCCATGCGGTTGATGTGGCGCTGGACATGATCAGCAACGATTTCAATAGCCGCATCGCCGAAGGCTTGACGGCGATGGATCGTGCCCTGCTCTCCGCCAAGCCGATGGCCGCACCGAATGTCTGATATCCTGATCCGCCGCGCCGTACTCACCGGGACCGGCGCCTACCTGCCGGAACACATCGTCACCAATGCCGAGATGGCGCAGCGCGTGGACACCTCGGATGACTGGATCACCGAGCGCACCGGCATCAGGCAGCGCCATTTCTCCGCCCCGCACGAGACCGCGAGCTTCATGGGCGCCGCCGCCGGGCGCGAGGCGCTGGCGGCCGCCGGGCTGACCCCCGAGGCGCTGGGCGCGATCATCGTCGGCACCTCGACGCCCGATAACGCCTTTCCCTCCACCGCCGTGCATATCCAAGCCGCGCTCGGGGCGAAAAACGCCTTTGGCTTCGATCTCTCCGCCGCCTGCTCGGGGTTCATCTACGGGCTTTCAGTGGCCGATGCGATGATCCGCGCCGGGCAGGTCGAGAGCGTGCTGGTGATCGGCTCCGAGGTCTATTCCCGCATTCTCAATTTCGAGGATCGCGGCACTTGCGTGCTGTTTGGCGATGGCGCCGGAGCCGTGCTGCTGGAGGCGCGCAACGTCGCCAAATCCGGCCCTGGCCTGCTTTCCACCCACCTGCATGCCGATGGCACGCTGGCCGACATCCTCTATGTGGATGGCGCGGTGGGACGCCCCGAGATGACCGGGCATCTGGTGATGCATGGTAAGGAGGTGTTCCGCCATGCCGTCACCCTGCTCTCGGGCGCGGTGAGCGAGGCGCTGGAGACCAACGGCCTGAGCGCCGCCGATATTGACTGGCTGGTGCCGCATCAGGCGAATAAGCGCATCATCGACGGCGTGGGCAAGAAGCTGGGCCTGCCGCCTGAGCGGGTGGTCGTGACCGTCGACCAGCATGCCAACACCTCCGCCGCCTCGATCCCGCTGGCGTTGGCGCTGGCGGTCAGGGATGGGCGGATCAAACCCGGCCAGCTGGTGCTGCTAGAGGCGCTCGGCGGGGGCTTGACATGGGGTTCAGCGCTGTTGCGCCTGTAAGCCCCACCCGGCGGCCGCAATAAAAAGCCGCAAAAACAAATAGCATTATCAAAGATTAGCGAGATCGCTGCGATTCGCGCACGTTATTATTGATTCTTAGACATCTCGTGCTAATCTTGCAAAATGAACACATTGACCCGTGCACAACTAACAGAGGCGATCTATGCCACCGTGGGGTTGTCACGGCACGAATCGGCGGATCTGCTGGAGCTGGTGCTCAACCGTATGGCCGACGCGCTTGCGGAAGGGAAATCAGTTAAAATCAGCGGGTTCGGGACATTTTCTGTCCGCCAGAAGGGGCGCCGAATCGGCCGGAATCCGAAGACCGGCATAGAAGTGCCGATCCTGCCGCGGCGGGTGCTTGTCTTCCGCCCCAGCCAGATTTTGCGTGATGCGGTGAATACGTCGGCGCCCCGGCAGGCCGCATCCTAATCACTGATGGAAAGATCGATGGTCCGCATGGTGGATGAAGACGACTTCAACGCGGATGACGACGCCCTGACCGAAGCCGGCCACGAGGGGGGGCGTCCGCGCCTGCGCAAGACCGCCGACGCGTTCCGCACCATCTCTGAAGTGGCCGATGAGCTGCACGTGCCCCAGCATGTGCTGCGCTTCTGGGAGACCAAATTCCCGCAGGTGCGCCCGCTCAAGCGCGGCGGCGGGCGGCGCTATTACCGCCCCGAGGATGTCGCGCTGCTGCGCCGCGTAGCCGATCTTCTCTACACCCAGGGCTACACCATCAAGGGCGTGCAGCGCCTGCTGCGCGAGGGCGGCGGCAGTTTCCACGACAATATCCCGCCCGCGCCGGCGGAGGAGCGCCTCGCCGCCGAGGCTGAGCGCCAGGCCCAGATACCGGACGAGCCCGCCGCGCCCCGGAAGCCCGCCCCGCCGCCGGCGCCGGAACTGCCGATGCCGGGCCTACAGGCCGAAACCGCGCCAGAGCCAGCAGCGGCCCCCGCCGCGCCGCGCCGCCAGCCGCAGCCCGAATTGCGCCACAAGGCCGAGGCGGAGATCGACCGCCTGCGCGCCCTGCTGGGCGAGACACTCTCCGCGCTGGAGGAATTGCGCCGTCTTCTCGATTGATTTTTGAATAAATCCACCGCTGCCCTTGGCGGCGCGGCGATAAGTTGCTACAGGCTGCCCCCACGATGATCGGAGCGTAGCGCAGCCTGGTAGCGCATCAGTCTGGGGGACTGGGGGTCGTGGGTTCGAATCCCGCCGCTCCGACCATTCTCTAAAATTCCCGTTTCCCGTGCCCGTTATATCACGACAAACCGCCGGGAAGACCGCCATGCATCTGTCGCGCCGCCTGTTCACCACGCTTGCCGCCTCGGCGCTGACTTTGCCCGCCGCGGCTGACACGCCCGATGCCACGCTCGCCGCCGCCATCGCGAGCCCGCGCCGCAGTCCTGCCAATGTGGCGCGCGACCGCTACCGCCACCCCGCCGAATTGCTCGCCTTTTTCGGCCTGCGCCCCACGCAATCAGTGCTGGAGCTCCAGCCTGGCGGCGGCTATTGGACCGAGATCCTCGCCCCTTATCTGCGAGCGCATGGTAGCTACACCGGGGCGATCACCGACCTCACCCCGCATGAGCAGGATCTCAAGGCCGCCTTCGCGCGGAAATTTCCCGGTGTGCATACGGTGCCGTTTGGCCATGGCCCGCTCGGCGCGCCGGACAGCTACGACCTCATCCTGTCCTTCCGCAACTTGCATGACTGGATGGCCCAGGACCGCGCCACGGCGCTGCTGCAAGCGGTTTACGCGGCGCTGAAGCCGGGTGGGGTGTTCGGCATCGAGGATCACCGCGCTCCCACCACCGCGCCGCAGGACCCGAAGGCGAAAAACGGCTATGTGCGCGAGGATTACGCGAAGGCGCTGATCGAGAGCGTGGGCTTCAAATTCGTGGCGGCATCCGAGATCGGCGCCAACCCGAAGGATACCAAGACCTACCCGGATGGCGTGTGGTCGCTGCCGCCGACGCTGCGCGAGGGCCAAACCAACCGCGCCAAATATCTCGCCATTGGCGAGAGCGACCGCTGGACGCTGAAATTCACCAAATAACCGGGGGCGCCTGAGCGCCCCCGATCGTCTCCTTAGCCCTGGGCCTTGTCCAGCGCCTGGGTCAGGTCGGCCAGAATATCGTCGATATGCTCCAGCCCGATGGAGAGGCGCACATAGCCCGGCGAGACGCCCGTGGCGCGCTGGTCGGCCTCGCTGAGCTGGCTATGCGTGGTGCTGGCCGGGTGAATCGCCAGAGAGCGCGCATCACCGATATTGGCGACGTGGTAGAACATCTCCAGCGCCGAGATGAAGCGCTTGCCCGCCTCGGCCCCGCCAGCCAGCTCGAAACCCAGCAGCCCGCCATAGCCGCCGCGCAGATATTTGTCGGCCAGAGCCTTCTCCGGCCCGGTGGCGAGCGAGGGGTGGATCACCTTGGTCACATCCTTGCGCTGAGCCAGGAACTTGGCCACGGCCACAGCGTTTTCGCAATGGCGGGCCATGCGCAGCGGCAGCGTCTCCAGCCCCTGGATGAGCTGGAAGGCATTGAAGGGCGACAGCGCCGCGCCAAGGTCGCGCAACATCACCACGCGCGCGCGGATGATGTAGGCGATCGGCCCCAGCGGCTTCACCGCCTGGGCCCAGACCGCGCCGTGATAGCTCGGGTCTGGAGTGTTCATCAGAGGCTGGCGCTCGGGGAAGGCTTCCCAGTCGAAATTGCCGCCATCGATGATCACCCCGCCCAGCGAGGTGCCATGCCCGCCGATATATTTGGTGGTGGAGTACATCACCACCGCGGCGCCATGCTCGAACGGGCGCACCAGCAGCGGCGCGGCGGTGTTGTCCATGATCAGCGGAATGCCCTGCTTGCGGCCGATTTCCGCCACCTCGGCGATGGGGAACAGGCGCAGCTTGGGGTTGGGCAGGGTTTCGGCGTAATAGGCGCGGGTGCGCGCATCGGTGGCGTTGGCGAAGGCGTGCGGGTCGGCGGGGTCGACGAAGCGCACCTCGATGCCCTGGTCCTTCAGCGTGTTGGCGAACAGGTTCCAGGTGCCGCCGTAAAGATCGGTCGAGGCCACCACATTATCCCCGGCGCGGGCGAGGTTCTGGATGGAATAGGCCGACGCCGCCTGGCCCGAGGCTACCGCCAGCGCGGCCACGCCGCCTTCCATCGCCGCCAGGCGCTGCTCCAGCACATCGGTGGTCGGGTTCATCAGCCGCGTATAGATGTTCCCCAGCTCCTTCAGCGCAAACAGATTCGCGGCGTGCTCGGGGGAGTGGAACTGGTAAGACGTGGTCTGATGGATCGGCACCGCCACCGAGCCGGTGCTGGCATCGGCGCGCCAGCCGGCGTGCAGCGCCAGAGTCTCGGGGTGTTTGGAGTTGATGGCCATGCGTGCGTCCCTCGTTTTGGTTAGGGGCGCAGCATGTCACATCGCGGCTTTCCCTACAAGGGAACTAGGCTTCACTTCACTTCTTCGAGCAGCCCGGTCTCGACGTTGAAATGCATCCCCGCCAGGCTCAACGTACCCGCGCGCACCCGCTCGGCCACCCAGGGGAAGGTGCGCAGGTTATCGAGCGCGACGCGGATCGCCTCATGCTCGCACAGCTCGCAAGCGGCGTCGAAATCCGCCGGGGCCTCGGGCGAATCGCAGACCCGCGCCCGCGCCGTCTTGGCGATTTCCATCCAGGAATTGATGAAGTCCCCGCCGCCCTGGCCCGGCCCCTTCATCAGCGCGCGGATGCCGCCGCAGCGCGAATGGCCAAGCACCAGAATGGTGCGCACTTGGAGTTCGGTAACCGCGAATTCCAGCGCCGCCGAGGTGCCGTGATAATTCTTGTCCGGCGCATAGGGCGGCACCAGCGCGCTTACATTGCGCACCACGAAGATATCGCCCGGCGCGCAATCAAAGATCATCTCCGGGGCCACGCGCGAATCGGCGCAGGCGATGACCATCGCCGGGGGCGATTGCCCGTCCCGCGCCAGGGTGGTGTAGAGCGCTTCGTGCTCCTGCCAATACCCTTTGCGGAAACGCTCGTAACCTTCAAGCAGCGTCTTCATAACCCCTCCGTCTTGGCGACATTCCAGAGACGATCCATCTCATCCAGGCTGGAGGAGGCGGGCGTCTTGCCTTCGGCGGCGAGCAGAGTCTCGACGCGTGAAAACCGGCGGATGAATTTCTCATTTGCGCCCTCAAGGCAAGTCTCGGCATCTTGGCCGAGCTTGCGTGCGAGGTTGGCGAGCACGAACAACATGTCCCCGAGTTCGTCGCTGAGGCGTGCGGGCGCGGCGGCGGGCAGTTCGGCGCGCAGCTCGGCGACCTCCTCGTCCAGCTTGTCCAAAACCGCTTCGGCGTCGGGCCAGTCGAATTTCACCCGCGCGGCGCGGGCGGTGAGTTTCTGGGCGCGTTTCAGCGCGGGCAGGGCGGTGGCCACGCCGTCCAGCACGCCGTGCTGCGCCTTGGCCAGACGCTCCTGTGCTTTCTGCGCCTCCCAGGCGGCGGTCTGCGCGGCGGCGCTGCGCGCGGCCTCCTCGCCGAACACATGCGGGTGGCGGCGGATCATCTTGTCGGCGATGTTGCGCGCCACATCGTCAAAATTGAACCAGCCGCGCTCAGCCGCCATCTGCGCGTGATACACCACCTGAAACAGCAGATCGCCCAGCTCATCCTTGAGCTGCGCCGGATCGCCGGATTCGATGGCGGCGCGCACCTCATAGGCTTCCTCGATCGTATAGGGCGCGATGGTCTCGAAGCTCTGCTCCTTGTCCCACGGGCAGCCGGTCTCTGGGTCGCGCAGCGCGGCCATCACATTGATCAGCGCCGTAATCGGTGGTTCTGTGCTCATACGGGAAGTGTAAGTTCGGGGGATGAAAATGACCAGCGCCCATGATTTCGCGTTCGAGACCCTGCGCGGCGAGCCTTATCCGCTCAGCGCCCTGGCCGGGCATCCGCTGCTGGTGGTGAACACCGCGAGCAAATGCGGCTTCACCCCGCAATACAAGGCGTTGCAGGCGCTGTGGACGGAATGCGCGCCGAAGGGGCTGATCGTGATCGGCGTGCCATGCAATGATTTCGGCAACCAGGAGCCGGGCGACGCGGCGCAGATCGGTCAGTTCTGCGAGGTGAATTACGGCGTCAGCTTCCCGATGATGGCGAAGGTGCATGTGAAGGGGAAGCAGGCGCACCCGTTCTTCGCCTGGGCCGCGGCGCAGGGTGGGTTTCTCGCGCGCCCGCGCTGGAATTTCTACAAATACCTGATCCGCCGCGACGGCAGCTTCGCCGATTGGTTCGCCTCCGCCACCGCGCCGGATTCCGCGAAGTTCAAGGGGGCAATAGAGACATTGCTGCGCGGATGATCCGCCGAGCCTCGTCCCACAACGCGTAATCGTCAAACTCTTCCGGCCGCGCCCAGGCGGTTTCGGTCACGTCGTCACCGGCTTTGGCCTCGCCGCCGGTATAGCGCGCGGCGAAGTCCAGGATCGTGTAGTGGAATTGGATGCGCCCATGCGGGTCGTGATGGATGGAATCCACATGCCCGGCCAGCACCAGCGGGCCGCATGCCAGCCCGGTTTCCTCGCGCAGTTCGCGCCGCGCCGCGTCCTCGGCGGTCTCGCCCAGCTCCTGGCTGCCGCCGGGCAGCGCCCAGGCGCCCATGGCGGGCGGCTTGCCCCGGCGCACGAGCAGCACCTCATCGCCGCGCAACAGAACCACGCCAATCCCGACTTGCGGGCGTGTGGGGTAGGGGGGCATCAACCGGCTCTCAGGGTTTGGATGGCGTCGCGCTGGTCAAACAGGTTCAGCAGAATCTTCGCCGCCTGCCCGCGCGGGCTGGTGAGTTTGGGGTCGCGCTGGAGCAGCAGCACCGCATCCTGCCGCGCCATCTCTAGCAGTTTCTCGTGCTTCTCCGGGTCGGCCAGGCGATAGCCGGGCAGGCCGGATTGGCGCGTGCCCAGATAATCGCCGCCGCCGCGCAGGCGGAAATCCTCATCCGCGATCAGGAAACCGTCATCGGTGTCGCGCAGCAGGGCGAGGCGCTTGCCCGCGGTGGCGCCGAGTTTCGTATCATGCAGCAACAGGCAATAGCTTTTCGCCGCGCCGCGGCCCACGCGCCCGCGCAGCTGGTGCAGCTGGGCAAGGCCGAAGCGCTCGGCATGTTCGATCACCATCACATTCGCCTCCGGCACATCCACCCCCACCTCGATCACCGTGGTGGCGACAAGAATGCTCGCGCGCCCCTCGGCGAAGTCGCGCAGCGCGGCGTCGCGTTGAGCGGGGTCCATCTGGCCATGCGCCATCGTCACCGCCGCGCCGAAATGCTGGCGAAGCTGGGCGAAGCGTGCCTCGGTGGCGGTGATGTCCAGCGCCTCGGACTCGCTCACCAGCGGACAAACCCAATACACGCGCCCGCCCGCCGTAATCGCCCGCGCGATCGCCGCCTCCACTTTTTCGAGATCCGAAAGACTGTGCAAGGTCGTGGTGATTTTCTCACGCCCGCGCGGCTTTTCGGTAATGCGCGAGACATCCATCTCCGCCCAATGGGTGAGCAGCAGCGTGCGCGGAATCGGCGTGGCGGTCATCACCAGCAGATCGGTGGCGTCGCCCTTCTCGCCCAGTGCCAGACGCTGATCGACTCCGAAACGATGCTGCTCATCGATCACCGCGAGGCCGAGATCGTGGAATGCGACGTGTTTCTGAAAAATCGCGTGTGTGCCAATGACGATCGGCAGGCTGCCATCGGCCAGCGCGGTGAGGGTCTGCCGCCGCGCCGCGCCCTTCACATGGCCGGTGAGCAGCGCCACGGGCACGGGGGAAAGTTTCTGGAAGGTGGCGAAATGCTGCTTCGCCAAAATCTCGGTGGGGGCGAGGAAGGCGGCTTGCGTGCCTGCCTCCACCGCGCGCAGGCAGGCCAGCACCGCCACCAGCGTCTTGCCCGAGCCGACATCGCCTTGCAGCAGCCGCAACATGCGGTGCGGCGCGGCCATGTCGGCATCGATCTCGGCCAGCGCCTGCACCTGCCCGGCGGTCGGGGTGAAGCCGAACCGCTCCAGCGCCGCCTTGCGCAACCGCCCGTCACCCAGCAAGGCGCGGCCGGGGCGGCGGCGGCGCATCCCGCGCACGATGGCGAAGGTGAGCTGGCGGGCGAGGAGTTCGTCATAGGCGAGGCGCTCGGCCGGGCGCGCATCTGGGATCTCGGCGGGGGCGTGCAGGGCGCGCAGCGCCGCCACGAAGCCCGGCCAGCGCCGCCGCGCGAGCAGCGTCGGGTCGTGCCATTCGGGGAACTCGCCCAGCCGCGCCAGCGCGCCGAGCGCGGCGCGGCGCATGATGCGCGGCACGATCCCGGCGGTGAGCGGCCAGACCGGCTCGATCCACGGGAACTCCCGCTCCTGCGCCTGGGAGGCGACATAATCCGGGTGATGCAGCACCAGCGTGTCGTTGAACCGCTCCAGCTTGCCCGAGACGACGAGCCGCGCCCCGAGCGGGAATTGCACCAGCCGCGCCGCGTGGAACAGCACGATCTCGGCGAAGCCGGTCTCATCGCCGATGATGATCCGGTAGGGCTGGCCCTTGCGCGCGGGCGGCTCGTGGCGGATCACCTCCACCCGCAGCGTGGCCACGCCGCCCGGCTGGGCCTCGGCGATCTTCGGCGTGGCGCGGCGATCGATCGCATCCACCGGCAGATGGAACAGCACGTCGCGCACCGTGTCGCCGCCGACCAGCTTGGCCATCAGCACGGAGAGGCGCGGCCCCAGCCCCGGCAGGGTGGAGATCGGCGCGCGCAAGGGGAGCAGAATATCCATGGTCACATGCTGACTCTTGGCCAAACCGCGCCTATACCGCAACCCGACATGAGCAGCGACGACACAACCCCGCCCGAGATGCTGGACACCCGCCGCCGGCGCCTGATCTTCCGCGCCCAGCACCGCGGCACTTATGAGAACGATCTGCTGATCGGCGATTTCGTGAAGGCGCGAATCGCCGGGATGAGCGAGGCCGAACTGGACGAGCTGGAAGCGGTGATGGAATTCCCCGACGCCGAGCTGGCCGATTGGCTGACCGGGCGCGCGCCGATCCCCGCTCACGCCGACAGCCCGATGCTGCGGCGCATCCGCGAAGCGGCGCTGAACCGCGCATGATCCCGGTTTACGGCGCGCCGGAGGGGGTGGACGCGCTGGTGCTGGTGCGCCGTCTGGCCGAGCATAACGGCCCGGTGCTGCATATCGCGCGCGACGATACGCGCCTCGCCGCCCTGGCCGAGCAGATCGGGTTTTTCGGCCCCGAGGCCGAGGTGCTCACCTTCCCGGCCTGGGACTGCCTGCCCTATGACCGCGTTTCCCCCAATGGCGGCATCATCGCCGAGCGCATCGCCACGCTGAGCCGCTTGCAGGCCGAGCCGGGCAAAAAGCGCATCCTGCTCACCACGGTGAACGCGGCGCTGCAAAAAGTGCCGCCGCGCACGGCGCTGGCCGGGGCGGGCATGCGCCTCGCGGTGGGTGACAGCGTGGCGCTGGAGGATGTCGCCGCCTTCCTCGACGCCGATGGCTACCGGCGCACCGGCACGGTGATGGAAGCGGGCGAGTTCTCGCTGCGCGGCGGCATTATCGACATCTTCCCCGCTGGCGAGACCGCCCCGGTGCGCATCGACCTGTTCGGGGACACCATCGAGAGCATCAAGCGCTTCGACCCCGAGACCCAGCGCTCCGGCGAGGCGCTGACGCGGCTCGACTTCCACCCGGCCTCCGAGGTCTCGTTCGACAGCGCCTCCGTGGCGCGCTTCCGCACCAACTGGCGCGAGCTGTTCGGCCCGCGCGCCGTGGAAGATCCGCTCTACGTCTCGGTCACCGAGGCGCATCGCCATCCCGGCATCGAGCATTACGGCCCGCTCTTCGCCGAGAGCATGGAGACGCTGTTCGATTATCTCCCCGGCGCCTCGGTCAGCCTCGACCATCAGGCCGAGAGCGCGGTGGCGGCGCGGCTGGAACTGATCGCCGACCATTATGCCGAGCGCCGCGCCCCCGCCCGCGCGGGCGAGCCGGCTTACCGCGCGATCCCGCCCGGCATGTTGTATCTGGAGTGCGAGGGCTGGAACGCCGCCCTGGCCAAAGGGCCGTGCTTCGAGATCACCCCCTTCGCCAAACCCGATGGCGGCGCCCAGGGCGTGGATATAGGCGGCCGCCCGGCGCCGATCCTCACCGGGCAGGGAGTGGCGGCGTTCGAGGCCTTTGCCGAGCTGCGCGCCAAATGGGCCGAGACCGGGCGCACCGTGATTCTTGCCGCCTGGAGCTTCGGCTCGCGCGAGCGCCTGGCGCTGATGCTCAAGGAGCACGGCATCCGCGAGACCCGCCCGGTGGCCAGCGCCGATGAGGCCCGCGCCCTGCCCAAGGGCACGGTGGCGCTGGCGGTGCTGGCGGTGGAGCGCGGCTTCCTCACCGACCGTCTGGCCCTGGTGGCTGAGCAGGACCTTCTGGGCAACCGCATCGCCCGCCCGCCCAAGCGCAAGAAGCGCGCCGACCAGTTCATCGCCGACGCCACCGAGATCGAGGCGGGCGACCTCGTGGTGCATCAGGACCACGGCATCGGCCGCTATGAGGGGCTGGAAACCGTGATGGTGAACGGCGCCGCGCATGACTGCCTGAAGCTGATCTATGATGGCGGCGACAAGCTGTTCCTGCCGGTCGAAAACATCGACCTGCTTTCGCGCTTCGGCAACGAGACTGATGGCGTGTCGCTCGACAAGCTGGGCGGCGCCTCCTGGCAGGCGCGCAAGGCCAAGGCCAAGAACCGCATTCAGGACATGGCGGCGGGGCTGATCCGCCTAGCCGCCGAGCGGCAGATGCGCGAGGCCCCGATGCTCACCGCCGATGACGGCGCCTTCGCCGAATTCTGCGCCCGCTTCCCCTATACCGAGACCGAGGACCAGGCCAAAGCCGTCAACGACGTGCTGGAGGATTTCGCCACCGGCAAGCCGATGGATCGCTTGATCTGCGGCGATGTCGGCTTCGGCAAGACCGAGGTGGCTCTGCGTGCCGCCTTCGTGGCCGCGATGTCGGGCGCCCAGGTGGCGGTGGTGGTGCCGACCACGCTGCTCGCCCGCCAGCATTACCGCGCCTTCGCCGCGCGGTTTGAGGGGCTGCCGGTAAAGGTGGCGCAGCTCTCGCGCATGGTCTCGGCCAAGGACGCCACCGCCACCAAGGCCGGGCTGGCCGATGGCACGGTGAGCATCGTTATCGGCACCCATGCGCTGATGGCCAAGGGCGTGGAATTCGCCGATCTCGGCTTGCTGATCGTGGATGAGGAGCAGCATTTTGGCGTCAAGCACAAGGAGCGGCTGAAGGAGCTGAAGGCCGACGTGCATGTGCTCACCCTCACCGCCACGCCGATCCCGCGCACGCTGCAACTAGCGCTGACGGGGGTGCGCGACCTCTCGCTCATCACCACTCCGCCGGTGGACAGGCTGGCCGTGCGCACCTTCATCATGCCGTTCGACAGCCTGGTCATCAAAGAGGCCATCGCGCGCGAGAAATTCCGTGGCGGGCAGATCTTCTGCGTGGTGCCGCGCATCGAGGATCTCGACCCGATGGCCGCGCGGCTGCGCGAGATCGCGCCCGAGATCCGCACCGTGATGGCGCATGGCCGGCTGGCGGCCGGCGAGCTGGAGCGGGTGATGACCGAGTTCGGCGAAGGCAAGTTCGACATCCTGCTCGCCACCAACATCGTCGAATCCGGCCTCGACATGCCGGCGGTGAACACGATCATCATCCACCGTGCCGACATGTTCGGCCTGGCCGGGCTGTACCAGCTGCGCGGGCGCGTGGGGCGCGGCAAGCAGCGGGGCTACGCCTATCTCACCTGGCCGCCTTATCACCGCCTCTCGCCCGCCGCCGAGAAGCGGCTGGAAGTGATGCAGACGCTGGACACGCTGGGCGCGGGCTTCACCCTGGCCAGCCACGACCTCGATCTGCGCGGCGCGGGCAATCTGCTGGGCGACGAGCAATCGGGCCATATCCGCGAGGTCGGCATCGAGTTGTATCAGCAGATGCTGCAAGACGCGGTGAACGCCATCCGCGCCGAGGGCAGCAAGCAAAAGGCCGTGGAGCGGGACTGGACGCCGAACATCAATCTCGGCCTGCCGGTGCTGATCCCCGAGACCTATGTGGCCGACCTGCCGGTGCGGCTCGGCCTCTACCGGCGCATCGGTGCGCTCACCACCGACGCCGAATCCGAGGCCCTGGCGGTGGAACTGGCGGACCGCTTCGGCCCGCTCCCGCCCGAGGTCGAAAACCTGCTGGAGACCGTGGCCCTCAAGCGCGCCTGCCGCGAGGCGAATGTCGAGAAGCTGGATGCCGGGCCGAAGGGCATGGTCATCGGCTTCCGCAAGAATGATTTCGCCAACCCCGCCGGGCTGATCCAGTGGATCGGTACCAAGGGCGGGCTGGTCAAGCTGCGCCCCGACCAGAAGCTGGTGGTGGCGCGCGAGATGGATGTGGCGGCGCGCATGAAATATGCGCAGGATACGCTGCGCGCGCTGGTCAAACTGGCACGGCTGGAAGCGCCGAACGCCTGAGCCTTCAGCGGCTCAGAAATCCGAGCAGCGGCCGTTCTTTTCCCAATCGCCGTAGCGGGTCGGCTCGGGGCCGGTGGGGCCGCCGATCTCCTTGGGCATTTTAGGGGCGGCGGGCTTGGCGGGGGCGGGCTGCGGCGCCGGCGTGGCGGCGTTTTCGGTCTTTGGCTGTTCCATGTCAGCCTATGTAAGCCGTTTGGGCCTATTGTGAAGACACTGCCTGGGCCTGGGCGATGCGCTGCTCATCCAGCGCCCGCCACGAGGCCCCCGGCGGCGCATGCGCCAAAGATTGCTGGAACAGCGACAGTGCCTCGGGGGTCACGGCCCCGGCCTCCTCGGCCAGCGCCTCGGCCAGATAGGCTTGGCCCTGGCTGGCATCGGGCGAGTTCGGGTCCACCTGCGCCAGATGCGCGCGCAGAATGCCTATGAACTGGTCCAGTTTTGCCGTCTCCGCCGCCTGCCGCGCCGCCCATTGCGTATGCGGCTCCGAGGGCACGGTCGGCGTGCTGCCCGGCAGATAGAGCGCGAAGGCCATCACCGGCAGGGCGATGAGCGTGGCGATCAGCAGCGGCTTGGCGTTGCCGGTGAGCTCGGGCGCGGCGAAGCCATCCGCCGCCAGCAGCCGCCGCTCCACCTCCAGCCGCGCGCCCTGATATTCGGCCTCGGGGATGCGGCCCTCCTCATGCTCGCGCCGCAGCTCGGCGAGCTGGGCGCGGTGGGTGGCGAGCGCCGCCTCGCGCCGTGAGCGTAAAAAGCGCGGCGGGCGGAAGGCGAACGCCAGCGGGGCGGTGAGCGCCAGCGCCAGGGCCAGCATCGCGGCGAAGATCATAGCAATTCATCCAACCGGGCGCGTTCGGCCTCGGAGAGCGGGGCGGGGGGCGCGGCCTTGCGCCGCGCGGCGAAGAGCCAAGCCATGCCACCCAGCGCCAGGGCCAAAGCGGGCATGGCGTAGAGCAGCCAGGTGAGCGGCGAGACCGGGGGCTTGAGCAGCACGAAAATGCCATAGCGCTGCACCATGTAATCCATGATCTGACTGGGCGGCACGCCCTGCACCACCTGTTGGCGGATGATGCCGCGCAGCTGCCCCGCCAGCTTGGCGTCGGAATCCTCGATGCTCTCATTCTGGCACACCAGGCAGCGGAGCTGATCACCGATCGCCTCGGCCTGTGCCTCCTGCGCCGCGGTCATCGTCACGCCGTCGCGCGTCACCATGTCCTGCGCCAGGGCCAAAGCGGGCAGCAGCGCCAGCAGAAACAGCCAGCGCCTCATGAATATTTCGCCAGCAGCGGGTTGAGGTATCGCGCCACGACGTCATCGGTGAGCGCCCCGGCATAGCGCCAGCGCACGATGCCGGTCTTATCGATGAAATACGTCTCCGGCACGCCGTAAACGCCCCAGTTGATGGCGGTCGTGCCCGCGGCATCAGTGGCGAGGCGCTGATACGGGTTGCCGTTTTGCTGGAGAAACTGCGCCAGGGCCTGCGTATCGTCTTCATAGGCGATGCCCCAGATCGTCAGGCCCTCGGCGGCGAGCTTGGCCAGCATCGGCGCCTCTTGCAGGCAAGGCACGCACCATGAGGCGAACCAGTTCACCAGCATCGGCTTGGGCGGGGCGGCGAGGTCGGTATTGGCGAAGCCCTGCATCCCGTTGGTGCCGGGCAGCGCGAAAGCGGGCGGACGCTTGCCGAGCAGCGGCGAGGGCAGGGCGTGCGGGTCGTAGTTATTGGCCTGCATCCGGCGCAGGATGACGTAAAACGCCTCGCCCCCGGCCACGGCCAGCGCGAGCGGAATGCCGAACAGCAACCGGCGGCGCAGCGGGGACATTACGCCACGACTCCTTCCGGCTTGTGCCGCCGCCGCGCGGGCGCGCCCACGCGCAGCCGCCGGTCGGAGAGCGAGACAAACCCGCCCAGCGCCATGATCAGCCCGCCAAACCAGATCTCGGGCGCCATCGGGTGGCGGTTGAGCCGCAGCTCCGCCCCGCCCGTGGCGGGCTCATCGGCGAACACCGCGTAAATATCCTGGAAGCCGTTGGTGTGAATGGCGGCGTCGTTGGTGATGACCTTCTGCGCCGCGAAGAACCGGCGCGAAGGGTGCAGCGTGAGGAAGGGCGCGCCATCCTCACTCAACACGATATCGGCCACGCGTTGGGTGTAGTTTGGCCCCGGCGCGTCGTGAATGTCCTGCAATGTCCAGGTATAACCGCCCAGGGTGGTGGATTGGCCGGGTTGCAGCACCACGACCTTCTGCACCGCCAGAGTCATGCCCGCGATGCCCAGCACCGAGACGCCGAAGCCGATATGCCCCAGCGCCGCCCCCAGCGCGCTGCGCGAGAGGGTGGAAAAGCGCCGCCGGAACAGGTCGGTGAGCGCCGAGACCACCACCCAGGCCCCACCCGCCAGCCCCAGCGCGGCGATGACATGGCGGCTGGCGGTGAGCACCGCGAACACCAGCAGCGCCGCCGCCCCGGCCAGCCAGAGCCGGTGCAGCGCTGGCAGCAGATCGGCGCGCTTCCAGGGCAGCATCGGCCCCACCCCCATGGCCAGGATGATCGGCGCGGTGAGCGGCAGCACGGTCTGGTTAAAAAACGGAGCGCCGACGGAAAGCTGGATGCCGAACAGCAGATTGGCGAAAGGCGGGTAGAGCGTGCCGGTGAACACCACGGCGGCGATGGCGCAGAGAAACACGTTGTTAAGCACCAATGCGCTCTCGCGCGAGATCGGCGCGTAAATGCCGGTAGCGGCCAGCACCGGGGCGCGGATGGCGAACAGCAGCAGCGAGCCGCCGATTGTCAGCCCGAGCAGCGCCAGGATGAACAGCCCCTGATCGGGCGCGGCGGCGAAGCTGTGCACGGAGTTGAGAATGCCCGAGCGCACCAGGAAGGTGCCGGACAGCGAGAGCGAAAAGGTGGCGATGGCCAGCAGCACGGTCCAGGCCTTCAGGCTCTCGCGTTTTTCCACCACGATGGCGCAATGCAGCAGGGCGGTGCCGGTGAGCCAGGGCAGCAACGCGGCGTTTTCCACCGGGTCCCAAAACCAATACCCGCCCCAGCCCAGCGTGTAATAAGACCACCAGCTCCCCAGCGCGATGCCGCCGGTGAGGAAGCACCAGGAAATTAGCGCCCAGGGACGCACCCAGCGGCCCCAGGCGGCGTCGATCCGGCCTTCGATGAGCGCCGCGATGGCAAAGGCGAAGGCGACCGAGAAGCCGACATAGCCGGTGTAAAGCACTGGCGGATGGAAGGCGAGGCCGGGGTCTTGCAGGATCGGGTTGATGCCCGCGCCCTCCAGCGGCGGCGGCCAGATACGGGTGAACGGGTTGGAGACGGTGAGCGTGAACAGCAGAAACCCGCCCGAGACCAGCCCCAGCACGCCCAGCACCCGCGCCCGCAAACTGGCGGGCAGCCCACCGCCCGCCACCGCCACCGCGGCACCGCAGAGCGAGAGGATGAGGCACCAGAGCAGGATCGAGCCGTCGTGATTCCCCCAGACGCCGGTGATCCGGTAGAGCAGCGGCACGGCGGAGGAGGAGAAATCGGCGATGTTCTCGACCGTGAAATCGGACACCACGCCGGACCACACCAGCGCCAGAAAGGCCAGCCCAATGGCGGCGAAATGGCTGAGCGCCAGCAGCGGCGTGGCGTAGAGCGCGCGCGCATCGCGCAGGCTGGGGCCGAAAATGCCCACCACCCCTTGCGCGAAGGCCAGCGCCACCGCGCAGGCCAGGGCGAAATGCCCGAGTTCAGGGATCATGAGCCGACCTTCATGTCATTCCAGGTTGAGGCGGGCGGCGGCGGGCCGAATTTCGGGTCCCATTTTCCCGCCTCCTTCAGCGATTGCTCGACATCCTTGGGCATATAGGCCGCGCCATGCTTGGCCAGCACTTCATCGGCGTGGAATACGCCATCGCCGCTCATGGCGCCGATCGCCACCACGCCCTGGCCCTCGCGGAACAGGTCGGGCAGCACGCCGGTGAACACCACAGGCACCGCGGCGCGGCCATCGGTGACGGCGAAATGCGTGGTTGGCGTTTGCCCGGCCAGGGTGGTCTGCACGGTGCCCGCCTGCACGATGCCGCCAAGGCGGAAGCTCATGCCCGGTGCCGGGTGCTGGGCCGCCACCTGCCGCGGCGAGAGGAAATAGGTGAGGCTGGAGGAGAACGCGGCAAGCGTCAGCCCCACCGCGGCGCTCAGGCACAGCCCGCTCACGATCACCAGATATAGCCGCCGCCGCTTGGGTTTGAGCATGTTACTGCGTTTCCGCCTGGCGCAGCCGGGCGAGGGCGCGGCGGTAGCGCGCAAATGTCAGCCACGCCGCCGCCACGAGGAAGATCGTGGTGACGCCATAGGCGCCGTTGATATAGGGCCAGGTGTTCTGCATCAGCCGCGCTCCGCCGCCGCCAGCAGGGCCGAGGCCGTCTTGCGTTCGCACACCGCCGCGGCGACGCGGGCGCAAACCATGGTGAGGAAGCTGAGATAAAAACCCAGTGTGGAGATCAACAGCGGGTAGAGCATGGTCATGTAGATCTTGGCGCCGCCCGCGAGCGAGATGGTGTTACCCTGGTGCAGCGTGTTCCACCACTGCACCGAGTACACGATGATCGGCAAATTAATCGCCCCGGCCAGCGCCAGGATCGCCGCCGCCCGGTAGCCATGGGTTTTGTTGTCGAAGGCGCGGATGAGCGCGATATGGCCGAGATAGAGGAAGAACAGCACCAGCACCGAGGTCAGCCGCGCATCCCACACCCAATAGGCGCCCCACATCGGCTTGCCCCAGAGCGAGCCTGAGACCAGGCACACAAAGGTGAACCCGGCGCCGATGGGGCCGATCTCCTCGGCCGCGATATCGGCCAGCGGATGGCGCCAGACAATGGAGAACAGCGAGCACACCGCCAGCATCGCATAGCCCGACATCGCCACCCAGGCGGCTGGCACATGCACATACATGATGCGCGCGGCATCGCCCTGCTCCCAATCCGCCGGGGCGAATTGATAGCCCCAGACCAGCCCGGCCAGGGTGAGGATGAGCGAAACCCCCGCCGCCCAGGGCAGGATCGGCTGCACGAACCGCAAGAACCGCCCCGGATTGGCGAAATAATGCAGCCAGCCGCTGGTTTTGGCGGGCACGGCGCGGCTCAGGACGTTCTCGTTCATGATATCGGTATTAGGCGATGCGGCGCGAAATTTGAAGCCGCGCGGCTTTGCATTACTATTCTTTACATGACCCAATATTGGCTGGTGAAATCCGAACCCGACGCGTTCTCCTGGCAGCAGCAGGTGAAAAATGGCGTCGAGCCCTGGACGGGCGTGCGCAACCATCTGGCGAAGAAGCATCTCGCCGCCATGCGCCTTGGCGATAAGGCGTTCTTCTACCACTCCAATATCGGGCGCGAGATCGTCGGCATCGTCGAGGTGATGCGCGAGGCCTACCCGGACCCGAGCGCCGAGAGCGGCGACTGGGTATGCGTGGACATGAAGGCGGTGAAGCCGCTGAAAACCCCCGTCACCCTTGCGATGATCAAGGCCGACCCCAGGTTCAAGGAGCTGGCGCTGCTCAAATACTCCCGCCTCTCGGTGGGGCCGGTGAGCGCCGAGCACTGGCAGATGCTGTGCGAGATGGGAGGGGTGGATGACTGAAACAGCGGTCTTGGCGGGCGGGTGCTTCTGGTGCCTGGAAGCCGCGTATGACGAGTTGAAGGGCGTGACGAAGGTCGAGTCGGGTTATGCGGGCGGGCATGTGCCTAACCCCAGCTATAAGCAGGTCTGCTCCGGCACCACCGGCCATGCCGAGGTGGTGCGCATCGCCTACGACCCGGCGGTGATCTCATATGCCGACCTGCTCGACGTGTTCTTCACCATCCACGACCCCACCACGCTCAACCGCCAGGGCAATGATATCGGCACGCAATATCGCTCGGCCATCTTCTACGCCTCGCCCGCGCAGCAGGCGGCGGCGCTGGCGGCGGTGGAAAAATTTACCCCGCATTGGGGACGAATCGTCACCCAGATCGCGCCGCTGGTCGAATTCTACCCAGCCGAGCCGGAGCATGAGGATTATTTCGTGCGCAACCCGTGGTCCGGCTATTGCCAGGCGGTGATCGCGCCCAAGATCGCCAAGCTGCGCAAGGCCTTCCGCGACAGGCTGAAGGCTGATTCATAAATTTGGTCTATTGGTTTAACTAAAATATTCTGTTTTTAATTATTGGCGAGGGAAATTATGTCCTCGTCATGCTTCATTACAGAAACATCTTCCCCGGTATGGTTCTCTGCATCGTGGTCTCCGGCCTTGCCACTTTTTTGCAGGCGCTGGAGCACCGGCTCTTCGGCCAGACTTGGCTTGAAGCCCTGGTGCTGGCGATCTTGGTGGGGCTGGCCGTGCGGGCGGCCTGGACTCCGGGCCATCTCTGGCAGTCTGGGATACGTTTCAGCGCCAAGACCCTGCTCGAAGTCGCGGTGGCGCTGCTCGGCGCGGCGGTGAGCGTGCGCACCGTGCTAGCCTTGGGGCCGCAATTGCTGGCGGGCATCGTGGGGGCGGTGGGGTTGTCCATCTTCGCCAGCTATTTCATCTGCCGCACGTTGCGCTTGCCGCCCCGCCTGTCACTGCTGGTGGCGTGCGGCAATTCCATTTGCGGCAATTCCGCCATTGCCGCGGTCGCGCCGGTCATCGGCGCCGATGCGGCGGATGTCGCGTCCTCCATCGCCTTCACCGCCGTGCTCGGCGTGGTGACGGTGCTGCTGCTACCGCTGCTGGTGCCGGTACTGCTGCTGAGCCTGACGCAATATGGCGTGCTGGCCGGGCTGACGGTTTACGCCGTGCCGCAGGTGCTCGCGGCCACGCTGCCGATCGGCGCGTTGGCCAATCAGGTCGGCACCGTGGTGAAGCTCGTGCGCGTGCTCATGCTCGGGCCGGTGGTGGCGGTGCTGGGGCTGATGGCCGCCCGGCAGGATCGCGGGATGGCGGGCGCGGACAGCCATCCGGCGCGGGGCTTGCCGCCGCTGAAACATCTGCTCCCCTGGTTCATTCTCGCCTTCCTGGCGCTGCTCGGCGCCCGCTCGGCTGGGCTGGTCCCGGCCATCGCCCTTGGCCCGCTCAAAACCACCGCCTCGCTGCTCACCACGGTATCGATGGCCGCGCTCGGCCTGGGGGTGGATGTGCGCAGCGTCGCCATGGCGGGGCCGCGCGTCACCGCTGCCGTCACCCTCTCGCTGCTGGTCCTGGTCGGAATCAGCCTGGTGCTGATCCGGGTGCTGCGGATTGCTTAACCGATCCGCAGCAGCTCCGCGCCGTTGCGGTTGAGCCAGTCGGCGGCGGCGTCGCGGTGCGGGGTGAGGCGCTCGGTGAGCGCCCAGAATTGCGGGCCGTGATTCATGTGCCGCAGATGCGCGATCTCGTGCGCCACCACGTAATCCTGCACGAAATCCGGCGCGCAGATCAGCCGCCAGCAGAAGGCCAGCGTGCCATCTGGCGCGCAGGAGCCCCAGCGGCTGCGCGTGTCCTTGATCCGCACCGCCTTCGGCTTCAGCGCCGCCGCCTGGGCCTTCTCCGCCGTGATCGCGGCCAGATGCCGCCGGGCGAGCTGCTTCAGGCAATCCGCCACCCGGCGCGGCAGAAACGCCGCGTCGCCGGTCACGACGATCCGCCCCGGCTCCAGCCATGCCCCGCCCCGCGCGCCCGGCTCATGCACGATGAGGTACGGCTCGCCATGCACCGGCACCCGTGCCCCCGGCGCGAGGCGCAGGGCACGGGGCAGGGCGGCCAGCTTCTCTGCCGCCCAGCCCTGGTGCTGCTCCAGCAGCGCCAAGCCAGCCCGGCGCGAGGAGCGCATCGGCAGGGTGATGAGAATCCCGCCCGCGGCGAGGTCGATGCGCAGCGAAATCCGCTTGGCCCGCGCCGAGCGCCGGAACGCCACGGTGGTGAGTGCGCCTTGCACCGGCACCAGCTCGGACGGCAGCTCCCCGGCGCTCACGCCTTGCGCCGCCGTCGCGGCATCCGGCCCGGCCAGTCCACCAGATGGTGCTCCAGCGGACCGGCCTCGCGCTCGCTGATGCAACGCCCGGCGACCGAGGCCCCGGCCTCGATCACGCTCTCCGCCGTGCCCGAGCGCAGCGGGTGCCAGGGCGGCAGTTCCTTGCCCTCGCGCAGCAGCCGGTAGGCGCAGCTTGGCGGCAACCAGTCGATCTGATCCAATGTTTCCGGGGTGAGCTGTACGCAATCCGGCACCTTGCGGCGGCGATTCGCGTAATCCTTGCAGCGCGCGGTGCGCACATCCAGCAACCGGCAGGCGACATCGGTGAACTCGATCTCGCCGGTGTCGTCATCGCGCAGCTTGTGCAGGCAGCAGCGCCCGCAGCCATCGCAGAGCGACTCCCATTCTTCGCGGCTCATCGCGCTGAGCGGCTTCTCTCGCCAAAATCCCATGCAAGCAGCATAAAGCCCCATCCGCCGCGCCGCCAGCAGATATCGCCGCCGCGCTGTTGCGGCGCGGCAGTTTGGCATGGCATGGTCCGGCCATGCAGCGACGCAGCTTTATTGCCGGCATGTCCCTCTCGCTCTGTGCCGCGCCGGCGGCGCGCGCGGAGAGTTTCACCGCTTTTCTCGCCCGGCTGCGCGCGCGGGCGCTGGCCGCAGGCATTCCGGCGGGCATCGTGCATAGCACCACCGCGGGGCTGACGCCGAATGCCGATGTGCTGAAACACGACCAGCACCAGGCCGAATTCACCCTGACCTGGGCCGATTATTCGGCCCGCGTGCTCAGCGCCACGCGCATCGCGGGCGGCCAGGCCAAGCACGCCGCCGACGCCCCGCTGCTGGCGGCGGTGACGAGCCGCTTCGGCGTCTCGGCCGAGGCCCTGGTCGGCATCTGGGGCATCGAGACGGGCTATGGCAGCTTCCAGGGCAGCTTTCATGTCATCGACGCGCTGGCTACCCTGGCCTGGGACCGGCAGAGCAAATTCTTCGCCGGGCAGGCGATCGACGCGATGCGCATCGTCGCGCGCCGCGACGCGCCGGCGGGGCGGCTGCTCGGCTCCTATGCCGGGGCCATGGGCCAGCCGCAATTCATGCCCGGCGTGTATCTCTCCACCGCCGTCTCCTTCGCGGGCGATGGTGCGCCGGATATCTGGAACTCGGATGCCGACAGCCTCGCCTCGATCGGCAATTACCTGGCCAAGGCGGGGTGGCAAACGGGGCTGCCCTCCAGCGAATCGGTGTTGGTGCCGACGAGCATCGACCCCGCCCAGACCGGGCGGCAAGCGATGCGCACGCTGGATCACTGGCAGGCGCTTGGCGTGCAGCGCCTGCCCGGCGCCATGCCGCTGCCCGGCGCCACCCAGGCGGCGCTGCTGCTGCCCGACGGCCCTGGCGGCCAGGCCTTCCTGGTCTATGCCAATTTCTCCGTCATCCGCCGCTACAACCCTTCCGATTTCTACGCCCTCGCCGTCGGCGCGCTTGGGCGCATGGTGCTTACCGCATGATCAACCGCTTTGTCCTCGGCCTGTTCGCGATTCTCGCCAGCTGCACGCATGTCGCGCCGCCGCCGCCCGGCGGGGCCAAATTCACCGTGGGCCAGCCCTATCAGGCCGGCGGCGAGTGGCAATATCCGCAGGATTACAACGATTACGACGCCACCGGCCTCGCCACCGTGCTCTCCAATGCCGGCCCCTATACCGCCGATAATGAGAGCTACGACCCCAATGCGCTAGCCGCCGCCTCGCCGGTTTTGCAACTGCCCTGCATCGTCACCGTCACCAATTTGGTGAACGGGCTTTCGATGCAGGTGCGGGTGAATGACCGCGGCCCGATGCAGCCCGGCCGGGTGCTCGCCGTCACCCCGCGCGTGGCGCGGATGCTGGGCTTCCCCGCGGGTGGCATTGTCGAGGTCGAGGTCAAGCTGGACCAGACCAACAGCATGGCGCTGCAAAGCTCACTGGGCGCCGTGCCCAAGCTCACCGCCGCGCCGGTAGCGGGGATCACCGCGCAATCGCTCGGCGCGCCGGGGGGCGGGGCCAGCGGCGCGGTGCAGCAACTCAGCCCGAGCGGCGGCGGGGGCGAGCTGAATCAGGGCGTCACGCTTTCGGGCGCGATCACGAAGGTTCCACCCTCGCCGGGGCCGCTCTGGGTGCAAATCCCCGGCTTTGGCAGCGAGGATGACGCCTACCGCACCATGGCGAAACTACCCGCCATGCCCACACGCGTGGTGCCGGTCACGGGTGGCGACCGGCCGCTCTGGGCAGTGAATGCCGGGCCCTACCACACCGTGGCCGATGCCGACGCCGCCTTGCAGCAGATGCTCCAGGCCGGGATCACCGATCCGGAAATCATCGTCAGATGAGCCAATATCCCGGGTTTTTCGTGACGCTGGAGGGCGGGGAAGGAGCGGGCAAATCCACCGCCGCCGCCGCCCTGGCCGCGCTGCTGCGGGATGAAGGGCGTGAGGTTTTGGCCACGCGCGAGCCTGGCGGCACCAAGGGGGCCGAGGCGGTGCGGGCCCTGCTGCTGACCACCGACACGCCGCTGCACCCGCTGGCGCAGACCATGCTGCATTTCGCCGCCCGCGCCGACCATGTGGAGACCGTGCTGCGCCCCGCCCTGGCGCGCGGCGCCATCGTGATCTGCGACCGCTATTACGATTCCACCATGGCTTATCAGGCCTATGGCCAGGGCGTGCCGCGCGCCGCCGTGGAGCGGCTGATCGAGCTGATCGGCCTGCCGCCCGATCTCAGCTTCTTCCTCGAACTCCCCGCCGCCACCGCCGCCGCCCGGCTGACCGCCCGCGCCGGGGCGTCGGACCGCTATGAACAGATGGGCGAGGATTTCACCGCGCGGGTGATGGCGGGGTTCGACGACATCGCCGCGCGCGAGCCGCAACGCTGCGTGCGGGTGGACGCCACCTTGCCGCCCGAGGCCCTGGCGGCGCGGCTGCGCGCGCTCATCCGCGCGCGGGCTGGGCGCTGATGCCGCACGAGCCGCGCGCCAACGCCCTGCTGCGCGGGCATGAGGGGGCGGTGAACGCTCTCTACCACGCCGCCATCTCGGGCCGGCTGCATCATGGCTGGCTGCTCGCCGGGCCGCCGGGCATCGGCAAGGCGACGCTGGCCTACCGCTTCGCCCGCTGGCTGCTGGCCGGCGACGAAAACCCCGATCTGTTCCTGCCTGAGACCTCGCCGGTGTTCCGCCGTGTCGCCGCCGGCACGCATCCCGATTTGTTCACCGTCGAGCGCCGGATCAACGCCAAGACCGAGAAGCTGCAAAGCGAGATCGTCATCGCCACCATCCAGGAGGCCAGCGCCTTCATGCGCCTCACCCCGGCGGAGGGCGGCTGGCGCGTGGTGGTCATCGACGGCGCCGAGGACATGAACACCAACGCCGCCAACGCGCTGCTGAAACTGCTGGAAGAGCCGCCGCCGCGCGCGATCCTGCTGCTCACCACCTCGGCCCCGGGGCGGCTGCTACCCACCATCCGCAGCCGCTGCCGGCTGCTGCCTATGGCCCCGCTGGACGAAACCGAGATGCACGCGCTGCTCAAGGATTATGTGCCGGAACTGGATTTCGCCGCGCGCGAGCGCCTGGTGGAGCTGGCCGAGGGCAGCGTCGGCACCGCGCTCACCTTGGCGGCGGAGGGCGGCATCGCCCTGGCTGAACTGGTGGACGAAGCGCTCGCCGCCCCGGTGCCGGCCGCGCGCGCGCAGGCCATCGCCGATAACGTGGCCCGCACCGTGGACGGCGCGGACAAGTTCGAGACCTTTTTCTCCCTGCTGCGCGGGCGGCTGGCGGCGCGCACCCGCGCGGCCGCGCGGGCCGGGCAGGGGGGCAATCTTGCCGCCGAAGTCACGCTCTGGCAGGAATTCGGCAAATTGGAGCGCGAGGTGATCGGCCTCAACCTCGACAAACGCGCCGCGGTCGTCACGGCGCTCACGCAGTTGCACAGGTCATGAAAAAACAAAGCTATTACATCTCGACGCCGATCTATTACGTGAATGGCGCGCCGCATCTGGGCCATGCCTACACCTCCACCGCCGCCGACGCGCTGGCCCGCTGGAACCGGCTGGAGGGGCATAACGTGTTCTTCCTCACCGGCACCGACGAGCACGGCCAAAAGGTGGAAGCCGCCGCCCGCGCCGCCGGGATCGACCCGCAGGAGTTCACCGATCGCGTCTCCGCCGATTTTCAGGACATGGCGCGGGTGATGAACATCTCCAATGATGATTTCATCCGCACCACCGAGGCGCGCCACAAGAAATCCGCCCAGGCGCTGTGGGCCAAGCTGCAAGAGAGCGGCGCCATCTATCTCGGCAAATATGAGGGCTGGTACGCGGTGCGCGACGAAGCCTTCTACGACGAGGAGGAAACCACTGTGAAGCCGGACGGCACGCGCGTGGCGACCGCCTCCGGGGCCGAGGTGAAATGGGTGGTCGAGCCTAGTTATTTCTTTAAACTCAGTGCCTTTCAGGATAAACTTCTGGCCCATTACGAGGCCAACCCGGGCTTCATCGCGCCCCAGGCCAAGCGCAACGAGGTGGTCAGCTTCGTCAAATCCGGGCTGCGCGACCTCTCCATCTCCCGCACCTCGTTCTCCTGGGGCATTCCAGTGCCGGGCGATGAGCGGCATGTGATGTATGTCTGGCTGGACGCGCTGCAAAACTACCTCACCGCCTGCGGCTACCCGGAGATGACCGGCCCGCGCGCGCATTTCTGGCCCGCCAGCCTGCATCTGGTGGGCAAGGAGATCATCCGCTTCCACGCCGTGTATTGGCCGGCCTTTTTGATGGCGGCGGGCATGGACCTGCCCCAGCGCGTGTTCAGCCATGGCTGGTGGACGGTCGAGGGCGAGAAAATGTCCAAATCGCTGGGCAATTTCATCGATGTCCGCCCGCTGGTGGCCGAGTTCGGGCTGGATCAGGTGCGCTATTTCCTGCTGCGCGAGGTGCCCTTCGGCAATGACGGTGATTTCTCCCGCAAGGCCCTGATCGGGCGGATCAATGCCGACCTCGCCAACGGGCTCGGCAATCTGGCGCAGCGCACGCTTTCCTTCATCGCCAAAAACGCGGGCGGCGCGGTGCCGCCCAAGGGCGAGTTGCACGAGGCCGACCATGTGCTGCTGGCGCTCGCCGATGAACTGCCCGAAAAGGTGAGGGCGGCGATGGAGCGCATCGCCTTCCACGAGGCGCTGAACGAGATCTGGCGTGTGATCGCCGCCGCCGACGCCTATATCGACCACCAAGCCCCCTGGAGCCTGCGCAAGACCGACACGGCGCGCATGAACACGGTGCTTTACACGCTCTGCGCCGTGCTGCGCGTGCTGGGCGTGGTGCTGCAACCCTTCATGCCCGAGGCCATGGGCAAGCTGCTCGATTATCTGGCCGTGGGCGAAGACCGCAGCCTCGCGGCGCTGGACGCGCCACTGGCCGAGGGCACGCCGCTGCCCACGCCCTCCGGGCTGTTCCCGCGCGTGGTGGAGGCCGGCTGATGCTGGTCGATACGCATTGCCATCTCGATTATTTCAACAAGCCCGGCGAATGCGCCGAGGTGGTGGCGCGCGCCGTGGCGGCGGGGGTAGGGGAGATGGTGACGATCGGCGTCACCTTTGAACAATCCAAACAAGCCATTGACATTACAGAAAAATTTGATAATGTCTGGGCATGCGTGGGGGTTCATCCCAACCACGCGGCGGATGTGCTGCCCGTGACCACGCCCGAGGCGCTGGCCGCGCTGGCCCAGCACCCCAAGGTGATCGGCATCGGTGAATCCGGGCTGGATTATTTTTACGACAAAGCCCCCAAGGATATTCAGGCCGAGAATTTCCGCGCCAATATCCGCGCCGCCCAGCTCACGGGCCTGCCGCTCTGCATCCATGCGCGCGACGCCGATGACGATATTGCGCTGATCTTAAAGGAAGAACAGGCGCGGGGCGGGGCATTCGGCTTCCTGCTGCATTGTTTCTCCTCCACCCGCGCCCTGGCCGAGGCGGCGCTGGAGATGGGCGGCTATATCTCGTTTTCCGGCATCCTGACCTTTCCCAAGGCGCCGGAACTGCGCGAGATCGCCAGGGACGTGCCGCCCGAGCGCCTGCTGGTCGAGACCGACTCGCCCTATCTCGCCCCCGCGCCCTTCCGCGGCAAGCGCAACGAGCCTGCCTATACCGTGCATACGGCGGCGATGCTGGCCGAAATCAAGGGCTTGGCGCCGGATGCTCTGGCTGATCTCACCACGCGGAACTTCAAGACGCTGTTCCGGAAGGCGGCATGAAATTCATCCTGCTGGGCACGGGCGGCTCAGCCGGGTTGCCGCAAATTGGCGGGCCGGACGGGCGAGGCGATTGGGGCAAGACCGACCCTAACGAGCCGCGCAACGCCCGCACCCGCGCCAGCATCGTCATCCAAACCTCTGATAATAAAAATATTCTGGTCGATACCTCGCCGGATCTGCGGCTCCAGCTCACGCGCTGCGGCATCGGCCGGATCAACGCGTTGATCTACACCCATGCTCATGCCGACCACGTCGCGGGCATCGATGAGGTGCGCATCCTCAACCGCATCATGGGCGGGCCGATGCCCACCTACACCACCAAGCCGGTGCTGGCGGAGCTGAAGCAGCGCTTTGGCTATGTGTTCGCGCCGTACCGGGGCGGGTTTATCTCCCGCCCGATCCTGCGCCCGGAGATCATCAAGCCGAAGAAACCATTTGAGATTGCGGGAGAAATCATCCTGCCCCTCGACCAGGATCACGGCTATTCCCGCTCGCTCGGCTTGCGCCTAGGCCGCGCGGCCTATTGTACCGATGTAGTGCGCTTCAGCCCCGGCAATTTCGCCGCGCTGGAGGGGCTGGACCTGCTGGTGGTGGATTGCTTCACGCCCTCGCACGACCACCCGACCCATGCCGGGCTGCCGACTGTGCTCTCCTGGGTCGAGCGGCTGAGGCCACGGCGCACGGTGCTCACGCATCTCGGCCCGGAGATGGATTACGGCACGCTCCGCGCCACGCTGCCATCAGGTGTGGAGCCGGGCTATGACGGCATGGTGCTGGAGATTTAGCGCGCCCGGCGGTTGAGCGTGCCGGCGATGTCGAAGACCAGCATCAGCGCCCAGGGCTGCCCGGCCTCGCCAATGCGCAACGGGTGCAGGATGCGCGCCATCCCTTGCTCGTCCACCCATTCATGCCGCTGCCCGCCGGCCACCGCCTGTTTGGCCGGGCCGGGGAGGTCGTTCGCCATGTGGCCGATGCGCAGCGGGTCGGGGTGGGTGGCATACATCCCGCCATGCGAGAGCAGCACCAGATCGCCCGTGCCGAACGGTTTGTTGCCCGCGAGTTCGGCCTGCAAGCCATCCAGCGCGAAATCGGCCCCGAACACGCCCGCAAATCGCCCGCGCAGATTGAACGGCGACATCAGCGAGGTGATCCGCATGATCCGTCCCGCCACCGGGTAGTCATAGGGCTCCATCATCACGTCATTCCCGGCCCGGCGCGGCAATTCGTAATAATCATTCTGGCCGGGCGTGTCGTAGCCCTGCAGCGGCTCGCAGATGATCCGCCCGCTGCCACGGTTCCAATAGGGGATGTAGCGGCCCGTGGCGTCGGTGTATTCGGTGTTCGCGAATTCGGCGTCGCGCCCGTCAAAGGCGTTGGGCTCCACGCAGCAGGAGAGCGCGAGCAGCCCCGGATTATGCACCAGGAATTCCGCCATCACGGCGTCGAACCCCTCGCGGGTGAGGGCGCCGGGCACTTTGCTCTGCCCGAGCAGAGTGTGTTTTAGCGCTTGCAGCGTGGTGGCGATCTGCCGGAACCACGCCTCGACCCGCGCCGCCTCCAGCCCGGCGAGGCGGATGGCGCTCTGCATCAGCGCCTCGGCCTCCTCCTGCTCCACGCCCTGCACTGCGTCGGCGATCTCGCGTTTCACCTGGGGCAGGATGGCGTTGATATCGGCCGTGGCGCTGGCGGTGCGCTCGGCCAGGGTCCGTACCTCCGAAGCCACCACCGAAAAGCCGCGCCCGGCCTCGCCAGCCCGCGCGGCCTCGATGGTGGCGTTGAAGGAGAGCAGCTTGGTGTGTTTCGCGACATGGTTGATGACATCGGCGATCGCCGCGATTTCCTGAAACCGCCGCTCCAGCCCGGTGACCATGCTTTTCACGCGCTGCATCGTGCTCGCGGGCGCTGATGCACCAGGCACTGCATTATGGCGGCGGCCGCGATCAGGCGTCAGCACGAGCTCCACGGCAACACTCCATCTGTATAGCTCAAAAGCACTCGCAATATGCGGGTGGCCGTGTTTCCATCTGCTTAATGCGCGGCTACCGCCATTCTTACTTTCCATAATATTGATTCTGCGTTTTATGGCCGCCCTAAAAAATCCCGAATATTTTGGCGAACCTCGACAATCGCGCCGTTCCCCCTATTCTTGCGCCAAGGTCCGCCATGCGGGCAAAACCATAGCCGGGAGCGTCCGTGTGAAAAATCCGCATAGCCTGATCTTCCTTATTTTTCTCGCCGCGCTGGCGGCGCTGCCGCCGTTTTCCATCGACATGGCCTTGCCCGCCCTGCGCGAGATCGGGACCAGCCTGAACACCGCCCCCGGCATGACAGGCCTCACCCTCAGCCTGTTCATGGCCGGGTTCGCCACCACGCCGGTGGTTTATGGTCCGCTTTCCGACCGTTTCGGCCGCCGCCCGGTGCTGGCCGTGGCGTTGGCGCTGTTCACCCTGGGTAGCCTCGCCGCCTCCGCCGCCCCCTCCATCATGGGGCTGCTCACCGCGCGCTTTATCGAGGGCGCCGGCGCTGGTGGCGGCACAGCCCTCGCCTTCGCCCTGGTGCGCGATTGCTTCGAGGGCGCCGCCGGACGCGCCAAGCTTTCGCAGATACAAACCGTGATGGGCGTGGCCCCGATGATCGCGCCCAGCATCGGCGCGTTTCTGCTCATCGCCGGCTGGCGCAGCATTTACGCCACGCTGGCGCTGGGCGGGCTGGTGCTGCTGGCGGCCATCTGGCTGGGGCTGGAGGAGACGCATAAATCCCCCAACCGCCAGGGCAGCCTGTTCGGCCAGGTGCTGCATGGCTACGGGCTGCTGTTCAGCCACCGCGCGGCGCTGGGCTACGCGCTGGTGTTCGGCGTCAGCTTCGGGGTACAATTCTCCTTCATTTCCGGCTCGTCTTTGGTGTTCATCGGGCATTACGGGCTGTCGGCGCGGGTTTATGGGCTGGTCTTCGCCGCTGCCTCGGCGGGCATCATGCTCGGCGCGCTCAGCAACCCAATGCTCTCGCGCCTCGGCGTGGGGCATGGCGCGGCGCTCAGGGCCGGGCTGGGGCTGTATCTGGCCACGGGGCTGGGCATGGTGGCGCTGCTCGCCACCGGCACGGCTGGCGCCTGGAACCTGACCGCGCTGCTCGTGCTCAGCGCCTATGGCTACGGGCTCACCGCGCCCAACGCCTCGCACGGCACGATGCAGGCTTTGCCCGAGATCGCCGGCGTGGCCGCGGCGGTGCTCACCACGCTGCAAATGTCGGTGGCGGTGCTGGCCAGCGTCATCGTCGCCGCCAGCTTCACGCGATTCGGCGTGGCCGCCATGGTGGTGCCGATGCTCGGCTTCGGCCTGCTTACCAATGCGCTGTATTTCTTCCTGGTCCGCCCGGCGCACGCCCATGTCTGACGCCGCCGCCCCCGCCGCCACGCTCATCCTGTTCGACGAATCCGCCCCCGGCCCGGCCCGTCACCTGATGCTCCAGCGCACCGAGACGATGCGCTTCGCCGCCGGGGCGCTGGTGTTTCCGGGCGGGCGGGTGGAGGATGACGACCACGCCATCGCCGCCAGCGCCGCGCTCGCCCGCAACGCCCCGGCCGAGGCCGAAGATGGCGCGGCCCGCGTCGCCGCCATCCGCGAGACGCTGGAGGAGACCGGCATCGCCACCGCCATCCGCCCTGCCCCCAGCCCGGCGCAAATCGCCTCCTGGCGCGCGGCGCTGAAAACCGGGGCGGCGTTCAGCGCGCTGCTCGCCGAATCGGGCCGCGCGCTGGACCTCGGCTTGCTTACCCCGTTCAGCCGCTGGCGCCCCGGCCATGCGGTGAAGCGGCGCTTCGACACCCGCTTTTACGTGGCCCGGCGCGAGGGCGAGGCCGAGGCCGCGCATGACGAGGACGAAGCCGTGCATCTGCTTTGGCGCGGCGCGGCGGAATTTCTCGGCGGCGGCTACCCGCTGGTGTTCCCCACCCTGCGCAATCTGGAGCGCCTGGCCGCGCATCCCAGCCATGCCGCCACGCTGGCGCATCTCGCCGCCATTCCGGCCCGGCTCATCATCCCGGAAATCCGTGACATCGGCGGCGAGCCGCATCTCTGCATCCCCGAGGACGCGGGCTACCCCGTCACCCAGGCGCGCATGGCCGATCTTCGCCCGCTCTGATCGCGGGGCTTCCCCAGAGGCGGGTGAGTGTGATCTAAGCGGGCTTTAATGGCATCGCTGAAACATCTGCTCGGGATCGAGGGTCTCAACCCCGTCACCGCCACCTCGCTGCTCGATCTGGCTGAGAGCTACGTGCTCCTCAACCGGTCGGGCAAAACCCAGCGTGATCTGCTCCGCGGGCGTACCCTCATCAACCTGTTCTTCGAGGACTCCACGCGCACGCGGACCAGCTTCGAGCTGGCCGGGCGGCGCCTGGGGGCGGATGTGGTGAACATGTCCGTCGCCACCTCATCGGTCACCAAGGGCGAGACGCTGCTCGACACCGCCGCCACCCTCAACGCTATGAATTGCGACCTGCTGGTCGTGCGCCACAACCGCTCCGGCGCGCCGCATCTGCTGGCCGAGAAAGTGGGCGCCGCGGTGATCAACGCGGGCGACGGCACGCATGAGCACCCCACCCAGGCCTTGCTCGACGCGCTGACCATCCGCCGCAACAAGGGCCGCATCGCCGGCCTCACCGTGGCCATTTGCGGCGACATCGCGCATTCGCGCGTCGCCCGCTCCAACATCCTGCTGCTGACCATGATGGGCAATTTCGTCCGCCTGATCGGCCCGCCCACCCTCATCCCCGGCGGCATTGCCACCTCCGGCGTGAGCGTGTTCCACGACATGGAGGAAGGCCTGCAAGGCGCCGATATCGTGATGATGCTGCGCCTGCAGAAGGAGCGCATGACCGGCGGCATGGTGCCCTCGACGCGCGAATTCTTCGCCTATTACGGGCTGGACCGGCGCAAGCTCGGCTTCGCCAAGCCGGACGCGCTGGTGATGCACCCCGGCCCGATGAACCGCGGCGTCGAGATCGACAGCGCCATCGCCGACGACGCCGCGCGCTCGCGCATTCAAGAGCAGGTGGAAATGGGCGTCGCCGTGCGCATGGCGGTGCTCGACACCCTGGCGCGAGGATAACGCCATGAGCACATTATTCCGTAAAATCCGTTACTTGGACGAAGCCGCCCAAAATCTGATCGAGGGCGATCTGCTCGTCCAGGGCGGCGTGATCGCCGATTTCGGGCAGAATCTCGGCCGCCCGGATGGCGCCGCCATCGTCGAGGCCGAGGGCGCGGTGTTGGCGCCAGGGCTGGTTGATCTGCGCGCCTCGCTCGGCGAGCCGGGCTTTGAATACCGCGAGACCATCGCCAGCGCCGCCGAGGCCGCCGCCGCGGGCGGCATCACCAGCATCGCCGTGCTGCCGGATTCGGCCCCGCCGATCGACGATCCGGCGCTGCTGCATCTCATCATCTCGCGCGGGGTAGAGACCGGGTCCGTCTCACTGTTGCCCTACGCCGCCGCCACGCGCGGGCTGCGGGGCGAGGAGTTGGCCGAATACGGGCTGCTGAAAGCCGCCGGCGCGGTGGCGTTCACCGATGGCGGCAAGGCCATCGCCTCGTCGCGCATGATGCGCCTCGCCCTGGCCTACGCGGCCGGGTTCGGCATGCGCATCGTGCAACACCCCGAGGATGCGGAGCTGGCCCGTGGCGGCGCCGCCACCGCCGGCGCGCGGGCCACTTGGATGGGCCTGCCCGGCATCCCCGCCGCCGCCGAGGCGATCTGCGTGGCGCGCGACATCAGGCTGGCCAAACTCACCGGCGGCGCGGTACATTTCGCCCATGTCACCACCGGCGAGGCGCTGGACCTGATCCGCACGGCCAAGGACAAGGGGCTGAAGGTGACCTGCGACACCGCGCCCCCGTATTTCGACCTCAACGAGACCGCGATTGGCGATTACCGCACCTATTGCAAACTCTCGCCGCCGCTGCGGACCGAGACTGACCGCCTCGCCGTGATCGCCGCCCTGGCTGACGGCACGATCGACGCCATCGCCTCCGATCATCAACCCCGCGACCCCGACGATAAGCGCCTGCCCTTCGCCGATGCCGCCCCGGGCGGCGCCGGGCTGGCCACGCTGCTCGGCGTCACCCTGGCGCGGGTGCAGGAGGGGCAGCTCACCCTGCCCCAGGCCCTGGCGCTGCTCACCAAGCGTCCGGCCGCATGGCTGGGCATCGAGGCTGGGGTGATCGCGCGCGGCCGCCCGGCCGATCTCGTGCTGTTCCATCCCGAGCGCTCCTGGCAGGTGCAGGCCGGCGCGCTGCCTGGCAAGGCGCAGAACACGCCCTTCGATGGCCGCGCCCTGGAGGGCGTGGTGCTTGGCACCTGGAAATCCGGCAAGCGGGTGTATGGATGATCACCACTTATCTGCTGATCGCCGCCTTCGCCTATCTGCTCGGCTCCATCCCCTTTGGCTTGCTGCTCACCCGCGCCGCCGGGCTGGGCGATATCCGGGCCATCGGCTCGGGCAATATCGGCGCCACCAATGTGCTGCGCACCGGCAATAAGGCGCTGGCGACCACCACCCTGCTGCTCGACGCGCTGAAGGGCACGCTCGCCGTGGTTTGGGTCGGCGCTTATGGCCATCACGGCGTGTTCGTGGCCGGGCTGGCGGCGTTTCTGGGGCATCTCTTCCCGGTCTGGCTGGGTTTCAAGGGCGGCAAGGGCGTGGCCACCGGGCTTGGCGTGTTCTTCGGCCTGAGCTGGCCGCTCGGGCTGGTGTGCTGCGCCGCATGGCTGCTCACGGCCTTTACACTGCGTTATTCCTCGCTCTCCGCCCTGGTCGCCTATGCGGTGGCTCCGGTGGCCGCGTGGTTCGTCGCCGCGCCCAAAACCGCCCTGCTCGCCCTGCTCATCGCCGCGCTGGTGTATTGGACGCATCGCGGCAACATCGCCCGGCTGCTGGCGGGCACCGAGCCGCGCATCGGCCAGAAAAAGGCCGCTGGCTGAGGTGAGCGCCGCGCTGCAACGCCTGCGCCTGGTGCGCACCGAGAGCGTCGGCCCGGTTACGTATCGCCGCCTGCTGGCGCGCTTCCCCACGCCCGAGGAAGCGCTGGACGCCCTGCCCGCCCTGGCCCGCGCGGGCGGGCGCGCCACCGCGCCGCGCATCCCCAGCCTGGCCGAGGTGGAGCGCGAATATACCGCCCTCGCCAAGCTGGGCGGGCGCTTCCTGTTCCTCGATGAACCCGGCTACCCGGATTATCTCGCCCAACTGCCCGACGCCCCGCCCGCCATCGCCGTGCTGGGCGACGCCGCGCTGCTCAGCGCGCCCTCGGTCGGCATCGTGGGTGCGCGCAACGCCTCGGCCAATGGCATGCGCTTCGCCGAGCTGCTCGCCGCCGATCTCGCCCCGCGCCTGAGCATCGTCTCCGGTCTCGCCCGCGGTATCGATTCCGCGGCCCATGCCGGCGCCCTGCGCGCCGGGCGCACGGTGGCGGTCATCGCCGGGGGGTTGGATGCGCCCTACCCGCCTGAGAATGCGGCGCTGCAACAGCGCATCGCCGAGACCGGCGCGGTGGTGGCCGAGGCCCCGCTCGGCACGGCGCCGCAGGGGCGGCATTTTCCCAAGCGCAACCGCATCATCGCCGGGCTGGCGCTGGGGCTGGTGGTGATCGAGGCCGCCGCCCGCTCCGGCTCGCTGCTCACCGCGCGCCTCGCCAACGAGGCCGGGCGCGAACTGTTCGGCGTGCCCGGCTCGCCGCTCGACCCGCGCGCCAAGGGCGCCAACGACCTCATCCGCCAGGGCGCGCATCTGGTCGATTGCGCCGAGGACGTGTTCGCCAACCTGCCTGTCTACCCCGCCCCGCGCGGCGCCCCCCGCCTGCCCGGCTTCGCCGAGCCTGCCCCCCCGGCGCGCGACGAAGCTGCCAGCACCGACGAACTGACCCGCGCCCGGCGCGACGTGGCGCCCCTGATCGGGCTGGAACCCGTCAGTGTTGACGAGATCGCGCGGCGCTGCCAGTTGTCGAGCGCCGCGATCAACGCGGTCGTCATGGAATTAGAACTCGCCGGGCGGGTGGAAATGCTCCCCGGCAACCGGGTGGCACGGCTCGAAGAATTATGATTGGAACGGCCTTTGACTGATATCGTCGTTGTCGAATCTCCCGCCAAAGCCAAGACCATCAACAAATACCTGGGCGACGGCTACAGGGTTTTGGCCTCGTTCGGCCATGTGCGCGACCTGCCGCCCAAGGATGGCTCCGTCCGCCCGGACGAGGATTTCGCCATGGATTGGGAGGCCGATGACCGCGGCGCCAAGCAGATCGGCGAGATCGCCCGCGCCCTGAAGGGGGCGAAGACGCTCTATCTGGCCACCGACCCCGACCGCGAGGGCGAGGCCATCTCCTGGCATGTGCGCGCCATGCTGGAGGACAAGCACGCGCTCAAGGGCGTGACCGTCGAGCGCGTGACCTTCAACGAGATCACCAAGACCGCGATCAAGACCGCGATGGCGCATCCGCGCAAGCTGGATATGCCGCTGATCGAGGCTTATCTCGCCCGCCGGGCGCTGGATTACCTGGTCGGCTTCACCCTCTCGCCGGTGCTGTGGCGCAAGCTGCCCGGCTCACGCTCGGCCGGGCGCGTGCAATCGGTGGCGCTGCGCCTGGTGTGTGAGCGCGAAGCCGAGATCGAGGTGTTCAAGGCCCGCGAATATTGGACGGTGGAGGCGGTGCTGCTCACCCCCACCGGCGCCCCCTATCCCGCGCGGTTGACGCATTACCAGGGCAAGAAGCTCGACCAGTTCGACCTGGCCAGCGAGACCGCCGCCCGCGCCGCCGAGGCCGCGGTGCGCGCCGGGCGCTTCAGCGTCAGCGCCGTCGAGAAGAAGCGCACCAAGCGCAACCCGCCGCCGCCCTTTATCACCTCCACCCTGCAACAGGAGGCCAGCCGCAAGCTCGGTTTCTCGTCGCAGCAGACCATGCGTCTCGCCCAGCAGCTCTATGAGGGCGTGGACATGGGCGGCGATACGGTCGGCCTGATCACCTATATGCGAACCGATGGCGTGCAGCTGGCCAAGGAGGCCGTGCAGGCCATTCGCGAGCAGATCAAGGCGGAATTCGGCGACAATTACCTGCCTGCCGCGCCGCGCGAATATCAGAGCAAGGCCAAGAACGCGCAGGAGGCGCACGAGGCCATCCGCCCCACCGATATCTCGCTCACCCCGGCCAAGGTCGCGCGTATGCTCAGCCCTGACCAGGCGCGGCTCTACGAGCTGATCTATAAGCGCGCCCTCGCCTGCCAGATGGCCGCGGCCGAGCTCGACCAAACCGCTGTGGACCTCACCGACGGCGCCGGCCAGACCCTGCGCGCCACCGGCTCGGTGCTCGCCTTCGACGGCTTCCTGCGCCTCTACCACGAGGACACCGACGACGCCGCGCAGGATGACGACGACACCCGCATCCTGCCGCCCATCGCCAAGGGCGACCCGGCGAAGACCCGCGATGTCACCGCCAGCCAGCATTTCACCCAGCCGCCGCCGCGCTATTCCGAGGCCTCGCTGGTGAAGAAGATGGAGGAGCTGGGCATTGGCCGCCCCTCCACCTACGCCTCTATCCTGAGCGTGCTGCGCGACCGCAATTACGTGCGGCTGGAAAACCGCCGCTTCATCCCCGAGGATCGCGGCCGCCTCGTCACCGCCTTCCTCACCAGCTTCTTCGCCCGCTACGTCGATACCGGCTTCACCGCTAATCTGGAGGAGCAGCTCGACGAGATCGCCGAGGGCGACGCCAATTGGCGCCATGTGCTGCGCGCGTTCTGGGATGATTTTTCCGCCGCCATCGAGCAGACCAAGGGGCTGAAGATCTCCGACGTGATCGATGCGCTAGACGCCGATCTCGGCCCGCATTTCTTCCCCGCCCGCGAGGATGGCTCCGACCCGCGCGCCTGCCCCTCCTGCGGCGGCGGCCGGCTGGGGCTGAAGCTCGGGCGCTTCGGCAGCTTCATCGGCTGCTCGAATTATCCCACCTGCCAATATACCCGCAAACTCGCGGTGGATGGCGGCGACACCCCGGATGAAAGCCTGAAGGACGGGCTGCGCGTGCTCGGCCAAAACCCGGAAACCGGCGAGGACATCACGCTGCGCCGCGGCCCCTATGGGCTTTATGTGCAGCAGGGCGAGCCCGACCCCAACGACAAGAAGGCCAAGCCCAAGCGCGCCTCGCTGGCGCGGGGCATGGATGGCAACAACATCACGCTGGAGGACGCGCTCGGCCTGCTCTCACTGCCGCGCGTGGTTGGGCTGCACCCCGAGACCGGGCAGAAGATCGAGGCCAATATCGGCCGCTTCGGGCCCTATGTGAAAATGGGCGCGATCTTCGCCTCGCTCGACCGCGACGACAACGTGCTGCATCTCGGCCTCAACCGGGCGATGGACCTGATCGCCAAGAAGCAAGATTCGATCCGCACCGTCGGCGCGCATCCCAAGGATGGCGAGCCGGTGCTGGTGCGCAAGGGCCGTTTCGGCCCCTATGCGCAATGGGGCAACACTGTGGCCAACCTGCCGCGCGGGCAGGAGATGACCGAGGTGACGCTGGACGAGGCCGTCGCCCTGCTGGCCGAAAAGGGCAAGACCCTGGCGCCCAAGGGCAAGAAGAGCGCGGCGGGCAAAAAAGCCGGCGCCAAAACGGCCCCGGCCAAAAAAACCGAGGCCAAGACAGCGCCCGCCAAAAAAGCCCCGGCTAAAAAGGCGGCGGCAAAGAAGCCCGCCGCCAAAGCCAAGAAAGCCGCGACGGCAGCCTGATCAGGCGGCTTTCGCGTTCTTCTCCTCGGCCGAGTCTTCAACCACGATCTTGGTGCGCCGCTCCGCCGGCTTGGCGGCGGCCTCGCCCTTGGCTGGGGCGGCCTCGGCCTCGCTCAACATTTTCCCGGCCTCGGTGAAGCTGGTCCGCAACTCATCATTCACCTCGCGGATCACGCTCATCAGACGTTCCATGTCATCGGCCATGTGCTTGCTCGCATGGCCCGGCTCCGGCCAACCGCCATTGAGCAAGCCAAACCCGCTAACCATGCATTCCTGCCCGAAGCGCAGTTCCAACCGCGCCGCGGCGGCCATGCCCTGCATCAGCCGCTCCTGCGCGCGCAACACGCGCAACGTGCGCTGGCGCCAGTCATCCATCACGCCAGCCGGGTTAAACGCCGCCATTTGCTGCTCGAAGCCACGCGCCGTCTTGCTATGAGTTCCGTACATGCCACGTTCCTTCGTTAGGGAGAGCGAGACTATAGCCACGGCCCCGCGCGGCCGGGGTTAACAATGCATATCTATAGCAAAGCTTAATCTGGCGGTTATGTTGCCCGCGCGACAGGGGCAAAGGTAACAAACAATTTAGGCATAGCGGCGCCCGGCGGAATATGCTTTTGCGAGGCCATGACCGCAGCCCCCCTGCATTTCCGCGATGAACGCCTGATGCTCGACCCGTCGGGCGCCGGGTTTCTGCCGAAAAAGCGTGTTCTCATCCTCGCCGATCCGCAATTCGGCGCGCCCTTGCCGCTGGCGCACGACGCCCGTGCCGCCATCGAGCAGCTGAACCGGCTGCTGCGGCTCTATCGCCCCGCCAAGCTCATCCTGCTGGGGCGCAACGGAGCGGAGCTGGCAGCCCAGCGCCTCAGCCGCGAGGATCGAGCCCGCCTCGACGCGATGGCCCGCGAGGCGGCGTTCATCTGGGTCTCGGCGCAAAACAGCGAACCCGGCGGCGCCCTGCCCGGCACCTGCACGGCGCAGCACCGCGAGGGGGCGTTCATCTTCCGCCACGAGCCCGCCACCCGCCTCGCCCCGCGCGAGATCGAGATCTCCGGCCTGCTACGCCCCCGCGCGAGCATCGATTTGCGCGGCAAGCGCCTCGCCCGCCCCTGTTTCGTGGCTGATGCGCAACGCCTGCTCCTGCCCGCCTTTGGCGACCCCGCTGGCGGCATGGACGTGCGCGAACCGGCCATTTCCCGGCTGTTCCCGCGCGGGTTGCGCGTGTTCCTGCTCGGGCAGGAGCAACTCTTCTCCTTCGCCCTGGAGCAGCTCGGGCGGCTGGCCGACGTGGCATGAGCGCGAGCCTCGTCTGGTTCCGCAACGACCTGCGGCTCGCTGATAATCCCGCCCTGCACGCGGCCTGCGCCACGGGCGGCAAGGTGGCCCTACTCTATATCCTCGACGAACGCGCCGGGGCGGCCAGCCGCTGGTGGCTGCATCACTCGCTGGCGGCGCTGGGGGCCGACATCGTGGCGCGCGGCGGCACGCTGCTGCTGCGCCGGGGCGACCCGGCGCGCATCATCCCCGCTCTGGCCGCCGAACTCGGCGTCAGCGCCGTGCATGCCGCCCGCGCGCATGAGCCCTTTTGGCGCGAGACCGACCGCGCGCTCGACGCCGCGCTGAAGCCGCTGAATATCGGCCTGCACCGGCATCTCTCCACCGCGCTCTTCGCGCCGGAGCGCATCACCACCAAGGCGGGCGGGCTGTTCGGGGTCTATACGCCCTTCTCCAAGGCCTGCTTCGCCGCCGGGGTGCCAGAGATGCTGCTGCCCGCGCCCAAGGTGATCCATGGCCTCGAAGTAGCCTCGGACCGGCTGGAGGACTGGGCGCTGTTGCCCGCCAAGCCCGATTGGGCGGGCGGGATGCGCGCCGAGTGGACACCCGGCGAGGCTGGCGCGCTGGCGCGGCTGGAGACCTTCCTGGCCGGGCCGGTGCAGCTTTATGCCGAGGCCCGGAACCTGCCCGCCCAGCCCGGTACCGCCAAGCTCTCCCCGCATGTGCATTTCGGCGAGATCTCGCCGCGTCTCGTCTGGCACCGCGCCGCCGCCAGCGGCCAAGGCCAAGGCGTGCAGACCTTCCTCAAGGAACTGCTCTGGCGCGAATTCTCGCTGCACCTGCTCTGGCAACACCCCGAAATCCGCCGCAGCCCCATCCGCCCGGAATTCGTCCGCTTCCCCTGGGCTGACAACGCGGCGGCCCTGCGCGCCTGGCAGCGCGGGCGCACCGGCATCCCCATCGTCGATGCGGGCATGCGCGAGCTCTGGCAGACCGGCTGGATGCATAACCGCGTGCGGATGATCTGCGCCTCCTTCCTGGTGAAACACCTGCTCATCCCCTGGCAGGCGGGCGAAGCTTGGTTCTGGGACACGCTGGTCGATGCCGACGAAGCCGCCAACGGCGCCTCCTGGCAATGGGTGGCGGGCTGCGGGGCCGATGCCGCGCCTTATTTCCGTATCTTCAACCCGGTGCTGCAGGGCCTGAAATTCGACCCCGAGGGCGCCTATGTCCGCCGCTTCGTGCCGGAACTGGCAAAGCTCCCCGCCGCCTGCATTCACACGCCGTGGGAGACCGACCCGGCGATCCTGGCCCATGCCGGGGTAAAGCTGGGCGGCAACTACCCCCGCCCGGTCATCGACCTCGCCACGGGACGTGAGCGCGCGCTCGCCGCGTATCAGACATTGAAGGACGCTTAAGGCAAGGTTATTGCCGTTTCATCCTGGCGCAATCTTGCCAATTCGTCCGGGGCCGACCATGTAACAGTTGTAATGTTGTTAAGGTCAGCAATTTCAGGCGGCTGCGCATGATTCCCCCAGGCGCGAGGCTGCGCGTTGTCGGTGATGTCCACGGTGATTCCCGGGCCTTCGCCGCCGCCGCCGAGACCGACCGTTTCGTCATCCAGCTTGGCGATCTGGTCGATGACGGGCCGGACACGCCCGGCGCGCTGCATATCATGTTCCGGCTGCTGGAGGAAAAGCGCGGCCTGTTCATCCTAGGCAATCACGATTTCAAACTCGCCCGCGCCCTGCGCGGCGACAATGTGCGCGGCGCCCCGCTGGCCCGAACCCTGGTTGAACTTCCCCTCCATCTGCGCGAGCGCACGCGCGAGACGATTATGGCCGCGCCAGCCTGGGCGCAGATTGGCGAGATGTTTTTCGTGCATGGCGCGTTTCATCCGGGCATGCTGGTCGAGGCGCCGCCGCCCTTTCCCCCCGGCCGCGCCGGGCCGCTGCTCTCTCGCGCGCTCTATGGCCAGACCAGCGGCCGCGTCACCGGCTCCGGCAAGCCCGAGCGGCTGCTGCGCTGGGTCGAGGATATTCCCGCCGGGCTGACCGTGTATGCCGGGCATGACCAGCGCAGCACCGATGGCCGCCCGTATGTCCGCACCGCCCGCAGCGGCGGCACCGCGGTGTTTCTCGACACCGGCGCCGGCAAGGGCGGACATCTCTCCTGGGTGGATATCGACCCGTTATAGAAACGGGTTGCTGCGCCGCTCTTCGCCAATGGTCGAGCTCGGCCCGTGCCCGCAGGTAAACTGGTAATCATCGGGCAGGCTGAGCAGCTTGGCGCGGATGCTCGCGATCAACTGCTCATGGTTGCCATAGGCGCCAAGATCGGTGCGCCCGATTGAGCCGCGGAACAGCACATCGCCAACGATGCAGAATTTATGCGCGTGGTTGATGAACACCACATGGCCGGGCGTATGGCCGGGGCAATGCCGCACTTCAAATTCAGCGCCGCCGAGGGTGATAATGTCGCCCTCCTTCACCCAGGCGGTGGGCGTGCAGTTGCGCGCGACGAGGCCGAAGCGCTTGGCCGCGCTCTCCATGTCTTCGAGCAGGAATTTATCGGCGATATCAGGCCCGGTCACCGCCACGCCCGTCGCCTCGGAAAGCGCGGCCGCGCCTCCGGCATGGTCCATATGGCCATGGGTGATGTAGATGCCGGTGAGCGTGATGCCCGCCTTGTTCAGCAGGTCCAGCAGGTCCGGCACATCGCCGCCCGGGTCCACGATGCTGCCCTGCATGGTCGCGTCATCCCACAGGATGGTGCAATTCTGCTGAAACGCGGTGACGGGAACGATGCCGATCTTCAGCGACACCTCACGCCCTCCGCAGATCGGGCGGCGTCGCCTCGGCCTTGAGCTGGGCGATGGCGTCTTCCAGGGGCAAAATCTCCTGCGCCGCGCCGCCCAGCCGCCGCAGGGCGACCTTGCGCTCCTCGGCCTCCTTGCGCCCCACCACCAGGATGTTCGGTACGTGATGCAGCGAATGCTCGCGGATCTTGGCCTGAATCTTCTGGTTGCTCACATCCAGTTCCGCCGCCAACCCGGCCTTGTTCAGCGCCGCCGCCACCTCGGCCGCGTAGTCATCGGCGTCCGACACGATGGTCGCCACCACCGCCTGGGTCGGCGCCAGCCAGAGCGGGAAGCGCCCGGCATATTGCTCGATCAGGATGCCCAGGAAGCGCTCGAAGCTGCCGATGATCGCGCGGTGCAGCATCACCGGGCGGGCGCGCCCGCTCTCCGAGGTCACATATTCCGCGTCCAGCCGCTCGGGCAGCACGAAATCCACCTGGATGGTGCCGCATTGCCAGTCGCGCCCGATGGCGTCGCGCAGCACGAATTCCAGCTTCGGCCCGTAAAACGCGCCCTCGCCGGGGTTGAGCGTATAAGCCACGCCCGCCTTGGCGCAGGCATCCTTCAGCGCGCCCTCGGCGCGGTCCCACACCTCGTCGGCGCCGGCGCGCACCTCGGGCCGGTCGGAGAATTTCACGGTGAAGCTCTCGAAGCCGAAATCCTTGTACACGCTCTCCAGTAGCTCGACGAACTTCACCGTCTCATCAGCGATCTGGTCCTCGGTGCAGAAGATATGCGCGTCATCCTGCGTGAAGGCGCGCACGCGCATGATGCCGTGCAGCGCGCCCGAGGGCTCATAGCGGTGGCAGGAGCCGAACTCCGCCATGCGTAACGGCAGCTGGCGGTAAGAGCGCAGCCCCTGCTTGAAGATCTGCACATGGCAGGGGCAGTTCATCGGCTTCAGCGCCAGCATGGTGTCTTCTTCCACCACCTCGGCGATGAACATGTTCTTGCGATATTTGTCCCAATGGCCGGACATCTCCCACAGCTTGCGGTCCACCAGCTGCGGCGTGCGCACTTCCTCATAGCCGGATTGCTCCAGGCGGCGGCGGATATAGGCCTCCACCGTGCGGTAGAGCTTCCAACCCTTCTGGTGCCAGAAGATGCTGCCCACCGCCTCTTCCTGGATGTGGAACAGGTCCATCTCGCGGCCGATCTTGCGGTGGTCGCGGCGCTCGGCCTCCTCCAGCTGGTGCAGATAGGCATCCAGCTCCTTCTGGTCGCGCCAGGCGGTACCATAGATACGGCTCAGCATCGGGTTTTTGGCGTCACCGCGCCAATAGGCGCCCGCGACCTTCATCAGCTTGAAGGCGGTACCGATATCGGCGGTGGAGCGCAGATGCGGCCCGCGGCAGAGATCGAGCCACTCGCCCTGGCGGTAGATGGTGATCGTCTCGCTCTCCCGCAGGTCGCGGATCAGCTCGGCCTTGAAGCGCTCACCCTTGGCGGCGAAGAAATCAATCGCCGCGTCGCGGCTCCACACTTCACGCACGAATTTCTCGTTGCGCGCCACGATCTCGCGCATCTTCGCCTCGATGGCAGGCAGATCCTCGGGCTTGAACGGCTCATTGCGGTAGAAATCGTAGTAGAACCCGTTCTCGATGGCGGGGCCGATCGTCACCTGCGTGCCGGGATAAAGCTCCTGCACCGCCTCGGCCATGATATGCGCCGCGTCGTGGCGGATCAGCTCCAGCGCCGCCTCATCCTTGCGGGTGATGAACTTCACCGCGGAATCCTCGGTGATCTCGCGCGCCATGTCCATGTCCACGCCATTCACCACCATGACGAGCGCGGCGCGGGCCAGCCCCGGCCCGATCGCCTCGGCGATGGTAGTGCCCGTCACCGCGCCATCGAAGGAGCGAACGGAACCATCGGGCAGTGTGATTACAGGCATGTCTCTCTCTTTGGCTTGAAAATCTAGGGCCTTATGGCAGGGCGGCGAGGACCTGTGCAACCGCCAGGTCTTGCAGATTTGGCGCGCGCAGAATGATGGGCCAGCCGCCATCGGGGCCGCGCGGGGCGGTGAGCGCCGGGTCGGAGGCGGCGGAAAACAGCGCGATGCAGCGCACACCGAGCGCGGCGGCCAGATGCATCGGCCCGGTATCGTTGCCAATGGCCAGCGCCGCGCCCCGGAATACGCTGGCGAGCTGGAAGAAATCCGTGCGCCCGGTGAGGTCGATGCCGCCGATCGCCCGCGCCAGATCGTGCTCCCCGGCGGTGCCGACCACCACCACCGGCATCCCCAGCCCGCGCGCCACCTCGGCGAATTTCTCCGCCGGAAAGCGCTTCTCGGGCCGGTGCGGGGCGGCGCCGGGCACCAGCACGGCATAGCGCGCGGGCAGGCAGAAACCGGAGACATCGCCCGCCAGCCAGGAGAGGTCGGGCGGCGGCAGCGTGACGATCCCGGCATCGCGCAACTGGCCTTCCAGCCGCTCACGGGTATGGATAAAATCGCGCCGCGCATCGCGGTGCGGCAGGGCGCAGCCCCTGGCAACGCCCGACCAGCGCGGCCGCCCGGCCAGGGCGAAATAGCGCGAGGAGCGGCCGGAGGTTTGCAGATCATAAACGAGGTCGAACCCGGCGAGCTGCCGCTTCAGCCGCCACAACCCGGGCAGGTTCCCCCCTTCCGGCTTGGCGTCCACCCGCACCTCGTCAAACCATGGGGAAGCGCCGAGCAGCCCGGCATAAGGGCGGGTGGTGAGCAGCGTGATGCGCGCCCCCAGATGCGCGGCCCGGATCGCCGCCATCGCCGGAAAAGCCAGCACGATATCGCCAAAGGCGCCGTGCTTGATCACCAGCACCTTCACCCCAGCAGCTCCGCATACACGTTGAGCAGGCGCGTCTGCATCACTGGCAGCGAGAAACTGCGCACGATATGCGCCCGCGCCTGCTGCCCGAACTCGATGCGCGCCTGCGCCGGCATCTCCAAAATCGCGTCCAGCATGGCGGCCAGGGCGGCGGCGTTGCCGGGCGGCACCAAAAAGCCGCTCTGCCCGTCCAGCACCGTCTCGCGAGCGCCGCCATGGTCGGCGGCCACCACCACGCGGCCCATCGCCTGCGCCTCGACGATGGTGCGCCCGAACGCCTCGGGCTTGGTCGAGCAATTCACCACCACATCGGCCAGCATCATCGCCGCGGGCACATCCTCGACATGCCCGGTCAAGCGCAGCCGCGCCCCCACGCCCAGCGTTTCGGCCAGGCGCATCAGGCTGGCGGTATAAGCCCCGCGCCCCTGGTCGGAGCCCACGAGAACGCCCAGCACCTCCTGGTTGCGCATCTTGGCGAGCGCCTCGATGAACAGTTTCTGCCCTTTCCAGCCGGTTAGCCGCCCCGGCAGCACCACCGTGGGCTGCCCGGAATCGGCCCGCCATGCCCGCGCCAGCTTCACCGCGCGGTCGCCCAGCACGGTGGCGGGGTCGAACACCGCGGTATCCACACCGCCATGGATCACCCGCACCCTCTCCTCGCCCACGCCATAGCGCGCGCCGATCAGTTCCGCCACGTAATGGCTCACCGCGATCACCCGGTCCCCGCGCGCCATCACCTGGTTATAGCGGCGCTTCAGCCCGTTCTGCTCGCCGTAAACGCCATGATACGTGGTCACGAACGGGATCTTGCGCCGCCGCGCCGCGTGATAGGCTGACCAGGCCGGCGCGCGGGAATGCGCGTGGATCAAATCCACCTCGTTTTCCTCGATCACCTCTTCCAGCCGCCGGATATTGCGCCAGATGCCGAGCGGGCTCTTGGCGTCGAGCGGCAGCCGCACGAGCTCGGCCCCGGCCCGCGTGGCCAGCGCCGCCAGCGGCCCGGGGGCGGCGGCGATCAGCGCGCGGTGCCCGCTCAGATGCACAGCCGCCGCGCCTTCCACCGCCACACGCTCCGCCCCGCCCATGCCAAGTTGCGGCAGTACCTGGAGAATCGTCAGCCGTCGAGTATTCATGAGCGGGCTATCAGCGATTCAGGGGGGAATGACAATGCCAAAACTCAGCCGCGAGCCGGGGATCGATCTGGCCTATGAATACCTCCCCGGCGCCGGGCCGGTGGTGGTGTTCTGCCCCGGCTTCGCCTCGGACATGGCGGGCACCAAAGCCCTGGCGCTGGAGGAAATCTGCCGCCACGACCGCCAGGCCATGCTGCGCTTCGACTATTCCGGCCATGGCCAATCCGGCGGCAAATTCATCGAGGGCAGCATCGGCGCCTGGGCCGAGGACGCCGCCTTCATCATCGAACAAGTGGTGCCGGAGCAGGAGGTGATCCTGGTCGGGTCCTCGATGGGCGGGTGGATCGCCCTGTTGCTCGCCATGCGCCTGCAAGCCCGGCTGCGCGGGCTGCTGCTCATCGCCCCCGCGCCCGATTTCACCGAGACGCTGATCCGCGAGGAACTCACACCCGCACAGCTCGACACGCTGCGCCGCGAGGGCGTGCTCCACCGCCCCTCGGAATATGGCGAGCCGCTGCCGCTCACCTGGCACTTGCTGGAGGAAGGCCGGGCGCATCTGCTGCTGCACGCGCCGCTGCCCATCGCGGGGCCAGTGCGCATCCTGCACGGCATGCAGGATGCCGATGTGCCCTGGCGGCTCAGCCTGACCCTGGCCGAGCGGCTGGAAACCCCGGATGTGCGCCTCACCTTCGTGAAGGATGGCGACCACCGGCTCTCGCGCCCGCAGGATCTGGCGCTATTGATCGCGGCGCTGCGTGCGCTCCTCGCGCAGAATGGCGGCTAAGCCCTCGCGGTAGCTGGGGTAGCGCCAAGCGATTCCGAGCGCCGCCTTGGTCCGGGCCGCGCTCACCTTGCGGTTTTCGGCCCAGAAACTGCGCGCCATGGGCGACATGCCCTGCACCGCCTGCTCATAGGGCACGGGTGGCGGCGGCGCCATGCCCAGCAACCGCGCGGCCTCAACCACCACATCGGCGCTGGCGGCGGGTTCGTCGTCGGCGAAGTTGAAAATGCCGGTGGCCGCGCGCGCCATCGCGGCGCACACGCCCTGGGCGATGTCGTCACGATGGATGCGCCCGAATACATGCCCCGGCTTGACCACGCGCCGCCCCTGCCCGGCGCGCAGATCGTCGAACATCGAGCGTCCGGGGCCGTAAATCCCGGCCAGCCGGAAAATGGCGAGCGGTTTGCCAAGCGCCGCCCAGGCCTGCTCCGCCGCCACACGCCGGCGCGCGCGCGCGGAGCCTGGATTCACCGGCGTCGCCTCGTCCACCCAGGCGCCGCCGGCATCGCCATAGACGCCCGTGGTGGAGAGATAGCCCAGCCAGCGCAGATGCGGCGCGGCGGCGATGGCGGCGCGATAGCGCGCCAGCACCGGGTCGCCATCCTCATCCGGCGCGGCGGTGGCGATGAGATGCGTGGCGGCGGCAATGGCGGCCCCGGCGGCCGAAAACGGCACCAGCGCCACCCCCGGCTCCGGCGCGGCGCCCGCGCGCGTGGTGGCGGTAACGGCGTATCCGGCGGCAACAGCCGCGCGCGCGATCGCCCGGCCGGAATAGCCCAGCCCGAAGATCAGCAGCGTGCCGGGCGCGGTGTTCATCCGCCGGGCCTAGAAATCGAGATCGGCGTAATGCGGCGGCGGCGCGATGCCGGTCACCTTGTCGGCCAGCACGGCGCGGAAGGACGGGCGGCTCTTGATCCGCGCATACCAATCCTTGGCCGCGGGCGAGGCCGACCAGTCCACATCGCCGATATAATCGAGCGCCGAGAGCTGCGCCGCGGCGGCGAAATCGGCCAGCGACAGATTGGCCCCGGCCAGCCAGCGCCGATGCTCCGCCAGCCAGCCGATATACACCAGATGCTGCTTGAGATTGGCATAGCCCGCGCGCAGCGCGTTGGCGTCCGGCGGGCCGATCTTCAGCGCCTGCTTCATGGTCTTTTCCCAGAGCAGATGGCGCGTGACCTCGGAATGGAATTTCTCATCGAACCAGGCGACGAGGCGGCGGGTCTCCACCCGCTCGGGCATCACCTTGCTGAGCAGCGGCGTCTCTGGATAGGCTTCCTCCAGATACTCGCAGATCACCCGCGAATCGGGGATCACCAGCCCGTTATCCTCGACCAGCGTCGGCACGGTGCAGGCGGGGTTGAGTTCCAGATAATCCGGCTGACGGTCCCACACCTTCTCCACCCGCAATTCGAATGGCAGGCGCTTTTCCGCCATCACCAGACGCACCTTGCGCGAATAGGGGGAGAGCGGGAGGTGATAAAGGACTCGCATAGGCGCTTTATGCCACCGGCGCCGCCATGCTGAAAGGCGGCGCCGGTGGATAAATCTCAGGCCCGTGCGGCCTCGGCGGCCTCGTCCAGCGGCACCGGCAGGTACTTGACGTACTCCTTCGGCACCACCTGCCAGAAATTCTGGAATTCGCGGTTCCAGTCATTCAGCAGCGTCGCGGCGTAGCGGCTCTCGGTTTCCTGCACATGGCGCTCGACCAGCTCCTTCAGCACGCCCGCCCAATGCGCCGAGGCCACGCGCTGCCAGCGCAGCGTGTCCGGGTTCACGCGCAGTTCGAAGGTCTTGTGCGGGTCGTAGACGAAGGCCACGCCGCCGGTGAAGCCGGCGCCGAAATTATCGCCCACCTCACCCAGCACCACCACCGTGCCGCCGGTCATGTATTCGCAGCCATTGGAGCCAATGCCCTCGACCACCGCCGTCGCGCCCGAGTTACGCACCGCGAAACGCTCACCCGCGCGCCCGGCCGCGAACAACTCGCCCGAGGTGGCGCCATACAGCACGGTGTTGCCGATGATCGTGTTCTCGTTGGTCTTGAGCTTGGAGGACGGCCCGGTGCGCACCACGATCATGCCGCCCGAAAGCCCCTTGCCCACGTAGTCGTTGGCGTCGCCGAACACTTCCAGCTTCAGCCCGCGCACCGCGAAGGCGCCGAGCGACTGCCCGGCCGAGCCGCGCAGACGCACCGTCACATGGTCCGGCTGCAGCTTGGCCTTGCGGTATTTGGCCACGATCTGCGAGCTGAACTTGGTGCCGATGGCGCGATGCGTGTTGCGGATATTGTACTGCAACTGCATCTTCTCGCCGCTCATGAAAAACGGCTCGGCGTCCTCGATCATCTGCGCGTCCAGCGTCTCCGGCACCTCGTTGCGGCCCTCGCGGGTGCAATAGCGCGCGAAGGGGCCGGGGTCGGCCTGGGCCAGGATCGGGTTGAGGTCGAGGTCGTCGAGATAATCGGCGCCGCGCGAGACCTGATGCAGCAGGTCGGTGCGGCCGATGATCTCCTTGAGCGACTTGAAGCCGAGCGAGGCCAGGATCTCGCGCACTTCCTCGGCCACGAAGGAGAACAGGTTGATCACCTTCTCCGGCGAGCCCTCGAACTTCTTGCGCAGCGCCTCATCCTGCGTGCACACGCCCACCGGGCAGGTGTTGGAGTGGCACTGGCGCACCATGATGCAGCCCATCGCCACCAGCGAGGCCGTGCCGATGCCGTATTCCTCGGCGCCCAGCATGGCGGCGATCACCACGTCGCGCCCGGTCTTGATGCCGCCATCGGTACGCAGCACCACCTGATGGCGCAGGCGGTTGAGCATCAGCACCTGATGCGTCTCCGAGAGCCCCATCTCCCACGGCATGCCCGCATATTTGATGGAGGATTGCGGCGACGCGCCGGTGCCGCCGACATGGCCGGAGACCAGAATGGCGTCGGCCTTGGCCTTGGCCACGCCCGCGGCGATGGTGCCGATGCCAGAGCGCGAGACCAGCTTTACGCACACCGTGGCGCGCGGGTTGATCTGCTTGAGGTCGTAGATGAGCTGCGCCAGATCCTCGATCGAATAGATGTCGTGATGCGGCGGCGGAGAGATCAGCGTCACCCCTGGCGTGGAGTGACGCAGCTTGGCGATGAGTTCGGTCACCTTGAAGCCCGGCAGCTGCCCGCCCTCGCCGGGCTTGGCGCCCTGCGCGACCTTGATCTCGATCTCCTTGCAGTCGTTCAGATATTCGGCGGTGACGCCAAAACGCCCCGAGGCGATCTGCTTGATGGCGCTGGAAGCGTTGTCGCCATTCGGGCGCGGCTCGGCGCGCGCGGGGTCTTCGCCGCCCTCGCCGGAATCGGAGCGCGCGCCGATGCGGTTCATCGCGATCGAGAGCGTCTCATGTGCCTCCGGGCTGAGCGCGCCGAGCGAGATGCCCGGCGCCAGCAGCTTCTTGCGGATCTCGGTGATGCTCTCGACCTCGTCCACCGAGATCGGGCTCAGCCCGTCGCGCCGGAAATCCAGCAGGTCGCGCAGCGCGATCGGCTTCTGCTTGCGCACCATCTCGGTATATTTCTTGTAGGTCTTGTACGAGCCGGTGCCGACCGCGGTTTGCAGCAGATGAATCGCGTTATTGTCGAGCGCGTGCGCCTCGCCGGTGCGGCGCAGGCGGTATTGCCCGCCAATATCCAGCGGCACCACATTGCCGCTCCAGGCGGCTTTGTGCAGTTCCAGCACCTCATGCGCGATGCCGGGCAGACCGATGCCGGAAATGCGCGAGGGCATGCCGGGGAAGAACTCACCCACCAGCGCGCGCGAGAGCCCGATGGCCTCGAAATTATAGCCGCCGCGATAGGAGGAGATGACGGAGATGCCGAGCTTGGACATCACCTTCAGCAGCCCCTTATCCACCGCCTTCTTATAGCGGCTCACCGCCTCCTTCAGCGTGACGCTGCCAAACAGCCCGCGCGCATGGCGGTCCGCGATGCATTCCTGCGCCAGATAGGCGTTGACCGTGGTGGCGCCCACGCCGACCAGCACCGCGAAATAATGCACGTCGAGGCACTCGGCCGCGCGCACGTTGAGCGAGGTGAAGGTGCGCAGCGATTGCCGCACGAGATGCGTATGCACCGCGCCCGTGGCCAGGATCATCGGGATCGGCGCGCGCTCGGGGCTCATCGCCTCATCGGTGAGGATGACATGGGTGCAGCCCGCGCGCACGCCCTCCTCGGCCTCGCGGCGGATGCGCTCGATGGCGCGGCGCAGCCCGCCCTCGCCATTGGCGACCTTGAAGGTGCAATCCACCACGCAGGCGGAGGCGCCCATGGTCTTGCGCATGGCGTCGAACTCAGCGGTGGAGAGCACCGGGCTTTCCAGCTGCAACAAATCGCATTGCTCGGCGTCCTCATCGAGCACGTTGCCGAGATTGCCGAGGCGCGTCTTCAGCGACATCACCCGCGTCTCGCGCAATGAGTCGATGGCCGGATTGGTGACCTGGCTGAAGCTCTGGCGGAAATAATGATGCAGCCCGCGATATTTGCTGGAGAGTACGGCGAGCGGCGCGTCGTCGCCCATCGAGCCGATGGCCTCCTGCGCGTCATCCACCATCGGGTGCAGGATCAGTTCCAGATCCTCCAGCGTGAAGCCCACGGCGAGCTGCCGGCGGCGCAGCGCCTCGGCGTCCAGCCGCACGGGCTCCGGCGCGTCGGTCTTCACGATATGGTCGATCACGGTAATGCGCTTCACCCAGGCGCCGAAATCCTGGCGTTCGGCCAGCATGTCCTTCACCTGCTCATCGGTGTAGAATTGCGCCTCGTTGAGATCGACGGCGATGGTCTGGCCAGGGCCGACCGCGCCCTTCTCGACGATATCCTCCTCATCGAGCTTCACCATGCCGGTCTCGGAGCCGACGATCAGCATCTTGTTGCGCGTGACCGAATAGCGCAGCGGGCGCAGCCCGTTGCGGTCCAGCCCGGCGATCACGAAACGGCCATCGGTGGCGGCCACGGCGGCGGGGCCGTCCCACGGCTCCATCACGGCGTTGCAATAAAGGAACAAATCCTTATGCGCCTGCTTCATCGTCGCGTCATTGGCGATGGAGGGCGGGATCATCAGCGCCTTCGCCATCGGCGCGTCGCGCCCGGCGCGCACCAGCAGCTCGAACACGTTGTCGAGCGCAGCGGTGTCCGACCCGCCATCCTGCACCACCGGCTTCACGTAATCGAGAAACTCGTTCAGCCCCTCGGCGGCCAGGCGCGTCTCGTGGCTCTTCATCCAGTTGATGTTGCCCGCCACGGTGTTGATCTCGCCATTATGCGCGAGCATGCGGAAGGGCTGCGCTAGCTTCCAGGTGGGGAAAGTGTTGGTCGAATAGCGCTGGTGATAAATGGCGAAGCGCGAGACGAAACGCTCATCCAGCAGGTCCGGGTAGAATTCCGTGAGGCTCTCGGCCAGGAACATGCCCTTATACACGATGCTGCGGCAAGACAGCGAGCAGATATACAGATCCGCGATCTGCGCCTCGATCGCCGCCTTCTCGATCTTGCGGCGGATCAGATACAGCTCGCGCTCAAACTCCTCCTCGGAGAGGCCGCGCGCGTTCCACAGCATGATCTGCTCGATCTCGGGGCGCGTCGCGTTCGCCTTCTCACCGATGCACTCGACATTGATTGGCACCTGGCGCCAGCCATAGATGCGGTAGCCGAAATTGAGAATCTCGGTCTCCACGATCTGGCGGCAGCGCTCCTGCGCTGCCAGATCAGTCTTGGGCAGAAACACCATGCCCACCGCGATCGGCCCCTCGCGCAGACGGTCGCCGCCGCGCTTGACCTCTGCGGCGAAGAAATCCTGCGGGATCTCGATATGGATGCCCGCGCCGTCGCCGGTCTTGCCATCGGCATCCACGGCGCCGCGGTGCCACACGGCCTTCAGCGCGTCGATGCCGGCCTGCACGATGTCGCGGCGCTTCTTGCCGTCCAGCGCGGCGACCAAGCCGACGCCGCACGCGTCATGCTCCATCGCGGGGGTATAGGTCTCGCGCAGGATCTGCTTGTTCTTGTCCCAGGCGGCGAGGAATTCAGGGGCGGTTTCGTGGTTCATGATGGTCTTACTCCGCGGCTTCCGCCTGGGTGGCGGCAGTGAAATGCTTGTGGATGGCGGCGGCGGCATCGCGCCCGTCGCGGATCGCCCAAACGACCAGCGAGGCGCCACGCACAATATCGCCCGCGGCGAACACGCCGGGCAGCGAGGTTTCAAACGTGCGGGGGTTCACCTTCAGCGTGCCCCAATTTGTGAGGGCGAGCTGCGGCTCGTTGAACGCGCCGGGGAGATCCTCGGGGTCGAAGCCGAGCGCCTTGATCACCAGATCGGCCTTGATGGTGAAGGACGATCCCTCGATCGGCTCCACCGATTGGCGGCCGGAGGCGTCGGTCAGGCCAAGATGCATCTTCACCGCGCGCACGCCGGTGACCTGCGTATCGCCCAGGAAGGCCTCTGGCGCGGCGAGCCAGGTGAAGGTCACGCCCTCCTCCTCGGCATTCTTCACCTCGCGCAGCGAGCCCGGCATATTCTGCCTGTCGCGGCGATACAGGCAGGTGACCGATTTCGCATCCTGGCGGATGGCGGTGCGCACACAATCCATCGCCGTGTCGCCGCCGCCGATCACCACCACATCCTTGCCCTTGGCGTCATACAGCCCGGAATCAAATTCCGGCACGGCGTCGCCCAGGCCCTGGCGATTAGACGTGATAAGGTAATCGAGCGCGCGCACAATGCCCGGCAGCCCCGCACCCGGCCCGCCAATCTCGCGCGCCTTGTATACGCCGGTGGCGATCAGCACCGCCTGGTGCTTCTTGCGCAGTTCGGCAAAAGTAATGGCGCCGCCGATATCGGCGTTGAGCACGAATTTCACGCCGCCTTCCTCCAGCCACTTCCAGCGACGGAGCACGATCTCCTTCTCCAGCTTGAAGCCGGGGATGCCGTAGATCAGCAGCCCGCCGACACGGTCATGGCGGTCATACACCGTCACCTTATAGCCGTTGCGGCGCAGCGCCTCGGCGGCGGCGAGGCCCGCCGGGCCGGCGCCGATGATGGCGACATGCTCGGCCCGCTCCTGCGCCGGGCGGATCGGCTTGACCCAGCCCTGATCGAAGGCGGTGTCGGTGACATAGCGCTCCACCGCGCCGATGGTGACCGATTCGAAGCCTTTCTCGATCACGCAATTGCCTTCGCAGAGGCGGTCCTGCGGGCAGATGCGGCCGCAGATCTCGGGGAAGGTGTTGGTGGCCGAGGACAGCTCATACGCCTCCTCCAGCCGGCCCTCGGCGGTCAGCTTCAGCCAGTCGGGGATGTTGTTGCCGAGCGGGCAATTCACCGAGCAGAACGGAATGCCGCATTGCGAGCAGCGGCTGGCCTGGGCAGCGGCGGCGTCCGGCGCGAATTCCTCGTAGATTTCGTGGAAATCCTCGCGCCGGTCAGCGGCAGCGCGTTTCTCCGGCGTCTGCTGCGGCAGGGAGATGAATTTCAGCATGCGCTCGGCCATGACTCCGCCTCGTGAAAAACGGGGCGGCACCATTATGCGCCGCCCTCGGGTTGAATGCCGGAGCGTATTAACTGCGTTTTTGGCGGATTACCAGCGATTTCTTCACATTATGACAGCTATAATGTCGTATTATTCAAAATCCGGCGGATTTGGTTGAGTTTGATCGCGTCCTACTGGCAATACTGGGGCGCGTTCCGGACCTATTCCCAAAAAACCGCCTCTGGGCCTTTGCCCCCCTCGCGGTAGCGGGCCAGATATTGCGGCACCACCATCGCCATCGGCGTCGGTGCGATGCCCAGGCTCTCCAACCCCAGCGCGCCGGGGGCAACGACATTATCCCGCTCCAGCAGCGTGATCTGGTCATTGGTCAGCAGCTTGCCGGGCAGACGCTCCAGCAACGCGGCCTGCGCCCGCGCCAGCCCCACCGGCATATCCCAGATCGCGCAATGGCGGCCGGTCAGGCGCAGCATCAGCCGCAGCAGATCGATGAAACGCGCCACCTCCGGCCCGCCCAGCTCAAATGTCCGTCCGGCCTGCCCGTCCAGCCCGGCGAGCACCGCATCCGCCACATCGCCCACGTAAACCGGCTGGAATTTCGTCGCCCCGTGCACGATCGGCAGCACCGGTAGCACCTGCGCCATGGCAGCGAAGCGGTTGAAAAATCCGTCCTCGGAGCCAAACACGATGGAGGGGCGCAGGATCACCGCCCCCGGAAACGCCGCCCGCACCGCCACCTCGCCCAGCCCCTTGCTGCGCGCATACAGGCTGGCGCTGGCCGCGTCGGCGCCGATGGCGGAAACATGCACCAGCCGCGCCACGCCGGACGCCGCCGCCAGCCGGGCGATTCGCCCCGCCCCCTCGGTATGCGCGCGGTCGAAATCGCCCTTGCGCGATTCGGCGAGAATCCCGACCAGATTTACCGCCAGTTCAGCCCCGGCCAGCGCCCGCGCCGCCGCGGCTTCGTTGCCCACCGGCGCGTAGAGCGGCACGATCTGCGCCACCCCGCCGAGCGGCTGCAATTGTTTGGCCGATTCGGTGTCCCGCACGGCGACGCGCACGAGGTAGCCCCGGTCCGCCAGTCGCTGCACCACATACCGCCCCAAAAACCCGGAGCCGCCGAAAACAACAGCAATTTTCCGTTCCGCGCCCATCCCGACCCTCCGTGTTTGCAATGCGCCGATCCTAGGCTCGTGCGTTTTCTCGCTCAAGCGGAGTTGACGCGGCTCTCCCGGCAGATTAAACGCCCGTCCCACGATGCTTCGGCATCGCCGCTCCCTCCGGATAGCAGCCGGGCGGCGCGAAAAATGGCAAGCCCAGGTGGCGGAATTGGTAGACGCACTAGCTTCAGGTGCTAGCGCTCGCAAGGGCGTGGAGGTTCGAGTCCTCTCCTGGGCACCATTTTTCCTCAAAAATTCAAGGTGAAAACATGAACGGGATCACGCTGCACCAGCACGATCTTCCGGCGGGGCTCGATCTTGGCCCGGTCGTGGCCATCGACACCGAGACGATGGGCCTCGACCCGCGGCGCGACCGGCTCTGCCTCGTGCAGCTCTCCTCGGGCGATGGCACGGCGCATCTGGTGCAGATCATCCCCCCCGCGCTCGGCGGGCGCGGCGCGGATTGCCCGAACCTGAAAGCCCTGCTCACCAACCCCAACGTGACCAAGCTGTTCCATTTCGCGCGGTTCGACATCGCGGCGATCGAGAACGGCCTCGGCGTCGTCACCGCGCCGGTGATCTGCACCAAGATCGCCTCCAAGCTGGTGCGTACCTATACCGACCGCCACGGGCTGAAGGATCTCTGCCGCGACCTCGCCGGGGTGGAAATCTCCAAGCAGCAGCAGACCTCCGATTGGGGCGCGCTCAACCTCACCGCAGAGCAGCTCACCTACGCGGCGTCGGACGTGTTACATCTGCACAAGATCTGGGAGCGGCTGCGGGCGCTGCTGGAGCGCGAAAACCGCCTCGCCATCGCCCAGGCGGCGTATGATTTCCTGCCCACCCGCGCCAAGCTGGACCTGCTTGGCTATGAAGAGCCCGACCTGTTCGCGCATTAACCGGCAAGCTGGGTTGTCAAGGTCATGGTTGACCGCAACCGCGCGGCTCTTCATATCTCCGCCATGAATTCTGGCGACACCACCCTGCCCAACACTCACGCGCCGCGCGCGCCCCAGGGCGCCGATGATCTCGCCATCGCCCGAGACGTGCTGGCCACGGAAGCGGCGGCGCTCAACGCGCTGGCTTCGTCGCTGGGCGCGCCGTTCATTGCCGCCGTTGAGGCCCTGCTCAACATCACGGGCCGCGTCGTCGTCACCGGCATGGGCAAGTCCGGCCATGTGGCGCGCAAGATCGCGGCGACCATGGCCTCCACCGGCACCCCCGCGCTGTTTGTGCACCCAGCCGAGGCCGCGCATGGCGATCTCGGCATGATCGTGCGCGGCGACGCCGTGATCGCGCTCTCCAATTCCGGCGAGGCGCAGGAACTGGCTGCGATCGTTGGCCACGCCCATCGCTTCGGCCTGCCGCTGATCGCCATAACCTCCAAGGCCGAGAGCACGCTGGGCCAGGCGGGCGACATCCTGCTGCAACTCCCCCCGGCGCCCGAGGCCGGGCCGATCGGCCTCGCCCCCACCACCTCCACCACCTTGCAGATGGCGCTAGGCGACGCCCTGGCCGTGGCGCTGCTCGCCCGGCGCGGCTTCACCGCCACCGATTTCCGCAGCTTCCACCCCGGCGGCAAGCTGGGCGCGCGGCTCAAGCGCGTGCGCGAGCTGATGCATAAAGAGGATGAGCTGCCCCTGGTCGCCCCCGGCATCACCATGGACAAGGCGCTCATCACCATGACCGCCAAACGCTTCGGCCTGCTGGGCGTGGTGGACGCGCAGCACCGGCTGTTGGGCGTGGTCACCGATGGCGACCTGCGCCGGGCGATGAGCCCGGATTTGCTCTGCCGCCCGGTCGAAGAGATCATGAACCGCTCCCCCAAGACCATCGCCCCCGAAGCGCTGGCCGAGGATGCGCTACGCGAGATGAACGCCCCCACCCGCCCTGTTACCGCCTTATTTGTGGTCGATGAGGCGAATATGGTGCGCGGAATTCTGCATATTCATGATCTGCTGCGGGCGGGCTTCGTATGAGCCCCCTCACCCGCCAGAACCTGATCGACAGTATCCGCCGTCACGACGCGGAAAATCCGGCCGCGCTGGCGCGCCGGGGTGCGCGCGTGGCGCTGCTGAAGAAGCTGCTGCCCGTGGCCGCGGCGCTGCTGCTGGTGGCCCTGGCCCTGGCGCCGTATTGGCGCTCCGGGCCGGATGCCGACCGCGTCTCCTACCATGTGCAGCCCGGCACCGCCGACACCCCGTCCTCCCGCCTGCTCGGCGTTAAATACCGGGGCACCGACCAGAACGGCCAGCCCTTCACCGTTACCGCCGACAGCGCGGTGGAGACCGACGGCAACAACGTGACCCTGACCGCCCCGGAGGGTGACATCACCCTTAAATCTGGCGCGTGGCTGATGGTGAAAGCCGATTCCGGGCTCTATCACCCGAAGACCGACACGCTGACACTGACCAATAACGTCACGCTCTACCGCAATGACGGCACCACCCTGAACACCACGGCCGCCGATGTCGATCTGCACGCCGGCACGGCCGCCTCCACCAGCCCCGTGCAGGTTCAGGGGCCGTTTGGCACCCTCGCCGCCGCCAACGGCTTCACCGTCACCGGGCATGGCGCGCAGATCACCTTTAACGGCCCGGCCACGCTGACCCTGATGCAGGCGCAATGAAATATCTGCTGTTTCCGCTGGCGGCGCTGCTCGCCACCCCCGCCGCCGCGCAAAACCTCGACCTCGGCGGCAAGCCGGGCGCCCCGCCCCAGCCGGTGCAAATCAGCGCCAGCGGCGCCATCACATGGTCGCAGGATGCCCAGACCGTTACCGCCACGGGCGGCGCCAGGGCGGTGCGCGGCGATGTCACCGTCGTCGCCGACGAATTGGTGGCGCATTACCGCAAGAAGCCGGACGCGGCGCCATCCGCCACCCAGCCGGCGCCCGCCGAATCGCTGGCGCAAGGCGGCGGGCAGCTCTACGAGCTGGAAGCCGTCGGCCATGTGCACATCTACACCGCCACCGACAATGCCTGGGGCGACCGCGCGGTTTACAGCATGGATGATCAGGTGCTGGTGCTCACCGGCGGCGCGCTCAAGCTCACCACCCCGCAAGACACCATCACCGCGCGAGAATCGGTGGAGTATTACTCCGCCAAACACATGGCGGTGGCACGCGGCAACGCCACCATCACCACCGATAACGGCCGCTCGATCGCAGCCGATGTCATCACCGGCTATCTCGCCGCCAGCCCCCAGCCCGCCGCGGGCGGCGCGCCGGGTCTGGCCGATACCGGGCAGCTGGAAAAGGTCGAAGCCGTGGGCCATGTCGTCATCCATACCGGCACCGACACGGCGACCGGCGATTCCGGTGTCTATCTGCCTCCCACGGGCGAGGCGCGGCTCGGCGGCAATGTGCATATCATCCACGGCCCGAACGAACTCGCCGGAGGCGATGCGCTGGTGAATATGAAGACTGGCGTCGCCACGCTGCTCGCCTCGCCGGGCGGGCAGGTCTCGGGCGTGATCGTGCCCGGCTCGGGCGGAGCCACGCCATGAGCGCCGCCGCCTCTCTCCCGGCGCAGGCCGGGCTGGTCGCCACCGGGCTTGGCAAGCAGTATAAAAAGCGCCCGGTGGTGCGGAATGTCTCGCTCGCGGTCAAGCGCGGCGAGGCCGTCGGCCTGCTCGGCCCCAATGGCGCTGGCAAGACCACGACGTTTTATATGATCGTCGGCCTGATCGCGCCCGATAGCGGCACCATCTCGCTCGACGGCGCCGAGATCTCCAGCCTGCCCATGTATCGCCGCGCGCGCCTGGGCATCGGCTATCTGCCGCAGGAGGCCAGCGTGTTCCGCGGCCTCACCGTCGAGCAAAACATCATGGCCGTGCTCGACGTGGTGGAGCCAGACCGCGACAAGCGCGAGGATATTCTGGCCGCGCTGCTGGCCGAATTCAGCATCTCGCATCTGCGCCGCACCCCGGCCCTGGCCCTCTCGGGCGGCGAGCGCCGCCGGGTCGAGATCGCCCGCGCCCTGGCCACCGGCCCCAATTACATCCTGCTCGACGAGCCGCTGGCCGGCATCGACCCAATCGCCGTGGCTGAGATCCGCGATCTCGTCTCGCATCTCAAGCATCGCGGCCTCGGCGTGCTGATCACCGACCATAACGTCCGCGAGACGCTGGAGATCATCGACCGCGCCTATATCCTCTATGATGGCCAGGTGCTGATGGAGGGCAACCCCGAGCAGGTGGTGGCGCATGAGGATGTGCGGCGCGTCTATCTCGGCGAGAAATTCAGCTTGTAAATCAAGCGCCTGGGCCGCCCTCCGGCAAGGCGGGCGATTTCCCATGCAGTTTCCGGGCCAAAATGCTTGGAATGCGGCTGAAAAGGCATTAGCCTTTTGGCATGGCTCTTGCTCCCTCCTTCGGGCCGCGACTGGATCTGCGACAATCGCAATCGCTGGTGATGACCCCGCAATTGCGTCAGGCGATCCAGCTGCTGCAATTCTCCAACCTCGAGGCTAGCGCCTTCGTCGAGGAAGAATTGCTGAAAAATCCGCTGCTTGAGCGCGATGAGGGCAGCAGCGTCGCAGTGCCCGACGCCACGCCTGAGCCGCCCGATGCGACGAGCTTCGGCGCCAGCGGCGTGATGCCCGCGCCAGACCAGGCGCCGCTGGATATCGACCCGAGCAGTCTCTACGACCCCGGCACCGCCGCCGATGGCTATGGCAACGGTGGCATGGCCGAGGGCGGCGAGGATTGGGACCCGCTTGACACACTCGGGGCCGAAAAACCGAATTTGCGCGAGCATCTGGAGCAGCAGGCCCGGCTCGCCTTTTCCAGCCGCGCCGAACTCGCCATCGCCGCGGCGCTGATCGCGGCACTCGACCCCGCCGGGCGGCTGGCCGAACCCCCCGAGGCCCTGGCCATGACGCTGGGGGTAAGCCGGGACCAGCTTGAGGCCGTGCGCGCGAAGATGCTGCGCTTCGACCCCGCCGGGCTGTTCGCGGTGGATCTGGCCGAGTGTCTGGCCGCACAACTGGCCGAGCAGAACCGGCTCGACCCGGCGATGCAGGCGCTGCTCGGCCATCTGGAGATGCTGGCACGGCGCGAGTTGCGCGCCTTGCAAGAGATTTGCGGTGTGGATGCCGAAGACCTCGCCGACATGGTGGCCGAGATCAGGCGCCTCGACCCAAAACCCGGCGCGGGCTACGACATCGAGCCCCTGCGCCCGCTGATCCCGGACGTGCTGATGCGCCCGGCCCCGCTCACCGCCGAAGGCCAAAGCGACTGGTTGCTGGAGATCAACCCCGAGACCATGCCGCGCCTGCTCATCCGCCGCGGCTTCCATGCCCGGATGCTGGCTTCCTCGTCGCGCGAGACGCGCGGCTTCCTCTCCGAGCAGATGCAGAGCGCCACCTGGCTGGTGAAGGCGCTCGAATCGCGCGCCCAGACCATCCTGCGCGTTTCCGCCGAGATCGTGCGCCGGCAGGAGGGTTTCTTCCGCCACGGCATCTCGCATCTGCGCCCGCTCACGCTGCGCGATATCGCCGCCGAGGTGGAGCTGCATGAGAGCACGGTTAGCCGCGTCACCTCCAACAAATCCATCGCCACGCCGCGCGGCATCTTCGAGCTGAAATTCTTTTTCACCACCGCCCTGGCCGGCGCCAATGGCGAAACCCACTCGGCCGAGACGGTGCGCTACCGCGTCGGCCAGATCATCATGGGGGAGGATCCAAAAAATATTCTGTCAGACGATGCCGTCGCGGCAATATTGCAAAAAGAAGGCATAGACATAGCACGGCGGACCGTGGCCAAATACAGGGAAGCGTTGCGTATACCAGGCTCGGCGCAGCGCAGGCGGGAGAAGCAACCCGCGTAACGGGGGCTTAAGGAAGGCCCCTCATATAATCGAGCCATTCTAGTCGGGAGAAGACCATGCAATTAACGGTCTCAGGCAAACAAGTCGAATTGTCGGATGCCCTGCGCGTTCATGTGAACAAAGCGCTGGAGACCATCACCAGCAAGTACTTCGATGACGCGCTGGAAGCTCAGGTCACCTTCAGCCGAGCCCGCAGTTTTTTCACCTGTGACATCAATATGCACGCCGGGCGCGGGATTACCGTGCGCGGCGAGGGTGAAGCCGCGGACGCGCATGGCGCCTTCGACGACGCTGCCGAACATATCGCCAAGCGCCTGCGCCGGTATCGCCGCCGTGTGTCGGAACATGCGCGCGAAGCCGGCAACCGCGCCAAGCCGCAGAGCGGCACGCAATATGTGCTGAAGCCTGAGCCCGAAGTTGAGCACGACTCGGCTGATCACCCGGCCCCTGCCGCCGTGAATGGGGAAGCCCTGCACGCCGCCGTGGTCGCCGAATCCACAACCTCGATCGAGACACTCTCCGTGCGCGACGCGGTGATGAAAATGGATCTGGCCTTTCAACCGGTGTTGATGTTCCGCAACGCCAAAAACGGCCAGCTCAACGTGGTCTATCGGCGGCCGGATGGGAATGTCGGCTGGATCGATCCGGGCGTGAGCGCCTGAAACACGTCCCCGGCGGGAGCAATCCCGCCGGTTTTTTGTTTTCCAACAATAAGTTATAAAAATTAACCAGATTATGGTTAATTCGCACCGCGCCAAAAGTTTGGGACTATCCCTTACGCGTAGGGCGGGGCGGTGTAGCCCTTGGGCGAGAGGGTGAAGATCTCGCACCCGGTCTCCGTCACCCCGATCATGTGCTCAAACTGCGCCGAGAGAGAGCGGTCGCGCGTCACCGCTGTCCAGCCATCGTCCAGCACCTTCACCTCCGGGCGGCCGATATTCACCATCGGCTCGATGGTGAAGAACATGCCCGGCTTCAGCGCCGCGCCCTCGCCCTTGCGGCCGAAATGCAGCACGTTGGGCGGCTCGTGGAAATTGCGTCCGATGCCATGCCCGCAGAAATCTCGGACCACCGAGAAACGCTGCGCCTCGACATAGCTCTGAATGGCGTAGCCGATATCGCCAAAGGTGTTGCCCGGCTTCACCTGGGCGATGCCGCGCATCATCGCCTCATACGTCACCTCGATCAGCCGCTTGGCACGGGTGCTGGCGGTGCCAGCCACGTACATGCGGCTCGAATCCCCATACCAGCCATCCAAAATCACGGTGACATCGATATTCACGATATCGCCGTCTTGCAGCTTCTTGTCGCCCGGTATGCCGTGGCAGACGACATGGTTGATCGAGGTGCAGATGGATTTCGGGAAGCCGCGATAATTCAGCGGCGCGCAGGTGGCGCCATGCGAGGTGATGAAATCGTGGCAGAGCTGGTTCAGTGCCTCGGTCGTTACGCCCGGCACGACATGCGCGCCGATCATGTCCAGCGTCTCGGCCGCCAGCCGCCCAGCCGCCCGCATCGGCGCGAAATCCTCCGGCCCGTGAATTGCTATCCGCCGCGATTCGGCGCCACCATCCATCATCAACACCCCTAACCTAGTCTTGCCGCGCAGCCTTATCACATGCGCTCCGCGCGTGACAAAACAAGGTCAGCGCGGCAGCGGGCGGGTCATCGCCTCGGGGTTGACCCAGGCGTCGAAATCCTGGGGCGCGACACCGAGGCTCAGCGCCGCCTCGCGCAGGGTCAGCCCCTCGTGGTGCGCCTTGAGCGCGATCTCGGCGGCGCGGGAATAGCCGATATGCGGGTTCAGTGCCGTCACCAGCATCAGGTTGCGCGCCAGATTCTCCGCGATGCGCGGGCGGGCGGGGGAGATGCCCTCGGCGCAATGGCTGGTGAAACTCTCCAGCGCCTCGGCCAGCAGCGTAACTTCATCCAGAAAATCATGCAGTATCAGCGGCTTGTAAACATTAAGCTGGAAATTGCCCTGGCTGCCGGCGAAGGCGATGGCGTGGTCCAGCCCGAACACCTGCACCGCCACCTGGGTCAGCGCCTCGGCTTGGGTGGGGTTGATCTTGCCAGGCATGATTGAGGAGCCCGGCTCGTTTTCGGGGATCAGCAATTCGCCGATGCCAGTGCGCGGGCCGGAGGCGTACCAGCGCACATCATTGGCGATCTTCATCGCCGCTCCGGCCAAAACACGCACCGCCCCGGAGGCGGCGACCAGCGCGTCATGCGCCGAAAGCGCGGCGAATTTATTGGGCGCGGGGCGGAAGGGGTGGCCTGTCTCCCGCGCCAGCCCCGCCGCCACGGTGGCGCCGAAATCCGGATGCGCGTTCAGCCCCGTGCCGACCGCCGTGCCGCCGATGGCCAGCTCGTAAAGCCCCGGCAGCGTCGCCTCCAGCCCCTCCAGCGCCGCCATGAGCTGCGCCTGCCAGCCCGAGATCACTTGCCCGAGCGTAACCGGCGTGGCGTCTTGCAGATGCGTGCGCCCGGTCATCACCACTCCGGCATAATCCACGGCCAGGGCGGCGAACACCCCGGCCAGCCGCCGCACCGCCGGAAACAGCTTATCGTGCAGCGCCTCGACGGCGGCAATGTGCATCACCGTGGGGAAGGCATCATTAGAGGATTGGCTGTGATTCACGTCGTCATTAGGGTGGACCGGCGTTTTGCTGCCCAGCGCCCCGCCCGCCATCTGGATGGCGCGGTTGGCGATCACCTCATTGGCGTTCATGTTGGTCTGGGTGCCCGAGCCGGTCTGGAACACCACGAGCGGAAACTCGTCATCCCATTGGCCCCCAGCCACCTCCCGCGCCGCGGCGATGATCAGCCGTGCCTTGGCCTCGGGCAGTTGGCCCAGCGCGAGATTCGCCTCGGCGGCGGCTTGTTTGAGGAGCCCGAAGGCGCGGATCACCGCCCTGCCCCACACGTAATTACGCCGCCCGATGACGAAATTCTCCAGGCTGCGCTGGGTCTGCGCGCCCCAGAGCCGGGCGGCGGGCACCGCCACTTCGCCCAGCGCGTCATGCTCGATGCGGGGTTCGGCCATCACAGATTCCCGTTGAGAAAGCCGAGCGCGGGGAGCGGCTTCCAGCGCCGGGGCAGGTCTGTGCGCCGGATCGGGCGCACACTGTAGCACGGGATCAGCTGGCCCGACCGCTCCAGAAACCCGGCATAAGCCCGCACCTCCGCCTCGCGCCAAGCCTGGTCGCGTAATGCGGCGTTCCTGTTGGGGAAGACTTCGGCAATGCGGATGACGCGGCCAATGGTGGCCACCACCGCCCATAGCGAATCATCGCTGGCTTTGCGTTTTTCCGGGGCGAACTCCACCATGCCACCTCCAAGCCGGTGGTGCCATGCTAGCGCCCCGCGCGGAAAAAATCAGTGCAATTTTTGCTTGAGCGCCGCGCAAGCCAGCGCGGCCAGGGCGCGCGGGTCGGAGATCAGGTAGCGCCCCGCCAGCCGCACCGGGTCCTGCGCCAGACGATAAAGCCATTCAAGCCCGGCATGGCGCATCCACACCGGGGCGCGGCTGACGGACCCGCCGGCAAACAGCAGCGCCGAGCCGACGCACAGGCCAAGGCCGACTGAGTCGCTGCGCGCGGCGACGGCATAGGCCAGCAACTCCTGCACCGGCGAGCCGACCGCGAAAAAGGTGAACGGCGCCCCGGCCTCGCATACAAAATCCGCCGCCGCGTGAAAGGCCGCGCTGTTGTACAGCAGCCCCATGGGCGGCTGGTGGTGCAGAAATTCCACATCCGGGTAGCGCGCCGCCAATAGCTCGAACTCAGCCTCCCGCATGCCGATCACGGCCACGCGCTGCCCCGCGAGCCGCGGCAGCAGCGCCGCGGTCAGATCCGCGCCGGAAACGACTTCTGGTTGTGGTAATCCGAGGCATTTCGCCGTCAGGGCGACGACATATGAATCCAGCAAGCACATCATCGCGCGCCGGTAGACCCCACGCAGCCGGGGGATACGCAGCAGCCGCTCGATATGGTCGGCATTGGGTGTCACCACATAAGCGAAACGGGCTTGCGGCGGACGGGCCAGCAGGCGCGACAGCACCGCCTCCTGCGATAAATTGCTGAATTCAATATCAAGTAAGGAAATAATAGGAGGATTCAGGGACTCCATGCCAACTGCATGGTGAGCACGTGCTCGCTCGCCGCCGAGAGAAAATTCGCCTGCCGGTTGTTGAAAACGTAACATCCATTGAGGGTGAGGCGCGGCGACAGCGACCATTCCATCTCCAAACTAGCGGTGAACAGAGTCTCGTTCCAATTTTCTTTCATATATGCCGCATTTGAGACTTTTGCGACGCCTTTGAATATCACGTTTTCGAGATAATCGTGGATGATGCTGAGTTTCGCCTCGGTCAGCCGGTACGGCGTGGCGCTGATCTCATCGGGATCGTCGATCTCATGCGCAAGGTTGAGTTGCACCTGGTCGAGCGAGGTCGGCCGCCAATCCAGCCGCGCCTCCAGCACCGGGGCGGTGAGGCTGGCATCGCGCGACTGCCGCCGCGCTGCGCCTGCCAGGAACGACACGGTCCACAGCCCGTCCTCCCGATCCTCCACCCCGGCCAGAAACTCGTCGGTGTCGGCGGCGGGGAAGACATGGCCGTAATCGGACTGAGTGGCGTGCAACCGGATGACATAATCGAGCGGCCCGCCCTGGCTGTACGCGATGGTGGCGGTTTCGTGCATGTCCGTCCGGTCCAGCGCCGTGCGCTTGGGGAAGCGGAACACATCGGCCTCGACCTCCGGGGTGACGGTGAACAGCCCGGCGGTGATTTCGTCGCTGGCCCGCAAGTCGCGCAGGGTGAATGCCAGCGGGCGGTAGAGCGGGCCGGCATTGATGTCGAACTCCGTGACCGCGCCGCGCAGATAGCCCCCGGCAAGGGTGATGACCTCGCGCGGCAGGGTCACGCGCTCCCCCGCCGCCAGCGCGGCACTGACCGTGTTCTGTGCCGCGTCTTGCGGGTAGGCGGCGGTATCGACCACCGCGTAGGCGCCGAACCCGGCCACCGGATCGGTCAGCAGCAGGCTCGGCGCGGCATTGAGCCGGGCCGAGGCAACCGCGCCGTTGGGGGCGGAATCATAGCCGCCGCCAACCGTAATCCGGGGCGCCAGGGTCACGCCGTTCCATTCCCAGCCTGTGGCGCCGGTGGCTGTCTCGCGATGTTCGTTGAGGACGCTGAATTTTTCGCCGTAGCCGGGCACGCCGCCTTCGGGCAGCAGCAGGTCGATCTGCTGCGCTCGGACGGCAGGGGGAGCCAAAATCAGGCAGGCCGCCAGCGCGGGAAGGAAAGGCTTGGCCACGGTCGGATGATGTCTTTCACATTAACGATATGCAACATATAGTTGAAAAAACAACTACAGGTTAATTTTCGTGCGGCCAAGACGGGCGGATATCGACGCGGCGAAGGGGCTCGCCATCCTGTTCGTGGTGTTCGGCCATCTGGTGGCGCGGGCCGACCCCAGGGGCGTGGGCTGGTATGAGCCGCTGCGCCAGGCGATTTACGCGTTCCACATGCCGTTCTTCCTCTATCTGAGCGGGCTGGTGGCGGCGGAGACGGGCATGTTGCTGCGCCCGCGCGCGGCTTGGCCTGGCGTGGCGGCGGCGCGGGCCAGGCGGCTGCTGCTGCCGTTCTTCGGGCTCGGCGCGCTGGTGCTGGCGGGCAAGCTGACGCTGGCCCCGCTCATGCATGTCGACAACGCCCCCGCCAGCCTCGGGGCAGGGCTAAACGGCCTGCTCTGGCACACGGCGGCCAGCCCGGCGCTGAGCATCTGGTATCTGTTCGTGCTGTTCGTGGTCAGCCTGGCCAGCATGGCGGCGCTGGATGGGCGGCCGCGCCGCCTGCCCTGGCTCATCGGCGCGGCGCTGGCGCTCTATGCGTTGCCCCTGCCCGCCTATGCCTATGCCGACCGCATCGGACGCTATGCGCTGTTCTTCCTGCTGGGGGCGGGGGCCGGGCTACTGGGCGAGCGCTGGCTGGGCGTCCTCGGCCGCGCCTGGAAACCGGCGATGGCGCTGTTTCTCGTGGCGCTCGGCGGCATCGCGCTCTGCGGGCGGCATTGGCCGCAGGCGCCGGTGATGCTCGCCGTCGGCACCCTGTCTTTCCCCGCGCTTCATGGTTTCTTAAGGCAGATGCGCGACTCTCGGCTCAGGCAAAGTTTTCTGGTCCTGGGGCGGTACAGTTTCATGATCTACCTGTTCAACACGCTGTGCATCGGGTTTGCCAAAGGCGCGCTGCTGCGCTGGGTCTCGTGGGATGGCGCGAATTTCCCCTGGTTCGCCACGCTGCTCATGCTGGCCGGCGTGCTCGGGCCGATGGCGCTGAAACGCGGCGTGTTGGTGCATGTGCCGGTTCTGGACAAGCTGACCGACTGACCCCGCGCCATGGCGGGCAACCCGGACATGGCGCGGTTTCTCGCCCGGCTGCCGCCCGAGCTGGCAGCCAGCTTCTCGCGCGCGCAGCTGGAGGCGATCGAACTGCATTTCGCCATGCGCAGCCGCGTGGCCCATGCCATCGACTGGCGCCGGCGCATCATGCTGCCCGGCTTGCGCGCCTATATCGTGCTGCTCGCCGGGCGGGAGCGGAAGGTTTAATGCCTGAAATAGCCGCCATAGCGCGGCTGGTAGATCTCGGCGTCGGCAAAGCCTGATTTCTCGTGCTGGGCGGCATCCACGCGCGTCAGCGCCGTGCCCGCGAGCACCACCCCGGCTTCCTGCAACAAAGTGATGGCGGCGCGCACCACGCGACGCGGCGTCTGCCCCCAGCGGATGCAAAGCAGCGCGGCGTCGGCCAGCCGCGCCAGCACCCGCCCCTCGGCCAGGGCAAAGGCGGGCGGGGCGTCGATCAGGATGACGTCGTAATCGCCGCGCAGGAGCGAGAGAAACCGCGGCAGCGCCGGGGAGAGAAACAGCGACAGCGCGGCCTTGGCCTGGGTGCCGGCGGGCAGGATCTTCAGGCTGGTCAGCTCATCGCTCAGGATCACCTCATCCACCCCCGCCAGCCCGGCGAGATAATCGGTGAGTCCCGGCCGCCCGGCGCTGCGGAACACGGGGTCGAAGCTCGGCTGGCGGATATCGCCATCCACCGCCAGCACGCGCAGGCCAGCGGCGGCGAGCGAGCGGGCGAGCGCGATGGTCAGCGTCGTCTTGCCCTCGCCCGGGCGGGCGGCGGTGATGGCGATGATCCGGCCCGCCCCCTCATGCAGCCCCAGCCCCGCGCGCAGCGAGCGCAGCTGCTCGGCATAAAGCGAAAACGGTGCCTGCAACGCCATTACCTGCGGCTCCGGGGTTTCGGGCAGCAAGCCATAGCAGGAGAGACCGAATTGCGCGCGGATATCGACGCCCGAGCGCAGTGATGTGTCCAGCACATCGCGCAGCCCGGCCAGCAGCACGCCCAGGCAGAAGCCCAGCCCCAGCGAGGCGCCAAGGATCAGCCAGCGATGCGGGCCGCTCGGCGCGGTGGGCAGGGCGGCGGCGGAGAGGATGCGCGCATCCGGCTTGGTGAGCGAGGCATCCTGCGCCAGCTGGTCGGCCTGCCGGGTTATGGCGCGCAGCATATCCTGCCCGGCATCCACGCGCTGCTCTAGCGCGCGCACGGGGGCGGATTCGGCGTCCACGCTCTGGCTTTGCGCGCGCGCCGCGTCCAGCGCCTTTTGTAGCGCGGCGACCTGCGCCTGATCCGCCGCCACTTGGGCGCGGGCGGCGTCCAGCTCCCGCCCGGTTTCGGCGTTGATCTCGGCGGCGATGGTGGCGAGCTGCGCGCGGGCGGTGATCAGATCGGGGTAGTCCGGCCCGTATTGCGCCGCCAGCGACTGCACCTGGGCCGCGAGATCGGCCTGTTCCTTGCGCAGCGGCTGCAGATTGGGGGCGATGGCGGCATTGGCCGCCGCGGCGTCGCCGCCGTTGGCGGCGGCGTCCAGGCGGGCCTGATCCATGGCCAGGGCGGCCTGCGCGTCGGTGAGTGAAGCGGCGAGATGGCTCGCGGCCTCGCTGGTGAGGGTGGCCTGCGCCCCCTGCACCACTCCCGCCGCGGTGCGCGCCTGGGCCAGCTCGGCCTCCGAGGCGTCAAGTTGGGCCTGCACGTCGGCGGCGTGGCTCTCCAGCCAGCTCTGCGCGTCGCTGAGCGCGGCGAAGGAGACATCGCGCTCATGGTCGAGATAGAGCGTCATCGCCAGATTGGCGGCATCGGCGGCGCGCTGGGCCGAGGTGCTGGTGAAGGACACGCTGAGCACGCGCGATCCGGGCACGACTTGCACGTTCAGGGCGCGGCGGGCGGCGTCGGCAATGCGCGCATCGCTGTGCGGTTTCGGGCGGGGCAGCAGCGAGAGCGGAAAATAGCGCGCGGCCAGGGCCGGGTTGTATTCATCGGTCTTGTCGAACCCAAGCTGCCGGGCGATCTCGGCCGCCGCCGGCAGGCTGGCGATCACCTCGCCCTGGCTGGCCACCACGGCGTCCTGGTTGGCGAGGTCGAGCACCAGCGTCTGCTCGTTGCTGTTGCCGGGCACGGTGGCGCTCATCGGGTCGTAGAGCACGGTGCCGGTGGCGGTGTAGCTGAGCGGCATGAACAGCAATGCCACCCCGGCGCAGCCCGGCACCAGCAACGTGCAGGCCAAGATGATACGCCAGCGGCGGCGCAGGCTGAGCAGCTGGTCGGCAAGGCCAGGCGCGACGGGCACGGCGAGGCTGGGCAAGGTGAGACTCATGCCCCGACTCCTAACAAAACCTTAACATGGTGACAATTTATAGTTGTGGGTATGGCGCAACCCAGGGGCGTGTCCCTTGTGCCGCGCGGTCGGTGCGCAGCACCACCTTGCCGCCACGCAGCCAGGCGGCGATGGCGCCGTCGCGGTATACGGCCATGCGGTCGATGACCACCGGCGCAGCGCAACCGCCGAGCACGGCCGGAGACACGGCGAGCGCGGCGCCCGTGCAATCGACGAGTGGTGCGGCGGCGTAGAGCACTTTGCCGAGCTGGCAGGTTGCGCCGGGGCATTGCGCCGGGGTAAGCGGCGTGGCGCCCCAGACCGCGCCCCATTGCTCCAGGGTGAAGCGGTCGCGCTTGCGCGGCGCCACCAGATACACAGTGCCGCCGGAATGTATGGCGATCAGCCCGGCATCGGCGGAGACCAGCACATCCGGCGGGCGCGAAGTCGCCGCCAGCGCCACGCCGAGCGCCATCGCCCCCAGCCCGGCCAGGCGCGGCGGCGAGCGCCAGATGCACAGCCAGATCAGCCCGGCGGCGATCAGCAGGATGGCGCCGCTGGGGATGGGCGCGATGGGCAACAGCGCGTCCGGCCAGCGTGCGATCATACCGGTGACCCAGACAATGGCGCGGATGCCCCAGCCCATCGGGATGAGCGCCAGCGCCGCCGCATGCACCGGCATCAGCACCAGCGACACCAGCCCAAGCGGCATGATCCAGAACGCGGTGAGCGGCACGGCGAGCAGGTTGGCCGGAATCCAATAGGGCTGAAGCTGCTGGAACTGGTAAGCGGCGAAGGGCATCGAGGCCCCGCCCGCGAGTAGGCTGGTATAGGCGAGGCCGAGCACATGCATCACCCCATTGCCCAGGCGCGAGCGCGCGGCATGAAACCGGGTGAAGCCCCGCTGCACGGCGGCATAGCCCGAGATGAGCGCCAGCACGGCGGAGAAACTCATCTGGAAGCTGGTGCCGAGCACGGTTTCGGGCGTGGCGAGCATCAGCGCCATCGCCGCCACCGCCAGCCCGCGCAGCGACACCGCCTTGCGCCCCACGAACACCCCCAGCGTGGCGAGGCTGGCCATGGCCAAGCTGCGGATGATGGGCAGATGTGCCCCGGTGAGCACCGCGTAACCCAACCCGGCCAGCAAGGCGCAGGCGGCGGCGATGGATTTTGTCGGCCAGCGCAGCGCCGTGTGCTCATGCCGCGTGAGCAGATAGCGTGATACCGCAAAGGCCAGCCCCATCACGATGCCGACATGCAGCCCCGCCACGGCCAGGATATGCGCCAGCCCGGCTTCGACGAAATTCTGCCGCTCGGGCGGCGGGATCACCTGTTCGTCGCCCGTGAGCAGGGTGACGGCGATGGATCCCGTCTCGGGCGGCAGCACCGCCAGGATGGTGGCGGCGATATCGGCGCGCAGGGTTTGCAGCGCGTCGCCCAAATGGTCTGGCGGGGCTGGGTTGAGGATGGTGAGGTCGTTCAGCGCGAAACCGGCGGCGTTGAGCCCGGCGAAGAAATCGTCGCGCCCCTGGTCCCAGCCGCCGGGATAGGCCGGGCGGTCGGGCGCGAACAGCATGGCGTAGCATTGCACGCCCTCGCCCGCCCGCAGCGGCGCCGGGTCGCCCGCGCGCAGCCGGATGCGCACCCGGCGCGGCAGAGGCGGGCCGCCATCGAGGCGGGGCGCGGCGAGGGTGAGGCGCGCGCCGCCCTGGGGCATGAACTCGATGCGCGCGACCGTGCCGCTGAGCTTGATGACGCCGGTGGGAATGAAGGCCATGGGCGGCTCGGCGGCCGTGCGCCACTCGGCGCGGGCGAAGCCGAGCGCGGCCGCCAGCGCCAGCGCGGCCAGGAAGCGCAGATAGAGATGCCGCCAGCCCAGGGCCAGTGCTGCCGCGCTCACCCCCAGCGCCGCCCCACCCAGCCAGAGCGGCGGCTCGGCAGGCAGGGTGAAATAGAGCAGGATCGCCGCCCCCATGGCGACGGGCAGCAGCAGCATGAAGCGGCCATGCTCGGCCTCTACCCAGCGCGCAAAAGCCTCGCCCACAAACTACCTCCGGTTGCAACTGGAGGTTAACCATTTGTCCACGCTGGCACAATCCGCCGCAAAAGGGTAACAGGCGGGCATGACCATCCGTACCCGCTTCGCCCCCTCTCCCACCGGTCTGCTGCATATCGGTGGCGCGCGCACCGCGCTGTTCAATTATCTCTTCGCCCGCCACCACGGCGGCGAGTTCCTGCTCCGCATCGAGGATACCGACCGCGCGCGCTCGACGCAGGAAGCGGTGCAGGTGATCCTGGACGGGCTGGACTGGCTCGGCCTGCATGCCGACGCGCCGCCCGTGTATCAAACCAAAAACGAAGCCCGGCATGTGGAGGTGGCGATCCAGCTCCTGGCCGAAGGCAAGGCCTATCGCTGCTATTGCACGCCCGAGGAGCTGACCGCGATGCGCGAGCAGGCGATGGCGGAGAAGCGCCCTCCCCGCTATGACGGCCGTTGGCGCGACCGCGACCCCGCCGAAGCCCCGGCTGGCGTGAAGCCGGCGATCCGCCTGAAAGCCCCGCGCGAGGGCGAGGTGGTGCTGAATGATCTGGTGCAGGGCGAGGTGCGGGTGAAGAACGCCGAGATGGATGACATGATCATCCTCCGCTCGGACGGCACGCCGACCTATCTGCACGCCGTGGTCTGCGACGACCATGACATGGGCATCACCCATGTCATCCGTGGCGATGACCACCTGACCAACACCTTCCGGCAGATCCAGATTTATGACGCGATGGGCTGGGAGAAACCGCAATTCGCGCATATCCCGCTGATCCACGGCGCCGATGGCGCGAAGCTCTCCAAGCGCCATGGCGCGGTGAGCATTCTGGAATTCCGCGAACAGGGCTTCCTGCCCGAGGCGCTGTGCAACTATCTGCTGCGCCTGGGCTGGGGCCATGGCGATGCCGAATTCCTTGCCCGCGACGAGCAGATCGCGCTGTTCACGCTGGACGGTGTCGGCCGCGCCGCGAGCCGCATGGATTACGCCAAGCTCACGCATCTGAACGGCATGTGGCTGCGCCAGGCCGATGATGAGCGCCTGCGCGGCGAGGTGGTGGAGCGGCTGGTGAAATCGGGCCACACCGTGGGCACCGAGGCGATGGCGCGCATCCTGGCCCTGATGCCGGGGCTGAAGGAGCGGGCCAAGACGCTGGAGGAGCTGACGGCCTCGGCGGCCTTCCTGGCGCGTGAGGTGCCGCTGCCCTTCGAGCCCAAGGCCGAGGCGCTGCTGACGCTGGAGGCGCGGGAGATGCTGGGCCGGCTACACGGTGTTCTGACGGGCGTGGCGTTTGAGGGTACGGCGATCGACGCGGCCCTGCGCGGTTTCGCCGAGGCGGAGGGGCGCAAGCTTGGCCAGGTGGCGCAGCCGCTGCGCGCGGCGCTCACCGGCAGCACGATGAGCCCTGGCATCGACGCCACGCTGGTCGCGCTGGGCAAGGACGAAAGCCTCAAACGTATCGCCGCCGTCACGGCTTAAAGCGCGGAGCAGGCCAACAAAAAACCGCCCGGTCTCCCGGGCGGTTTTTTAATGCGCGGCTCAGAAGGCGGCGACGGTGCAGGCCCCGCCCTTGGCGGATAACCGGGCACAAAACTTTTCGGCCTCGCGCTCGCCCGAGAACCCCGCCACGCGCAAGCGGTAATAGGTTTTGCCGTTAACCGCGGCCTGCGTAATTTCAGGCGCCTTGCCGCGGAACAAATCCGGGTAGCGGGCGGCGACCTTGTGCCACTGGTGCCGCGCCGCGGCCTGGGAATTGAGCGCCCCCAACTGCACGGCGGCGCCGCTGCTTGGCGCGGCCTCGGCAGCGGGGGCGGGCGGCACCGCCGCCATGGCGACGGGGGCCGGGGCGAGCGCGGCGACCGGAGCGGATACATTGCCGCCCGTGGAGGAGGAAACCGCCCCCGGAATCGGCGAGGGGCCGACATAGGCCGCGTCGGGGTTGGCTGGTGGCGCACTGGCCGCCACGGGAGCCGGAGACGGCGGCACCACGGGCGCGGGCGGCGGGACCGCCACGGCTTGCGGCGCGACGGGCGCCGGATCGCTGGCGGGTTGCAGTGGCGTGGGCGCGGTGCTGGCGGGCGTGTCGATCGGCGCGGCGGAGACCGGGGTGGCTGGGGCCTGCGGCACGGTCGGCGCGGGGGCAGGCGGTGACGGTGGCGCCTGGACCGAACTGGCGATGAGCGCCGAGAACCCGGCCATTGCCCTGTTCACCTGGTCGGGCGGCAGATCCACTGAGAGCACCTGGCGCGCCTCGTCATTGCGCCCCACGGCGACCAGCGCGGCCGCATAATCCTCGCGGATCTTCGGCGTGGCGCCCTGCCCTGTGGCCAGCGGCCCGAGATATTGCAGCGCCTCCGGCCCGTGGCCCGAGAGCGCCAGCGACAGGCCAAGATTGACCTCAGCCGCGGTGAGGCCCGGATTGGCGTTGAGCGCCTGTTGATACGGGTCCACCGCCCCGGCGAAATTGCCTTGCAGATCGCGCGCGATGCCGAGATCGTTATACGCATCGGCATTGCCCGGATCATCCTGCACCGCGGCCATGAAAGCCTGTTCGGCGCCCTTCGGATCGGTCTTCAACAGGCAGCGGCCAAGCCCGGTGGCGGCGACAGAAGAATGGGGGTCGTTCTTAAGCGCCAGACGATATGCCGCTTCGGCTGCCGGGCAGCGGTTAAGGGCATAATAAGCGTCACCCTCATGCACCAGCGCATCAACATTGTTGGGGTCGTTGGCGAGGATGGATTGCGACACCGACAGCGCCATGTTCGGGTCCCCGCCCGCGATTGCGGCATCCGCGACGTTGAGCGTGTTGGGGCCGATCGTGCCTGTGGGCGCCGAGGTGCTGGCCCCTAGGGTGTTGGCGTTGTTTTGCGCACAGGCGCTGAGCGCGAGCACAGCGGCGAAGGAGAGCATGGCCCGGCCAGTGCGCTGGCGGGGGCGGGAAACAGCGGTCGCAGCCATGTGTCTTTTGCTCATGAGATCTTTTACTTATGTCCGTGCAGAGTCGCCATGACGTTGATGATCGCCGGCCCGGCCACAACCAAAAAGACGCAGGGCAGGATGAACAAAATCATTGGCATGGTCATTAGGGTGGGCAGGCGACCGGCACGCTCCTCGAACTTCACCAGCGCCTCGGCGCGCAGCTCGGCGGAGAGCGAGCGCAGCGCCTGGGTGAGCGGCGTGCCGTATTGCAGCGATTGCGCCAACGTGGTGGCTAAGCGCTTCAAGGTTTCCAGCCCGGTGCGCTGGCCTAACGAGTCCATGGCCTGGCGCATGTCGGAGCCAATCTGCAATTCATGCGAGGTCTGTTGCAACTCCGCCGCCAGATCGGGGTTGAGCATCGAAATCTCCTGCGCCACGCGGGCGATGCCAGCCTCCAGCGCGAGCCCCGCATCGGCGCAAATCACCAGCATGTCGAGCGCATCCGGCACGCCGGCGGCGACTTTTTCGAGATGGCGGGTGCGGATGTTGGTGGCGATGGTTTCGGGCAGCAGCATGCCGCCAATGGCGCCGCCGGCGGTGGCGATATACAGCCACATCCCCTTCAGCCCCAGAGAGTGCTGCGCGAACAGGAAGGCGAAGATCGGGGTGACGAGCACGAGCAGGATCTTGGAGCCGATGAACAGCCCCAAGCCGCGCCCCCCCTTGAAGCCAATGCCCTCGAGGGTCGCCGTCATCTCCGCCAATGTCTTGCGCGAGAGCAGGCCGCTGCGCGCGATGATCATGCCAAAGGCCGAGATGATCCGCAGCAGCAACGCGCCATCGTGCTTGGTGGGCTCCGGCAACTCGGCCTGCCCGCCAGTGGTGACGAAATCGATCCGTTTGGCCAGCCGCGCATTTCGGCCCAGCTCATAAACCAGCATGAATCCGGCGGCGCTCACCAGCGCCAGGAACAGCAACAGCAGGAGCAAAAGGCCGAAAACGGGAGGGGAACTATTTGAGGACATTGCTGATCATGAACTGGATGACGCCCATGCCAATGCACATGAGCAGGATCGCCGCGCCAAGCACCGCCTGACCGCTGGCCGTGGTGAAGAGAAGCATGATGTACTGGCGCTGCATCACGAAAATCGCGCCACCTGCGACAAAGGGCAGCACGGAGAGGATCAGCGCGCTGGTGCGCGCCTCGGCGGTGAGGGCGTAGCCACGCGCCTTCAGCCCCACGCGCTTGCGGATGACCTCGGAGAGCGTCTCCAATGTCTGCGTGATGCCACCGCCCGAGCGCGCCTGCAGCGTGAGCGCGGTGGCGAAGAACTGGTACTCTGTCAGCTTGATGCGCTCGGCCAATTCGCGCAGCGCCACGTCCAGCGGCACGCCGATCGCGACCTTATCGGCCAGGATGGTGAATTCCATCTTGGTCGGCTCCAGCGCATCCTTGGATACGGTGCGCAGCGCCTCGGCCATCGGAATGCCGACGCGCACGCAGCGCACGATGGTGTTCAACGCATCGGGGAATTGCGACACCAGCCGCGAGTTGCGGCGGTTGGTGAACCAGTTGAAGGCGAAGCCGGTGAGCATCCACCACGCGACGGGCGAGCCGAACACTTTGACGAAGAACCACAGCACCGCATGGCCGCCGAGCGGATGCGAGGCCAGGAACATCATGAACCATGTCACCCCGGCGGTGAGAAACGGCACCAGCCACCATTTGATCGGGTAGGTCTCAGCCTGTTTGAGGTCCACGCCGATCATCGCCGCGGCCCGCATCTTCAACCGCTCGCTGCGGGTAACCGTGCGCACCAGCGAGAAATCCTCGTTGGCCTGGCTCACCGGGCGCGACGCTGGGGCGACCGTGTCCTGCAGGCGGGCGCTCAGTCTCTCCTCGCGCTCGCGGGCGCGCACGATCATCAGTGCGTTTACGCCGATCAAGATCAGCAGAAAAAACGCGACGCTTAACAGGATTAAGATCTGCGGCGACATCAGGCTTCGTCCAATGCGCTCATCCAGGCGCGGTCCAGCCCGTAATATTGCAGGCGTTCCTGGAAGGTGGAGCGGATCCGGCTGACCTCGTAGCGCCCGGTCAGGCGCCCGGTCGCGGTTTCGCCGGTGACCTCAAACTTGAAGATGTCGTTGAGCAGCTGCGTCTCGCCTTCCATGCCGGCAATCTCGGTCACCTGCACCACGCGGCGGCCGCCATCGCGTTGGCGCTCCACCTGCACGATCATGTTCACCGATGACACCACCTGCTGGCGAATCGCGCGCGGTGTCAGGCCCATCGACGACATTTGCACCATGTTTTCGATACGGGCCAAGGCGTCGCGCGTGTTGTTGGCGTGAATCGTGGACATCGAGCCGTCATGGCCGGTGTTCATCGCTTGCAACATGTCGAAGGCCTCGGCGCCGCGCACCTCACCGATGATGATACGGTCGGGGCGCATACGCAGGGCGTTGCGCACGAGGTCGCGCGCCGTGATTTCGCCCTTGCCTTCAAGGCTGGGCGGGCGGGTTTCCAGGCGCACGATATGCGGCTGTTGCAATTGCAGCTCGGCTGCGTCCTCAACCGTGACGATACGCTCCGACGGATCGATGAAGCGGCTCAGCGCGTTCATCATCGTCGTCTTACCCGAGCCGGTGCCGCCCGAGACAATGATGTTGAGCCGGCAGCGCGCGGCGATTTCAAGCACGCGGGCGATGGGCGGGGTGAGCGTGCCGTAACCGATTAGCCGTTCGAAATCGATCGGCTTTTTGGAGAATTTACGGATCGAGATGGAGGGGCCGTCAATCGCCAGCGGCGGCAGGATGATGTTGACGCGTGAGCCATCCTTGAGGCGCGCGTCGCACATTGGGCTGGCTTCGTCCACGCGGCGGCCGACCGAGGCGGCGATGCGCTGGCAGATATTGGTCAGATGCGTCCAGTCGCGGAAACGCACTGGCACCTGGGTGAGCTTGCCGCCACGCTCGACGAAGGTGTGGTCGGGACCGTTGACCATGATGTCGGTGATGGATTCATCGAGCAGCAGCGGCTCCAGCGGGCCGAGGCCCAGCATATCGTCCACCAGCTCGGTGGCCAGACCGCGCTGTTCGCGCGCGTTGAGCTGCACGCGCTTCTCGGTGGCGAGATCGGCAATCAGCCGCTCGACCTCAACCAGCAGGCGATCGGATGACAACGAGGCCACCGCCGTCGCATCCATCCGCGCGAGGCAGAGATTGCGCAGCTCGGTGATTTCCGGGCGGACGGTGATGGTGCCCTCAACCGGCGGTCGCGGCGCTTCGGCCACGGGCGCATTCGGCACCGGCTGCACCGACGGCACCGCCGCCGCGCCGTTCACGGCGGCGGCCTCGGCGCGGCGGCGGCCAAAAGTGGGCAGGCTGCCATCGGACATGCGCGACTATCCCTTGCTGAATCCAAGCATCTTGAAGATGCCGCCAACCGAGGCGAGCTGCGCCGTGCTCTCGATCACGGCATCCTCGCGCGCGGCGACGAAGCCGATCTCGCGGGAGAGATCGATGATCGCCTGGCGGAACGGGCCGCGCGTGGCGATCGCGGGCTCGCCGAAGCTGGCCGACTCATTGAGTTGCTTTGGAATATCGGGGATCACGATGTCGATCTTGACCTTCAACGCCTCCTCGATCTGTTTGCGGGTCAGGCCGCCAGGGCGGCCCTGGCGGTTCAGCACGATGGTCGGGCTTTGCGGCTGCCACGGGCCGTTGGGCAGGCTGAGCAGGCGCAGCGTATCGCGCACCGAGGCCAGGGAGGGGTCCATTATGATGACGCGGTGATGCGCGAACTCAATCAGCTCGCGATTGCATGGCATCGGCAGGAACGGCGCGTCCAGCACGATGAAGTTGTACCGCACGCGCAGCGCCTCGATCAGGCGCCGCGCCGCGCCGGAGGCGTAATTCAGCGGATCGGTGAGTTTCTCCTCGGAAGCCAGCACTTGCAGGCGCTCCGCCACGGGCTGGGCGGCGCGCTCAACGAAGAGCGGATCGATACGGTCAGGCGTTTCCAGCGCCATGCGCAGGCCGGGACCGGTTTTGGCACCGAGCAGCAGCGCGCCCGAGCCCATATGGATGTCGGATTCGACGAATACGGTGTGACGCTTGGCCATGACGCCCAGCAGCCAGGCGAGATTGCCCGCGATGGTGGTGGCCCCTACCCCGCCTCTTGCCCCCATCACGGCGATCACGCGGCCACCGCGGGTAGCGTCTTGCCCCACAGTCTTGCGGGTGATCAACGGCGCGAAATGCCGCGCCACCGCCTCGCGCGTGATCGGCTTGAACAGATACTCCATCACGCCCATGCCGCGCGTGATGTGGCGGTAGAAATCGACATCGTCGTTATCGCCGATCACCAGCACGCGTACGCCGGGCTCGACCACATCGGAAAGCTCGCCGAGCGCGTGTAGCGGCTGGTCCTCGCCAGCGATATCGACGATCAGCACCTCGGGGGTTTGCATCTTGGCCATGGCGGCAATGGCGGTGCGCACCGTGCCGCGGCGGATCTCCATGCCATTGGCCACGAGCTCGCTCAGACCATCGCGCAGCACCTGCTCGGTTGCCGGGTCGCCCAGGAAGGCGAGAACGGTCATGCGGTCCGGCCGGCTGACCAATCCGCCATCACTCTGCACATTGCGAGCGCCTTGCTGGTTCATAAAGCCTCCTATCGGCTAAGCCTGGAAACCTGGCTCATGCTTATTGCACGCTGATACTGGTGTAAGGCGTTGTCGCCTTCAGCGGTTTCTGGAGCGTCTTCGCGTTGTTGGACAGCGCCTGCTCAACCCCGCCAACGGCCATGATGCCATTGCTGCCGGGCTCCGACTTGCCACTCAGCAGGTCGGATTTATCAGCCGCTTGCTGGGCAATGGTTTCATTCGCGGCGCCGGTTTCCGCCCATGTGCCGGGGCGGCCATAGGGGTCGAACGGACTGACACAGCCGCTAAGGGACAGTACCAGGAGACCGAAAGAGAAGAACAGGGCGGAGCGCATGCGGGCCATCTCCTTCATTGCACCATGAACCCGGCATCGCCCGGGATTTGGGTCGACGCCGTGTCGGTCCCGTTATCGCGCAGTTCCAGGATGCGCTGCAAATCATTCGCCGGGGTCCAACCATCATCAGGCGAGGCGAGCACACCGGGGTTGTTGACCGGGTTCACGAGATACGGAGTCACGGTGATCACCAGTTCCTGCTGTTGACGCTGGAAGGCGTCACCGCGGAACAACGCGCCGAGCAGCGGGATCTCGCTCAGACCGGGAACGCCGTTATCAACCTGGTTGGTGGTATCCTCGAGCAGCCCAGCAATGGCCATGCCTTGGCCGCTGCCAAGGATGACCGTGGTCGAGGCGGCGGTTACATTCAACGAGGGTACCGCGAAGGCCTGATTCGAGGTGCCCGTGCTCACCACCGACGAGTTGGCGGTATTCAAGGTGCTGAACTGCGGCGCCACCTGCAGCGCGATGCGACCATCAGACAGCACTGTGGGGATGAAGCTCAGCAGCACGCCGTAATCCTTATAGGTTACGGACACCGTGCCATTTGTGCCGGACGCGGCAGGGATTGGAAACTGCCCGCCGACTTGGAAATTCGCCTGGGTGCCGGAGAGCGTGGTGAGCGTCGGCTCCGCCAGCACATGGGCGAGGTTGTCCGTGGCCAGCGCGTCCACCACCCCCTCAAAGGTGCCGCCGGGGAAGGTGACGCCAAGTTGCCCTTGGGTTTGAGACGCCAGCGATGCGGCCGCCGAGCCCGTCTGCCCGGTGAGCACGAATTTGCCAATCTTGATGCCGGAGGAACCGACCGCCCCCCAATCAATACCAAGCTCGCGCGTCACATTGCGCGACATCGAGGCGATGCGGACTTTGAGCTCGACCTGAATCGGCTCGTTCACGTTCAGCTCGTTGATCACGTTGCCGCCGGAAACCGCCTTGGCCCTATTGATGAGGTTATCGGCTTCCTCTGGCGTTTGCACCGTGCCGCGCACGACCATGCCGCCCGGCACGCTCTGCGCCGTCACCCCGCTGCCAGGCGCGACCGAGGCCGATTGCGACTGCACCATGGAACTCTGGTAATCAGACGGCGAGATGGTGACCGCATATTGGGCGATGCGGTTGCCGTCCTGGTCCGTGGCGACAATGTCGGTGGTGCCAGGCTGCTTGCCAAACACGAACATCACCCCGGGGCTGGCGGGGCGCACCGAGGCGATGCTGTCATCCGCAACGAACAGATTTGCCACCGGACGGGGCAGCTTGATCAGCTTGCCCTTTCCCTGCGCCATAGCGAGCGAGCCAAAAAACGGCGGCGGCAACGGCGCCGGCGGCTGCGCGCTGGCGGGCGCGGGCGTGGCGGCGCCGCTGCCATCACCTGGCATGGTCTGCGCATGAGCGAGCGAGGCGAAGCCACCAAGCGCGGCGGCGACGGCGAACCCGGCGCCCGTGAGATGTTTCATGCTGCGCATCAGAACTTGAACTCCCCAACGCCACCAGAAGAGATAACGTTAACTGTCGATACGGTCGGCTGGCTCGGCTCGTTCGCGGTGAGTGCCGGGGACACATCCCCCGCCCAGACCGGCGCAACCGGCGGGGGCGCGGCCTGCGCCGTATTGGGTGCGGTCTCGGCGGAATGCACGATGAGCGACAACTTGCCGAGGCTGGTGGCAACCAGGCAGCGCGAGGCCTCCTCTGGCGTGACTTCCAGCGTCACCGTCTGCACTGGAGGGCCACCGCTGGGGCCGGCGCTGGCATCCTTGATCACCTGCGCGCCCGAAGCGATGACACGGACATTGCTCAGCACCACCTCGGCCGCGATGCTCTTTGAATCCGGCGCGCCGGAAATCGACTGCGTCAGCAGCACATCCACATTATCACCAGGCCAGATCATGCCATCGGCGCCCGTAACATTATCCACCGCAATGGTCACGGCGCGCATACCCGGCGCCAGCACCGCCGCGAGGAAGCCGTGATCTCCGGGGTGGATCACCTGCCCGTTGAGGATTGGCGCACCAGGAACCAGGGCAGTGCGAACCATCGCGCCCACCAGATTGGCGCGGTTTTGCGGGGTGTCGATGATCACGTCGGCCGCCGCGCCTTTGATGGGCACGCCAACCGAGCCGATTTGGGGCGGCTGCAACAGGCTGCCGGGCGGCAAGGCTTGCGCCGCGACCAGGATCTGCTCGGTCTGCGGCATCTGCGCCTGCTGCGCCTGCTGCTCAGCTTGGCGCGAGTGGTTCATGAGCGAATAGGCAAACACCATCACCGCGACCAGCGCGGCAACGAGAACGCCAAAAATACCAAGTCGGAAAACCATGGTTTACCTACGGCTGTAGCTGATGGGGCAAAAGAGCGGCGATGGCGCCGCCGGCGATGGCGAAAGCATATGGCAGAGGCGCCCGCCGGCCGATGCGCCAGAGTTCGGCGCGCCAGAAGCGCTGCAAGCGCCCACCAGCCCGGGGCGGCACCTTGCGCGGCACCACGAGAGACAGAACCAGATAAAGCAGCGCCAAAGCGCCGCCGAGAAGCACGACATCGGCGAAAAAGAAAAGCTGCGGATGCAGCGCCGGCGGCACGAGCAGCACCGCCGCCGCCCAGAGCTTGACATCCCCGCCCCCCATCAACCCGGCCAGCCAGATGATGAAGAGCAAGACAAAGGCCACGGCCGCGACTGCGAGAGCAGGCACGAGCGAATGATCGAGCAAACGCGAACACAACCCAACCGCGACCAAGGCAAGCGGCAGCCAGTTCGGCACCGTCCGCACGGCAAGATCGTGCAACGCCGCGTAGACAAGCAGCACCGCGGCCAGGATGGCCAAACCCGCTAGCAAAGCTGTCCCCTGCTGAACCTTTCGGGCACGACCGTTAAAACCTCCATCTGTTTTGCCCCTTTTTCCTGCCGAGGCTCAAGTGTTTCAATGTCAACATAATAGAACACAAAAGCTTAAAAGTCTTGCAATCTTTTTTATGATTCCCCTTTAGGAGCCTCTTTTTAATGAAATTTTCCGATCTTTCCGCCCCTGCGTTTCCCGCAATTTCTACTACGAAAGGGGTAACGAAGAGCGCGCAGGAGTATGAAACTTCTCCCCCGCATGAAAAAAACCTGAATAAAAAGGCATCCCCGCACCGCCGCCGCGGCCCCCTAAGGGGTCAGGGATGAACTTGCGGCAATCTTAGCGCTCTGGTCACGCGCCGCGCTGGTGGGTTCACACCGGCCTAGAGTTCGGAGGCCACGGAGTTAAAGGTGCCCGCAAGATGGCGGCCAATAAAGGGCAGCCCGCCAAGCATGGCCGTGACGATGATCATCGCGATCAGGGCGTATTCGATGGCGGTCACCGCCCGGCGGTCGCTCGCGATGCGGTAAAACCCATACGGCGCGGCGATCGCGGCGCGGCGAAGGTATGACGACAGCATGTTGCGTCTCCTCTGGCCATGCATCCCTTCCGGAATGCCCATAGCAAATTCCCTTTTACGAGAAGCGCTGTCGGACAGAAAGCCGCATCACGGAAAATTGCGCAAAGACAACAGAAGGGGATGCACGCCAAGGTGGTGCGGGCGGTCGGAATCGAACCGACACTCTGTTACCAGAACCGGATTTTGAGTCCGGCGCGTCAAAATATAAAGTATTGATTTAACATAGAAAATCTTTGAAAAACCGCGGTCCGTGAAAGATTTCGTGGAAAAATTGCTCTATCATTGATCGACCGTTCTGAATTTTTCATGCCTCCCGGCGCCTGTCGTGCGTCAACTGCTCTATTGTTAAAATCCGCATATTGCCCTATAAGTTGCCCCACTATGAGGCAATATGATGGGCAAAATTATGTCTGACACATCTTTTCTCAGTGAAACCGCTGGCCAATCCGGCTTCGTCGCGGCGGATCAGTTAAGCGACATGCTGCATATCACCCGCGCTGAGCTTGCCGTTGCGGTGGGCCTTTCGCGCGATGCTGTCACGAAGACCGCCCGCGTCAGTACCCATGCCACCCAGGCACGGCTGCGGGATATTGTTGAAATCCTGAACCGCGTGCGGCCTTGGGCTGGCTCGCCGCAGCAGGCGTTCGCCTGGTATCGCTCGCAGCCCCTCCCCTCCTTTGGTGATCAAACCGCCGAGTCTCTGGTCAAGGAAGGCCGGGCCGAGGCGGTGAAGCGTTATCTGGACCGGATTACCGTTGGCGGTTACGCTTGAGGTTTCGCGGCACGGTTTTCCGCGCCCATAATCCGCGTTGGGCTTTTTCTCCCCTTTCCGGAGATGGTGCCGCCCGCTACGGTGGCCGTTTTAACCCCGCCGGCCTACCCGCACTCTATACGTCTCTGCGAATGGAAACCGCCTGGCTCGAAGCCCAGCAGGGCTTTGCCTTTAAGGTCCAGCCGCTGACAATCTGCGCGTATGAGATTGATTGCGACGACGTTGCCGACCTGACCGACCAGGAAACGCTGGCGGGCTTTGGGCTCACCCCGGCGGCGCTTTCCTGCGCCTGGGAAGATATCGCTTCGCGCGGCAAAACTCCACCAAGCTGGGCGCTGGCAAAGCAGCTTATCGCCCAGGGGAGCGCCGCCATTATCGTCCCCAGCTTCGCCCCTGGCGCGATTGAGCGGGACCGTAACCTCGTCTTTTATAAATGGTCCGACACGCTACCCCACCAGGTCCGGGTTATCGACGATGAAATGCGCCTACCGAAAAACCCGGCATCATGGATGTGATGATCCCTCCGGCGCATCCCGGTTGAACAAAAACTCCTGAAACCCAACAAACGCCCCGCGGATGCCGGGCGCGGCCCCCAGCTCGGCCGTGGCGTCGGCCAGGGTCTGGTAGCGTAGCTCCAGCAGCCGGGCGAGTTTGTCCTGGTCCAGCTCCTCCACGCCTTGGGCCACGTACTGGCCCATCACGAAATCCAGGAACGCCTGGAGCTTGGCGTCGTACCGGGGGAGGATTTCCCCCCGGTGTTTCTCCACGCGCTCGGCGCGGGTGATGGGCGGCAGCGCGAAGGCGATGTAGGCCAGAATGTCGAACACGTCGCTCTTCTGGGCGTCGATGACCTTGCCCATCTCGGCCAACTGCTCGCCCCCAAAGCCCCGTTCGGCCAGCGTGTTCAGCAGCGCCTTGCGGGTATCCGGGCGGCCCCAGATGGCCCGCAGCTCCTCTTCGTCCTTGAACAGTTCCGGCAACTGCCCAAACAGGCTCTCCATGAACTGTTTGGCGGAAATCGGCTTGCCATCCGGCCCCCAGAAGCTGGTGGTGCTGATATGCTGGATGGTCCGCTCCTTGCCATCCGCCAGCTTGATCTTCACGCGCTGAGTCTGCTCAGGCTCGTCGGATTGCCTGGCTTTCACCTCTGGCTCCCCGGGCGCCGTAAGGTTGCGTGGCGTGACCGCAACGGGCTCCATCGGATCGCCGTCCCATTCGGGGTCTTCGAACATCTCATAGGCCTTCACGAAATCCAGGATGGTGAAATAGTCCTTGCCCTCATACAGCCGCGTCCCGCGCCCGATGATCTGTTTGAACTCGATCATCGAATTCACCGGCCGCATCAGCACGATGTTGCGCACATTCCGCGCATCCACGCCGGTTGAGAGTTTCTGGCTGGTGGTGAGGATGGTGGGGATGGTCTTCTCGTTATCCTGGAACGTCCGCAGAAACTGCTCACCCAGCGCGCCATCATTGGCCGTTACGCGCACGCAGTAATTCGGGTCCTTGCTGGCCTTTATCTGGTTGATGAGGTCGCGCACCGCCGCCGCATGGTCCTGCGTGGCGCAAAACACCAGGGTCTTCTGGCGCTGGTCGATCTCGTCCATGAAGGTACGGACGCGGTATTTCTCGCGCTCGGCAATCTCGATGATCCGGTTGAAATCTCCCTCAGTGTAGCGTTTGCCCTCCACCACGGCGCCGTCCACCACCTCATCATCGGGCGTGTACACGTAATCATCCAGAGTGGTGGCGAATTGCCGCACCTTGAAGGGTGTCAGGAAGCCGTCATTGATGCCTTCCTTCAGCGAGTAGGTGTAAACCGGCTCGCCGAAATAGGCGTAGGTGTCCACGTTGTCCTTCCGTTTGGGCGTGGCTGTGAGGCCGAGCTGCACGGCGGGGGCAAAATGCTCCAGAATCCCGCGCCATGTCCCCTCATCATTCGCGCCACCCCGGTGGCATTCGTCGATGATGATAAAATCGAAGAAATCCGGCGGATATTCGCCAAAGTTCGGCGCAGAATTTCCCTCGGCATCCCGGCCGCTCATAAACGTCTGGAAGATGGTGAAGAAGATGCTGCCATTCTTCGGCACGCGGCCGCGCTTGCGGATGGCATCCGGGGCGATGCGGACCAGCGCGTCCTCGGGGAAGGCCGAGAAGGCGTTATAGGCCTGGTCTGCCAGAATGTTGCGGTCCGCCAAAAACAATATGCGCGGGCGGCGGGTGGGCTCGCGGCCGATATTCCAGCGGCTCTGAAACAGCTTCCAGGCGAGCTGAAAGGCGATAAACGTCTTGCCGGTGCCGGTGGCCAAGGTGAGCAGGATTCTGTTCCGGCCATTGGCGATGGCCTCCAGCGTGTTCTCCACCGCGTTGTGCTGGTAATAGCGGGCCTGCCAAGTGCCGCTCTTGTCCTCAAACGGGATGGTGGCGAAGCGATCCCGCCAGGCGTTTTGTTCGGCGAAGGCGCGGCCCCAGAGTTCGTCCGGCGTAGGGTAGCGGGGCACGTAGCCTTCCGCCCCGGTGTGCATGTCTATCTCGTATATGCCCGCGCCATTGGTGGAGTAGGCAAAGCGGGCCTGGAGTTTTTCGGCGTATTTTTTGGCCTGCCCTACGCCCTCGGTGTCCGGCTTGTCGCGCCGCTTGGCCTCTATCACCGCCAGCTTGTGGTTGCGGTAGGTGAGGACGTAATCGGCAATGTCCTTGGCTGAGCGTTTGCCTGCCCCTTGCAGGCGGCCCAGCGTTATCTCCTCCCGGCGCACCCGGCTGGCTTCCACCACGCCCCAGCCTGCCTGTTTTAACGCGGGGTCGATCAGCTCAGCGCGAGTTTCCGCCTCGTTCATGCAGCTTCCTCTTGCAGGGCCTCTTCGCGCAGTGCGGTGAGTTCACCGGAGAAGGCTTTTTGGAGGATGGCTTGTTTGAGCTCTGCCAAATATGCACGCTTACGAGAGTAAACCTCCATGAGGTCGGATAAGCCCCTGGACAGCCTTTCGTAAGTCGCAACGATCGCAGCTTGTTCTTTCACGCATGGCAAAAGGACAGGCAAATCCTTGATGATCCCCATATTGAGACCAGCCATAATCGCCCCCGAAGCACGCTCTTCCAGGTAGTTCTTCGCCACCGGATGATGCAAGAAATACAGCTTCAAGAACTCGGGCAAACACCGTGATTGATCCACCGAAATGCAGCATAAGTGCTTGCTGTTGATTGCGAGTGGAATATCATCAGGGACGACGGCACACCTTCCACAAGTCCCCATGATGGAGATGAGAACATCGCCCGGAAAAACCCTGTACCGTGTAAGTTCCTTGAACTTGTCCGGCGTAATATAGCGCCGTTTATCCCAACGGAATTTGTTTTGAACGACGTTATCAATACCCAGAACAGCGATGCCCTCATCAACAAACTCACCGTGCAGCAGCTGGCTTCCAAACGGTCCCGTTCGGACAGAATTTTTTCTGTTCTCGGCGACCTGGGCAACAGTCGTCTCTTGGTGTTGCCCTTGTGAGATGCGGCCTAATTGCTCTTCAATAGCAACATCAACCAGGGACCGGGCGTTGGCGAGGTTCTTCTCGGCGTTGGCGGTTGCGGCTGCGATGCCCGCAAAGGCCTCATCGAGAATGGCGACAATGCGCTTCTGCTCGGCGATAGAGGGAACAAGAAGCTCGAAATTCATTACTTCGTTCATGTTGGCGCGGGGCATTCGAGCCCCCGTGCACGTCCCGTCGATCAAATCGACGGTTTGCTGCATAGACAGCCAATAAAAGAGGAACTGTCGGTCTAGCTGCTTACTTGGTCGAATTGGAAAAATCTCAGTCGAACAGTGGCCAGTAAATTCCGGGGCGATTAGCTTGTTGAGATACGGGCGCAGGCGCCCATAGAGCAAATGCTCAGGGGTAAATCTAAAACTGGTACTTTGCACGGTCTTAGGCTCAAAATTACCAAGATAGCGACCCGTTGAGCTTTCGATATCTTCCAACCCAACATACGGGAGCGGACTACCGTCATAAGCCTGTTTTTCAACCGCACACACGTCGGCCAGTTTCATTTTTCTCCAGGTACTATTCAAATTAGCCCCCGGATGCCTTCAAGGATTTCCGCGCTCTTAGCGTCCAGGCGCAAAATCTCCGCAATGATGTGTTGCGGGTCGCGCAGCGCCACCTCCTCGGCCTGGTTGGGGTTCTTTACGGACAGATCAAAGCTGGCCGGGTCGATGCTGGCGGCATCCACACCCCAAGATTTCTCGGACTCCGCAAAGCTGGCCTGGAGGAGTACAAATTCGGCCAGATCGGCATCATTCAGCGCGCTGGTCTTACCCATGCTGCGGCCAGGGTCGAGCTGGTAATACCAAACCCGCCGCGTGGGCGCGCCTTTCTCGAAGAACAGCACCACCGTTTTTACGCCAGCACCCTGGAAGGTGCCGCCGGGGCAGTCCAGCACCGTGTGCAGGTTGCAGTTTTCCAGCAGCTCCTGGCGCAGGGCGCGGGAGGCGTTGTCAGAGTTGGAGAGGAAGGTGTTCTTGATGACGATGGCGGCCCTTCCCCCGGCCTTCAGCGATTTTATAAAATGCTGGAGGAACAGGAAGGCGGTTTCCCCGGTTTTGATGGGGAAATTCTGCTGCACCTCCGGCCGCTCCTTGCCGCCAAAAGGCGGGTTGGCGAGGATGACATCAAAACGGTCCTTATCCTGAATGTCGGCGATGTTCTCGGCCAGGGTGTTGGTGTGGATGACGTTGGGCGCCTCGATGCCATGCAGGATCATGTTCATGATGGCGATGACATAGGCGAGGCTCTTCTTCTCCTTGGCGTAGAAGGTGCGCTTTTGCAGCGTGTCGCGCTCAGCCGTGGTTTTTGCCCGCGCGTTCAAATACTCAAACGCCTCGCACAAAAACCCGGCAGACCCGGCCGCGCCGTCATAAATGCGCTCGCCGATTTGGGGCTTCACAACCTGGATCATGGCGCGGATGAGCGGGCGCGGGGTGTAATACTCGCCCCCGTTGCGGCCCGCATTGCCCATGTTCTTGATCTTGGCTTCGTACAGGTGGGACAGCTCGTGTTTTTCCGCCTGGGAGCGGAAATGCAGCCCGTCGATCAGCTCCAGCGCGTCCCGGAGCGAATAACCGCTCTGGAATTTGCTGCGGATTTCGGAAAAAATTTCGCCGATTTTGTACTCGATGGTGTCCGGCCCGGCGGCGCGGGCCTTGAAGCCTTGGAGGTAGGGGAAGAGGTCGCGGTTCACGTAGTCGATGAGGTCTGAGCCGGTGAGGGCGCGGTCATGGTCGAAGCCGCCATCCGGCTTTTTGGGCGCGGCCCAGGAGGCCCAGTTGTGCGGCGTGTCGATAATGCGCGTGTAGCCTTGGCCGTGCAGCTCCGCCTCGGTGGCGCGGGTGAACTCCAGGTCGTCCAGGTATTTTAAAAACAGCATCCAGGAGGTCTGCTCGGTATAGTCCAGCTCGGTCGTGCAACCGGCCTCCTTCCACAGCACATCGTCGATGTTCTTGAAAATCTGCTCGAAGCTGGTGGCGCCGTTGCCGTTGGAGGCGCGGGAAGCTGGCTTGGCGGCGGGCTTGGGCTGCGCCACGGGCGCCGGGGCTTCCTCTTCCTCGGCGGCAAACTCCGCCAGGGCCACAGAGCCACCCCGGCCCCGGCCTTTAACAATACGCCCGTCCTCGATCAGCGCCGCCTGCACCCGCGCATAGGTGGCGTCCTGCCAGCCCAGCTCAGCTTGAAGCCTGCCATTGCCAGCACTGCCGCCAAGTTCTGCCAGAACCTCCAAAAACCGCTCTTCCCGTGCCTGCCCTGCCATCCCGTCCTCCGATTCGCGGTTTACGCCGCCGATGGGGAGTTTGCGTGACGGGGGGCGCGATGACAACCCAAAGGGGCAGACGGGATGGGCCGGGGCTCCGCTCTCTCGCATGCGCTAGCATTCCTTGGTCTGTTGTAGAAGCATAACCCGCTACCACAACAGGCCTACGAGATTAGAGGCTAGGGTTGAGCATAGGGATGGGTATAGGGATGAGGATAGGATTAAGCGTGGGAAAGAGCCCAGGATTGAGCTCGGGATTGGGCTGAGGATTGAGCCTAGCCAGAAGTCAATCTTCCGAATCGGAAGTTGATATTTTCCTCGACTTTGGAGGATATTCAACCGCGAGATCGATTTTATGAGTGGCAATGATGTCGTTAAGGCGTGTTCCCTCCGATGACGAAATTGAAGCCCTGGCCGCGAGTTTCCGGGCAATATGGGTGCCGGGTGATGTAATCCGCCCCTGGCTTCGGCAACACGCCGAAATGCTGCTGGCACTTGTACGGGAAGGATGGTCATGGGCGGCAATCGCCCGCGCGCTTACGCGGGCTGGCATTACCTACCGGACCGGCAGGGCATGGACCGCAGATGGGCTGCAAAGTGAAGCCTACCGCGCCAGAAAGCCACTACGAGGGTATGCACGTAAAAGCACCCAGCCTGCTGAGACGGGCCAGCCGCGCAGTGCCGATGGGACCCCGCCCGCCCCTGCCGCCGGAGTTATCCCCCCACAGGCCGCCCCGGCTGAACCCAGGTTCAAATCCGTCTCATTCCGGCCGATTGAACCGCCGCGCCCGCAAACCGACGCTGAGCGGGAGATCATTGAGCGCAATCGCCGCATGCTATTCGGCCCGGCTGGCGGCAAGGAATAGATCGTGATCCGTTGAGTTGACGCTCCGGCGCGGGGGCCACGCGCCATGGGGATAAGCCTTAGCTCTGCAGCTTCAGGTTGACGTGAGCCAACTCCAAAGGCCATGTTGCCCGCAGGAGATCATTCCACGCATGGCCTATACGATTGAAGCAACCATCGTTCCGAAAACCGGCTTCGCGGCTCATCAAAACATGGTTCCGCTGCTCCGGGAGCTTCGGCTAACAAGCGGCGCCGAAGACATCGCCAATGATCTCACGCTGACCCTAACGGCTGACCCCCCGTTCCTGTCCGCCCGCACATGGCGCATAGATCGGATGACCGCGGACAGCAGGCTGAATATCAGCGACCGTAACATCACCCTCAACGCAACATTTCTGGGCGATCTCACTGAAGCCCTAAGCGGCGAAGTCCGTCTGCATCTGACGTGTAATGACGAAACCCTAGCCGACTTGCGCCAACCGGTTGAGTTGCTCGCCCGCTCGGAATGGGGCGGCGCAGCCATGCCCGAACTCCTCCCCGCATTTGTCATGCCCAATGATCCCGCCGTTGATCGGGTCCTCAAGGCGGCATCGGACGCGCTACGTCGCGCCGGCAGCCCAGACGGCATTGACGGTTATCAAGCCAAATCAAAAAAACGCGTCTGGGAACTGGCGAGCGCCATCTGGACCGCAATATGCGGGTTTCGCCTTTCGTATGCCGTTCCCCCTGCCAGCTTCGAGCAGCACGGGCAGCGCATCCGCCCCCCCGGTACAATTCTCGATGGCCAGGTCGGCACCTGTCTTGATACTGCCGTGCTCTTCGCAGCGGCGTTAGAACAAGCCGGTCTGAACCCCTTGATCGTGCTGCTCAAAGGGCACGCGTTTGCTGGCGTGTGGTTGCAGCCCGTCGAATTCCCAAGCCTGCTCATGGACGAAGCCGCCGCTCTGCGCCGCTGCATTGATGTTCAAGATCTCTTGATCTTTGAGACTACCCTCGCCACCGATGCCTCGCCGCCCGCATTCAGCGCCGCCGTTAAAAACGCGGAACGGCAGATCGCGGAAGATGTCGAGGCTAATTTCATCATGGCCATCGATATTCGCCGTGCGCGGATGCAGAAAATTCGCCCGCTCAGCCAAACGCTGCAGGAAGCTGTGCGCGATACTTCCGCCCCATCTGTCTCTGAAGCGCTCGAAGCGGCGCCTAACCTTCCCGATTTTGATATCGAAATCACCGCCGCTATCAGCAGCCCGGCAGACCGTCTCAAGCATTGGCAGCGCAAACTCCTCAATCTGACCGCCAGCAATCGACTGCTTAATCTGCCCGACCGCAGCAAGGCGATCCGCCTCATCTGCCCTAATCCCGCCAGTCTCGAAGACCAGCTTGCCCGCGGCGACAAAATTCGCATCGTCGCACTTCCTGATCTCGCTGTGGCCGGACGCGATGAGGCGCTCTACCAGGACCAAACTCACGAAAACCTCCGCGAGGTTTACGCTAACGAAGCCCTGTTGAAAGGAGAGGTTCTCGCTCAATTGCCGCGAGAAAAGCTCGATTCCGAACTGATTGAACTCTACCGCGCCACCAAAACCGACATTGAGGAAGGCGGCTCGAATACACTTTTCCTGGCCCTTGGTTTTCTGAAATGGAAACGAAAGCCGGAGGATATAAAATCTTACCGGGCGCCTTTGGTTCTGCTCCCCATGCAGTTGGAGCGTAAAAGCGCAAATTCCGGCGTGGTGATGAGCCAACATGAAGACGAGCCGCGCTTCAACATGACGTTACTTGAGATGCTTCGGGAAGACTTCGAGCTCACCATACCCGAGTTGGAAGGCGAGTTGCCCAAGGATGATAATGGAATTGATATAGCCGCCGTCTGGCGCACTTTGCGGCGCGCGGTACGCGATATCCCTGGCCTCGAAGTCACCGAGGACACGGTTCTCGGCAGCTTCACTTTCTCCAAATATCTGATGTGGAAGGATTTGGTCGATCGCGCCGATCTGCTGCGCCAAAATCCGGTTGTCGCACATCTTCTCGAACGCAATGCGTGCGGTCTCGCCAATCAAAGTGAAATGGTGCGGCCCGAACAGCTCGACACCATGATCGACCCGGCGGCTCTATTTACCCCCCTGCCCGCCGATAGCTCCCAGCTCGCCGCGGTTGTCGCCTCCGCGCAGGGGCAAAATTTTGTGCTCGACGGCCCGCCAGGCACCGGAAAATCGCAAACTATCGCCAATATGATCGCCCATAATCTGGCGCTGGGACGTCGCGTCCTGTTTGTGGCTGAAAAAATGGCGGCGCTTGACGTCGTGCACCGCCGCTTGAGCGAAAAGGGGCTTGGTGAATTCTGTCTCGAACTGCATTCCAACAAAGCGAACAAGGCGGACGTTCTCAAACAGCTCGATCGCGCGTGGACAACCCGCGACCATCTCAGCACCGAAGCCTGGGCCCAGGAAGCGGCCGATGCGAAGCGCCTGCGCGACAACCTTAACGATATCGTCGCCCTGCTTCATCGCCAGCACCCTAACGGCCTCACGCTACATTGGGCGATTGGCCGCGTCGTGCATGACGCAAAGCCCGACGATCCCCGCCTGATGTTTGCGCCAAATATCATCCACACGGCGGGGGATATCACGTTGTTGCGTGACATTGCTCGCCGCCTCGGCCTCGCCCGCCGTGAGGTTACCGACCTCCCCGGAGCATTCGCCCATATCCAGCAAACGGATTGGTCCAACCGGTGGCAAGAACAACTCGCCTCCTTAGCGCACACAATCCTCCCGCTGCTAGATGCCGCCGAACAAGCCGAAGCCGCCTTATGCCAAGCATCTCGCCTGATCCTGCCCACTCAGGTACTTCACCCTTTAATCGGTCAAATCCTGGCCTGTCACGGCCACGACCTGCGCGCCGCATTCGCGCCCGATTTTCTGGAAAAACAAAAGGCGCTTGTTCAGGCACAGGACATCCTGGGGCGGTATCACGCCGCCATGGCCCAACTCGCGCAGCCTTGCACGGCGGACGCCCTTCGTCGCCTCGATCTCGTCGCGCTGCAACAAGCCTGGCAGACGGCCAGCAGCAAATTCCTCTTCCTCGCCGGCATCGCCCAAAAGAAATTCGCCAAACAGCTCGCGAACCAACTTGGCGTCATTCAACCCGTTGATTTCTCCAAAGCCGCACCGAGCCTTGCTGCGTTGCAAACCTGTTTGACCGAACTGGACCAGCTCACGCCTCATCTTGCGCAGCTTCCGGGATGGAGCGGCCCGACCTCTAATGCAACACAGCTCAACCAATGGCTCGCGCGCTGCACGGACTTACGCGCCGCCATCACGACGGCCGCCATCGATCCCGAACATCTCATCTCGCTCCGCCGCACCGTGGCAGACTGGGTAATCGATGCCAACGAGCTGCTCTCCCCAGGCGGCAACCTCAGCCAAAAGCTTCAACAGAGCATCGCCGCAGACATCGCCCTGCAAACACCCGTCCGTGACTTTGTCGCCCTTGTTGCCAACCACGCCGATCCCGGCATCATCCCCGTGCGCGATCTGGCAAACCTGATCATCCAGTACCAACCCCGCTTGAAGGCCTGGACCGACTGGTGCCGTGTACGAGCTGAAGCGGAAGTAAACGGGCTCACCCCGCTGTTGTTGGCAATAGCAGACATGCCCGAAACTGGACCGGCGCTTGCTGCGCGGGTTCTTGATATGTTTGAAACAATTTATGCTCGCTGGTTCGCGAGTCAGACGATTGACGCTGAACCCCGCCTGCGCGCTTTTACGTCAAGCATACACATGGACGACATCGGCGCCTTCCGCGCCCTCGATGACAAACTGGCCCAACTCGCCGTTCGCCGCATCCGCGCTGGCATATGCAGCCAGATTCCGGATAAAGAATCCAAATCAAGCACCGGCGGTTATGGTGTCCTGCGACACCAATTACAATTGCAACGCCGCCACAAACCTATTCGCCAGCTCGCCAGCGAGATGGGGGAAGCCTTCACGCGCCTTGCGCCGTGCATGATGATGAGTCCGCTTTCCATCGCCCAATATCTGCCTCCGGATCAGGCGCTGTTCGATCTGATTATTTTCGATGAAGCCTCACAAATCGCGCCGTGGGATGCTATCGGTGCCATGGCCCGTGGCGCCCAAGTCATTATCGCGGGCGACCCCCGCCAAATGCCGCCAACTAATTTTTTTGGTCGCAGCCCGGGCGATTCTGAAGACAGTGAGCAGGACATGGAGAGTATTCTCGACGAATGCCTCGCGGCAGGGATCCCGCAAACGAGCCTCACCTGGCACTATCGTAGCCGCCACGAAAGCCTTATCGCCTTCTCCAACCACAAATACTACGATAATATCCTTGTTACTTTCCCCGCCGCCACCACACGCCCCAGCGCGGTCGAATGGCATAGGGTTGATGGCATCTACGCGCGCGGCTCAGGTCGGACCAATACCCGTGAGGCGCAAGCGATCGTTGATGCGGCCATTCGCCTCCTCACAGATCCTGCCTTTATTGCCGCACAAAAATCGCTTGGTATCATCACACTCAATGCCGACCAACAGCGGCTGGTCGAAGACCTGCTTGATCAAGCACGCCGCAATACCCCAGCCATTGAGCCGCATTTCAGCCCGGATCGCAGCGAACCTGTCGTCGTCAAAAACCTGGAAACAGTGCAGGGCGACGAACGTGACATTATCTTCCTGGGCATCGGCTTTGGTCCCACTGAAGCAGGCGCCCCAACCATGGCGATGAATTTCGGCCCGCTGAACAGCCAGGGGGGCTGGCGCAGACTCAACGTCGCCCTCACGCGTGCCCGTCAGGAAATGCACATCTTCACGTCATTCGATCCGAATATGATCGATCTTAACCGCACCAACGCGCGCGCTGTCCGTGACCTTAAACACTTCATTGAATTCGCCGATCGCGGCCCTCGCGCGCTCAGCGAAGCCGTACTCGGATCGGTCGGCGGCCACGATTCGCCCTTCGAAGCCGCGGTGTCACAGGAACTAACCCGGCGCGGCTGGTGCGTCGTGCCCCAAATTGGTGTTTCCCGATTCCGTATCGATCTTGGTATCGTGCACCCTGATCGTCCTGGTGATTATTTGCTGGGTGTTGAATGTGACGGAGCCACCTACCACAGTGCCGCGACCGCTCGAGACCGCGACAAAGTGCGTGCGGCGATCCTTGACTCACTCGGTTGGACTCTTCTGCGAATCTGGTCAACCGACTGGTGGATCGACAAGCACAGGGCCGCTGAAAAGCTGCATCAAGCCATCAGCGAAGTATTGGAAAATCAACGCCGGCAGAAGACGGAAGAATTGGCCCAGGCGGCTGCACAGGCTTCCATCGCGCCAACACCGGAAATTGTTGTACCCTCCCAGGTACGCCAATTTGCCGAAGCACAATCGCCCTTTCGTGGCGCACCGGCAGCGGGACACTATCGCCTCGCCGATTTCACAACCCATGCTGAGTCCATCGATGCCACGGCATTCTATGATGCTGCATACGATGTCGTCCTACGAGGATTGATCCAACACGTGATCTCGCTTGAGGCGCCGATCTCCGAAACTCAGTTGGTCCAACGCATCGCCCGTGCCCATGGATTTCAGCGCTCCGGCCGCCTCATTCATGAACGCGTCATGGGAATAGTTGGGCAACACCATCACGTCGTCCTGGAGGAAGAAGCGACAAACTTCGTCTGGCCGGACAAAGATGCGCCCAACCTCTGGCAGCATTACCGCACACCGGCCTCCGATGACGATGTGAGATCGATCGAGGATGTTCCCGGCCCTGAACTACTTGCCGCGCTCCGGGCCAGCGAGGCCGAGGACAAGGCCGTCGAAGTCGCTCGGATGTTTGGGATTAAACGCTTATCAAACACCACACGGCAGCGAATCGAGGGGTTCATGCAAAAAATATGACCCAACAAACCAACCTCCAGCAAAACGGCCAGAGCACTTGAGATTCGCATACGCCGCAGGTTCCCAAAGCGGGGAAGATGCAAAAATGCCGTTCAGCAAAGAACGGGCCGTTCGGCCCAAAAGCGGCGGGGGCAAGCCCCGCCGCTTAATCAAAAAACGAGGGGGGTGATTTTCCAAAGCACCCGCAGAATTTTCTTAACCTGCCGATCTCTGAATGCTATATGGTGCGGGCGGTCGGAATCGAACCGACACTCTGTCACCAGAACCGGATTTTGAATCCGGCGCGTCTACCAGTTCCACCACGCCCGCGACACGACTTCCTATAGCGATGCCTGAAGGCGCTGCCAAGACCGAGATTAACGTCAGGACCTCTCACCTAAATCGATTTCTTGCCCAAATTTTGAAAGTTGGGCAATCGTGCCACGCTGGGGCTGGCGCTTATTAGGCCGCTGGCGGCGAACATTCACCGCAGAAGCGTCGATCATATGTTTGATATGAGCTGCGTAAAATTTCTCAATCATCTCCACGCTGGTGCGACAGTTTTTGGCAACCTGATAAATATCGGCCCCCTCCATCAATCGCATGGAGATATAGGTATGCCGAAGGCTATAGGCCGTCCGCGCATTACCCTCCCGATCACTTTTCATGTCCAATTCGCTCAAAATCTTGTTCCAAAGCTCCCGGTGCCGGTAGGGAAACAATCGTTCCGTTGATTCGGGTTTCCGGCTTCCATGCACCATGTCCGCGCCGTTATTTACAGGCCCATGGTGTCGCCGCCCCTCTTCCTCGAGAGGCCGCAATCGGTCACGCAATCGTTCAAACGGCACGACAGCGCCGGGCATACTTTTGCAATACCCAACCCCTCGTTTACCGCGAACGCTGATTTCAAGAATTGTCTCACCAGACCGCGCATCCTTGACGATCTCGACATCCCGGAACTCGAGGCGCCATGCTTCATCAGGGCGCAGGCCGGTGTTGACCATGAAGAGGACAAAATCATGCATCTGTTCACACGCCCATCGCCAACGCGGCTTGGGCGGGGTTGCTGCCCGCTCCCTGGTGGCAGTATAAAGCCGTTTATATTCGTCTGGTGAGAACCAGGCCCGGTGGGATATCTTTCCAGAGCTCTTATAGGGTGCGGCAAGATCCGGAACATACGTCAGCCAGCCATGGCGCGCCGCCGATTTCAACACCAGGCGTAGCGTCACAATTTCCTGGTGCATCGTGCTCCGCGAGGGGCGCATTGGTTCGCCAGTTTTGGCATTGATGCGCGACGTTGCCCGATGAATCCTGTAGTCCTGCACCAATCCCGGTGTAATTGCTGACAGCACTTTATCGCCGAAGAACGGCTCCAAATGGACCCGAAGCCGATTCCAATGGTCTTTTACATACTCAGGATTGCGCTCCCCCGCAGTGAGGGCCTCATATTCCTTGCGAAACTGCGCGGCGGCAAATTTGAAAGTCTTGCCTTGCGGCAGGTCTCCGGTCCGCGCCTTGCTTTTTAACCCCAGATACCAGTCCTCGGCGATGTCCTTGGCTTGGGCAAACCCCTCTTCTTTTGTGCTGATTCGAAAATTTCGCCCCTTGAGGTAGGTCGAGCACTGCCAAAAGCGGCTGTCGTCCCGCTTATAAACGTGAAGCTTTCCGCCGAAAAACTCATGATGCGCTGCCATGGCGACACTCCAACCGCCAAGTCCCAACACGGATGTGAAAATTTGTGCAAGACCTGTGCAAAATCAGTCTTGACGCAGAATATGTTCTATATAGCTGAAAAACCACGAAATTATTTGTAATTTTTAGGGCCAGAACCGGATTTTGAGTCCGGCGCGTCTACCAGTTCCACCACGCCCGCTGGCCGTAGCCGTGTGTAAGGGAGGCGCCGCACGAAATCAACCGGGGCGGGGTTGCATCCGGTTTCGGCTTTGGCTATAGCCCCCGTCACCAACCGTTCCCGAATAGCTCAGTTGGTAGAGCAAGCGACTGTTAATCGCTCGGTCGTAGGTTCGAGTCCTACTTCGGGAGCCATCTTTCCTTTTAAATCCTAGATCTTATCAGACTGGACGCCGCGCAATAGCGCCGCGGCCATCACTGGCCATGAGCGCGCATCGCCTGCCGCCGCCACGTCGCCCCCCGCCGCGAGCCGGGCCGTGAGGCCGCGCAGGCCTGCCGCGATGGCGCCGGGCTCAGGCGCGCAGAGATGCGCGTGATCCAGCCCCGCGAGCTGCTCGGGCAGGCCACCAACCGCGGTGGCCAGCACATGCCGCCCCGCCGCGATCGCCAGCGCCGCCACGCCGGATTGGCTGGCCTCGCGGTAGGGCAACACCAGCGCGTCGGCCCAGGCGAGCAGGCCGGGAAGCTCCGCATCGTCGAACCAGCGGTTTTCCACCGTCACGCCGGGCATGCGCCGCAGCCGTGACAAGGCCGGACTCTCCGGCCCCTCGCCGCAGATGCGCAGGTCGAAATTTCGCGCTGGCCCCAGCAGATCGAGCGAATCGGCCAGCAGATCCAGCCCCTTATAAGGCAGCAGCCGGCCGAAATAGAGCATATGCGGCCGCACCCGCTTCGTGATGGGGGGCACGGGGCCGACCTCCACTGGCGGGTGCCAAAGCGTGACGATCCGTTCCACCCCCTGCCCCCGCAGCGCCGATTCGACATGACCGCTGAGGCAGATCACATGCCGCGCGCCGCGCAGCAGCGTTTGTTGAGCAACCATGCGAAAGGAGAGCGAATCGCCGGGATGCGCCGCCGCATCATGCACCACGACGGCATAGGGAATGCGTAGCGCCACCAGCCCCGCGCGCATGCGCGAATCGAGGAGCGCGGGCATGCCGCAAATCGCGAGATCAGGGCTGAGCGCGCGCAAATACCCGATCGTGCGCGCGCGCAGCAGCGGCGAGAGCGCGCGCTGCGCCATATAGCCGAGGGCGCTCTCATAAGTTGGCTCCGCCCAGGCGCAGGGCGGTGGCGCGGGGCCGCGTAGGATATCCGCCCCCGCCGCCAGAGACAGCGCCACATGCTGCCCCGGCTGCTCCGCCAGGGCCGATGCCAGCCGCGCGGTGAAGAGCGGCCCCGCGCCCCGCCGCCCCCAATGCCAGAGCAGCAGCCTCATGCGACACCCGCTTCCGCCAGCGCCGCCAGCAACGGGCCAGCGCCGAGTTTGCTCCGTGCGTAATCACGCCCCGCCGCGCCCATCGCGCCCCTGAGCGCCGGATCATCGGCCAAACGGCGCAACCAGGCGGCGGCCTCCTCAACCTCCGGCTCGGCCCATAGCGCGCCCGGCACGGCGAACACGCCGCGCTCATCCTGGGCCGGGATGAGCCGGTAGGAGACCAGCGCCGACACCTCGGGCGCCATGAACGCCATATTGCCAGACCAGCCCGTGGCCACCACCGGCCGCCCGAGCAGCATGGCGGTGGCGGGAACCAGACCGAACCCCTCGGAGCGGTGCAGCGACAGGATGACATCGCTGGCCGCGATCAGCCCGTGCAGTTCGGGCAGGGCGATGGTGCCGGTGAGCAGGCGGATATTGGGGGCGTCCCCCATGGCGGCGCGGATACGGCGCAGATCCTCGGGGAAGGCCTCGGTATGCGACAGCTTGAGCACCAGCAGATGCGCCGGACTGGCGCCGAACGCGGCCTTGAAGGCGGCGATGGCGGCAAGCGGGTTTTTGCGGGTGAAGGAGGAGGCGAGGTTGAAGATGGTGGTGACGATAAAAGCGTCTTCAGGCAGGCCGAAGCTGGCGCGGGTGCCGGAGACGGGGAGTTCCACCTCGGCCAGCGGGAACGGCACCGCCCTCACCCGCCCTGGCAACAGCGGCGCCAGCGCCTCCGCCGCGAAGGGGGACGGCGCCCAAATCTCATGCACGAATTTAGCCCCCTGCGCCCAGCTGGATGGCACGCGCGGCAACTCCCAGGCCCAAAAGCCGATCACCCGCCGCCCCGCCAGCGCATCGCGCGGCAGGCGCAGTAAGGCCACGGGCAGATGCGGCGCGTTGACCACCGCCAGCAGCGCGGTGCCGGGCGGCAGCGTGGCCGGGCGCATCGCCACCACCCCAGGCAGACCAAGCGGCAGCAGCCCGCGGGCCAGCCCGCGCGCGGCGAGCACGCGATGCATGATGCGCGCGCTCTCGCCCAGCCCGTTCTCGGTCTCCACCTCGCCCGCGACGATCACGCCATCACTGCGCGCGGGCGGCGCCGCGGCCGGGCGCGGCGCGGCGATGGCGGCGAGATTGGTGAGCGCGGCGCGGCGGAACCCGCGCGGCAGCACCCGCCATAATTTGTGGCCCAACCCAGTCATTAACCAAAGGTTGCGCCAGAAGCGGGGCTGCCCGTCAAGCCGGGCCGATGGCGGTTCCCCGGGGTTGACAATATTGGCGCACATAGGGGGCGAAGGCCTCCTGCAGCGCGGAGCGGCTCAGCTGGAAGCTCTCCAGCCGGTAGGGCGCGTGTTTGCCATAGCCACCACGCGGGCGGGCCGTGCATTGGCGGGCCATCGCCTCCCGTGCCGGGCCGCTCAGCGTCAGTCCGAAATGCGCGTAGATCCGGTCGATCGCGGCCAGCGGATCGGCCACTAACTCTTCATAATGCAGATGCAGCTTGCGCGCGGGCGCGACATCAGCGCGCTGGTCGAAGGCGACGAGCAGATTCGCCCCCTGCGTCCAGCGCTCGGAGACCTGCGTGCCGATCTCGGCCGGATCGATGTTTTTGAGGAAGGGTTTACGCAACACCTCGGTGAGATGCGCGACCGAGCCGATCACCGCGATTGGGTCGCGATGCACGATGACAAAGCGCGCATCGGGATAGGCCGCCAGAATGGCGTCGAGCGTGAAGGTGTGGTCAGGGCATTTCAGCACCCAGCGCCCGGGCTGGCCGTTTTGCAAAAATTGCAGGAAACGCTTGTGAAACGCGAAGGCATCCTGATGCCCGTGCGCCTCCAGCCAATGGAAATAGCTCGGCACGCGATGCGTTGAATCGAAGCGCAGGCTCTGGAACACATGGGAGGTGATCTCACTGCATTCCTGCGGGCTGTCGGCGGTGATGGGGTGTATCTCCTGAAACCCAGGCGCCATTCCCGCGAATAGTTGTAATTGCCGGTCCACTACCCTTACCCGCCTATCCTGCGCCGGGTTGAAATCCACCGGGCGCGGACCGGGGAACATCGTCTGCCAGTTGCGCGGCACCAGGCTTGCGGGGTCCTCGGCCATCAGGCCATGCAAAAAGGTCGTGCCCGAGCGCGGCAACCCGAGAATGAACACGGGTGCTGCAATCGCCGCCGCCGCCAGAGCCGGGTTGGCGCGATGCGCGTCCTCGATCTTTTGCGCGTTACGCAACAGGCGGATCATGTCCCAGCGCAGCGAAAGCTTGCCGAAGAGCGACAATTCCGACTCCGCCTCGATCGACGCGATCAGCCGCGCCAGCGCCTCGCGCGCCGAGGCGTCTGGGGATGCGCCGGAAGCCGCGATCAGCGCTTGCGGCGCAATCGAGGGCAACAGCGCGTCAGGCACGATCTTGTCGGCAACACGGAACGACTCCGCCATCAGCCGGGCGAGTGACGCCACGTTAGAGCGTCCCGCGCTGGATCAGCTCGATCTTGTATCCGTCCGGATCTTCAACGAAGGCGATCACCGTGGTGCCGAACTTCACCGGCCCCGGCTCGCGCGTGATCTTGGCGCCCGCGGCGCGGAGTTGCTCACAGGTCGCGTAAACATCCGGAACGCCGATGGCGAGATGGCCGAAGGCGGTTCCGATATCGTAGTGGTCGACACCGTAATTATAAGTCAGTTCGAGCACGGTATGGCTATCCTCGGCACCGTAGCCGAGGAAGGACAGTGTGTATTTGCCATCCGGCACATCGCGCCGGCGCAACTCGCGCATACCCAACAGGCCGGTATAGAAGGCCACGCTGCGCTCAAGATCGCCAACGCGCAGCATGGTGTGCAGATACGAATAGGTGCTCATAGAACAGACTCCTTGTCCCATCCTATTTAAGGATGAACGCCGAGAAGAAAAATCCCCTCTTCGTCAGCCGAGGTAATCGTTAACAGCTTATCTGCCAGAATCGTACCGCCCGCCTCAAAGGCGATGCCCCGCAGCCCTGCCTGCCGCGCATGGCGGATCGTCGCTGGGCCTATGGTGGGTAAATCGGCGCGGCGCTCCTGCCCTGGCTTGGCCAGCTTCACCAGCACTCCGGCCGGGCCGGGCCGGGTGACGGCGGGGATGCGGGCCAGCATGGCGTCGGTGCCCTCCACGGTTTCCACCGCCAGCACGATGCCCTGCTGCACCACGCAGGCCTGGCCGATATCGGCGGCGCCGATCAGCTTCAGCACCTCAACGCCGCGGGCGATGTCGGCCATGGCGGCGGCGTCCGGCGTGGTGGTGGTGAGCAGCCCTTCCGGCGCGAGCGCGTCGCTCATGATCTCATGCGCGCCGAGAATACGGAACCCCTCATCGGACAGCACCTGCACGATGGCCGCGAGCAGGCCGTCATCGCCCTTGAACGCCGCCTTGCCGACGCGCGCGAGCAGCCGCGCCCCCTCGGCATCGGGCCGGAGCGAGAGGAAGGAGGGGCGTTTCACCGGGCCGATCATCACCAGATCGCCGCAGCCTTCGTCGCGGAAGGCGCGGATCATGGCGCCGACCGCGCCAAGGCGGAAGAATTTATGCGGAAACGGGCGCAGCACCTCGCCCTCGGCGAAGCCGTCGATGCCCGCGATGAACACCTCCCGCCCCGCCGCCCGCGCGGCCGCCGCCACCTGGCCGGGCAGCTTGCCGCCGCCGGCGATGATCCCCAGCCGGGTGCTCACTCAGCCCTCGTCATCCCCCGCGCCAGCGACATTGGTGAGAATGCCGTGCTTGGACGGGGTGGCGATGAAGGCGAGAATCTCCTGCACATAGGCGTCGCCCGCATAGGTCTCGCGCACCTGGGCGACGCGCTCGGCGAACACGCCGGGGCCTGTGAACAGGAATTTATAGGCGGCGTTGATGGCCTGCACCTGCGCCTTATCCAGCCCGCGGCGGCGCAGGCCGATCAGGTTCAGCCCCAGCAGCTCGGCGCGGGTGCCGAACACGCGGGCATAGGGGATGACATCGCGCGTCACCCCGGTCAGCCCCCCGATCATGGCCCCGGCGCCGATGCGCACGAATTGCAGCGCCGCGGCATTGCCGCCGATCACCGCGCGGTCACCGATCTCGACATGTCCGCCGAGCGCGACATTGTTGGAGATGATGACGCCATCGCCCAGCACGCAATCATGCGCGACATGCACGGTGGCCATCAGCAGGCAATCGGCGCCGATCCGGGTGATGCCGGTGCCGGTGACGGTGCCGCGATGGATCGAGGCGTGTTCGCGGATCTGGGTGCGCGGGCCGATCACGGTCTCGGTCTCCTCGCCCTTGTATTTCAGGTCCTGCGGCTCCAGCCCCACGGTACAGAAGGGGAACAGCTTTACGCCCGCCCCCAGCTGGGTGCGGCCATCGACAGCGACATGCGAGACCAGGGTGACGCCATCATCCAGCACCACCTTGGGCCCGATTGTGCAAAACGGACCGATCTTCACGCCCTGCCCCAGCTCGGCGCCAGATGCGACGATGGCGGTGGGGTGGATTTCAGTCTGCGCCATGATGTGCCTTGTCTCCGATGGCTCGCTGCGGCCTCCACCACCCGCTCTACGCGGCGGCCGGGAGATGGCCAAGTCAATCATTATTTCCGAATATTGCTTCAGAAGTCTCTGATTGTGAAACTTAAACGGGCTTCACTTGATCCATGATCATGGCCGTGATGGAGGCCTCGGCCACGATCACGCCATCGACCCGCGCAACGCCCTGGAAACGCCAGACCTGCCCGCGGCGGCGGTCCTTGGTCAGGGTCAGGCGCAGCGTGTCGCCCGGCGTGACTGGCTTGCGGAACTTCGCGTTTTCGATGGACATGAAATACACCACCGGAATCCCGGCCTCAGGGCCGAGGGTGGAAATCACCAGCCCGGCGGCGGTCTGCGCCATGCTCTCCACAATGAGCACGCCCGGCATCACCGGATGGCCGGGGAAATGCCCCTGGAAGAACGGCTCGTTCATGCTCACGTTTTTGATGCCGACCGCGGAATGATCCTTACGCACGTCCACGATCCGGTCCACCAGCAGGAACGGATAGCGGTGCGGGATCATGGTCAGGATCTGCTTGGTCTCGATCAGCGGCACATCCACGGGCGGCAGTTGCGCCTCAGTCACGTCGGTCATCGTTCAGTTCCCTGTTTTCGGTCCTTTGCGCGCATTCTGCGCGAGTTTACGCAAGGTCAGCACCTCACGGAAAAAAGCCTTGGCGTTCTGCGCCGGGGCGCCCAACACTTCCTCGCCCGCGGGCACATCCTGCATCACGCCCGATTGCGCGCCGATGCGCGCCCCGGCGCCGATGTTGAGATGCCCGGTCAGCCCGGCTTGCGCCGCGATCATCGCCCCTGGCCCGATATGGGTGGAGCCGGACACACCCGCCTGCGCCACGATCACCGCGCCCGCGCCGATATGCACGTTATGGCCGAGCTGCACGAGGTTATCGATATGCACCATCGGGCCGATCACGGTGTCCTGCGCGGAGCCGCGGTCGATGGTGGTGTTGGCGCCGATCTCCGCGCCATCGCCGATGAGTACGCGCCCGAGCTGGGGCACCGGAGTAAAGCCGGTCTTGGAAATGGCGAAGCCGAACCCGTCCTGCCCGATGCGAGCGCCGGGATAGATGACCACCCGCGCCCCCAGCACGGCGTGCGACAGCGTGACCTGCGGGTGGATGCGGCAATCCGGCCCGACGATAACCCCCGGCCCGATATAAGCCAGCGCGCCGATGCTGGTGCGCGCGCCGATTTCAGCCCCCGCCGCGATGACCGCGCCGGGGCCGATCTCGGCGGTCGGATCGACAATGGCGGTGGGGTCGATGATGGCGCTGGGATGGCGGCCCGGCACGGCCTCGGGGAATGGGTAAAACAGCGCCGAAACCTTGGCCCAGCCGACATAAGGCTCGGGCGTGACCAGGGCCTCGCAGCCTTCGGGCACCTTGGCGGCGTAGTCGGGATGCAGGATCACAGCCCCCGCCTTGGTGGCGGGCAGCAAATCGGCATAGCGGCGGTTGTCGAGAAAGCTGACATCCTCCGGCCCGGCGCTCTGCAGCGGCGCCACGCCGTGGATCAGCCGCGCGGGCGCCGCTGTCTGGGTGCCCAGCAGAGCCGCGATCTCGCCCAGGCTATGCGGCCCGGTGCGCCGGAAAAACCTTGCGTCACCGGGTTTGGCGCTCTCCTGCATGGGGCTTATTGGCCGTCGCCCTGGTCGGGCGGGTTCACCGCCATGCCGGGGGTGACAACGGAGGGCGGCACCTTCACGCTCGGCAGCAGCTTGTTCAGCTCGGCCGTCGCTTCGTCGGTGATGTCAAACGCGGCGACATTGAGCGCCACCTGCTCGCGGTGCAAGATCAGGTTCATGCCATGCGCCTGCGCCTCCTGGCGGATGATGGCGATCAGCTCGGCCTCGATCTGGCCCAGAGCCTCCTGGCCAGCATTCTGGATGGCCTGGTTCTTCTCCTGGAACTTGGTCTGGGTGGCGGCGATCTCGTCGCGCAGGGCCTGCTCCTTAGCCTCAAGCTGAGAGTCGGAAATCTTGCCCTGCTGGGCCAGAATGGCCTTCTGCTCGGCCTCGATCTTGGTGCGCGCGGTTTGGGCTTCCTGCCCCAGCGCGGCTTGGCGCTTCTGGACCTCGGCCTGCACGCCCTGGGCGGCGGTGGATTTCTGCAATACTTCCGGCACCGAGATCACGCCGATCACGGCGGTGGGCGGGGCCTGCTCGGCCGGCAGCGCGGGCAGGTTCGGCACTTGCGGCTGCGCCGGCTGGGCCGGGGCCTGCGCGGCGGGCGCCGGGGCCTGCGGCTTCGGCGCGGGGGCGCTCTGCTGCGCGGTGGGCGGCATGAAATAGCCCGAGGACTGGGCATAGGCCGCCGGGGCGAAGCCGAAGGTCAGGAACGGCAGGACGACGGAATAGCGGGAGAAACGTGACACTGAGGACCTCGTGACAAATAAAGTTAGAACTGCGTCCCGAACGAGACGCGGAATTGCTGAACCTGATCGCCCCGGTGTTTGACCACGGGCTGGGCGAGCGACAGGTTGATCAGGCCGAATGGCGTGTTCCAGGAGACACCCACGCCCGCGCCCACGCGCGGGGCCGTGCTGTCAATGAGCGCTGACCCATTGAGGGGACGCGCGCCCCAGAGCGACCCGGCATCGACGAAGGCAAAGCCGGAGATGCCGAGATCAGGCGAGACCGGCAGCGGGAAATGCATTTCGGCCGAGGTCGTCCACAAATAGCGTCCGCCGATCTGGCCACCAGAGTTGGAACCAGCCTGCGGCACCACATACGGGCCGACACCGCCATCGGCGAAGCCGCGCAGATTATCACCACCCAGGAAGAAACGGTCTTCGATCTTGTCGTGATAGCCCGCCACATCGATGAGGTCACCGCCGGTGGCGGAGAGCTTCATCACCCAGGCCTTGCTGCCGAACACATGCTCCAGCGGGATGTAGTAGGAGACATCCGGGCTCAGGCGGATATATTTGGCGTCACCCCCGGCACCGGCAAAATCGGTGGTCAGGTTGAGCAGCAGGCCAGAGGTCGGGTTCTGGTCGTCATCGACATAGTCGAAGCTCAGCGTCTGGCTGACCTGCGACAGCGTGGAGACGCCCTTCTCGTTCAGGATGTAGATATTGGTGCTGCTGGCGGCGGGGATGTTGTAAATATCGCGCTGGCTGATCGTGTAGGTGAAGCTCTGCCGCACATGGTCGTTGAAGCGGTAACCGGCGCGCAGATCGGCGCCGATATTGCTCTCGGAGTAGGAGTAGGACTGCCCCGACGAGGTGTAGGAGTTGGTGACCGTGCGGAAGATGTCGAACCCGGCAATCAGGTTGCGGTCGAGGAAATACGGGTCGGTGACACCGATATTGATCTGCGTGCCGCGCTGGGCCAGCAGGGCGTTGATCGAGGCGTTGATGCCGGTGCCGAGGAAGTTGTTCTGGCTCAGCCCGGTGTTGAGCAGCGCGCCGAGGCTGGAGGAATAGCCGCCGCCCAGCGAGAACTGGCCGGTGGCTTGCTCGGTGACATGGGTGTTGAGCACCACTTGCTGCGGGGTCGAGCCAGCGCTGGTGGTGATATTCTCATCCTTGAAGAAGCCGAGATTCTTCAGATGCTGGGTGGAGGCGTCGATCTTGCTCTGGTTATAGGCGTCGCCCTCAGCCACGGTCAGCTCGCGGCGGATCACCTTGTCCTCGGTGCGCGTGTTGCCGGTGATGTCGATGCGCTGGATGTAGACGCGCGGGCCGTTGACCACGTTGAGCTTGATCGTCAGCGTCTTGCTCTTGGGGTCGGTCTCCACGTCCGGATTAACCTGGGCAAAGGCGTAGCCGAGGTCGAGCGCGCGCTTGTTCAGCGCGTCGATGCCTTCCTGCAAGGCATCCCCATCGAACCAGTCCCCCGCCGAGATCGGCACCAGCCCGCGCAGCTCTTTGTCGGTGAGGTTGTTGATGCCCGAGGTGACAGTGACGGAAGCGACCTTGTAACGCGGGCCTTCGGACACGTCGTAGGTCAGATAGAACGACTTGCCATCCGGGCTGAGATTGGCGTTGGCGCTGAGGATCTGGAAATCCGCATAGCCCTTGTGCAGGTAAAATTTGTGCAGGAGATACTCGTCGTACTGCACGCGGTCGGAATTATATTGATCGGCGCTGGAGAGGAAACGCCACCAGGCCGATTCGCGGCTGGAGACGACATCGCGCAGCGTGCCTTGGCTGAAATGGTCGTTGCCGATGAAGGAGATGCGGCTGATCGAGGTGGCCCCGCCATCGGTGCAGTTGAACACCACGTTCACGCGGTTGTCGGGCAGCTCGATGATCTTGGGTGTGACGGTGGCGTTATAATGCCCCTTCTTGGCGTAGAGCGCGAGAATCGCCCCGCGGTCGGCCTCGGCCGCCTGGGGGGTGAACACCGAGCGCGGCTTCAGGCTGATCGCGGCCTGGGCATCCTTTTCCGTCACGGCTTTATTGCCCGAAAACAGCACCTGGTCCACGGTCGGGTTCTCGACCACGTTCACGTCGAGCGTGTTGCCGTTGCGGGTGATGTTCACGGTCTTGAACAGCCCGGTGGCATACAGGGTCTTCAGCGAATCATTGATGCGCTGCGGGTCGAACGGATCACCCACCTGCACCACCATGTAGGCGGTGATGGTCGAGCTATCGATGCGGTGATTGCCGGAGACATTGATGGCCTGCACAACCCCGCCGGCGGGGATGGCGGCAGGAGCCTGCTGCGCATACGCCACACCATGCGGGCCGGGGGCGATCAGCGCCGGCAGCAGACAGACGGAAGCCAGAAGGACGGAGCGCGGCTTAAGCAATCGATATCTCCCAAACCAATTCAGGGCCCCGGCGCGGCGGGACTCATCCGCCTCGGGCTTTGGCACGCGAAGCGCCGCCGGGCAAGGTGCGCCCCGGGGCTTCGCCGCGCTTTCCCTACAGCAAATGCGTAAGCCAGGCGATGGCCCCGAGCCGGGTGAGGTCATTAAAGGTGACGAACAGCACCAGGGTGAGGATGAGCAGCGCGCCGAAGCGCAGCGCCGCCTCGCGCACCGCCGCCGAGAGCGGGCGGCGCAGCACCGCCTCCAGCGCGTAGGCGACGAGATATCCGCCATCGAGGATCGGAATCGGGATCAGATTGGCGAGGCCGAGATTAATCGAGATGATGGCGACGAGATTGACGAAGGCGATGATGCCCAGCGCCGCCGCCTGCCCGGTGATCTGCAAAATGCCCAACGGCCCGGCGAGGTCGCTAAGCCCCTGGTGATGCACCACAAGCTGCCCCAGCATGCCGACCCAGCCGCGGATTTGCGCTGCCGTCTCACCCGCCGCGGCGGCGATGGCGGCGGGCGGGGTAAAGCGCTGCACCGCCGAATCCTTACCGACCACGCCCAGCCGCCCGGCGGTCTCGCCATCGGCCGAAACCTCGCCAAGCTGCACGGGGGTGGTGAACACGGCGGTGCCGCGCTGGATGGTGAAATCCAGCACCGTATCCGGGTTTTCGACGATGATGGATTGCAGCGTGCCGAAATCGCCCACCTTCGTGCCGCCGATATCCAGCACCCGGTCGCCCGGCTGCAGATGCGCGGCGGCGGCTGGCGAGTTGGGCAAAATCTCGGAAAGCACGGGCTGGGTGACGACGCGCCCGACCGTCATGTAAAGCCCGGCGAACAGCACGAAAGCCAGCACCAGATTGGCCAGCGGCCCGGCCGCCACGATCACGGCCCGCGAGGCAAGCGGTGCGGCAGCGAAGGAGCCGGGGGTTTTCAGCGTTTTATCGTCCTGCCCGCCCCAGCCCTGCATGCGCACATAGCCGCCCAGCGGCAGCGCGCTCACTTGCCAGACGGTGCCCGAGCGCGCCGTCCATTTCAGCAGCGCCGGGCCGAAGCCGATCGAGAACACCTCGACCGTCACCCCCTGGCTGCGCGCGGCGAGATAATGGCCCAGCTCATGCACAAAAATCAGCACGCCGAGATCGACGGCAAAGGCGAGGCCGGTGCGGAGAATGTCCCACATCGGCTCAGGCCGCCCGGGCGCCGCAGAGGGTGCGGGCAGCCCTGCGGGTCTCGGTATCCAGCGCCAGCACGGCGGCGAGATCATCCACCGCCGGGGCGCCAAGCTGGCCCATCACCGTTTCCACGATGCGGGCGATGTCGAGGAAGCCGATCCGGCGGTCGAGGAACGCCGCCACCGCGACCTCGTTGGCCGCGTTCAGCACCGTCGGCGCGCCGTGCCCGGCGCGCAGCGCCTCGCGCGCCAGGCGCAGGGCGGGGAAGCGGGTTTCGTCCGGGGCGAAGAATTCCAGCTTCGCCGCCGCCACCAGATCGAGCCGCGGCGCCTGCGTGCCGATGCGCGCCGGCCAAGCCAAAGCGTGGGCAATGGGCACGCGCATGTCGGGTGAGCCGAGCTGCGCCAGCACCGAGCCATCGGCGTAGCAGACCATACCGTGGATGATGGATTGCGGATGCACCAGCACGTCGATCTGCTCCGACGGCAGATCGAACAGCCGCGCGGCCTCGATCACCTCCAGCCCCTTATTGAACATGGTGGCGGAATCGATGGAGATCTTCGCGCCCATCGACCAGACCGGGTGGCGCAGCGCGGCTTCGCGGGTGATGCCGCGCATCTCCTCCAGCGAGTGGTTGCGGAACGGCCCGCCCGAGGCGGTGAGCACGATCTTGTCGATGGCCTTGGAATTGCCATCAGCCATGGCCTGGAAGATGGCGTTGTGCTCGGAATCAACCGGCAGCAGCGTGGCCTTGGCGTCATGCACCGCGCGCAGGAAGATATCGCCGGCCGAGACCAGCGCCTCCTTGTTGGCGAAGGCGATGGTGCCGCCATGCTTCACCGCCGCGAGGGTTGGCTCCAGCCCGGCGACCCCGGTGATCGCGGCCATGGTCCAGTCCACCTCGCGCCCGGCGGCTTCGATCACCGCCTCGCGCCCGCCGGCGCAAGCCAGCCCGGTGCCGGCCAGCGCCTCGCGCAGCGCGGGCAGCAGAGCTTCATCGGCGATCACGGTCAGCTCCGGGCGGAACTGTTTGGCCTGTGCCGCCAGCAGCGGCACGTTGCGCCCGCCGATCAGCGCGCAAACGGCGTAGGCCTCCGGGTTTTCTGCCACAAGATCAAGCGTTTGCGTACCGACGCTGCCCGTTGACCCGAGGATTGTCAGCCGCTTTACGCCCATAATGGCATGCCTCCCTGTACATAAACCGCCAGCAACGCCGCCACCGGCGCCGCCGTGAGAAACCCATCCAGCCGGTCAAACAGCCCGCCATGGCCGGGGATCGTCTGGCCGGAATCCTTGACCCCCAGTTTGCGCTTGATCGCGCTTTCCAGCAAATCGCCGCCCTGGGCACACAGGCTCAACAGCAGCCCGGCGGCAAAGGCGCGGCCCGGCGACATGGCGAGATACGCGGCCAACCCCGCCCCCGCGGCGGCGCCGATCAGCAGCCCGCCAACGGAGCCGCTCCAGGTCTTGCCCGGCGAGATGCGCGGCGCCAGCTTTGGCCCACCAAGCAGCCGCCCGACCAGATAGGCGCCGATATCGGTGCCCCAGACCACGAGTACGAGAAACACAGTGTCCGCCAGCCCGGCACCCGGGCGCAGGCGCAGCCAGAGCAGGCACAGCCCGCCAATGGCAGCATAGGGCACGCCCAGCGCGGCGAATCGGCTGCGATAGAACCAGCCAATGAGTACCGCCACCCAGAGCGTGCTGAGCACGCCCGCTTCCAGGCTGAAGGCCACGCCGGCCGCCCAGAGCAGCGCCATCGCCGCGGTTAGCGCCAACGGCCGGGCGCGCCCGGCCAAGCGGCCCCATTCCCAGCCCAGTCCGGCCATCGCCACCAGCAGCAACGCGCGCCAGGCCCAGCCGCCCTCCCACACGCAGGCCAGCGCCAGCGGCCCCAGCGCCAGCGCCGAGGCTGTGCGCAGGGCGAGATCGGACCAGCGGCCACCCGCCGCCCTGGCCGCCATCTCAGGCAGGGCGCGCGCCAAAGCGCCGCTCCCTGCTGCCGTATTCCGCCAGCGCGGCGGCAAGATCATCGGCGGTGAAATCGGGCCATAGGACCGGGGTGAAAACCATCTCGGCATAAGCCAGCTGCCAGAGCAGGAAATTGGAGATCCGCTGCTCGCCCGAGGTTCGGATTAGCAGATCGGGGTCGGGGATGCCGGCCGTGGAGAGGAAGCCGGCAAACACATCCTCGCTCAACGCCTCCGGCGCCAGCCCGGCCTGCATCGCCCGGCGCGCCGCCGTCACGATATCCGCCCGGCCACCATAGGAGAGCGCCATCACCAGGGTCAGGCGCGAATTATTGGCCGTGCGCGCCTCGGCGGCTGCCAACTCGCCAGCGAGATTGGGGCCGAAGCGCTCGCGCTCGCCGATCACCTTGAGCCGCACGCCCTGGGCATGCATCTCGGCCAGCTCGGCGCGCACGTAATGTTTGAGCAGGAAGGTCAGGTCGGTGACTTCCTCGGCCGGGCGGCGCCAGTTCTCGGAAGAAAACGCGAACAGGGTGAGGTATTCGACACCCTGGTCGATCGCCGCCTCGATGGTGCGGCGCACGGCCTTCGCGCCCTCCCGGTGCCCGGCGGCGCGCGGCAGGCCACGCGCGGCGGCCCAGCGGCCGTTACCGTCCATGATGACGGCGACGTGCCTCGGCCCGGGAAGAGATGAGGACCCAGCCATCAGACCTGGCGGATGTCCTTTTCCTTCTCGGCGAACATATCGTCGATGCGCTTGATGTAGCCGTCGGTCAGCTTCTGCACCTCGTCGGCGTGGTTGCGCTCCTCGTCCTCGGAGATCTCCGACTTCTTGAGCGCGGCCTTGAGCTGCTCCATGCCGTCGCGGCGCACGCCGCGCACGGCGATGCGCGCGCCCTCGGCGTATTTATTGGCGGCTTTCACCAGCTCGATGCGGCGCTCCTCGGTGAGCACGGGCAGCGGCACGCGGATGAGCTGGCCATCGGGCTGCGGGTTCAGGCCCAGCCCGCAATCGCGGATCGCGGCGACCACGGAATTAACCATCGAACGGTCCCAGACCTGCACGGTGATCATGCGCGCCTCGGGCACCGCGACGGTGCCGACCTGGTTGATCGGCATCATCTGGCCGTAGCATTCCACCTTCACCGGCTCCAGCAGCGCCGGGCTGGCGCGCCCGGTGCGCAGGCCGCCGAATTCGCGCTTCAGCGCGTCGAGCGCGCCGTCCATGCGGCGGGTGAGATCGGATTTGATGTCAGCGAAATCAGCCATTGTTCTTGGTCCTCAAGCCTGCGGTTCCGTGATCCGGGTGAAATTGCCCTGGCCGCGCATAACGGCGGCGAACGCCCCCGGCGCATGGATGTTGAAAACGATGATCGGCAGATGATTCTCGCGCGAGAGCGAAATGGCGGAGGCGTCCATCACGTTCAGGTCGCGCGCCAGCACGTCGAGATAGGTCAGCTCTTCATAGCGCTTGGCATTGGCCACCTTGCGCGGGTCGGCGGAATACACGCCGTCCACCTGCGTGCCCTTGAGCATGGCGTCGCAATTCATCTCGGCGGCGCGCAGCGCGGCGGCGGTGTCGGTGGTGAAAAACGGATTGCCGGTGCCGGCGGCGAAGATCACCACCCTGCCCTTTTCCATGTGGCGCTCGGCGCGGCGGCGGATATAAGGCTCGCACACCGACGACATCGGGATCGCCGATTGCACGCGGGTCGGCACCTCCAGCTTTTCCAGCGCGCTCTGCATGGCCAGCGCGTTCATCACCGTGGCCAGCATGCCCATGTAGTCGGCCTGCGCACGGTCCATGCCCGCCGCGGCCCCGGCCACGCCGCGGAAGATGTTGCCGCCGCCGATCACCAGGCAGACCTCGACGCCCATGGCCACGACGTCACGCACATCCTGCGCGATGCCGCTCACAGTGTCGGTGTCCAGCCCGTAATCGCGGTTACCCATCAGGGCCTCGCCGGAAACCTTCAGCAGCACGCGCTTGTAAAGAGGACTTGGAGTCATGGCCTCGCTCATACAGTTGTTGGCAGGCGATTCACAGCCCGGCGCGGGGGTGACCGCATACAAAGGGCGGCCCCGGCGCAATGCCCGAGCCGCCCCGGTTTAGCCTAGTTGGAAAGCGGGTTAAACCCCGGCGGCGGCCGCCACTTCCGCCGCGAAGTCCGAGACTTCCTTCTCGATGCCCTCGCCCAGGGTGAAGCGCACGAAGCGGGTGATGTCGGCGCCGGCCTTCTTCGCCACGTCCTTCACCTTGCTCTCGCCGTCATGCACCCAGGTCTGCTCCAGCAGCACCACGTCCTCGTAGTACTTCTTCACGCGGCCCTCGACCATCTTCTCGATGATGGCTTCCGGCTTGCCGGAGGCGCGGGCCTGCTCGGAGAGCACGTTCTTCTCGCGCTCCAGCGCGGCCGGGTCCACTTCGGCGACGGACAGCGCGTCCGGGCGGGTGGCGGCGACATGCATGCCGATCTGGCGGGCGAGTTGCTCATCGGCGCCGGTCAGGCCGACAATCACGCCGATCTTGCCCAGGCCCGGCTTCAGCGCGCCGTGGATGTAAGCGCCGACCACGGGGGCGGTGATCACGGCCACGCGGCGCACATTCATGTTCTCGCCAATGGTGGCGACGAGGTTCACAGCCTCTTCGGCCACGGTGCGGCCGGTGCCGGGATAGGCGGCGGCCTTCAGGGCCTCCACATCCTCACCCACGTCGAGCGCGAGCTTGGCGACGGTCTCGACATAGTTCTGGAACGCCTCGTTGCGGGCCACGAAGTCGGTCTCGGAATTCACCTCGACCACGGCGGCCTTGCCGTTGCCCAGGGCAACGCCGACCAACCCCTCGGCAGCGACGCGGCCGGACTTCTTGGCGGCGGCGGCGAGGCCCTTCTTACGCAGCCAGTCGATCGCGGCTTCCTTGTCGCCATTGGCCTCGGTCAGGGCCTTCTTGCAGTCCATCATGCCGGCGCCGGTCAGTTCGCGCAGTTCTTTCACCAGGGCAGCGGTAATTTCAGCCATGTTCTCGCTCCTTTATGCGTTAGCGCGCGAAGGCATTCGCCCCCGCGCGCGACATTCAGTTGAGTCAGCCGGGCGCAAGCGGGCGCCCGGAGGGTCTTAGGCCTGGGCCTCGGCGTCCGGCGCGGCATCCAGCACCGGCTCGGCGGCGGCGCCCAGATCGACGCCCGCGGCGCCCAGCTCGGCGGAGATGCCGTCCAGCACCGCCGCGGCGACCAGGTCGCAATACAGGGTGATGGCGCGGATCGCGTCGTCATTGCCCGGAATCGGGAAAGTCACGCCAGAGGGGTCGGAGTTGGAGTCCAGAATGGCGATGACCGGGATGCCCAGCTTGTTGGCTTCCTCGACCGCCAGCTTCTCCTTGTTGGTGTCGATCACGAACAGGATGTCCGGCAGGCCGCCCATATCCTTGATGCCGCCCAGGGCGCGCTCCAGCTTCTCGCGGTCGCGCGTGAAGTTCAGGATTTCCTTCTTGGAGTAGCCGTGGGTCTCGCCGGTCAGCATCTCATCCATCTGGCGCAGGCGCTTGATGGAGCCGGTGATGGTCTTCCAGTTGGTCAGCATGCCGCCGAGCCAGCGGTGATTCACATAATACTGGCCGCAGCGCTGCGCGGCCTCGGCCACGTAATCAGCGGCGGCGCGCTTGGTGCCGACGAACAGCACGCGGCCACCGGCGGCGGTCACGTCGCGCACCTGCTTCAGGGCGCGTTCCAGCAGGGGAACGGTCTGCTGCAGGTCGATGATGTGGACCTGGTTGCGCACGCCGAACAGATACGGCGCCATGCGCGGGTTCCAGCGGCGGGTGTTGTGGCCAAAATGCGCACCGGCTTCGAGCAGCTGGCGCAGGGAAACGTCGGGGAGTGCCATGGGCAACCTCTTTCCTTAATCAGATCCGGTTCTATCCTCCGCGGGGGAAGCGCCATATGGCACCGGACCTTTAGGCATATGCCCGGAAAGGCCCCCGCGTGTGAATTTGCCCGCACCATGCGGGCACGGGCGCATATGGCGCAAAACGCGCGCCAAGACAAGGCGCCAACGAAAAAGGGCGGCCAAAATGGCCGCCCCTCTCCGCGCCAAGCCTGAACGGCTTAGAACTTGTAACCCACGCCGAAGCCGACCACGGTGGGGTCGAGCCCGGTCATCGCATGCAGCTTGCCATGGCCGAGGCGAGCGGCGACCGGCAGGATCATCTGCTTCACATCCACGTTCGCAGTCCAGTTGCCGGCCAGCGGCACGTCGAAACCGGCGTCGAAAGACGGGCCGATGGCGGTGCGCAGGCCGAGCTTTTCATTGGCTTGAGCCAACGCGGCGCTGCTGCTGACGCCATAGAAGAAGGCCACGGTCACGCCCACGCCGACATAGGGACGGACGATGCCGATCTGCGGGAAGTGCCACTGCGCCGTCAGGGTCGGCGGCAGCACCCAGGCGGAGCCCAGCGTGATATTGGTGCCGCCAGCGCCTGCGGTGATGGTGTGGCGGCTGGTCGCGGCGATCAGCTGCACCGACAAATTCGGCGTGAAGAAATAGGAGGCATCCAGCTCCGGCGACACGCCAGTGGTGACGCCCAGCTTCAGCGGGGTGCCGGTGACATGGCTGTCGACATTCTCAGGAATCACGCCGATCAGGCTGAGGTGGGCCAGGATGTCGCCAGACTGATAGCCGGTCGGGCCGGAGAACAGGTTGTAGCTCTGCGCCAGCGCCGGGGTGAAGGCGGTGGCCGAGAGCAGAGCGGCCGCAGCGAGCGTGCGGAAAGAGGACTTCATTATTCAAGCTCCCGTATTTGGTGAACGGGACCGGGATAGGCCTCAGGCCCTGCCTCAATCTTTGATCTATAACAAATTTTCAGAGCAACCCGCAGGAACTTTGCAGGCGGCATGAACATGTTGCAATTTCGCAACATAACATTCATTTTCTGCGCATCTTTAGGCACAAACAAAAACCGGGCCTTTGCGGGGCCCGGCTTGTCGCTTTGTCGGCTATGGCGGCTGGGTCAGGCCAGCAAAGGGCCCCAGGACGGATCGGAGCCATAGGTCGGGGTATCGACCACCTGCTCGTTGAAACCGTCGATGCCGATGGTGACAAGGCGCGAATCGTGCCCCGATGCGGTCGGGTTCTGGCGGTCGAACATGATCACGCGGCCATTCGGGCAGAAGGTCGAGCACTCGACCAGGAAGCCCTGGGTGAGGATGCGCTCGCCCGTGCCGTCCGGCGCCATCACGCCGATGGAGAAGCCGCCCGAGCCCCAGAAGGTATAGGTGATCAGATCGCCGCGCGGCGACCAGCAGGGTTCGGCATAACGCCCAGGGCCGAAGGAGATGCGCTTCACGCCCGAGCCATCGGCATTCATCACGAAAAGCTGCTGGTTGCCGTCGCGGTCGGAGTTGAACACGATCTGCGAGCCATCGGGCGAGTAGCAGGGGGTGACGTTGATCGAGGAGGTGTCCGTCAGCGCCGTCATGCCGCCGCCCGAGAGGTCGACGCGCACGATCTGCGAACCGCCATTGCGCGAGACCGACATCAGCAGCGAATTGCCATCCGGCGAAAAGCGCGGGCCAATGGTCATGTCGCCAAAAGCGCCGACCAGCCGGGTGGAGCCGGTTTGCAGGTCGAACAGATAAACCCGCGGATTGTTGCCCTGGAAGGAGACGAAGGCGAGCTGCTGGCGGGCCGGGTTGTATTGCGGCGAAATCGCCATCGAGGAGCCATCGGTCAGGAACTGGTTGTTCGCGCCGTCGTAATCCATGATCGCAAGGCGGCGGATCGGGCTCGTGGTGGTGCCGGTCTCGGAGATATAGGCAACACGGGAGTCGAAATACCCCTTCTCGCCGATCATCTGCTGATACACCGAGTCGGCGATGATGTGCGCGATGCGGCGCCAGTTATCGGCGGTGGTGGTGTAGGCGGTGCCCTGGAGCTGCTGTTGCTGCTGCACGTTCCACAGCCGGAATTCGACGCGCAGCTGCCCGCCGCCCGCATCGGTCACCGAGCCGGTGACCAGCCCCTGCGCGCCCAGGATCGACCAGTTCTGCCAGACAGGGGTGCCGTTATTCACCGAGTTCGGCACGAAGCTGGACGGGTCGAGCGCCCGGAACAGGCCGGAATGGTTGAGGTCGCTGCTGATCACGTTGGTGATCTGCGCGCCGGTGTCGGAGCCGCCGTCAAACGGGGCGATGGCGATGGGGATTGGCTGGTTCTGCGCCCCGCTCACATTGATCGCCGGGCCGCCACCCGATGCATCGCCGCCTGCGGGCGCGGCCGGAGCGGGCGCCGGAGTGGCCCCGCCACCAAGCATGCTCTGCGCGAAGGCGGAGGGACCGGCGAGCGTCGCGGCTCCGGTGCCCAGCATCCGGCGGCGGGAAAAGCGCGGCAATATCAAACGCGTCATCTCTAAACCTCTCACGGCGTGAAATGGAACAGGAAGGTCTGGTTCTGGCCCAGCATGTAGGAGGGCAGCGGCAGGGTGGCGCACTGGTAGTTCATTACCGCGTCGATGGCGCGGTTCGCATAAGCATTGAAATACGGATCGCTCATCTTGCCCTGATCCTGCGGCGCCACCACGGCCTGGCGCACCGTGCCCGAGGGGTCGGTGGTGACCAGCAGCATCACGCTGAACCCGGCCAGGCCCGGCGCGCCGGCATCCACGCTCCAGCAGGGGCGGACATGGTTACCGATGGCATCGCGGTCAGCCCCGGAAAGCCCGGAATTGGCCGTGCTGTTGGGGCTGCCGCCGCCATTGGGGGCACCGCCCGCATCGGGGTTATAGACATGCGTGGGCGGCTGCGTCTGCTTCTGCAGCGCCTGCAGCTTCATCAGCGTGTTCAGCACGTTTTGGCTTAGCGGCGCGGGGGTTTTCACCACGTGCTGCTGATGCGTCGGGCTCTGGGCCGGGGCCGGGGGCTGCTTCGCGGGCGGCTGCTTCTGCGGCGGCTGCTGCACTGTGCTCGTCTGCTTCTGCGGCGGGCGCGGCGGCGGTGGCGGCGTGGGAATCGCCTGCGGGCTTGGGGCCGGTGGTGGCGGCGGCGCCTCAAGCGGCTGCGGCTTCGGCTGGTTCACCGCCAAAGGCCCCTGATGCGGCACGGGCGTGTTGGCCGGCGCCGGCACCTTGCCTTTGTTAAAGGCTTCCTGGGGCATGGTGGGGCCGACCAAGTCCACATCCACATCCTCGCTGGCCGTGGTGTTCAGCGGCTGCAGCGGCAGCGCCACGATCGCCGCGATGATGATGGCGGCGTGGACGAGTGCGGATATGGTTGCGCCGCGGCGCAGATCCCGATCCAAATTCCTGCTCCCCTGCCCGGCTTACTTGCCGGCGCCGGTCGGTTGCGCGAGCAGCGCCACTTTCGTGAAGCCGCCCTGGGTGATGGTCGCCATAACTTGCAGCATGTCGCCGTAGGACACATCCTTGTCGCCGCGCACGAAGATGCGCTGATCAGGATTGTTCTGCGCCGCCTGCTGCAGCGTGGCGACCAGATTGCTCAGCTCCACCTGCGTGTTCTGCAGGAAGATCTGGTCCTGCGCGTTCACGGTGATGGTGATGGGTTTGGCATCGGCCTGGGCGGGCTTGGCGTTGGCCTGCGGCAGATTCACGTTCACCGAGGAGGTGATCATCGGCGCCGTGACCATGAAGATGATCAGCAGCACCAGCATCACGTCCACCAGCGGGGTGACGTTGATCTCCGCCATCGGGCGGTAGCGCTTCTTGCCGTTGCCCGGCCCCATCAGCCCGCCAGCCATTTACTTATGCTCCTCGGTCTGGCGCGAGAGGATGGCGGCGAACTCGGTGCCGAATCCCTCCAGCCGGGAGGCGAAGCGGGCCAGATCATTGGACAGCTTGTTGTAAGCCAGCACCGCCGGAATGGCGGCGACCAGACCAATGGCGGTGGCAAACAGCGCCTCGGCGATGCCCGGCGCGACCACCGCGAGATCGGTGTTGTGCATGGCGGCGATGGCCGAGAAGGAGTGCATGATGCCCCAGACCGTGCCGAACAGACCGATGAACGGGGCCGTCGCGCCGATCGAGGCGAGGAAGATCATGAAGCGCTCCAGCCGGTCCATCTCGCGCATGATGGTTACACCCATGGCGCGGTCCACGCGCTCCTTCACGCCGGTCTTGCCGATCTCGGTGCCGGCGATGCGCGCGGTGCGCTTCCACTCGCTCATCGCCGCGCCAAACACGGCGGCCATCGGGTTGGTCGGGTCAGTGCCCTCGCGCTCATATAACGTGTCCAGGCTGCCGCCGGACCAGAACTCGTCTTCAAACGTGTTCGCCTCGCGGTTGATGCGGCGCAGGGTCATCACCTTCTCGATGATGATCGTCCACACCCACACGCTCGCGAAGAGCAGCACCAGCATCACCAGCTTCACCACCACATCGGCCTGGAGGAACAGGCCGAGCAGCGACAGATTCGCCGCCGAAGGCGCGGCCATCGCCGCCTGAGTCACCGTTTGGTCCAATGTCTTTCCCCAGTTAGATTTTCAGCCGCTGCGCCCAGTCGCGCGGAATGCGCGTGGCCCGGCCATCCGAGACACGCGCGCAACCCAGCGCGAGATCAAGCACGGCGAGCGAGTCGCTGTCGCGCAGGAATTTTTGACGAAGCGTTACCGTCGCCCCGCCAATTTCCATAAATTCGGTCTCCACGCGCACCACCTCATCGATCCTCGCGGGCCGCTGATAGTGCAAATTGACGCGATGCACCACAAACATCACGCCGTATTGGGCAACCATTTCCGCATGCGGGGCCCCCATCTCGCGCAACGCCTCGGTGCGCGCGCGCTCGGCGATCGCCAGATAATTGGCGTGGTACACGATGCCGCCGGCGTCGGTGTCCTGATAATAGATGCGGGTCTCGTAGCTATAGGTCATTCAGGCGGCAGTAGTTCCAGCTGATCGGGGCGATTCTGTGGCGGGGCCAGCCCTAAATGCCGCCAGCCGGCATCGCCCAGCATCCGCCCGCGCGAGGTGCGCAGCAGCAGCCCTTCCTGAATCAGATAAGGCTCGACCACATCCTCCAGCGTGTCCCGGGCTTCCGCCAGGGCGGCGGCCAGTGTCTCCACCCCCACCGGACCGCCGCCATGATGCTCGGCCAGACGGCGCAGATAGCGGATATCCATGGCGTCCAGGCCCTTATGGTCGACATCGAGCCGCGTCAGCGCGGCATCGGCCATGGCGCGGGTAATCTCGCCGCCTCCGGCCACGGCCGCGAAATCGCGTACCCGGCGGGTGAGTCGCCCAGCCACGCGTGGCGTGCCGCGCGAGCGCTTCGCGATTTCATGCGCGCCTTCATAAGAGAGTTCCATGCCCAGCTTCTGCGCCAGGCGGATGACGATGCCGGTGAGCTCGTCAGCCGTGTAGAACACCAGCCGCAGCGGAATGCCGAAACGGTCGCGCAGCGGCGTGGCCAGCAGCCCGGCGCGGGTGGTCGCGCCGACCAGCGTGAAGGGCGGCAGATCGATGCGCACCGTGCGCGCGCCCGGCCCTTCGCCGATGATCAGGTCGAGCTGGAAATCCTCCATCGCCGGGTAGAGAATTTCCTCGATCGCCGGTTGCAGGCGGTGGATTTCGTCGATGAACAACACGTCGCGCGGCTGCAAATTGGTGAGGATCGCCGCGAGATCACCGCTTTTCTGGATCACCGGGCCGGAGGTGGCACGGAACCCCACCCCCAGCTCACGCGCCACGATCTGCGCCAGCGTGGTCTTGCCCAGACCGGGCGGGCCGTGCAGCAGCACATGGTCCAGTGCCTCGCCGCGGGCTTTGGCGGCCTGGATGAAGATCTTCAGGTTTTCGCGGCTGGCCTGCTGGCCGGTGAAATCATCCAGCGTTTGCGGGCGCAGGCTGGCCTCTGCCGCGTCATCGGCCAAGCGCTCGCCTGAGGTGAGTCGGTCGTCAGTGTTCATTTCGCCAGCGCCTTCAGCCCGGTGCGGATCAGCACGTCAAGCGCCGCCCCCTCGCCATGCGCGGCCACCGCCTTGGCCAAAGCCGCCTCGGCCTCGGCCCGGCGATACCCGAGATTGGTGAGCGCCGAGAGCGCGTCGGCCAAATCGCCTTCCGGGGTGGCGGCCACGGGCAAAGCCGCCGCGCCACCGCCGGGCATCGCCCCGGCCTTGTCGCGCAATTCGGTGACCAAACGCACCGCCAGCTTCGGCCCCACGCCCGGCGCGCGGGTGAGTGCCCCCTTATCCTGCGCGGCGATGGCGCCGATCAGCTGGTCGGGCGACAGCGCCGAGAGAATCCCCAGCGCGACCTTGGCCCCCACGCCCTGCACGGTGGTGAGCAGCCGGAACCATTCGCGCTCGGCGGCGGTGGCGAAGCCATAAAGCGAAATCGCGTCCTCGCGCACCTGGGTTTCGATCAGCAGCGTCGTCACCCCCTCTGGCAGGCCGCCCAGCGTGCGGCTGGAGCAGAACACCAGATAGCCGACGCCGTTGACGTCGATCACGCAGCGCCCCTCCTCGATGCTGTCCACAATGCCCCGCAGCCGCGCGATCATGCTGGTCGTCTCCATACATTCAGCGAGGCGCGGTGATGCGCGTGGCAAATCGCCACGGCCAGGGCGTCGGCGGCGTCGGCGCGCTTTTGCGCGGCGCCCGGCAGCAGGCGGCGGACCATCTGCCCCACCTGCTCCTTATCCGCGCCGCCCGTGCCCACCACCGCCATTTTCACCGTCTTGGCCCCATATTCAAACACCGGAATCCCGGCCCGCGCCGGGGCCAGCAGCGCCACGCCGCGGGCATAGCCCAGCTTCAGCGTGGCGGTGGCGTTGCGGTTGACATAGGTTTCCTCGACCGCCGCCTCGGCGGGGGCGTAGCGGACGAGGATCTCGGCCAGGGCATCATCCAGCATCTTCAGCCGCGACGGTACGTCATCCTCCGATTCGGTGGCGATCACCCCATCAGCGACATGGCGCAGCCGGTTGCCCTCGGCCTCCAGCACGCCCCAGCCGGTAAAGCGCAGGCCAGGGTCGATGCCAAGAAGCCGGATCAAGCGCTGAGCTTCGCCATCACGTCTTCCGCCACCTCGAAATTGGCGTAGACGTTCTGCACGTCGTCATCGTCTTCCAGCGTGTCGATCAGCTTGAGCAGCGCCGCGGCCTTGTCCTCGTCCAGCGCCACGGTGGTGTTGGGGCGCCACTCGATCCCCGCCTCGGCGGGCTCGCCAAATCTCTGCACCAGCGCGTCGCGCACGGCGAAGAAATTCTCGATCGTGGTCTGCACCTCGTGCCCGGTTTCGTCGCTCACCACCTCATCGGCGCCCGCCTCGATGGCGGCTTCCAGCATGGTGTCGGCATCGGCCACCGCGGCCGGGTAGCGCACCGCGCCGAGGCGGCTGAACATGAAGGAGACCGAATTGGTCTCGCCCAGCGCGCCGCCCGCCTTGTTGAAGGCCGCGCGCACCACCGAGGCGGTGCGGTTGCGGTTATCGGTGAGCGCCTCCACGATCACCGCGACGCCGGCCGGGCCGTAGCCCTCGTAGCGCACGGCCTCGTAATTCTCCTGCCCGCCAGCGCCCGAGGCTTTCTTGATCGCACGGTCGATGGCGTCGCGCGTCATGTTCTGCTTCAGCGCCGCGCCAATGGCGGCGCGCAGGCGCGGATTCGCCGCCGGGTCGGGTAACCCCTCCTTGGCGGAGACGGTGATTTCACGGATGAGTTTGGCAAAGATGCGGGCGCGCTTGGCGTCCTGCGCACCCTTGCGGTGCATGATGTTTTTGAATTGCGAATGTCCAGCCATGGCCCGGCTGTAGCATTTCTGCCCCCGCGCCGGGAAGGTGCCGCGCGGCGGTTGACAGTGCTCCCCGGCTTCTCTAAGCAGCGCCGCACACCGGGCGCGTAGCTCAGCGGTAGAGCATTCGCTTCACACGCGAAGGGTCACAGGTTCAATCCCTGTCGCGCCCACCATGTTCTCCGGTGCCAAATCGGGCGCGTAGCTCAGCGGTAGAGCATTCGCTTCACACGCGAAGGGTCACAGGTTCAATCCCTGTCGCGCCCACCATCGGCTCACGCCACCCGCCCGCCCAAAACAGCCTTGATCTTGCCGATCAGCGCATCCTTGGAGGAGAGCGCCTCCTCCAGCAGATTGGCCTGGGCAATCATCAGCATGTGAATTTCCAGCAGCCCGACGGCGGCGCCGGTATGCACCAGCACCGGCTCGAAGCGCCGCTCGTCATCCCGGTTAACCGCCTGTTTGAGGGCGTCGGCGATGCGGGTGGCGCCTTTCAGAGCCAGCGGGTTGGTATCCATCTTGTGCGCCAATTCACGCAGCGGACGCTTGATAAACACCTCACGCCCAAAGGGCTGGGCAATCGCCGTGAGCAGCGCGCGGCGCGAGAGAACGCCGAACAATTGGCGGTTGTCATGCACGATGAAGCCGGGCAACGCCGGATCGCTGAGGAAGGCCTGCTCGACATCGCCTGTCCGCACGTCCAGCCCGACCACCTTGTCCCACAAGGTGAGTTGGCCGACCGTGGATGGGCCGCTCAGGCTATCGGCGGATAGCAGGCTAACGATGGAGGCGATTTGCGACATTAGCTCTGCATTGTGGCGAACCCACGCCCCCTGGCAAGCGCCACAAGCCGGGCCGCAAGCCGGTTTCACCGAAAGATAACATATTGGCGGGAAACAAAAAACGGCGCCCTCGGGCGCCGTTTTCCGTATGGCGGGGGCGGCTGAACCCCCCCTGCCCCATGCGGTTTAGGCGGCCTTGGCCATCCCGCGCAGCACGTACTGCAGAATGCCGCCATGCTTGTAGTATTCCACCTCGTCGGCGGTATCCACACGGCACAGCACCGACACTTCCTGCTTGGAGCCATCGGCGCGGGTGATGACCAGGGTCAGGTCCATGCGCGGGCTGAGCTTGTCCAGGCCCACGATGTCGAGGGTCTCCTCGCCGGTCAGGCCGAGGCTCTTGCGGGTCACGCCATCCTTGAACAGCAGCGGCAGCACGCCCATTCCGACCAGGTTGGAGCGGTGGATGCGCTCAAAGCTCTCCGCCACCACGGCCTTCACGCCCAGCAGCATGGTGCCCTTGGCCGCCCAGTCACGCGACGAACCAGTGCCGTATTCCTGCCCGGCGATGACCACCAGCGGCACGCCATCGGCCTTGTACTTCACGGCGGCGTCGTAGATCGAAAGCTCCTGACCGCCCGGATAATACTTGGTGTTGCCACCTTCGGCGCCACCCATCATCTCGTTCTTGATGCGGATGTTGGCGAAGGTGCCGCGCACCATCACGTCGTCATTGCCGCGGCGCGACCCGTAGGAGTTGAAGTCCTTCTGCAGAACCTGATGCTCGGTGAGGTACACGCCCGCCGGGGACGATTTCTTGATGTTGCCGGCCGGGGAGATGTGGTCGGTGGTGATGGAGTCACCCAGCAGCGCCAGCACGCGCGCACCCTTGATGTCGGCGGCGCCGCGCGGGGTGGGCGTGATATCCTGGAAGTAGGGCGGGTTCTTCACATAGGTGGAACCGGCCGGCCACGCATAGGTGTCGGTGCCGCCGGTAACCTCGATCGCCTGCCACTGCTGCGGCCCCTTGAACACGTCGGAGTAACGCGAGACGAACATCTCGCGGTTCAGATCGGCGTGCACCGCGTCCTCGACTTCCTTGTTGCTCGGCCAGATATCCTTCAGGAACACCGGCTTGCCATCCTTCGAGGTGCCGATCTGCGCGGTGGTGATATCCTCGCGGATATTGCCGAGCAGGGAGTAGGCGACCACCAGCGGCGGCGAGGCCAGGTAGTTGGCGCGCACATTGGCGTGCACGCGGCCCTCGAAGTTACGGTTGCCCGAGAGCACCGACACCGCGACCAGCTTGTTGGTCTCGATGGCGTCCACAATGGCATCCGGCAGCGGGCCGGAATTGCCGATGCAGGTGGTGCAGCCGTAACCGGCGACCTGGAAGCCCAGCGCGTCGAGATCGGCGGAGAGACCGGCCTTGTTCAGGTAGTCGCTCACCACCTGCGAGCCAGGGGCCAGCGAGGTCTTCACCCAGGGTTTCGGCTTCAGGCCCAGCGCGTTCGCCTTGCGGGCGACGAGACCGGCGGCCATCAGCACGTAGGGGTTAGAGGTGTTGGTGCAGGAGGTGATGGCGGCGATCACGATGTCACCATGGGTGATCTCGTAATTGCTGCCAGCCACCGCGCCCTTCGCGTTCACCGCGTCGGCCGGAACGCCGAGGCCCTTGGTCAGCTCGGTGTTGAAGGCGGAGGCCGCGTCCTTGAGCAGCACGCGGTCCTGCGGGCGCTTCGGGCCAGCCAGCGAGGGCTGCACGGTGGAGAGGTCGAGCTCCAGCGCGTCGGTGAACACCGGGTCCTGGCCGGTCACGCGCCACAGACCCTGAGCCTTGGCATAGGCCTCGATCAGCTTGATCTGGTGTTCGGTGCGGCCGGAGAGCTTCAGGTAATCCATGGTCAGGTCGTCGACCGGGAAGAAGCCGCAGGTCGCGCCGTATTCCGGCGCCATGTTGGCGATGGTGGCGCGGTTGGCGAGCGTCAGCTCGTCCAGGCCCTCGCCGAAGAACTCGACGAACTTGCCGACGACCTTCTTCTTGCGCAGCATCTCGGTGACGGTGAGCACCAGATCGGTGGCGGTCACGCCCTCGGAGAGCTTGCCGGTGAGCTTGAAGCCGATCACGTCGGGGATCAGCATGGCGATCGGCTGGCCGAGCATCGCGGCCTCAGCCTCGATGCCGCCCACGCCCCAGCCCAGCACGCCCAGGCCGTTGACCATGGTGGTGTGCGAGTCGGTGCCGTACAGCGTGTCGGGATAAACAAAGGTGGCGCCGTTATTCTCGGAGGTCCAGGCGACCTGCGCGAGATATTCCAGGTTCACCTGGTGGCAGATGCCGGTGTTGGGCGGCACCACGCGGAAATTGTTGAACGCCTCCTGGCCCCAGCGCAGGAAGCGGTAACGCTCACCATTGCGCTCAAACTCCAGCTCCAGGTTCTTCTTCAGCGCGTCGGCGGAGCCGGTGTAGTCCATCATCACCGAGTGATCGATGACCAGGTCCACCGGAATCAGCGGGTTCACCTTCTCGGGCTTGCCACCCAGCTTGATCACGCCATCGCGCATGGCGGCCAGATCGACCACCGCCGGCACGCCGGTGAAATCCTGCATCAGGATGCGGGCGGGCTTGAACGGCACTTCCTTCTGCGAAGCCGCCTTTTCCAGCCATTCGACGATCGCCTTGGCGTCGTCCACGGTGTAGCTGGCGCCGTTTTCGAAGCGCAGCACGTTCTCCAGCAGGATCTTCAGCGTCTTCGGCAGCTTGGAGATGTCCCCCAGCTTGGCCGCGGCCTCGGCCAGGGAGAAGTACTTGTACTCCTTGCCGTCCACGTTCAGGGTTTGCTGGGTTTTGAGGCTATCGTGGCCGATGGCTGTCATGGGCAAAAACCTTTCTGCTGTTGCCGCTTGTGATTTCGCACGGCTTAAACCATAGGCGTGCCAGTCCGTCCATTCCGCCGCCAAGGAATTTTGCACCTGCTCACTGCTCAAAATCTCGCGGTTTTCCGCGGCGAACGCCTCGTGCTCAAGGGAGTCGCCTTCGCTCTGGGCAGTGGTGGCATGCTTTTGCTGCGCGGCGAAAACGGCGCCGGAAAATCCACCCTGCTGCGCGCCATCGCCGGGCTCACCCCGCTCGCCGCCGGTGCGCTATTATGGGACAATTCGCCCGCCCTGGCCGACCGCGCGGCGCATGCGGCGCGGATCGCCTGGCTCGGACATCTCGACGCAGTGAAGCCTGCACTGACCGTGGCCGAGCATGTGCCGCTGGCGGCGCTGAAACCGGTGGGGCTGGAGCGCTTCGCCGCCCTGCCCGCGCGCTTCCTCTCGGCCGGGCAGAAGCGGCGCCTGGCGATTGCGCGCGTGGCCGCCTCAGGCCGCCCGCTCTGGCTGCTGGATGAACCGACCACGGGACTCGACGCCGCCTCGGTAGACCGATTCGCCGCGCTGTGCATGGCGCACCGGGCGGCGGGAGGGATGATCATCGCCAGCACCCACACCCCGCTGGACTTGCCCGACATGGAGGTGCTGGCCCTATGATCGCGCTGATCGCCCGCGAGTTGAAACTCTCGCTGCGCCACGGGGCCGACACCGTGGCGGCGCTGCTGTTCTTCGTCATCGCTGGCACGCTGTTTGCCTTCGCGGTCGGCCCGTCGCCCACCGTGTTGGCCGGAATTGCCGCCGGGGTGGTGTGGGTGTGCGCGCTGCTCGCCGCGCTGCTGCCGCTGGACCGGCTATTCGGGGCGGATTTCGAGGATGGCACGCTGGATTTGCTGCTGCTGTCGGGCCTGCCCGCCTATGAGATCGCGCTGGCCAAAGCCGCCGTGCATTGGCTCACCAGCGGGCTCCCCCTACTGCTCATTACCGCGCCGCTGGCGGTGATGCTGCGCCTGCCCGAGGCGAAGCTGGCGCTGCTGCTGCTCAGCCTGGCGCCGGGGACGATGATTTTGTCGTTGCTCGGCACGCTGTCGGCCGCGGTGAGCCTGGGGGCGCGGCGCGCAGCCGTGTTAATGCCGCTCATCACCCTGCCGCTGGTGATCCCGGCGCTGATCTTCGGTACGGCGGTGGTAACATCCGACCACCCCGCCGCACCTTTATATATGTTGGGCGCCATTCTGCTGGCCGCCCTGCCGCTGGCCCCGCTGGGAGCCGGCGCGGCGTTGCGGGCGGCCGCCGAATAGCCGCCCCTTAGGCCGGACTAATCGCCGGGCGGGAAAGCCAGGCCCGAACCGGGATCGACGAAGATCAGGTTGTCCTTCACTTCCTTCACCCCCGGCGCGTTCTCGGCGATCACGATCACCGCCTGACGCTCCTCGTCGGAGAAGATGGTGCCGTCCAGCGTCACCACTTTATCTTGCACGCTCACGCGCAGGCCGGATTTCGGGGCCCAGCGGGCCTTGTCCAGCTCGGCCTTGATATAGGCGCTGATCGCCTCGTCGGTGGTCTCCACCGGGGTTTCGATCAGCTTGCGGGCCAGCAGGCGCAGCAGGTCGGAGCGGCTGATCATGCCCACGAGCTGGCCGGCATCGAGCACCGGCAGGCGCTTGATGTGCTTGCGGATCATCAGCTGCGCCACCTCGTCGAGCGGCGTGTCCGGCGTCACGAAGACGGGATTATGGGTCATCACGCCGCTGACATGGCGGGCATGGGTGGTGACATAATCCGAGGCGACAGAGGCCGGCATCAGCAGTGCGCGCAACCAGCCCGCCTGCTTGCCGTCAGTGCCGATTTCGGCCCGGCGCAGCAAATCGCCCTCGCTGACGATGCCGACCAGCGCGCCCTTTTCATCGAGCACCGGCAGGCCCGTGACGCGGTTTGACAACATGATGCGCGCGGCATCGGCCACCGTGGTGCCGGGCAACACCGAAATCGTGTTGCGGCTCATCAGCTCCGAGACTTTCATGGCTTTCTCCTGGAAGACGTAGGCTTTTCCTGCCGCCAAAACCGGCGCGTGACCTTGACGCAGGTCAAACCGCCGCTTCGGCGATATCCGAAAGCGCCTGCGGACGCAGCAGCACGATCTCGTGGATATTGGGAATCTCGATCAGCCCGTCGCGCTTGAGCTGCGAAAGCGAGCGCGACACCGTCTCGATGGTGAGGCCGAGATAATCGGCGAGATCCGTGCGCGAGAGCGGCAACGGCATGGCGACATTGGGCCTGGGCAGGCGGCCCGAGGCGCACATCTCCAGCCGCTCGGCCCAGGAGAGCAGGAAGCTGGCGATGCGCTCCAGCGCCGTCTTGCGCCCGAGCAGCAGCATCTGCTGCTGGCCCAGCACCAGCTCGTGCATCGCCACGTCGAGCAGCTTGCGCTCCAGCACCGGAAATTCGTCGAACACGGCGGCGATTCCACTGCGGGTGAAGCGGCAGAGCTTCACCGGCTCCATCGTCTCCGCCGAGAATGTGTTTTTGTCCTTCGACGCCAGACCAAGAAAATAGCCCGGCCCGGCAAAGCCGGTGATCTGGCGGCGGCCATCGGGCAGGCTCTTGAACAGCCGCACATTGCCGGAATTGATGTTGTAGAAATATTGGGCGGGCTCGCCCTCCTCGATGAACACGCTATTGGCCGGCAGGGTCAGCCGCTGCGCCGCGCGCGAGAGAAAGCCCAGCTCGTCGTCGGACAGGGCGTCGCACAACCCATGATGGCGGGCGCCACAATCGTCGCAATTCGACGGGGCCGCGCGATTCGCCAAGTTGATGGCAAGCGGGCGCCGGAAATCCGTGATCTTGTTCAGCGAGGTCATGCAGCGTGTCTAACAAGTCTCTCGCCGTTGATCCACATCAAAGGTCACGTTCCTGATACGTATTATTCAGGTTTGTTTACCGGCCATGCCCAGAGCGCCAGCGCCGCCCCGGTCAGCAGCACGGTGGCGAACAGGCTGCCCTCGGGGCCGGTGGCCCCGCCCGAAAGCCAGGGCGCTCCGGCGGGGGAGAGCCGCAGTAGCGTGAAGGCGCAGCTCTGGCCGCTATCGGGCGTGCCGAAGAGAAAGTTCTCGGCATAATCCCAGCCGCCATGCAGGCCGATGCTCCACCACAGCGCGCCGCTGCGCCGGATGCCGAGCGCGAACACCGCCCCGCCCAGCGCGGCGTTCAGCGCGCCGAGCCAGCCCTCGCCGTGATTACTGAAATGCAGCGCCGCGAATAATAGACTGGTGAACATGAGCGCCTGCCAGAAGCCACCGCCGCGAGTGAGGGTTTGCAGCAAATAGCCGCGGAAGGTGAACTCCTCGGTGAAGCCGATGAACAGGCTGGCCGCGGCCCAGGCCAGGGCATACCAGCCGAGCGCCGCAAGGCCGAGCCCGCCCCAAGCGACGCGGGCATGGCCCGTGAGCAGCAGCAGCGCCGCCAACACCGCCAGCAAGCCAACGCCAAGAGCGAATCCGGCGGCGCAGCGCGCGGCGCGGCGGCGCCCCGCCAGCCCGCAAGCCGCGAGACCACGCCCCTCCAGCCGCAGCATGATGCCACTGGCCAACCCGGCCGGGACCACCAGCAGCGCCTCGTTGATCGCAAGAAACCCCGGCGTCAGCCCCGCGCCCGTGTGCAGCCGTGGCAGCACAAACGGCGCCGCCAGCGCCGCGCCCGCCAGCACGAACCCCGCCGTCAGCGCCAGAAACATCGCCACCCGCCAGCCCGCGCGCACGCCCTGCCCCGCGCGCCACAGCCCCGGCACCGGGGCCGACCGCTCCAGCCAGCCCATGCTTAGGCCGCGCTGCGCGCGCTCATCGAGACATCGCGCGCTTCCGGCCCGAACAGCATCAGCACGATCAGCAGCACCGCCATGCCGCCGCCCATCAAGGCCAGGGAGAAGCCGAAATCCCCGCCCATCGATTGCGCGATGGCCACTTGCAGCGGCGCGTTGACCGAGGCGATGAAATTGCCGAGCTGATAGACGAAGCCGGGGAATGTGCCGCGGATTTCGGCGGGTGAGAGTTCGTTGAGATGCGCCGGCACCACGCCCCACGCCCCCTGCACCGCCACCTGCATGAAAAACGCGGCGATCGCGATGGTGGCGAAGCTGGTGCCGTGCGACCACGGATACAGCATCACCAGCGCCAACACGCAGGCGCCGATAATGGCGTAGCGCCGCCCGATGCGCTGGCTCAGCCAGCCAAACAAGATTCCGCCCAGGATCGCGCCGATGTTGAAGATGATGCCGGCATTGGCGATCTCGGCATGGGTGAAGTGCAACTGCTTGGCCAGGAAGGCTTTTTGATAAATATCCTGGGTGCCGTGGGAGAAGAAGTTGAACGCCGCCATCATCACCACGGCGTAAACCGCGAGCTTGGCGTTGCGCGCCAGGATGCGGCCGATGGCGGGGCGCGGCCCGGCATGGATACGGGTGAAGGCCGGGCTCTCCTCCACCGCCGTGGCGATGTAGAGCGCCAGCAGCGCCGGCACCGCGCCGACGAAGAACATGCCGCGCCAGCCCAGCGCCTTGTCACCGAACTCAAACAGCAGCGTGGCGAGCAGGAAGCCGGAGGGATACCCCGCCTGCAGCACCCCCGAGACCCAGCCGCGCCAACGCTCGGGAATCGTCTCCATGGCCAGCGAGGAGCCGATGCCCCACTCGCCCCCCATGGCGATGCCAAACAGCGTGCGGATGACGAGGAAGGCGGCGAACGACCAAGCGAAGCCACTCGCGGCCTCGAAGAGCGAATATAGTAGCACGACGAGGATCATGATCGGCTTGCGGCCATAACGGTCGGCCAGGCGGCCGAAGACGAAGGCGCCGAGCGCGCGCGTGCCCAAGGTGAGGGTGATGGCCGTGGTGATGGCGGTGAGTGAGACGCCGAATGTCTTCGCCACCTCGTCAAAGGTCAGGATGAGGATGAAGAAATCGAAGGCGTCCAGCATCCAGCCCATGTAGGCGGCGAACACGGCGTTGCGGGCGCGGGCGCGCTCGGCGGCGGTGGTGACGGCCATGCAACTCTCCCCAGGCTGTTTAGGCTATGGCTACAGGCATAAGCCAGCCACAGACCCAGCGCAACGCGTTTAAGCCCTTGAAGCGGATACAGATTTTTTAAGGGGAAGATGGTCGGAGTGAGAGGATTCGAACCTCCGGCCCCTGCGTTCCGAACACAGTACTCTAACCAGGCTGAGCTACACTCCGATGCGGCGAGCCTATAGCCGAAGCCCGGCAGGTTCCGCAAGTGCCCCGGCGAATTAAGTTTCCGGCCCGGCTGTAACAATATGATTCCAAGGTAAATCAATAAGTCCTGGAAAAAAGCCAATCCTGTGTGATAACCATTGTGCATGTGCGTGAACTGTGAACCGAGTCGGCGCGGGCTGATGCGGCTGGCGCTTGGGGGAGTCGCCGCGGGCGTCGCCATGCCGCGCCGGGCCAGCGCTGTCACGGCTGAGAAGCCGCTGGTTATGCTCGACCCCGGTCATGGCGGGCACGACCCTGGCGCCATCGCCCCGGATGGCGTGTTTGAGAAGACGATTACACTGGCGACGGGGCTCGCCCTGCGAACCGCCCTGCTGCGCACCGGCCGCTACCGCGTGGCGATGACCCGCACGCGCGACGTGTTCGTGACCCTGGAGGGGCGCGTGGCGATGGCGATGCAGGCCAATGCCAGCCTGTTCTTGGCTCTGCATTGCGACCATCTGCCGGACCCGACTCTGCGCGGCGCCTCTATATTCACTTTGTCCGACACCGCCTCCGACGCGCTGGCCGCCGGCATCGCCAATGATGAAAACGGCGCCGATTCGCCACCTGGGCAGATTACTGGCGTGTCACCGCAGGTCGCCAGCATCCTCGCCAGCCTGGAGACGCGCGCCACCAAGATCGGCTCACAAAGCCTGGCACAGGATATCCAGGCGAGCTTTACGGGGGTGGTGCCGCTGCTGCCTGACCCGCACCGCAGCGCCAATTTCGCGGTGCTGCGCGACCCCTCGACCCCCGCCGCGCTGCTGGAAATGGGCTGCCTGACCAACAAGCTGGACGAGACCCGCCTGCGCGACCCGCGCCAGCGCGCGCAACTCGTCTCCCACCTGACCGGCGCGATCGACACCTATTTCACCGATTACGCCAAGCACAGCCCGACCGGCTGAGCCGGATTGCGGCATTTTTATGCGCCGCGTTCTCGCAGCCAGGGCGCGGCGATGCTAAGAGCCCTGCATGTCTGACCCGAGAGACCCTTTTTCCGCCGGTGAATTTTCCGCCGGTGAACGCCTTTCCCCTTCGCGCCGGAATGCCTCCCCGCCGCCCCGGGCGCCACGCCCGCCCCGCGGCCCGCGCCGGCGTGGCCTGCTGAGCAGGATCATCGGCTTCATGGTCTCCGGCCTTTACCGGCTGGTGTTTCTCGGCATCATCCTGGCGATCATCGGCGGTGGCCTCGCCTTTCTCGTGTTCTCCGCCGGGCTGCCGAGCATCGACAGCCTGAAGACCTACAAGCCGCCTTTGGAGAGCCGCATCTTCGCCAGCAATTTCCAGCTGGTCTCTGAGGTCGGCTCGCAGCACAGCATTTATGTGACCTATGACCAGATCCCGCCGCTGGTGGCGCAGGCCTTCATCTCGGCCGAGGACAGGCTGTTCTGGGTCGAGCCGGGGGTGAACCCCGCCGCCATCGTGCGCGCCGCCATCACCGATATCTCGCTCATCGGCACGGGCCGCCGCCCGATCGGCGCCTCCACCATCACCCAGCAGGTGGTGAAGAACATGCTGCTGGACAATCACATCACCTTTGCCACCAAGATTAAAGAGGCGTTGCTCGCCGTGCGCGTCTCGCAGGCGATGAGCAAACAGCAGGTGCTGACCCTGTATCTCAACGAGGTCGACCTCGGGCACAACTCCTTCGGCATCGCCGCCGCGGCGCAGACCTATTTCAACAAGCCGCTGAGCCAGCTCGATATCGCCCAGGCGGCGACACTGGCCGCGCTGCCCAAGGCGCCTACCAACTACGATCCATTCCTGCACCCGGCCGACGCCCTGGCCCGGCGCAACTTCATCATCGGGCGCATGCTGGCCGACGGCGCCATCAGCCAAGCGCAGGCCGACGCCGCCACCGCCGAACCGCTGCTGCCCCGCGCGGGCGCGGCCAGCCAGGGCGTGACCGATAGCGGTTATTTCGCCGATGCGGTGAAGGCGCAGCTGGTCCAGAAATTCGGCCCCGACATGGTGAATAATGGCGGGCTGGTGGTGCATACCAGCCTCGACCCGCGGTTGCAGCAAGCCGCCACCGACGCCGTGCGCGATGGGCTGGAGCAGTATGACCGCACCTATAGCGGCTGGCACGGTCGCGTCGCGCATATCGACGACCCGGCCCTCGCCACAAACTGGCAGAAGGATCTGGCCAAGCAATCCAACCCGCCCGGCATGCGCGCTGATTGGCGCCTGGGCATCGTGTTGCAGGCGGGTGGCGCGAGCGCTGAGATCGGGTCCATCGACCCCGCCACCGGCAATGCCGAAACCGGCGAGCTGCCGCTGGCCAATATGCGCTGGGCCCGCCCGCTGGTGGGCGGCGCGCCCGGTCCGCGGCCATCTTCGGTGGCCGACGTGCTGAAGCAGGGCGATGTCGTGATGGTTTCCGGCGGGGCCAAGCTCAGCCTGGAACAGATCCCCAACATTCAGGGCGCGCTGGTCTCCATCGACCCGGTGACCGGGCGGGTGCTGGCCATGGTCGGCGGTTGGAGCCACGCCATCAGCCCATTTAACCGCGTCACCCAGGCGCAGCGCCAGCCGGGCTCGTCGGTGAAGCCGCTGGTTTATCTCACCGCCATGGAGCAGGGCGTGCAGCCCGACGCCCCGGTGCTCGACGCGCCGTTCGTGCAGCAGCTGGCCGACGGCACCGTGTACCGCCCCGGCAATTACGAGGAGACCTTCCAGGGCCCGGTGCCGATCTTCCATGCGCTGGAGCAGTCGCTCAACCTCGCCACGCTGCATCTGACGCGGCAGATCGGGCTGAGCAATGTCGGCACCACCTTCCAGAATTTCGGCATCGTGGACCAGATGCCGCCCTATTACCCCTCGGCCATCGGCGCCATCGACACCACGCTGTGGAAGATGGTCACCGCCTATGCCGCGCTGGATGAATATGGCCGGCAGGTGACCCCCAGCCTGATCGACAGCGTGACCAACCCGGATGGCACGGTGCTTTATCAGGCGCCCGGTCAGGTCTGCGATAATTGCGAAAACAATGCCGATCCCGGCCAGATGCCGCAGCTCAGCCTCTCGGGCGCGCAGCTGGCCGACCCGGATTCGGTGTATCAGATGATTACCATGATGAAGGGCGTGGTGCAGCGCGGCACCGGCGCTCCGGCGGTGGTTGGCATTTCGCAACCCGTGGCGGGCAAGACCGGCACCACCAACAACTTCAACGACGCCTGGTTCATAGGCTTCACGCCCGGCATCGTCACCGGCTGCTGGATCGGCTTCGACACTCCCGCCAGCCTGGGCAACAACCAGACCGGCGGCAATGTCTGCGGCCCGATCTGGAATGAATACATGAAGGTGGCGCTGGCGAACCAGCCGAATCTGGACTGGGCGCCCCCGCCGGGCATGACGCTGCAACAGGCGGCGGAGCCGGATGGCACCATGGTCACCGAGGCCTTCAAGCCCGGCCAGGCGCCTGGCGCGCAGGCGCAGAACGCGCTGCTCGGCGGCACGGATAATGGCGGCGCCAGCGCCACGCCCGCCTCCCCCGGCACCACCGGGCCGGGGCAGCCTGCCTCGCCATCCAGCATCAACAACGCGCTGGGCGGCCTTTACTGATACATAACGGGGGCAGGCGCGCCCTGCCCCCTATTCTTTCGGGGCTTCTATGCCTATATCCGCGTCATGTCCGCTGAATCCGACCAACTGAATGAGCAGATCGGCCGCTCGGTCGCCCTGCTGAGGAGGCATCTTTGACTGGGATGCCGCTGTCATCAAGCTCGAAGAGCTGAACCACCGCGCCGAGGACCCGAACCTCTGGAACGACGCCGAGGCCGCGCAGACCGTGATGCGCGAGCGTAACCGGCTGGCCTCGATGATCGAGGGCGTGCGCGCCATCGAGACCGAGACCAAGGATACGCTGGAACTCATCGAGATGGCCGAGGCCGAGGCCGATGAGGCGATGGTGAAGGACGGCCTCACCGCGCTGGAGCGCCTGGCCGAGACCGCCAAGGAGAAGGAGATCGAATCCCTGCTCTCCGGCGAGGCGGATGGGCGCGACGCGTTCATGGAAATCAACGCCGGCGCGGGTGGCACCGAGGCGCAGGATTGGGCGCAGATGCTGGCGCGCATGTATATGCGCTGGGCCGAGCGCAAGGGCTTCAAGGTCGAGGTGCTGGACGAATCCGAGGGGGAGCAGGCGGGCATCAAGTCGATGTCGCTGCAAATCTCGGGCCCCAATGCCTATGGCTGGCTGAAGACCGAGGCGGGCGTGCACCGCCTCGTGCGCATCTCGCCGTTTGACGCCAACGCGCGGCGCCAGACCAGCTTCGCCTCCGTCTGGGTGTATCCGGTGGTCGATGACAGCATCGAGATCGAGATCAACCCGGCGGATCTGAAGGTGGACACGTTCCGCGCCTCCGGCGCGGGCGGCCAGCACGTGAACAAGACCGAATCCGCGATCCGCATTACCCACATCCCCACGGGCATCATCGTGGCTTGCCAGACCGACCGTTCGCAGCACCGCAACCGCGCCACGGCCATGAACATGCTGAAGGCGCGCATGTATGAGCAGGAATTGCAGAAACGCGAGGCGGCGGCGGCGGCGACCGAGGCGAGCAAGACCGAGATCGGCTGGGGCCACCAGATCCGCTCCTATGTGCTGGCCCCGTATCAGCTCGTGAAGGATCTGCGTACCGGCTACGAAAGCGGCAACCCGGCCGCGGTGCTCGATGGCGCGCTGGACCCGTTCATGGCGGCGTCGCTGGCGGGGCGGGTGGGCGCGACGCGCTCCGAAGCCTCGGCCATGGCCGAGTAACGGCGCCTACGAGACCAATTGCGCCCGGCAGAGCCTGATGAGGCTCGCCGGCTTGCCCGCTCCGGGGCCAATGCCGTTTGGGCATCCATTCGATGCCTCGACGCGTATCAGCATTCGCGGCACCTTTGCCGCCAGGAGGAACGGGACATGCGCGAACAGGTCATCCATCCCTGGCCCTTGCGGCTAATGCATTGGGTCAACGCTTTCGCCATCATCATGATGATCGGCTCCGGCTGGCAGATTTACGATGCCTCGCCGCTCTTCGGCTTCACCTTCCCCTCCGCCATCACCGTTGGCGGCTGGCTGGCCGGGGCCATCGCCTGGCACCTCGCCTGCATGTGGCTGCTGGTGCTCAACGGGCTGGCCTATGCCGCCTGGAGCCTCGCCTCCGGCCATTACCGCAAGCTGCTGCCGATCCGCCCGCGCGAGGTCTGGCACGATTTCACCGCCGCCCTCACCCTGAAGCTGCGCCATGAGCGCGGCGTTTATAACGCGGTACAGCGCCTGCTCTATGTGGTGGTGCTGCTGGCCGGGCTGGTCGCCGTGGTCTCGGGGCTGGCGATCTGGAAGCCCGTGCAGCTCTGGTATCTGTGCGATCTCTGCGGCGGGTATTTCGCCGCGCGCTATGTGCATTTCACCGCCATGAGCGTGATCTCGCTGTTCATCGCGGTGCATCTCATCCTCGTCGCCCTGGTGCCGCGCACATTGCCGCCGATGCTGACCGGAGGGCGCCTGCCATGACCAAACGCCGCGATCTGCTGATGCGCGCCATGGCGCTGGGGCTGGCGACCCCGCTGGCGGGCTGCGACCTCGAAGACCCTGATCATCCCGACCTCGCGGATAAATTCCTGCACATGATGTCCGCCTGGAATGACCGCGTGCAGGCGGCACTGTTCGACCCGCATACGCTGGCCCCCACCTTCCGCCCCGACCAGATCACCCAGCCGCCACGCTTCAACGCCTTTTATGACATCAGCCAGGTGCTGGTGATCGACCCGGCGACCTACAAGCTCGAACTGGGCGGGCAGATCGCTGACAAAACGCCCTGGACGCTGACGCAACTCAACGCCCTGCCGCAGCAGGGGCAGATCACGCGGCTCGTCTGCGTCGAGGGCTGGCGGGTGATCGGGCAATGGGCGGGTGTGCCGCTGGCGTATTTCCTGCGCCGCGTGGGGGCGGATCTTACCTGCCGCTACGTCGCCTTCCGCTGCGCCGATGGTTATTATTCCTCGATCGACATGGCCTCGGCCCTGCACCCGCAGACGATTTTGGCGCTGCAATTCCTCGGCCAGCCGCTCACCCCGGCCTTTGGCGCGCCAGTGCGGCTGCGCATCCCCACCAAGCTCGGCTTCAAGAACCCCAAGCAGATCATGCAGCTCGCCGTCACCAACATCTATCCCGGCGGATATTGGGAAGATCAGGGCTATAACTGGTTCTCCGGCTCTTGAGCTTTCCGCCCGCGCGGGCCATGCACGGCGTATGAACGCGGCATTCTGGGTTGTTGTCATCGCGCTGGGGTTCCGGCTGGTCTTCGCAGGGTTCACCGGGCTTGGCATTGACGAAAGCTACATGGTCGCGGCGTCGCGCAGCTTCGCCGCCTCGTATTTCGACCATCCGCTCGCCTCCTGGTGGCTAGAACTTGGCGCGCGCGCGCTCAGCGGCAGCGCCGCGCCCATCGTGGTGCGCCTGCCCTTCGTCGCGCTGTCGGGCGTGTCGTCCTGGCTGCTCTATCTCATCACCAAGCGGCTTTATGGCGCTCGGGCCGGGTTCTGGGCGGTGGCGACCTATTCCATCTCTCCAGTATTTTCACTGGCTTTCGGCGCCTGGGTATTGCCCGACGGACCGCTCAACGCCGCGCTGCTCGGCTTTCTCTATGCGCTGATCCGCGCCCTCGGCCTGCCCGATGCCCGCCCCGCGCCGCGCTGGTGGCTGGCGGCGGGGTTGTGCGCCGGGCTAGCGATGCTCTCGAAATACAACGCCGCGCTGGTGCTGGCGGGCGCGGCGGCGGCGGTGCTGGCCGATGGCGCCGGGCGGCGTGAGCTGCGCCGGGCCGAACCTTGGCTGGGCGTGGCGCTGGCGCTGCTGCTGTTCACCCCGGTGCTGTACTGGAACGCCACCCATGGCTGGGCGAGCTTCCACTATCAGGGCGGGCGCGCCACGGGGCTGCGCCTGCGGCCGCTGATGCCGCTCACCATCTGGGGCGGCGAGGCGCTGTTCGTGCTGCCTTGGCTCTGGCTGCCAATGATGGGGCTGATGTTGCGCGCCCTGGCGCGCGGCCCGGCTGGGCGGCAGGGCTGGCTGCTGGCCTGCGCGGCGCTGCCGCCGGTGCTGCTCTTCGCGGTGGTCGGGCTGTGGTCCTCCACCCATATCCTCTACCACTGGGCGGCGCCGGGCTATCTCATGCTGTTCCCGCTGCTCGGCGCCTGGGCGCAGAATTTCCGCCCCCGTCTGCGCGACAATGTGGCCCTCGTCTCGGCCACGCTGCTCGCGGCGGCGGCGATGATCATCGCGGCGGAGGTCACCTTCAGCTTCATTCCGGGTTTGAACCGCATGTTCGCGCCCGGCAAATCGCCGCTGCTGCAGGCCGTGGATTGGGACAGCGTGGCCGCGCAAATCCCGCCCGGCGTGCAGGCGGTGGCCGCGCAGAAATGGTTCGATGCCGGGAAGATCGGCTACGCGCTGCGCAACTCGCCGCTGCCCGTCACGGTGTTCGATAACGACCCGCACCAGTTCGGTATCTCCACCCCGCCCGCCGCGCTCTTGGGCAAGACCATCCTGGTGCTCGCCATGCCCGGCAGCACCAGCGCCACGGCGGCCAGATTCGCGCCTGATTTCAAGAGCTTCGCGCCCGGCCCGGCACTGACTGTGGGGTTCCACGGCCAGGCGCTGCTGGTGATCCCCACCTTCATCGGCACCGATTTGCTGAAAGCGCCCTAAAAAAGGGGGCGTCACCGCCCCCTTTGCCGTGATTACGCCGCGTGCGGCAGGGCCTGCGCCGCCTCGGGCGTGGCGATGGCGATGCGCCTTGGCTTAGCGCTCTCGGGCACCACGCGGCGCAGCGCCACATGCAGCAACCCGTTGCGCAGTTCAGCGCCCTCCACCACCATGTGGTCGGCCAGCACGAACCGGCGCGAAAACGCCCGCGCGGCGATGCCCCGATGCAGGAACTCGGCCTTCTGCCCCGCCTCATCCGCCACCTTGCCGGAAACCAGTAAGGCGTTGTCCTTCACCGTCAGCTCGATATCCTCGGCGGCGAACCCAGCCACGGCCAGGGTGACGCGGTATGCGTCCTCGCCAGTCTTCTCGATGTTGTAGGGCGGGAAGCTCGCCGCCTCCTGCGGCAGATTATCCACCAGCCGGGCCAGACGGTCGAAACCAATGGCGGTACGGAACAGCGGCGCGAAATCATAGGTCATAATATAACCCCCTTCAAAAGCAAGGTATTGTCAGAGTCTCGAAAAACCCCCTTCGCCCCCGTGCTGGCGGGCGGATGGAGTGCCGGAACCCTCTCTGAGGCATCCCGGCCAACCCAGATTATGGGAAATTTTTCGTCCGCTTCAAGCGGAAAATGCGCGGGCGCTTATCCCGCCGCCGAGATCAGCGCCCCGCCGGTGAGCCGCCAGATGCGGTCGAGTTGCTCCACCCCGGTGAGGCGGTGCAGGATCAGCAGCACGGTGCGGCCCTCGGTGGCTTGGTTCAACACCTTCAGGAATTCCTGCTCGGTAGCGGCGTCCAGCCCGGCGCAGGGCTCGTCGAGCACCAGGATCGGCGCGTCCATCAGCAGCGTGCGTGCCAACGCGAGGCGCCGGCCCTGCCCGCCCGAGAGCGTGGCGCCGCCCTCGCCCACCCAGGCATCCAGCCCCTCGGGCAGGGCGCGCACCACATCGGCCACCTGCGCCGCATCCACCGCCGCCCAGAGTCGCGCCTCATCCGCTGCTGGGTCGCCCAGCAGCAGATTGTTGCGGATCGTGTCGGCAAAGAGATGCGTGGTCTGGCCGAGATAAGCGATGCGGTGGCGCAGCGCCTCGGTGGAGAGCTGCAAGATGTCGGTGCCGCCGAGACGGATCTGCCCGCTCACCGGGGCGGCGAGTTTCAGCAGCAGCGCCGCGATGGTGGATTTGCCCGCGCCCGACGGGCCGAGGATCGCCACGCGCGCGCCCTGCGGCACTTGCAGCGAGAGATTCTCGAACACGAAAGGCCGGTCCGGCCCGTAACGGAAGCTGACATGCTCGAAGGCGATGGAATTGCGCGAGGGCATCGCCGCCGGGGCGTCGGGCTCCGGCACGGGCGGCTTGGCCTCGGCGGCCTGCACCACGCGCGCGGCGGCGGCCTTGGCCTGCCCATAGAGCAGCCCGGCGCGCGGCAGCCCCAGCACGGTCTCGAACGCCGTGGTAAGCACCAGCACAGCCACGATCGCCGCCACCGGCACGCCGAAAAACCCGAGCAGGATGGCGAAGAGCAGCCCCGCCTGGGCGAGCACGAAGGCGCGGGCGTTGAAGGCGCTGGCGCGCGCCACCAGCTCACGCTGGGCGGCGAGCAGCGCGGCCTCGCGCGCCTGCACGGCGGCCAGCATCCGGCCCTCAGCCTCGAAGATCTTCACCTCGCGCAACCCATGCAGCGCGTCCAACGCCGCCGAGCGCAGCCCGGCCATCGCCAGCCCGGCCTTGCCCGCGTTATCACCCGCCGTCCGCGCCGCCAGCACCGGCAAATAAAAGGCGATGTAGAGGAATGGCAACAACACCAGCACCGCCCCGGCATGTTCGCGCCACAGCGCCCAGGCGAGGATCGGTACCAGCAGCGCCGCGCTCATGCCGGGCACGAAGATGCGCAGGAACAGCCCGTCCAGCGTGTCCACGTCGTTGACCAGCCGCGCCAGCGTGTCGCCCGCGCGGCGGAAGCCGAGCCCGCCCGCGGAACTCGCCGCCAGCCCCCGGAACAGCCAAACGCGAAGATCGGCCAGGGCGCGGAAGATCGCCTCATGCGACAGCACGCGCTCAAGATAGCGCAGCACCACGCGAGCAGTGCCGATGAATTGCAGCGAGAGCGGCGCCAGCGCCGCCATGCCCATCAGCGAGGCCGCGAGATAACGGCCCGAGACGCCCGACAGCGCTACCGCGGCGGCGAGCGCCGCCAGGGCCAAAGCCAGCGCCAGGGCCAGCCATCCGACATCGCGCAGCCATAGCGAGAAGATCCGGCGCATCGGGCTCATGCGGTCACACTCCGCCAGCTGGCATAGCGCAAGGCGTCGAGATCCAGCCGCTTCGCGCCGATGGTTTTCGCAAAATCCATGGCCATGGTGGAATGCGTGGCCAGCACCACTGTGCGCCCGGCGGCCAGATGTTTCAGGCTCTCCAGCACATCACGCTCCACCGCGGGGTCGAGATGCGCCGTCGGCTCGTCGAGCAGCAGCAGTGGCGCGTTTTTCAGGAAGGCGCGGGCGATGGCGATGCGCTGCGCCTGCCCGCCGGACACGCCGAACCCGCCTTCGCCGATCGGCGTTTTCAGCCCTTGCGGCAGGCTGGCGATCAGCTCGGTGAGATGCGCGTGGCTGACCGCGTCGGCCAGTTCGGTCTCGCTCGCGGCGGGGCGGGCGAAGCGGATATTCTCCTCGATCGTGCCCGCGAAAATCACCGGGCGCTGGCCGATCCAGCCCAGCATCTTGGTGCGGGCGGCGGGGATCAGCGTCTCCATCTCGGCGGCGTTGATGGTGATCCGCCCTGATTGCGGAGCAAGGAAGCCGAGGATCAGGTCCATGATCGTGGATTTGCCGGCACCCGAGGCGCCGGTGAGCAGCAGCATCTCGCCGCGGCCAACCTTGAAGGAGAGATTTTGCACCACGGGCGGGCGATCCGGGCTCCAGCCGAAGGTGACATTCTCAAAAGCCAGCGTCACCCCATGCGCGGCGACGGAGCGGATATCCACCGCGGGCACGGCCGGCGGCGCCGCTGGCAAGGCGGCGAATTCCTCGGCCACCGCCTCGGCGCCCATGCGGTCGGCATAGACGGCGGAGAAGCCGCGCAGCGGGGCGAAGAATTCCGGCACCAGCAGCACGCAAAACAGCGCCGTGGGCGCCAGCGCGCCATGTCCATGCAGTACCGGTGAAAACCGTAGCACGATGATGATGAGCGATGCCGCCGCCGCGAGGTCCAGCGCCGTGGAGGAGAGAAACGCCATCCGCAGCACCCTCATGGTGCGCAGGCGCAGCTCCCTGGCGGCATCCGCGAGGGCGCGGGCTTCATCGGCCGCGCGGCCGGAGAGCACGATGGTGGAGATGCCGCGGATGCGGTCGAGGAAGCGCACCTGCAGGCGCGTCATGGCCAGGAACTGCTTCTTGGCCGCCACCCCGGCCCCGATACCCGCCACCGCCATGGCGAAGGGCACGAACAGCCCGGCCAGCACCAGCGTCAGCCCGGCCCGCCAATCGGCGCGCAAGGCCGCCAGCGCCACCAGCGCCGGGCCCAGCACCGCCAGCGCCGTGGCGGGGATCCAGCGGGCGTGGAAACCGTCCATCGCCTCCACCCGGTCCACCGCCGTGGCGGCCAGCTCGGCCGAGTGCCGCCCGCGCAGCGCCGCCGGGCCAAGCGCCAGCAAAGCCGCCAAGGCGGAACCGCGCAGCCGCCGCCGGGCCGCCGCGCCCAGCTCGAAATTTTGCCGCTCAACCTGCATTTGCAGCCAAGCCCTGGCCCCCGCTGCGGCGAGGAAGCCAAGCCCATAAGCCGCCACCGCCCCGCCCCGCGGCCCGGCGCGCAGCACCGCCGCCAGCAGCGCCGCCGCGCAGGCCGCCTGCGCGATGCCGCACAGCACCGGCAGCAGCGCCAGCAAAATCGGTACCCTGGCGGCCCGGAACCCAAGTTTTTGCTCGGACTTAACCCAGGGATTGCTGCGCCTGCTCATGGCCAAAGGTTCTAACCGCGTTTTTCCCGGTTGCCCAGGGCTGGACGCGCTGCACAAAATGGTCAAAACCCGCAACAAATGATGATCGCCAGAACACTCGAGGAATTGCGGGCCGCGCGCGAGGCGCTGGGGCCGGTTGGTTTCGTGCCCACCATGGGGGCGCTGCATGCCGGGCATCTGCACCTGGTCGCCACCGCCAAGGCGGCGGGGCTGCCGGTGGCGGCGAGCATCTTCGTCAACCCCACGCAATTTGGGCCCAAGGAAGATTTCGCCCGCTACCCGCGCGACGAGGCGGGAGATCTCGACAAGCTGGAGCGCGCCGGCTGCGCCCTGGCCTGGCTACCAGGCGTGGGGGAAATGTACCCGCCGCATCACGCCACCAGCATCCATGTGAACGGTCCCGCCGCGCATTGGGAAGGCGCGTCCCGCCCCGGCCATTTCTCGGGCGTGGCCACCGTGGTCGCCAAACTGTTCGGGCAGGTCCGGCCCGAGGCCGCCTATTTCGGCGAGAAGGATTGGCAGCAGGTGCAGGTGGTCAGCCGCATGGTCGCGGATCTCGGCCTGCCGGTGCGCATCGTGCCGGTGCCGACGGTGCGCGAGGCGGATGGGCTCGCGCTGTCATCGCGCAACCGCTACCTCACCGAGGCCGAGCGCAAGGGCGCCCCGGCGCTTTACAAGGCGCTTACCCAGGCGGCGGAGCAGATCATGGCGGGCAAGGAGGTTGCGGCGATACTGCACCTCACCCGCCAGTCGCTGGCCCAGGCCGGGATGGTGCCCGATTACGTCGCCCTGGTGCATGCGCACACGCTGGAGCCGATCGCGGGGCTGGCGCAGCCGGCGCGGCTGATCGCGGCGGCCAAGCTCGGCGCGGTTCGGCTGCTGGATAATATCCCGGTCGGCTAACCAAACGGGCGCGGCGAGACGAGCAGCCACACCGCCAGCGCCCAGGCGCAACTCACCCCCAGCCCCAGGATCAGTCCGAGCACGGTGCCCGTCTGCGCCTTGCCGAAGGCCGCGCGCACCAGCGGAATGGGCAGCCGCCAGCCCAGCGCGAGATTGCTGACCAGCACCCCCGCCAGCCCGGCCAGAAGCGCCCCCAGCAGCGCCGGGGCGCGGGCCATGGTGGCCAGCACCGGCAGCGCCAGGATCAGCAGCGCCGCATAGCCCGAGGCGGCGATGCCGGCGCGCGCGGGCAAATGCGCCGCCACAGGGGCGCTGTCGGCCAAGCCGGGCGCGGATTCGCTGCCGCGCAGCACCGAGATGAAAAACAGCCCCAACTGCCCGGCGAGAAACACCAGCAGCGGCGCCACCACCGCCAGCCCGCCATAGGCCTTGCCCTTACCCGCCAGGATGAACGCCACCGGCACCAAAGTAAGCGAACGGTACACGACCTGCGAGAACAGGCCGGGAAAGCGCGCCAGTAGCCGCAGATCCTTGGCGAACAGGGCAGCGAAGGCGCTCTGCCGGAACACCCCGCTTTGGACGCCGGCGCGCCCCGCCGGGCGGTACGCGGCGGCGGTGATGGCCCCGCGCGCAAACGGCCCGGCCAGCCCGCGCCAAGCCAGGACAAACACGGCGAAGCTGAGCAAGAGGCTGGTCGCGAGATCCGGCCCCTGCCCCAGCAGCCCGCGCGCGAACAGAAACGCCACGCCGCCGCCTTGCGGCCCCGGCAGCAGCGCCGCCCAGAAGCGCATCAGCGTCTGCGGCGCGATGAAGCGCGGCGCCTGCCCGAGCACGAAAATGCCGAGGCCCACCCCCAGCGCCAGCGTATTCCCCGCCCGGCGCGCCGCCGCCGGGCCAATGCGCCGCAGCAGCGCCGTGACCAGCGCGAAGGCCAGCGCCGCCACTAGCAGCGCTTCGGCCAGCAGCACCGGGTAAACCGCCAGCGCCCAGCCCTGGCCGCGCAGCGCCAACCCATTGGCCAGCACGCCGCCCAGCAACAGCCAGGGCGCGGCGATGGTCACCGCCACGCCGAGCATCCGCACCGCCAGCACCCGCCCGGGAGGGATCGGCGAGGCCAGCAGGAAATCCGCGTCGCCACGCCCGTAGATCACGTCGATGCTCGCGGTCATGGCCCGCGAGAACATCAGCGCGGCCAGGAACACGACGTTGATATTGGCCGCCAGCAGCATTTGCGCCGGGGGCAGCTTGTGGCGGATGATCTGCCCGGCCAGCAGCAGCGCGATGCCCTGGAAGACGACACCCACCCCCAGCACCGGCAGCAATATATGCCGGTGCGTGCGCACCAGGATCGAGCCGCGCCACAGCACGACCAACTCGTGGCGCAGCAGCCAGAGGAAGCCGGGCGCGCGGAACATCAGGCGGTGGCGGTGAGATGGAGGAAGACATCCTCCAGCGAGCCATGCACCCCGGCCTGGGCGCGCAGGGCAGGCAGATCGCCCTCGGCCAGCAGCAGCCCGCCGGAGAGAATACCGATGCGGCTGGCCAGGCGCTCGGCCACCTCCAGGATGTGGGTGGTGAGGATGATCGCCGCCCCGCGCTCGACATGGCGGCGCAGCAGATCCTTCACCAGCCGGGCGGCCGCGGCGTCCAGCCCGGTCAGCGGCTCGTCGAGCAACAGGAATTTGGGGTCGTGGATCAGCGCGCCCGCGAGCACGGTTTTCTGCTTCATGCCGCGCGAAAAGCCCTCGCAGCGCTCATGCCGGTGCGGCCAGAGGCCGAGCGTCTCCAGCAGCTCATCGGCGCGGGATTTGGCGAGAGCGGGCGGCACCTGCCACAGTCCGGCGACGAAGGCGAGATATTCCAGCGGGCTGAGCCGGTCGTAGAGCAGCGGTTCGTCGGGGATCCAGGCCATGACCGCCTTCGCCCCCAGCGGGTCGGCCAGCACATCGCGCCCGAACACGCGGATGCTGCCCGCATCCGGGCGCATCAGCCCGGCGATCATGCGCAAAGTCGTGGTCTTGCCCGCGCCATTAGGGCCGAGCAGCGCATAGAACTCGCCGGGGTGGATGTGCAGGTCCAGCCCCTCGACCACCTTGCGGCCGAAGGATTTGGCCAGACCACGCACCTCAAGCGCCGCCTGCGTCACACTCGCGTCCATGAAGCCCCCGCGCCATTGCCAGGGCAGGCTAACAAGCCGGGCGCGGGGCTGGCTAGATGGGCTTAACCTTCCTGGCGGTAATTCGGCGCCTCGCGGGTGATCGCCACGTCGTGCACATGGCTCTCGCGCAGCCCGGCGCCGGTGATGCGGCGGAATTTCGTGGCCTCCTGCAACGCGGCGACGGTGGCGGCACCAGTATAGCCCATGCCCGCCTTCAAGCCGCCGACAAGCTGATGCACCACGGCCGACATCGGCCCCTTATAAGCCACACGGCCCTCGATACCCTCGGGTACCAGCTTCAGGCTGTCCTTGATTTCCTGCTGGAAATAGCGGTCGGCAGAGCCGCGCGCCATCGCGCCCAGGCTTCCCATGCCACGATAAGATTTATAGCTACGACCTTGATACAAAAAGACTTCGCCAGGGGCTTCGTCGGTGCCGGCCAGCATCGAGCCGACCATCACGGCATCAGCCCCGGCGGCCAGCGCCTTGACCATGTCGCCCGAGGCGCGCACGCCGCCATCGGCGATGGCGGGCACGCCATGCTTGCGGCACTCGGCCGCGGTTTCCAGCACGGCGGTGAATTGCGGCACGCCCACGCCCGCGACGACGCGGGTGGTGCAGATCGAGCCCGGACCGATGCCGACCTTCACCGCGTCGGCGCCCGCGTCGATCAGCGCCTTCGCGCCATCCGGGGTGGCGACGTTGCCGGCGATGATCTGCACGTTGTTGGAGGCTTTCTTGATGCGCTCAACGGCGGCAAGCACACCCTGGGAATGGCCGTGCGCGGTGTCCACCACCACCACATCCACCCCCGCATCGACCAGCGCGGCCGCGCGCTCGGCGCCATCATTGCCCACGCCGGTGGCGGCGGCCACGCGCAGGCGGCCCAGCTCGTCCTTGTTGGCCAGCGGATAGGCCTCGGCCTTGTCCATGTCCTTCACCGTGAGCAGGCCGATACAATGGAAGTTATCGTCCACCACCAGCAGCCGCTCCAGCCGGCGCTTGTGCAGGATGGCGCGCGCCTCCTCGGGCAAGATGCCGGGCTTCACCACGGCGAGGTTCTCGCGCGTCATCAGCTCGTAGATCTTGGCGTTGGGGTCGGTGGCGAAGCGCACGTCGCGATGCGTGAGGATGCCGACCAGCTTGCCATCGCGCTCGACCACGGGGAAGCCGGAGATGTTGTGCTGGGCCATAAGCGCGCGGGCATCGGCCAGCGTTTGGTCGGGGTGGATGGTGAGCGGGTTCACGACCATGCCGCTCTCAAACTTCTTCACCCGGCGGACCTGGGCGGCCTGTTCCTCGATGGTGAAGTTTTTGTGGATCACGCCGATGCCGCCCTGCTGCGCCATGGCGATCGCCATCGCGGCCTCGGTCACGGTGTCCATGGCGGCGGAGACGAGCGGGATGTTGAGCGAGATCGCGCGGGTGAGCCGGGTGGCCGTGCTCACCGCGTTGGGCAGCACCTGGGAATAGGCGGGAACCAGCAGCACGTCATCGAAGGCCAGCGCCTCGGTGATGCGATCGGAGAAATCCAGTTTGAACGGGGTATCGGATGCCATGGCCGCGCTTTCATCAATATATCTGGCACGGAACGATGGTGGGCCGCGCCTTGGTAAGAAGACCTTGGCGGTTCCCAATAACCGCACGCGGCGCGCGCGGCAAGGGCGCGGCCTCAGCCTGGGCGAAAGCCGGTGGCCACCACGTACATCTCTTTCGAGTCTTTGCGGCTGGCCGGGGGCTTGGCATGGCGCACGACGCGGAAGCGCTGTTTCAGCGTGTCGAGCATGCTCTTCTCCGCGCCGCCCTGGAACAGCTTGCAAACAAAGGCCCCGCCCGGCGCCAGAATGTCGCAGGCGAAGGCGAGCGCGGTTTCGGCCAGGGCCATGATGCGCAGATGGTCGGTGGCGACATGCCCGGAAGTATTGGGTGCCATGTCGGAAAGCACGAGGTCCGCCTTGCCACCGAGCAGCTCCTCCAGCCGGCGCTCCATGCCCTCTTCGAGAAAATCGCCCTGGATGAACTGCGCGCCCGGCACCGGCTCGATGGGCAGCAGATCCACCCCCACCACGCTCGCCGCCCCGCGCGCCAGCGCCACCTGCGACCAGCCGCCCGGCGCGGCGCCGAGGTCCAGCACCCGCGCGCCCTTGCTGATGAGGTGGTATTTGTCATCAAGCTCGATGAGCTTGAAGGCCGCGCGCGAGCGCCAACCCTGGGCCTTGGCGGCGGCCACATAGGGGTCGTTGAGTTGCCGGTTGAGCCAGCGCTGCGACGAGGCCGAAAGCTTGCGCGCGTTTTTAAGCCGCACCGCCTCGCGGCGCGGGGGCAGGGAGGAACCTGAGGTCATGCGTGAAAAAAATTCCGTTTATTCGGGTGGGGGGCGCGCATCAGGCGCATGAGCATACCCTCGCGCAGGCCGCGATCGGCCACCACGAGATGCGGCACCTGCCAAAGCTCATGGATGGCGGCGAAGATGGCGCAGCCGGGCAGGACGAAATCAACGCGCTCCCGGCCGATGCAGGGGTGGCGGCTCAAACCTTCGCGGCCAAGCGCGCGGGCCTCGGCCAGGGCCAGATCGACCGCCTCGCGCGTCAGGCACAGCCCATCGACCAGCCCGCGGCGATAGCGGTCGAGCTTCAGCGATACCCCGGCCAGGGTGGTGACAGTGCCCGAGGTGCCGACCATCAGCACCCCGCCACGGCGGATTTCCTCGCCGATATGATGCACGCGCTCAAACGGGTGCAGCATGGCGGCGATGTCGTCCACCAGCCGCGAAAACCCGGCCGGGCTGTAGCAGCAGCTCGCTGAGCGCTCCGACAGCGTGACCACGCCCACGGGCAGCGAGATATAGCCGATGAGGTCGGGCGGCGCCGCGCCGTTGACGCGCACCCATGCAATCTCGGTGGAGCCGCCGCCAATGTCGAACAGCAGGGCGCGGCGGGCATCGCTGGTCAGCAGCGAGGCGCAACTCTCCATCGCCAACTCGGCTTCCTCGCGCGGGTTGATGATTTCCAGCGGCAGGCCGGTGGCCTCACGCGCGCGGGAGATGAATTCGGCGCCGTTCTCGGCCTGGCGGCAGGCCTCGGTGGCGATAGCGCGCAGCCGCAACGGCCCGGCGCCGGCCCCGCCGCTCCAACGTTGCATGCGCTCGGCGCAGATGCTGAGCGAGGCAATGGCGCGGTCCATGGCCACGGGGGAGAGCCGGCCTGTCTCGTACAGCCCTTCGCCCAGGCGCACGACTCGGGAGTAGCTGTCTAGCACATGAAACCCATTGGCCGCCGGCGTGCCGACCAGCATCCGGCAATTATTGGTGCCGAGGTCGATACCGCCAAACACCGGCCGCCGCGCGGTACGGCGCGAGTCGACCGCCCTGGCTTGGTTCGAAGCGGAAATCTGGCTAGCCATCGTGATCTTTACTACAGTCCAAGCCTTATATAATCGCGCTTTACCCTGCGGGGGCAAGCCGGAAATCCGCCACGCGCACCCCTGCCCCGTAAAATTTATGACATGCAAATGATGCGGCAAGACTTGCCGAACGGCGCCAGCAATGGTAGCCAGCGCCCGCACCGCAACTGGGGGATAGTTTAGCGGTAGAACTCCCGGCTCTGACCCGGGCAGCCTTGGTTCGAATCCAGGTCCCCCAGCCAATGCGCCCCGCGCGGGTTCTGCGAAATTTCAAAATTTGCCAAACGCCGCCGCCCTGGTATTGCTCCGCCGCGCCTGGGAAGAGGACATTTCATGCTCAACGCCTATGCCTGCGCCAATGGCAGATTCGCGAGCCTCGGCGGCCAGGATGTGACGCGGGCCGTTTGGTTCGACCTGGAAAACCCGGCGCCGGAGGAGCGCGCCTTCGTCACCCGCGTCACCGGCCTGCCGCTGCCCGACAAGGCGGCGCTGACCGAGATCGAGGCCTCCTCGCGCCTCGCGGCCAGAGGCGAGGTGCTGACCATGTCGATGCCGGTTTCCACCCGCGACGCCGAGGGCGCGTTGCAGGCCAGCGTCTGCGGCTTCGTGCTCTGCCCTGGGCATCTGGTCACGCTGCGCTTTTCGCCCAGCGCGGTGTTCAGCCAGTTTTCCGCGCAGGCGCAGGCGGGGGCCGAGACCGGCCCGGCCGAGATCTTCGCCGGGCTGCTGGAGGCGATCGTGGACCGCCAAGCCGACGCGCTGGAGAAGCTGCGTGACGAGCTGGACCATCTCAGCCACCGCATCTTCCACCACCGCGTCGGCGCCAGCGAGCGCATGCGAACCACCGAGAAGGAGCTGAAGGCGGTGCTGGGCGTGCTCGGGCGCGATTATGACACCATCACCTTCCTGCGCGACAGCCAGCTCGGCGTGGCGCGCATCGCGCCTTACGCAATCACCGCCGCCCCCTGGCTACCCGCCCTGGTGCGCCAGCGGCTGCAAGCGGTGCAAGGGGATATCGCCTCGCTCAACGAATACAGCGTGCATCTCACCGACAAGGTGCAGTTCCTGCTCGATTCGACTCTGGGGCTGATCAACGTGGCGCAGAACACGCTGATCAAGGTGCTCACCATTGTCAGCATCATGGGCATCCCGCCCACGCTCATCGCCGGGATTTATGGCATGAACTTCCACGACATCCCGGAACTGAGCTGGCACTACGGCTACGGCTATGCCTGGGGGGCGATGATCCTCTCGGCGGTTGCGCCGCTCGTCTGGTTCCGCAAAAAAGGCTGGATATGACCGATTATTTTCAACCCGAAGACGACACTCCGCAAGCCGCCATCGCCGCCATCGGCGAGGATCTGGCGCTGTTTGACGATTGGATGGACCGCTACGAGTTCATCATCGAGCTGGGCCGCAAACTGCCCCCCTACCCCGCCGCATGGCAGGATGAGGCGCATCGCGTGCAGGGCTGCCAGAGCCAGGTATGGCTGGCGGCGCAGGAGGCGGACGGCAAGCTCTATTTCACCGGCGCGTCAGACGCCGCCATCGTCTCCGGCCTGGTGGCGCTGGTGCTGCGCGTCTATTCCGGGCGCACGCGCGCCGAAATCCTGGCCACCTCGGCGCAATTCCTGCGCGATCTCGGGCTGATCGGCGCGCTCTCCACCAACCGCGGCAATGGCGTCGCCGCGATGGTGGAGCGGATCCAGGAGATGGCGCGCGCCGCCTGAGCCGTTATTACATCCAGTGACCGGGCACCCAGACCCACACGCCGCCGCGCACGGCCCAATGGCCATTCTGCCAGCGGTGCCAATGGGGGTGGCGGCGCACATAATGGCCGGGCACCCAATGATAAGCATAGCCGTTCCACACCCAATGGCCGGGCCGCCAGATGAACGCCTGGCCGGGCGGCGGCGGCGGCGGCGGCTCGGCGCGCAGCGGCGGCACGGGCTGGTAGCCGGGCGGATAAGCGGGCTGCGCCAGAGCGGCTCCGGCGCCGCCAGCGGCAACGAGCGTGGCGCCCAGCAATGAGGCAAGCAGGGTGCGGCGGCGGGACATCGGGAAACTCCGCAGGCTGTTAATGTCACAGACATGATATAGCCACGCCGCGTGTCAGCCTCATGGCGCGTTGGTTACAAATCGTGTCCCGTTATTTGCGGGCCAGCAACTCCACTTGCCGGGCCAGACGCACCAGCGCCCCGGCTCCGCCGCCCGCGGGCAGCGCGGGGCGCGGCGGCAGCGTCTCGGTGTCCAGCCCATGCACCAGCCAGTCGCGCCAGGCGCGCCAGAGCAGCGCGTCGCGTTCGGGGATGGCGGGCGGGTCCAGCGTGAGCAGCGAAAGCCGCCCGGCCATGCGGCGCAGGGCGGCATCCACCGCCGCCCCGCGCACCAGCGTGTCCTCGTGCCGCTGATGCGGCTCCAGCACCGCGCGGGCGAGCGCGGCTTCGAGATTATTACTGGCCAGGCCCGCGGCGCGGCGGGCGCCGTCGGGCGTGGGCGCGCCATCCAGCAGCGCGGCAAACACCGCCCCGGCATAGGCGGCATGGGCGGCGATGGCGGCGCTGATGCTGGCCTCGAGCTGCGGCGCCGCGAAGCGCGGCCAGAGCAGCATGTTTCCGGCCACGGCCAGCGCCCCGCCCAGCAGCGTGTAGATCATCCGCCACAACGCGATGCTCTCCTCGCTCATGCCGGGGCGGAGCTGCTCGACCAGCAGCACGATCATGGGGGTGAGCAGCGCGATGTAAATGGAGAAATTCACCGCCCGCATGGCCAGGGCGAGCACGGTGAGCGGCAGCATCGCCATGGCCAGAGCGAAGGGCGAATGCACCACCAGCCCGAGCCCCGCAGCCAGCAGGCCACCCAGCATCGTGCCCGCCATGCGCTCGGCCGTGCGTACCCAGGTGGCCGAGAAATAAGGTTGCAGGCAATAGACCAGGGTGATGGTCATCCAGTGCGAAAGCTGGTCGCCGTAAACCATCATCCAGGCCGTGGCGGGCGTGGCGATGAGCGCGGCGCGCGCGGCGTGGCGCAGGGCCAGGGAGCGGTGGTTAAGGTTTTGCCGGATGGGCGAGATCACCCGCCGTCGCCAGGGCTGCGGCTGGGCCGGTTCAGTCCCCGGCACCGCCGCCACCGAAACCGCGCGCAGCACCGAGAATTGCTCCGCGATGGCGAGCAGCACCTGCCGGGCCGGACCTTCGGGCAGGGCGTTGAGGCGCGCGCGCAGCCTTGCCTGGGCGGCTCTGCGGCGCGGCGTATCAATCTCCCGCCCGGTGGCGAGGTCGGCCGCAATGGCGGCGAACCACCCCGCGATCAGCCGCAGCGGGGCGATGCAGGCTTGGCGCGCCTCGGCGGTCTGCTCCAGCAGATCGCTGAGCGCGATCAGCGCCGCGAAACTGCGCTCCAGGCTTTGCAGCCGCAGCGACAGCGCCGCCGCGCGCGGCGACACCGAGGCCCGCCAGCGCAGCGTCTCCAGGGTCACGCCGCGCGCGGTCTCGATCGCCTCGCGCACGGCGCGGCGGTGTTTCGCGGCGTGCCCTGCGAAGGCCGCCCCACCCTCGCCGCGCGCCGCCAGCGCCGCCAGCTCGCGCGCCAGCGCCGCCTCGGCCTGCGCGGTATCGGCCAGCGCCCGCCGCGCGGCGCCGTAAGGATGCGTCTGCCACAGCACCAGGGTGAGCACCGCCGCCCAGGCCGCGCCGAGCCAGAAATTGAGGCCCTGCAGCGCCGCCAGCGTCATGCTGGGCTGCGGCTGCCCGAGCGCCAGCACGGTGACGACGCTGAGCAGCGTGCCCACCTGCTGCCCGCCCGCGCCATAGATGCGCGCGAAGCCGCCGCAGAAGACCACCACGCCCGCGAGCAGCACCGCCACCCAGATATTCACGCCGCCGAGATAGCCGAACAGCCCATAAGCCACGCCCCCACCCAGCGCGAACGCCGCCACGGCGGGCACGCGCCGCGCCACCGGCCCGCCAGGGTCGGCGAAGCAGGTGAGCAGCGCGCCCAGCGCCGCCAGCCCGAATTGCGGGATATGCAGAACCTGCCCGGCGATCAGCGTGACCGCCACCGCGATGCCCGCGCGCAGCCCCTCGGTGAGCGAGACGGCGCGCGGGTTCAGCGTGATCGGCAGGGCGGCGAGTTTCAATCGCCGAACTTGTTGGAGCGCGGGAAGCCGCTCGGCGGCATCCGCCCGGCGGTGGCGCGCGCGCCCAGCCACTCGGTCAGCTTCTGCTCCACCCGCAGCTTCTCGCCAATGCGCCAGGTCAGCCCGGCGGCGAGGCTGAAGGTCTTCACATCCGCGAGCCCGCCATCCTTGTATTTTTGCAGTTGTACGCCGGTGCCCTTCGGCATCTCGGGGAGCTGGTCGAGCGGGAACACCAGCAATTTGCGGTTCTGCCCGACCACCGCCACATGGTCGCCCCGCACTGGCACGCAGGCCGCCCATTCCTCGCCCGGCTTGAGCACCAGGATGGTCTTGCCCGCGCGCCGCTCGGAGGCCAGCTCCGCGCCCGGCAGGATGAAGCCGCGCCCGGCGGAGGAGGCGACGAGGTATTTCTGCCCGGCATCGGGCACGAACAGGGCCAGCACGCCGTCCTCATTGGCCAGTTCCACCATCAGGCGGATCGCCTGGCCATCGCCGCGCCCGCGCGGAATCTCCGCGGCCTTGAGCGTATAGACGCGGCCATTCGTGCCAAGCAGGGCGATCTTGTCGGTCGACTCGCAGCGCAGCAGGCAGGCGAGCTTGTCGCCCTCCTTGAATTTCAGCTCCACGCCCTCGGCCAGATGCCCCTTCTGCGCGCGGATCCAGCCTTTCTCGGAGAGGATCACGGTGATCGGCTCGCGCTCGACCAGCGCCTCGGCCACGATCTCGACCACCGGGGCGGCGGCGGAGATGAGCGTGCGCCGCGCCCCCAGCGGCCCGGCACCGAATTTCTCGCGCACCTCGGCGATCTCCTCGCCAATCTTCGCCCAGCGCTTGGTTTCGTCCTTCAGCAGCGCCTGCAAATTCTTCTGCTCCGCCGAGAGCTGCTTGTGCTCCTTGCGGATTTCCATCTCCTCCAGCTTGCGCAAGGCGCGCAGCCGCATGTTCAGGATCGCCTCGGCCTGGGTCTCGGTAAGCTCGAAGGCGCGGATCAGCGCCGGCTTCGGCTCGTCCTCGGTGCGGATGATCCGGATCACCTCGTCGAGATTGAGGAAGACCTTGATATAGCCTTCGAGAATCTCAAGCCGCCGGGCGATGCTGTCGAGCCGGTGCTGCGCGCGGCGGATGAGCACCTCGTGCCGGTGGCCGAGCCACGCCTTCAGCACCGCCTTCAGCCCCATCACGCGCGGGGTGCGCCCGCCATCGAGCACGTTCATGTTGAGCGCGAAGCGGGATTCGAGCTGGGTGGCGCGGAATAGCGAGGCCATCAGCATCTCGGGGTCCACGGTGCGGCTCTTGGGCTCCAGCACCAGCCGGATGGTCTCGGCGGATTCGTCGCGGATATCGCCCAGCAGCGGCAATTTCTTGTCGCCCAGCAGCAGCGCGATCTGCTCGACCAGGCGGGATTTCTGCACCTGATACGGGATTTCGGTGATCACGATCACCCAGGTGCCGTGCTTGCCTTCCTCCCGCACCCAGCGCGCGCGGGTGCGCAGGCTGCCGCGCCCGGTCTCATAGGCCGCGACCAGCGTCGCCTCATCCTCGACCAGTTCACCGCCGGTGGGGAAATCGGGGCCGCGCATATGGGTGAGCAGCTCGGCCGTGGTGGCGTTGGGGTGGCTGATGAGATGCATGGCGGCGGCGCAGACCTCGCCCGCATTATGCGGCGGGATGGAGGTGGCCATGCCCACCGCGATGCCCGAGGCGCCATTGGCCAGCAGATTGGGGAAAGCGCCTGGCAGGACGATCGGCTCCTGCTCCTCGCCGTCATAGGTCGGGCGGAAATCGACGGCGTTTTCATCGATGCCGCGCAGCAGATACTCGGCGATCGCGGTCAGGCGCGACTCGGTGTAACGCATGGCGGCCGCGTTATCGCCGTCGATATTGCCGAAATTGCCCTGGCCCTCGATCAGCGGGTAGCGCGCCGCGAAATCCTGCGCCAGGCGCACCAGCGCCTCATACACCGCCGAATCGCCGTGCGGATGGTATTTGCCGATCACGTCGCCGACCACGCGGGCGCATTTCTTGAAGCCTGAGCGCGGGTCCAGCTTGAGCTGGTGCATCGCGTAGATCAGACGCCGGTGCACCGGCTTCAGCCCATCACGCACATCGGGCAACGAGCGGGACATGATGGTGGAGAGCGCATAGGCAAGGTAACGCTCGGAGAGCGCGTTGCTCAGGGGCAGGTCTTCGATCTGGCCGCCCAAATCATCCGGCATGGGTCTGCTTCTCCTCCAGGCTTCGGGAAAGACGCTCATAAAGACCGGCCCGCGCCGGTGGAAGAGGCTTATGCCGCGCCCCGAACACATCCCGCGCCAGGAAATGCCCGGTCAGGCGCAGGGCGGCCACGCAATCCTCCGGGCGGGCGGGAACGTCCTCGATGAGGAACGCGGGCAAAGGCAGCAGCCGGTCCACCCATTCCCCGGCCTCGGAGAGGGTAACGGCGCGGCCGGTGCGCGGGGAGACATAGGCGAGGCGGTCATTGCCCCCGGCGGAGGACGAGAAATCCAGCCCGAAGCCGAGTTCGCGCAGCAGCGCCACCTCCCAGCGGCAGAGCTCGGGCAGGGCGAAACCCGGAATGTCGATGCCCGCGAGCAGGCGCAGCAGCCCGGCGAAACTCTCCGGCGCTTCCTCACGCTCGGGCAGCGCCCCGGCGGCCAGGGCGCAGGCGGCGTTCAAGATCTCCAGCGTCTCCGGCGCGGCCATGGCCAGCGCCGCCGCCGGGCGCACCAGCTCGCCGGTGATGGCGCCGAGCTGGTCGGCGGTGCGGGCTATCCAGCGCGCCGCCAGGATATTGCCGCGCTGCCAGAGCGCCGCCTGTTTGCGCGAGGCGCCGCCCTTGGCCAGCCCTTTCCAGAGCCCGCGCGGGGTGAGCAGGGTGACGACCAGATCACCCTCGCCATGCAAGTGCGTGTCCAGCACGATGCCGGGCTGCTCCCACTCCATCGCCTATACGAGGGTTGCCGACACAAACTCGGCCCAGGCGCCCAAGTTGGAAGCGCCTCTCTCGGCCATCTCGGTGGAGAACGTGACCTGGCACGCGCCCTCCAGCTCGGGCAGTTGCAGCACCATGCCACGCGCCTTGCCGCCGGGTACCACCTCGACCCCCGAGGATAGCACCGTGCCGCCCTCGCCGCGCACCTCGACCTTGAAGCGCACCGCCGCGGAATCGGGGCGCGCCACCCGCATCGACACCTGTAATTCCGCGAAATCGAGATGGCTTCGCTGGTGATGCAGGCTCAGCACCACCCGCGCGGCAGGCGCCCCGCCAGGGTTGGGGTGCAGGCGGAACCCCTCGCGCCCCAGGGGGAAGAACCCCGGCGGATCATCGCTGACATTTATGAGCGTGAGGTGCTGAAGCGTGCCATCAGGCAGGAACACGGGCCTCGGCCGCGGCAATTCGGGCACCGCCTTCTGCAAGGCGCGGCGATAGAAGAGCGTGTAATCGCCTGAGACCGCACAAAGGAACTCCGCCATGGGCAAATGCGCCATATGTTCGGCGGGCAGCATGGCGCCGCGCGTTTCCACCGCCAGCAAGCGCAGACGGGGCGGCAAAGGCTCCGCCAAAACGCTCAAGGCGGCGATGTCAGGGCTCAAGATGATCGTGTCCACATCACGCCAGCGCCAATAGCTGAGCAGCTGCGCCAGCGTGGTCGCCTTGAGCTGCCCAGCTTCGTGGCGCACCAGCGCGGGCTGCCCAGCTTCGCCCTCGCGGCCGAAAAAATCGTAGCGGGCGTTCTCAGCGCCGATCACCGTGTTGAGCACCGTGATGTTGCCGTAAGGCGAGGTATTGAGCAGCGCCACGCGCTGGAACGCTGCATCGGGCTCGGTGGCCAGGATTTCGGCACCCGGATAGGCATGGGCCAGCGCCACGCTGCGAAAGCCCGCGCCAGCCCCGATTTCGAGGATGCGGCGGGGTTCATGCACGAATTTCAGCCCGTTCAGCTCGGGGTCGAATGAGGCGGTGGCCGCTTCCGCGTCGGCGGTGCCCGCACGCAGCCAGAGCGGAAACGGGCGCGGCGTCACGGGCACCACCACCAAGCCGCAGCGCCCCGCGGTGGCGGCGGCAAAACGCTCCCCCGGCGAATCGGGCAATTCGGCCAGCCAGGCGGGGCCGCACGTCATATCAGCGCCACCTTGGCCACGGCGGCCAGATAGCGCGCCGCCACGGGCAGGATGGCGTCGTTGAAATCATAGGCCGGGTTGTGCAGCGGGGCGCTCGGGCCGTTGCCGATCCAGGCATAGGCGCCGGGCAAAACCTCCAGGAAGCGCCCGAAATCCTCCGCCGCCATGGAGCCGCGCTGGGCCAGCGCCACCCGCAGCCCCGCCTCCCGCGCCGCCTGCGCCGCCAGGGCCGTCTCCGCCGCGCTGTTGATGGTGGGGGCGAGGCTGCTGAAGATGTCCACATCCGCGGTGAGGTCATGCGCGCGCGCGGTGTGGCGGGCGATTTCGGTGAGCCGCGATTTGAGCAGCGCCATGGTCGCCGGAGTGAGCGCGCGGATGGTGCCGCCGAGGGTGGCGGCGCTCGGGATCTGGTTGCGCGCCTCGCCCGCCGCCAGCGTGCAGGTGGAAATCACCCCGGCCTCCTGCGGGTCTTTATTGCGGGCGGTGATGCTGTTGAGCGCGAGGATCAGGTGCGCGAGGCCCTGCACCGGGTCGGCGCATTCATGCGGCATCGCGGCGTGCCCGGCGCGGCCATGCAGGGTGATGGAGAAATTCGCCGCCCCGGCCATGACCGGCCCCTCGTGCAGCATCACGCTCCCCGCCTCCAGACCGGGCCAGTTGTGGTAGCCGAAGATGCGCTGCATCGGGAACCGCGCCAGCAGCCCATCGGCCAGCATCGCCTCGGCGCCGCCGAAGCCCTCCTCGGCAGGCTGGAACACCAGATAGATGGTGCCGGACCAGGCCGGATCGTCGCGCAGCAGGGCCGCCGCGCCGAGCAGCGAGGCGGTGTGCCCGTCATGCCCGCAGGCATGCATCACCCCGGCATGGCGCGAGGCATAGGGTAGTTCGGTGGTCTCATGGATCGGCAGGGCGTCCATATCCGCCCGCAGCCCCACGGCGCCGGCGCCCGGGCGGGAGAGCACGCCGACCACGCCATGCCCGCCAACCCCCGCAATGTGCGGCACGCCCAGCGCCGTGAGCGCGGCGCAGACATAGGCGGCTGTGGCTGACTCGCGGAGCGACAATTCCGGGTGAGCATGCAGATGCTGGCGCCAGGAGCGCATCAGCGGAGCGAGATCATCGGGCATAAAGCAATCTTAGGTAGCGGCGGACATTATTGTCGAGACCGAAATCAGTAGTCGCAAATCCTGCCCGGAGCATGGCGCAAGGGAAAATAATGTCAACCGACATGACTGATCCCCCCGCCGGGGACGGTTCAATCCGCCACCGCCATCGCCAGGTAATTCACCGACAGATCGTGGCTGAGAACAAAACCGCGGCGGCGGGGCGAGAAAGACAGCCCCGCCGTGTCGGCCAGGCGCAGCCCGGCCTCGCGGCAATAGCGCCCGAGTTCGGCCGGGGTGATGAATTTCTTCCAGTCATGCGTGCCCTTGGGCAGCAGGCGCAGAATGTACTCCGCCCCCAGCTTGGCGGTGAGAAAGGATTGCGGCGTGCGATTAAGGGTGGAGAGGAACAGCACCCCGCCCGGCTCCAGCAGATCGGCCAGGGTGCGCAGGAACGCCACCGGATCAGCCACGTGCTCGAGGATCTCCAGCGCCGTCACGACCGGGAATTTTACGCCCTCGGCCACCAGTTCCTCGGCGGTGGCGTTGCGGTATTGCAGGTTGAGCCCCTGCCCCTGCGCGTGGCTGCGCGCGGCCTCGATCACCTCGGCCCCGGCATCGGCGCCCAGCACCTCAAAGCCTTGTTTCGCAAGGGCTTCGGCCAACAGCCCGGCGCCGCAGCCAATATCCAGGATCTCCACACCCGGCCCCACCAGGGCGCGCACGCGCTGCACCACCCAGGCCGCGCGGGGGCCGTTCATCATGTGCAGCGGGCGCATCGGGCCCGATTCGTCCCACCACCGGGCGGCGAGGGCATTGAAATGAGCGATTTCCTGGGGGATGACTGAGGGGTGCTGCATTGCCGAAACTTTTCTCCGCCGCTATGTGACGCCGCCGGCGGTTTTCCACAAGGGTTATAGTATGGCGCGTATCGTTATGAAATTTGGCGGCACCTCGGTGGCCGATCTCGACCGTATCCGCAATGTGGCCAAGCGGGTGAAGGCCGAGGTGGACAAGGGCAACGAGGTGGCCGTGGTCGTCTCCGCCATGGCGGGGGTGACGAACCAGCTGGTGGGCTACTGCCAGCAGCTCTCCCCGCTGTTCGACGCGCGGGAATACGACGCCGTGGTGGCCACTGGCGAGCAGGTGACAGCGGGGCTGACCGCCATCGCGCTGCAGGAGCTGGGGCAGGATGCCCGCTCCTGGCAGGGCTGGCAGGTCGCTATCGAGACCGACGGCCAGCACGGCAAGGCGCGCATCGAGAGCATCGAGGGCGAGGAACTGATCTCGCGCATGCAGCAGGGCCAGGTGCCCGTGGTCGCCGGGTTCCAGGGCATCGGCCCGGATAACCGCGTGACCACGCTCGGGCGCGGCGGCTCCGACACCTCGGCCGTGGCCCTGGCCGCGGCGCTGAAGGCGGATCGCTGCGACATCTACACCGATGTGGACGGGGTTTACACAACCGATCCGCGAATCGTGCCGGGTGCGCGTAAGCTGTCGAAGATCACCTACGAGGAAATGCTTGAACTCGCCTCCGTGGGGGCGAAAGTGCTGCAGACCCGCTCGGTGGAGCTGGCGATGAAGGAGCATGTGCGGGTGCAGGTGCTCTCCAGCTTCGCCGACACGCCGGGCACAATGGTTGTTGATGAGGAAGAAGTCGTGGAACAGGAAATCGTCGCCGGCATCGCCTATTCGCGGGATGAAGCCAAAGTCACCGTTCGCCGCGTGCCAGACCGCCCGGGCATCGCCGCCGCCGTGTTCGGGCCGCTGGCCGACGCGCATATCAATGTCGACATGATCGTGCAGAACGTCTCCGCCGACGGCACGACGGACGTGACCTTCACCGTCGGCAAGACCGATTTCCTGCGCGCCAAGACCGTGCTGGAGGGGGCGCAGAAGGAGATCGGGTTCTCCGAGCTGGTGACCGACCAGAACGTGGCCAAGATCTCGGTGGTCGGCGTGGGCATGCGCAGCCATGCTGGCGTCGCGGGCACCATGTTCAAGACCCTGGCCGAGCGCGGCATCAACATCCAGGTCATCACCACGTCCGAGATCAAGGTGAGCGTGCTGGTTGCGGCCGAGTACACGGAGCTGGCGGTGCGCGCCCTGCATACGGCCTATAAGCTCGATGCTTGAGATGAACCGCGACGCCGCCGCCGAGTTCGACGCGCTGACCCGCCGGGGCCGGGAGTTCCTGGGCACCGAATACGCCATCATGGGCGGCGCGATGAGCTGGGTGAGCGAGCGGCATCTGGTCTCCGCCATCTCCAATGCCGGCGGGTTCGGCGTGCTTGCCTGCGGGGCGATGCCGCCGGAGCTGCTGGAAAAGGAGATCGACGCAACCAAGGCGCTGACCAGCAAGCCGTTCGGCGTCAACCTGATCACCATGCACCCGCAGCTCGACGACCTGATCGCGGTCTGCGTGCGCCAGAAGGTGAGCCATGTGGTGTTCGCGGGCGGCATTCCCTCCGCCGCCAACATCAAGGCCGCCAAGGAGGGCGGTGCCAAGGTGATCTGCTTTGCCCCGGCGCTGGTGCTGGCTAAGCGGCTGGTGAAGTCGGGCGCCGATGCGCTGGTGATCGAGGGTTCCGAGGCGGGCGGGCATATCGGCCCGGTCTCGCTGACCGTGCTGGCGCAGGAGATCCTGCCGCATATCCGCGAGGTGCCGGTGTTCGTGGCCGGCGGGCTCGGGCGAGGCGAGGCAATCCTTGGTTATCTGGAGATGGGCGCGGCGGGCGCGCAGCTCGGTACACTATTCGCGGCCTCAAAGGAGAGCATCGCGCACGAGAACTTCAAGAAGGCGTTCATCCGCGCCGCGGCGCGAGACGCGCTGCCCAGCGTGCAGCTCGATGAGCGGTTTCCCGTGATCCCCGTGCGCGGGCTGATGAACGAGGGCACCAAGCGCTTCATGCGCCATCAGGCCGAGGTTGTGCAGAAATTCCAGGCGGGCGAATTGGACAAGACCGCCGCCCAGCTGGAGATCGAGCATTTTTGGGCGGGCGCGCTACGCCGCGCGGTGATCGATGGCGATATCGAGAACGGCTCGGTGATGGCCGGGCAGTCTGTCGGCATGGTCACCGAGATCCTGCCGGTGGCGGAAATTCTGGCGGCGTTGAAGGCCCAGGCCATCGCCGCCCTGGCCGCGCGTGCCGCCAGAAGCTGACATCACGCCCAAGCGGCGCAAGCGCAAGCCGAAACTCGGCGATACGCGGCATCTGTTTGCCGCGCTGCGGGAGCATTTGGCCTCCGGCACCGCCAGCCTGGCCGATTTCGCCAAACTGGTGGCCGAGGGGCTGAGCGCCGATGCCAGTGTCATCTACGTCGCGCGCCCGGGCGAGGTGCTGGAACTTGCCGCCACCCACGGGCTGAACATCAATGCCGTCGGCCACACCAAGCTGCGTGTGGGCGAGGGCATTATCGGCATGGCCGCTTCCTCGGGCGACATTCTGAACCTCGCCGACGCCCAGAACCATCCCCGCTACGCCTATCGCCCCGAATTGGGCGAGGAAAACATGGCCTCGACCCTCGCGGTGCCGGTGAAGCGCGCCGGGCGCACGCTGGGGGTGATCGGCGTGATGTCACGCGAACCGCGGGCCTTCACGCCGCTGGAGGTTGAGGCCCTGGCCACGGTGGCTATGCTGCTGGCCGAGATCCTGGCCCGCGCCGGTGCCACCGATGTCGGCGAGGAAGGCTTCTCCGAAACCCTGCCCCGGCGCTACCCCGGCCATGTGCTCTCCACCGGCATCGCGCGCGGCAAGATCCTGCCCTATGGCGCCGCCGCGCCCATCGCCCGGCTGCTCACCGACGACCCCGAGGCCGAACTCGCGCGCCTGGAAAAGGCGGTGGAGGAGGCCAACAAAAATCTTGACGGGCTGATCGCCGGCTCGTTGCCGGGCGGCAATGCCCCGCGCGACGTGCTGGAAGCCTATCGCATGGTCGCGCAATCCTCGGGCTGGCTGGGCCAGGTGCGCGACGCGATCAGCGACGGGCTGACCGCCGAAACCGCGGTGGACAAGGTGGCCCGCACCCTGCGTGAGCGCATGCGCAAGATCGCCGACCCTTATTTACGCGAACGCCTCGCGGACATTGAGGACATGATCGGGCGGATCATGGTGGGGCTGGGCGGCATGGCTCCCAAGCCCGAGCGGGCGGATGGCTATATCCTGCTGGTGCGGCGCATGGGCCCGGCTGATCTGCTGGACTGGCACGCGCGCGGCATCGCCGGTGTGGCGATCGAGGAAGCTAGCCCCTCCGGCCATGCTGCCATCCTGGCGCGCGCGCTGAGCCTGCCCGCGCTGCAGGTGGATCGCGGCGCGGTGGAGGCGGCGCAGGAGGGCGACCCGGCGCTGCTCGACGCCGAGGGCGGCACGCTGATCCTGCGCCCCGAGCCAGAGGTGGTGCAAGTCTATGACCGGGCGCTGGAGGCACGCACCGTGCGCGCCGCGGCGCTGGCGGCGTATCGCGACCGCCCGGCGGTGACCAAGGACGGCACCGAGATCACGCTCATGCTGAATGTCGGCCTGGCGATGGAGCTGGACCAGCTGGAGCGCACCGGCGCCGACGGCATCGGCCTCTACCGCACCGAGATCGCGGCGCTGGCGGCGGGCGGCATCCCGGATGTGGCGGGCCAGGCGGCGGAATATGGCCGCGTGCTGGACCGCGCCAACGGCAAGCCCGTGCAGTTCCGCACGCTGGACCTCGGCGCCGACAAGCTGCTGCCCGGCGAGGCCGGAACCGGGGAGGAAAACCCCGCCATGGGTTGGCGCTCGCTGCGCGTGGCGCTGGACCGCCCGGCCATTCTGCGCCGCCAGCTGCGCGCCCTGCTGCTCGGCGCGCAAGGGCGGCCGCTCTCCATTATGTTCCCGATGGTGGCGACGGTGGAGGAATTCCGCACCGCGCGCGATTTGCTGGAAGCCGAGGCCGCGCGCATCCGCCCCGCGCCCGAGCGGCTGGAAGCCGGGACCATGCTGGAAGTGCCGTCGCTGCTGTTCCAGCTCCCCGGCCTGCTGGCCGAGGCGGATTTCATCTCGGTCGGCACCAACGACCTCATGCAATTCCTGTTCGCCGCCGATCGCGGCACGCCGGAGCTGGCCGACCGCTACGACACACTCTCCGCCCCCGTGCTGGAGATGCTGGAAAAGCTGGTCAGCTATTGCCAGGAGGCGGGGGTGCCGCTCTCCGTCTGCGGCGAGGCGGCCGGGCGGCCGCTGGACGCGCTGGCCTTCGCGGCATTGGGCATCACCACCCTGTCGATGTCCGGCAACGCCATTTTACCGGTGAAGGCGGCGCTGGTGGAGGCGGACCTGACCGTGCTGCGCCCGGTGCTGCGCGAATTGCGCCGTGCCGGGGCGGCGGGGGGCAGCATCCGCGAGCCGCTGGCCGTGTGGGCGCGCGAGCATAATCTGGCGATTTGAGACTTGCCGCGGACGGGTATAGAAGCTGCACGACATGCAAGATGATCTGCCCGGGACGGATGTGATGGACGAAGGCGCCAGCCCTGGCGTGGCGCGCGTGGGTGCTGGCCTGCGCGAGGTGCGCGAGCGACTGGGCTGGCTGCTGCCCGATGTGGCGGCGGCGCTGCGCATCCGGCCGGAATATCTCGACGCGATCGAGCGGGGCGATCTCGCCCCTCTGCCCGGTCCGGCCTACCGCATCGGCTTCGTCCGCGCCTACGCGCAGATTTTGGGGTTGGATGGCGAGGAGATCCTGCGCCGCTTCCGCGAGGCCGGTGGGCTGGGCGAGGTGCAGAACGTGAGCCTGAAGATGCTGGCCCCGGTGCCCGACCGCGGCGTGCCGCGCGGGGCGCTGGCGCTGCTGGGCGCGGTGATCGTGCTGGGCGGTTACGCGCTATGGTATCACCTGACCACGAGCAACCGGCATCTAGCGGCGCAGGTGCAGCCCGTGCCGGCTGAGCTGGCGCCGCTGGCCCTGCCGCCGGTGGTGAAGACCGAGCCGCCCGTCGCACCCGCCCCCG